>CAZSAT010000027.1:0-64317 GCA_964604675.1 uncultured Enterobacterales bacterium
AGCCCCCCAAGCCCCGCGGCTTCTCCCAGCGCGTCCGCCACCGCGACGCCTACACGTGCCGGAACCCGGAGTGCCGTCGGCAGGCCCTCGCCGTCGAGGCCCACCACGTGCACTACCGCTCGAAGGGCGGCGCCGACGATCCAGAAGCCAACGGCCTCGCCCTCTGCCGAAGCTGCCACCTCCGCCTGGTGCACAGCGGACACGTCACCGTCAAGCGCGTCGGCACGGCCCACGTGTGGGCCTATCCAGACCGCCAGGTGGTCGTGTTCAACCGGTAGCCCGAGCACCGTTGCCGCGACGGCCCCTACAGCTCGGCCTCGACGACCAGCGGCCGGAGCCCACGCCAGAGCCGGTACATCGCGACCAGGTACGCGGCTGGAGTCGCTGGGTCGGGCACCACATCCTGGAGCGGGACCGGCAGGGGGCCGACCGCGCCGAACCGAACCAGCCCGACCAGCGAGGCATCGCGGAGGTCGACGCCGACGAGGCGACCCCGTTCACCGCCCACGGTAGCGGGGCAGGGCAGCGCCCCCGATCCGTCGATGACGCAGTGGATCGCGGTGGCCTGCTCGTACTCGTCGTAGGCGTCCACACACGCGTCATCGAGCAGCGCGTCGACGAGGTCTGCGGTCGGTGGCCAGTCGCCTGGGAGGAGGTCGTCGATGTCCATGCTCGAGCGCCTCCGTCGTTCCCAGGACCGTGATAACAGCGCGTCGACCGACGATCTGGGTGATTCATGAAAGTCGAGCTCGACAAGGCGCAGGACAAGGCCCTCAACGCCCTTCGTGGGCTGCCTCAGGGCGCGCACATGCTCGTGATGTGCTCCCGCATCACCGCGTCCGGCTGCATCCTCGAGGGACCCTAGGAGGACTTCGACGAGCTCGTCGCGTTCATCGGCGAGGAGCTGGCGGACGGCATGCTCAGCGCCAGGGCCGCCCGCACGCTCGCGTCGCTGTGCGTGACGATCGACCCGGACTGCGCGGAGTGGCTCGGCATGTGAGGCACGGGAGTGGGGCCGCGGCGGTGGACCGACACCGGCCTCGCAGGCTGCACCTCGTCGCCGGCCACGTCCAACGGCTCAGCCAGGGATCGTCGTCAGCTCGCGCACCGACCACAGATCCGCGCCGGCTCCGTGTTCGTCGTCTTCTTGCAGAAGTCGCACCAGGCGTCGCCCTCCCGCCCCTTGGCGCAGTCGCTGCAGATGAAGGCCATCTCGGTGTTCGTGCTCTTCTTGCAGAAGTCGCACCAACGGTCCCGGTTGCTGCCCACCGCGCACCGGTTGCAGATCTGCGCCATGGCCACGCGGGACTTGCGTCGGCCGCAGAAGTGACAGTCGTTCATGCGAGGGTCTCCGGTGGTGCAGTGGGTATGGGCGAAGGATTGAGCGCGGCGACCTGGGGCGCGGGCTGTTGCCGCGCGAGCCGCTCCACGTCTTCGAAGAAGCCGCCGAAGGCTGCGCGGAGGGCGTGGTTTCGACTGGCTGTGTGACCCGGCGCGAAGTCGGCGAGCTGGATCGCCAGCTTTCCGCGCCGGATCCGACGCGGCTCCACGCCTGCCTCGATCAGACGATCCACGAGCACGTTGCCCGCCGTGGCGAGCTCCGGCAGGGCCAGACGCTCCCCCATGCCGGGCGTCGCGTTCACCCTCACCTCGAGGGCGTCGCCCTTGGCGTGGAAGCTCATCAGCTTGCCCGACTGCCCGTAGGCCGTCTGGATCCAGAACCGCACCGACCGATGGTCCGCCTTGCCCGAGACGAGGTTGAGCTCCTGTTGTGTCGACAACAGGTGGGAGGCGAGCGCCATGAAGCCGTCGCCCGCGTCCGCGTCGACCTCCATCCAGTCACGCCGCAGGCGAGCGATGCCCGTGAGCTCGATGTTCGCCACGCCCATGTTGCCCAGGCGTGTCGACCACCGCGCGATGGTGGCCAGCTCGTCGTCGGTGAGCACGTTGTCGCCCTGGGAGCTGTTGTCGAGCAAGCGGAACCAGCTCCGAGCGAACTTCGACAGCGCGTCGGGCAGGTCGAGCTCGTGGTCCACGTGGTTGTGTCCGGGGAAGACCTCTCGCAGCTGCTGGGCGAACCACTCGTCGTGCAGCTTGGTGTCCACCTCGTCCTGGTCGAGATCGGAAGCCGCGGTGGGCCAGATGTCGGTGATGGTCCGCAGCCGCCGCTCGAAGTCGGTGAAGTCCGCGTCGCCGAGGCTGCTGCTGGGGCGTGTCCGGTTCGTCGCCCCGGCCAACAGCGTCGCCGCCACCCGCGGCCACCTCTGCTGCAGCGCCACGATCGGGAAGAGCGCGGTGCACCACCGAAGGGTCGCCACGTCCGTCGCCGTGGTGCCGATGCGCCAGTGGGCCAGGGCCCCCACCTTGTCTTCGCCGGCTTGGAAGGACGCGTCCACGCACGAGGTGAGCTCGACCAGGTTGAGGAAGCGCTTGAACGACCGCGGGTTCGTGCCCACCACGGCCTGAACCACCTCGCGGAGCTGCTGGAACCACCCGTCGGCGCGCAGCGTGGTGTGCCCCTTGGTGGTGCCCGTCTCGAGGAACGCCGGGATCACCGAGGCCGCCCACGCCTCCCTCTCCTTGGAGGACTTCGCGTCGACCTCGTTGCCCAGCCACAACCAGCGCCCCACGTACTCGCGGAGCAGCAGGTCGATCTTGTAGGCCCCGACGGGCATGAGGAACTGCACCTGGAAGAGCTTGTGGAAGAAGGCGTCGACCTTCTCCTTCCGGCGCTCCTCCGGCATGTCGGCCCCCAGCTGCATCACCTGCCCGACGCCCTCCCGGACGACCTCGTAGTCGCACGCCACCACGAACACGCAGTCCTTGACGTCCATGAAGTTCTTGAGCACCTCGAGCAGACGCACCGCGAGCGCCGGTGGCACCCGGTCGAGATCGTCGATGAACACCACGAGCCGGCGCGCGTCGCCCGTCTTGGTGTCCAACGCCTTGGTCACGAGCTCCTGGAAGCACGCGCGCATGTCGCTCCTGCCCCGGCCTCCGGATGGCGAGACCAGCGCGCCGGCGGCCGCGCTCGCCGCCTCACCGGCGCGGTCGCTCCGGGTGGCCATCGACGTGGCCATGCCGGCGAGGGCGGGAATGGCTGCCTGGAAGGCGGCGCCCATCTTGTCGCGAAACTTGTAGATCGCGGGGTCGCCCTCCAACGCGCCGAGCAGCTTGTCGGTCAGATCCCGCAACAGGAGCATGCCCAGCGTGTCCGACACACCGACCGCTCCGTACTGCCAGGTCTCGAACCAGAAGGTGATCACCGACCCCGCGTCGAGCTTCGAGCGCACCAGCTTCATCAAGCTCGTCTTGCCGGAACCCCACTCCCCCTGCAGCCCCACGGTCATCGGGGTCTGGCAGTCCCGCACGAACTTGTGGAGTCCGTCGGCGTAGGGCTCGATGCCCAGCTGATCACGAAGCGCGTCGTCCGCGTCCGGGTCGAGCGGGACGTCCTTCCTGCCGATGAACCACATGCCTATCTCCAGGGTCCGCGACCCTACCAGCCGCGCCCGCCCACCTGCCCGGCGCCGGCCGGGTCTGCAGCCTTCCGCATCGCCCGCCGAGCCTCGATGCGCTCCTGCAGGGCCTCCCGCACGAGCTCGGAGACGTGCACCGGCTGGATGCCTTCGAGCACCTGGCTGTCGTCGATGCCTTTCGGCCAGCGAAACAGCCGTGTGAAGAGGCGCACGTCCGAGTGCCTTCCATGCGCTCTCACCCGTTCGGCCAGCCGCAGGGACGCCTGCAGGTTCGCCTCGTCGTCGTCGGTGCAGAGCACGAACAGCACCTCCAGGCCACGCCTCCCAAGGTCCTCCAGCAGCTCCTCCGCGCCCGTTCCCCGCAGGTCGCAGCACGCGAAGGATGGGGGCACGGGCTCGCCGGAGGGCGGCATGTAGTCCGTGTACCAGGTCGGCCCCGTCGTCTTGGGCAGGTCACGGACGTCGAGCGCGACCAGCTTGGGGGCAGCATCGTCTGTCCAGTCGTGCGCGAGCAGCGCCCGCAGGACCGCTCCGCCGAACTTCCCCAGCCCGGCCACCACGACCGCGTTTCCGGGACCCAGCGCAGCGAGCTCCCGGTCCACGAGCAGGCCGGCCGCGAAGTCGTAGCTCGAGAAGGGCTCCATGCGCCGCGTGCGCTGGTCGTGAAGCCGCGCGACCAGCCCCTCCCGAAGCCGCGGCTCCGCCACCTGCGTCCAGACCACGAAGTCCGTCGAGAGTCCTGGAAGCTCGTCGGCGATGAGCGCCGCGCTGATGTTGACCAGGTCGTCGCTCACGACCAGGTACATCTCCTTGGCCATGCCCACGTTGGCTCGCACGAGGGTGCGGACGTCGCGCGCGTCACCGATGATGACCGGCACCCCCGCCCCGCGGAGCTGCTCGACGCCTGGATCCGCGGCGTTCTGGTCCACCGCGACCACCGCCTGCTTCGGGAATTCCTGCTTCAGCCAGTGGCACAGCCAGCGTCCGGTCTGGCCCACGCCCACCACCACCACGTGGTCGCGGCACGCCGGCCCGACGCGATCCATGGTGGGCCCCAGGCTGTCCGCCACACGCAACACGGTCTTCCAGAGCCCATCGACCACCGCCGCGGCGATGCTCAGGGGCGCCGCGCAACGGACCGCCCAGAGCGCCGCCGCCGTCCGGCCGTCCCCGAGCTGGGTGTCCGACGCGCAGAAGAACACCGCGATCGACTCGTACAGCACGCGCCCTGGCTCGAGATCGAGCGAGCCGTGCAAGACCAGCGCGGCCGCGAACACCAAGGCCACCAGGATCAGCTCCGAATACCACCGCAGGGCCCGTCTTCCAGCGCTCGTCCCGTCGTCCTCTCCCATGGGGGCCTCCGTGCCGCAAGCCTACGCCATGGGTCGCGGCGACCGACTCGGCCCGGTGGGCGCACCCTCCCCTCAGACCACCACGAGCCACCCCAACCCCACCACCACGCTCAGAGCGCCCGACGCACCGAGCACCGCCGGCACCCGCCCAGGTCCGCGAACGAGCGCCGCCGCCGCCGCCGCGAAGACGGTCATCGAGACGACCGCCGACCCCACGTAGGCCGCCAGGTAGATCGCGGCGTGCGACGGCGACAGGACCAGCGACGGCAGCACCCCGAAGAGGTGACCGGCGCCTGCTGCGCCATGGACCAGGCCGAAACCGAAGGCCGAGTGGCGGTGGGTCGCGTGCTGGCCGCTCGCCGCGTGCTGGGGCTCCTCCACCGTGCCATCGGCCACGTGGACGTGCGCGTGCACGTGGTCCGTGTCGGGGTGCGCGTGGCCGTGAGCGTGCACGGTGATGAGCCGGCTCCGACGGATCGCCCACACGCCGAGGAGCACGAGCAGCACCCCCACGAGCCGCTCCGACACCGCCGACACCGCCTCGATCGGCACGGATCCTGCGAGCAGCTGCCCCAAGGCGCCCAGCGCGACCACCCCGGCACCGTGCCCGAGCCCCCACCGGAACCCGACGCGCGCGGCCCGCTCTCGGTCCGCCACCGCCAACGGCAACACCGCGGCGAGGTGGTCCGGTCCGCTGACCACGTGGACCGATCCGGCCGCCAGGCCCGCGGCGACCAGCGCGAGCGCGCTCATTGCGCCTCCGCCCGTTGCGTCCAGCTCATCTCGCAGGGGAAGTTCCACCCCGAGGCCGAAGCGATCGCCCCGCACGACTTCTTGTCCGTGGCGCACTCGCCGAGGTACGCCACGTCCAGGGTGAGCGAGGTCTCGCTGGCGAAGCTGCCCGACAGGCTGTGCGTCCAGACGAACAGGCCGCCGTCCTCGAGCGCCGGCTCGCAGGCAAAGGTTCCGTCCGCCTCGAGCGCGCAGGTGGTCGTCAGCTTGCTGTACCCGTCGACCGTGAGCTGGAAGCTCGTCTCCGATCCGTCGAGGGTGAGGCTGCCCGAGAGGCTGAGGGTGCCTGTGTAGATCACGGAGACGTCGTCCTGGAGCCCGCAGGTGTCCTCGTGAAGGGTCGCGCCGCCGAGGTTCCACGTGGCCGACGTGTCGTCCTCGCCGTCGGTGGGGGCGGTGTCACCGGCCGCCCCCGACTCGTCGGCCGTGTCGTCGGACGGACCGTCGGTCGGGTCGTAGGCGGTCTCGGCGACCGAGGTGTCGCTGCTCGCGGTGGGTCCCGAGCACCCGAAGAGCGCGAAGAGGCCGATCGTCGCCATGGCTCACATCCCAGGCTGGGCAGCGCGATGATCGCTGCTGCTCCGTCCGCCGCCTGTAGCACAACCCGCCTCTCGCGGCCTCCGCGGGCATGGGCGCAAGACCTGCGTTAAGATGAACCACCGGTCGAACCACCGGTCGAACCACCGGTCGAACCACCGGTCCAACCGCCGGTCGAACCACCGGTCGAACCACCGGTCGAACCACCGGTCGAACCACCGGTCTACCCTCCGAGGATCTCCATGCCCCGCCGCCGCCCTCGCTGGGACCACCTCGAGCCGGCCAAGCAGCACGCCATCCTGGAGATCGCCGCCGAGGAGTTCGCGCAGCACGGCTTCGAAGGCGCCAGCTACAACCGGATCATCGCTCGGGCCCAGGTCTCCAAGGGCGCGATGTACTACTACTTCGACGGCAAGATCGATCTCTTCTGCGCCGTGGTGGAGGCGGCCATGGCCGAGTCGCTGAGCGGCTGGTCCATCCAACCCGGCCTGGACTTCTGGCCTTCGATCGAGGCCATGGCGGTGGGCTTCTACCGCCTGGCCGACGCCTCGCCCCGGGACGTGGCGCTCTACCGGCAGTTCGTGAAGCTGCCCGAACACCACCTCCAGCACGCCGCCATCCTCACGCTCTACGCCGAGCTGCACGAGGTCGTCGACACGGCCGTCGCCGCCGGCCAGGCCAGCGGTGAGGTGCGCACCGACCTCCCCCAGACCATGCTCCTCGCCGCCGTCTGGGGGCTGGGCGAAGCCCTCGACAAGTGGTTCCTCGACCACGTCCACCTCGACCTCGATCCCACGCACGCCGCCCGCCAGGTCGTCAGCTTGCTGCGGCGCCTCGCCGCCCCGGAGTCCGCATGATCCTGCTCTCTGCCCTCGCTCTCGCCGCCGAGGCCGATCTCGGCGTGCTGCTCGACAAGGTCGACGACGTCGCCCGCGGCGGCAGCTCGCACGCCCTCATCACCATGGCCGTGAAGACCGATCGCTACGAGCGCACCGTGCAGCTGGAGGTCTGGTCCGAAGGCAGCGACAAGAGCCTCGTCGTCATCCGCGAGCCCGCCAAGGAAGCCGGCGTCGCGACCCTCATGGTCGGCGACCAGCTCTGGAACTACATGCCCCGGGTCGACCGCACCGTGAAGCTGCCCGCCGCCATGATGTCGGACGGCTGGATGGGCAGCCACGTCACCAACGACGACCTCGTGAAGTCCAGCCGGATGGCGGACGACTACGACGCCGAGCTGAGGCATCAGCCCGACGCGACCCACAGCACCTGGATGCTGTCGCTCACCCCGAAGCCCGAGGCCCCCGTGGTCTGGGGCCGCCTCGAGGTGGAGCTCACCGCCGACGAGCTCCCGCTGGCCATCGCCTACTACGACGAAGACGGCCGCCTCGAGCGCACCATGAGCTGGGAAGATCCCCGGGACTTCGACGGCCGGCGCGTGCCGGCGGTCCTGCTGGTGAAACCAGCCGACAGCACCGAGTACACCCGCATCACCTACGACAGCCTCGCCTTCGACATGGTCCACGACCCGAGCACCTTCACCCTGCAGGCCCTCCGCCGATGATGCTCGTGGTCGCCACTGCGCTCGCCGCCCGCCCACCGGTGCAGCCCGGGCTCGATCTGAAGACCTTCGTCGTGGGGGTCTTCCCCTACGACCACGTGCTGTTCGAAGACCCCGACTGCGCCTGCGTCGAGCCGGCCGCCCAGGGGCTGACCGACCTGCGGCTCAAGCTCGACGAGCGCCGTGGGCGCTTCGCCATCGAGGCCCACCACACCGCCACCTTCGCCACCGCCGACGTCGACCTCGCCGGCCAGACCGGCGTCGCTCGCCGTGCTCCCCAGCTCGTCGACGGCACCTGGAACGCCGTGGATGCCCGCCAGATGTCGCTCGCCGGCCGGGTGGATCGCCTCAACCTCCAGGTCACCGTGCCCCACGTCGACCTCACCCTGGGTCGGCAGGCCATCAGCTTCGGGCGGGCCTTCTTCTTCTCCCCGCTGGATCTGGTCACCCCCTTCGACCCCTCCATCGTCGACCAGGAGTACCGGCCCGGCGTCGACGCGGCCCGAACCGACGTGTGGCTGGGCACGGCCGGGCAGGTCGCTGCCGTCGTGGCCTGGATGGGCGACCCCGGCGACGACCTGGTGCGCGAGCACCTCACCGCCACCGGCTACGCCCAGGGCACCCTCGGGCTCTGGGACCTCGGAGCCTTCGGTGGCCTCGTGCGGGCCGATCCCGTGCTCGGCGCCGTCGCCGCGGGCAGCGCAGGGCCCCTCGGGCTGCGCAGCGAAGCCACGGTCACCCTCGTCGACGATCCCTTCGTGCGCGCGTCCGCCGGGGCGGACTGGATGCCGATGCCGGACCTCTACCTGTCCGCCGAGCTCTACCTCCAGACCCTCGGCGCCGACGGCCCCGACGACTACCTCACCCAGGCCCTCGACCCGCGCTACGTGGTCGGCGAGCTGTGGCTGCTCGGCCAGCGCTACGCCGGGGTCTCGGCGAGCTGGAAGGTGCACCCGCTCTGGACGGTGGGCACCGGCGCCATCGCGAACCTCGGCGACCCTTCGGTGCTGCTGATGCCGTCCATCGAAGGCTCGGTCAGCGACGAGGTGTCCCTGACCGCGTCGGGCTTCGTGGGCCTGGGAGAGCGCCCGCCCGACTGGAGCACCTCCGCGCCGGCCTTCGCCAGCGAGTTCGGCTCCTGGCCCAGCGCCTTCTTCCTCGCCCTGAAGGTGTACGCGTGAGCTCACCTCTGCCTCGGATGGCGTGGCGCAACCTCGCCCGCAACCTCCGCCGCACGGTCATCACCGTCGTCGGCCTGGCGCTCGCGCTCGCGATGTCCATCGCGACCTGGGTGCTCTTCGACGGCTTCCTCTCGGACTCGGTGTCCGCGCTCGTGTCCGGCTCGGGCCACGTGCTCGTCGAACACCCCGGCCAGCTCGAGCAGCGCAACTTCTACGACACGATACCCGACGCCGACCTCCTGGCCAGGGAGCTCGAGGCCGACCCGCGGGTGGCCGCCGTGCAGCCGGTCATCCGTGGCGCCGCGCTGGTGTCGGGTGAGGAGCTGTCGGCCGGCGCCAACCTGCTCGCCCTGGACCCCACCCGCGACGCGTCCCGGCTGCCGGACCAGATCGTGTCCGGCGCGTTCCTCACCGGGGGCGAGGAGGTCCTGCTCGGGGCCGGGCTCGCCACCCGCATCCACGCCGGGGTGGGGGACGAGGTCGCCGTGATGACGCAGGCCGCCGACGGGAGCCTCGGCAACGCGCTGTGGACCGTGGTCGGCCTCGTCGAGACCGGCAACGCCGACCAGGACCGTGGCACGGCCTGGGTCCCCCTTGACGCTGCGCGAGAGCTCTTCGTGCTCGAGGGCGCCCACGCGCTCGCCGTCACGCTGCAGGACGCCGGTGCGGCCCGCAGCTTCGTCGCCGGGCTCGACGATCGCTTCACCCGCGTCTACGCCGACACCGAGCTGCTCGCTCCCGAAGGCGCCGACCCGTCGCGCACCCCGGTGGTAGCCGACAAGGGGCTCGTCGCCAGGACGTGGAGGGCCGTGAACCCACTCATGGGCGAGTACGCCGAGATGTCCAAGGCCTGGTCGCTGGTCATCGTCGGCATCGTGCTCCTCACCGCGTCGATGGGCGGGATGAACAGCATGCTCATGTCGGTGCTCGAACGCACACGGGAGCTCGGGGTGCTCATGGCGGTCGGGCTTCGGCCGCGGAGCGTCGTCGCGCTCGTGGTGCTCGAGAACCTCGTCCTGGGCGTGGTGGCCACCGCCCTCGGCCTCGTCCTCGGCGCCGGCTGCGCGTGGTGGCTGGTCGAGGTGGGCTTCGACCTGTCCGAGGGCACGCCGGACATGGCCTTCTCCGGCGTCGTCATCGAGCCCGTCTTTCGTGGCCGCTGGAGCGTCGACGCCTTCGTCTGGCCGGCCGTGGTGCTCGCGGCGGTGACCTTCCTCTCCAGCCTCTGGCCGGCGCTGCGAGCAGCCCGCCTGGCCCCGGTCGACGCGATGAGGGCTCAGCGATGACCCTCGCCCTGCGCCTCGGCCTCCGCAACGTGCTGCGCTACGCGCGCCGGAGCTTGATCACCGCCGGCACCATCGCGGCCAGCTTCGCGATGCTGGTGCTCGCCATCGGCATCTCCGAGGGCAGCTACGCCAGCATCGTCGACAACGCCGCACGCTCCGGGGCCGGGCACGTGGTCGTGCGCGCCCCCGGCTACGACCCGCTCGACCCCGTGCCCCTCGCCGACGCTGCGGCCGTGCTCGTCGCCGCCGCACGCCATGGCCTCGCTGTGCCCCGCGCGGAAGCCCTCGTGGTCGCCAGTGCTTCCTCGGGTTCGGCCACCCTGCTCGCGCTCGGCGTCGACCCGCTCATCGAGGAGCAGGCCTCCATCACCGCCGAGGCGCTGGTGGAGGGTGCGTGGCTGCCGGAGGAGCCCGGACGGGTGGGCAAGGCGCTGGTCGGCCGCAGCCTGGCGAAGCGGCTGCGCGTCGACGTCGGCGACCGCCTCGTGGTCACCGCGAACAGCCCGGACCAGGCCTTGCTCTTCCGCGTTGGCGGCCTCTTCTCGACCGGGTCCCCCGCGGTCGACGACGGCCTGGTGCTGGTGGACCGGCGCGCGCTCTCCACCCTGCTCGGCGAGCCCGACGTGGTCCACAGTGTCGGCGTGTTGCTCGACGACGTCTACGACGCCGCTCGGGTGGCCGAGGAGCTCGGGGCCGCGTTGCCGCACGCCCAGGTGCTCACCTGGGCCGAGGCGCTTCCCGAGGTGGGCGACTACATCACGCTGGACCGCACCAGCGCGAGCGCGATGTTCTTCGTGCTCTTCTTCCTGGTCGGGCTGGCCATCCTCAACAGCATCCTGATGAGCGTCTTCGAGAGGAAGCGCGAGCTCGGTGTGCTGCTCGCGCTGGGCACCGCACCCCGCACGCTCTTCACCATGGTCGTGATCGAGGGCGTGATGCTGTCGGTCGTCTCCGTCGCGCTCGGGCTGGCCATCGGCTGGGCCGGAGTCAGCTACCTCGCCGTCGACGGGCTGGACCTGAGCGCCTTGATGGGCAGCGACTACGACCTGGCCGGCTACGCCATGGAGCCGGTGATCTACCCCCTGATCAAGGTCGGACGCGTCATCGACGGGGTGGTCATGGTCGTCCTGCTCACCCTGCTCGCCGCCCTGTACCCCGCGTGGAAGGCCGCCCGCGTGCCCCCCGTCGAAGCCATCAGCCGGCTCTGAGAGGTCCCGTGAACATCCTGCGTGCCATCGCCGTCGAGAAGTCCTACCAACAGGGCGAGGTCACCGTGCCCGCCCTCCGCGGCATCGATCTGTCGATCGGGGTCGGCGAGTTCGTCGTGCTCGCGGGCCCCTCGGGGTCCGGCAAGACCACGCTGTTGAACCTCTTCGGAGCGCTCGACGAGCCCACCGCGGGCGCGGTGGAGGTCGAGGGACGGCCGCTGTCGGGCCTGGCCCGGCGGCGCCTCGCCGAGCTGCGGCGGGACCGGATCGGCTTCGTGTTCCAGGCCTACAACCTCGTCCCGGTGCTCACAGCCTACGAGAACGCCGAGCTGATCCTGATGCTGCAGGGCGTGCTCGAGGCGGAGCGCCGCGAGCGGGTGATGCCGCTGTTGAAGGCCGTGGGCCTCGAGGGACTGGAGGACCGGCGCCCGAACCAGCTCTCCGGCGGGCAGCAGCAGCGCGTCGCCGTGGCGCGCGCCCTGGCCGCCCGCCCGGCCATCGTGCTGGCCGACGAGCCCACCGCGAACCTCGACGGTGCCACGGGCGCCGCGCTCCTGGCGACGATGCGCAAGCTCAACGAGGAGTCGGGCACCACCTTCGTGTTCTCCAGCCACGACGAGAAGGTCATCGCGCTGGCCCGGCGGCTCGTCTGGCTCGAAGACGGTCGGGTGGCTCGGGACGAGCGGCGAGGAGACTGAGCGTGCCGCGGTGTCGATCACCGCGACGTCATTCGATGTACCCCAAGGCTCTCAGCTGCTCCTCCGCCGCCAGGCTCACCTCGGCCCGACTCCCTTCCTCGACCCCACGCCACACCCGCCGCGTGGACTGCAGCTTGTCGCCCGCCTGCGCCAGCTCCGGCGCCGAGTACGTGCTCGACAGCGCCGAGAGCTGCCTCGCGAAGCTGTCCAGCACGGCGTCCGCGTCGTCGGCGCGCCCCCCTCGTCGCAAGGCCGCTGCCTGCTCCCGGGCGCGGCCCTCGTGCACCTTGCCCACGTACGCCACCGCCAGCGCGTCCTGGCTGCCATCCAACACGGTCGGATCGTCGCTCGTCACCGACCACAGCTCCTGCGTGAGCGACGTCACCGCCCCCGTCACCGGGTCCTGGGTCGACACCGCCACCGACCCCAACAGGTCGCCGGCCACCTCCGGATCGATCTGCAGCTTCGCCACCACCTTCCGGGTCGTGCCGCTCGACATGTCGCCCACCAGCGCCTCCCAGCCCGTCGCGGTCGCCCGTCCGTCCCAGGTCTCGTACCCGAACACGTCCAGCACGGTCACCCCGGCCCCTGGCCGCACCTCCACCGTCACCCCCTGCGCCGCCAGGGTGTCCGCCGCCCGCAGCTCGTCGGCCAGCATGCCCGCCAGGGCACTCGGCGACTCCACGTAGTGGTACCGACCGCCCCCCGCGTCGGCGATGGCCGCCATCGTGTCCAGGTCGAAGTCCAGGCCCAGACCCAGCGCGCTCACCGTCACCCCGGCGGACTGCGCGCCCCCCGCGATGCCCGCGAGCACGTCGGTGGCTGTCGCCCCCGCCGTGGCATGACCATCGCCCAACAGGACCATGCGCCGCACGCCCGGCACGCCCCCCAGCTGCGTCAACGCGGTGTGCAGGCCGGACGACATGTTCGTGTCGCCGCCGGCCACCAGCCGGTCCATGCCCGAGAGCACGGTCCCGCGGCCCGAGATCGTCGTGCGCCCGTGGAGCACCTTCGCAACGGTCGAGAAGCCCACCAGCGACACGCTGTCCCCCGCGTCCAGCTGGCCCACCAGGGCCTCGGCCGCCTCCCGCGCGTCGGCCAGCTTCTGGCCGCTCATCGAGCCCGAGGTGTCGACCACCAGCGACAGGTGCACGGGCACCTCGCCCACACCGTCTTCGTCGGCGGTCAGCTCCACCACCGCGTAGCGGACCTGGGGTCCCACCGAGCTCAGCGCGCTCCGGTCGAGCGCCGTCCGCACGGTCAGGTGCCCGGTGGCCCCCACGGTCGGCGTCGGCGGCTGCACCGGCGCGGGTGCCGCCACGACGGCCACACTGGGGGAGGGGAGGAGGAAGAGGGCGAGGCCTGCGAGCGTGGAGCCCGTGAGGAAGCCCTTCAGAGCGGTCTGTTGCATGGATCACCTCGGGTGTCGCTCCCAAGGTCACCGCTGGATGTGGCGCGATCCGCGTGCGGTGTCAGGCATTGCCGTGCAGAATCCGTGTCACTCCTGCGCCAGGTCGATCACCACGGCGAGCTGACCGTTCACCACCTCGACCGCCAACCCCGCCACGTCGAGCTGTGGGGTCAAGAGCACGCTGCGCTCCGTCACGCTCCACCAGATCGTGTCCAGGCACGACGACACGTTCGGTCCGCGGCAGCTCAGCTCGGCCCGCGCACCGCTGAAGCCCAGGCCCTCCAGCCGTGCATCGGCCGCCGGATCCAGGGTCCACCCCTCCCGCTTCCGCCGCTCCAGCTCCGAGCGGGCCGACGACCCGAGCACCGGGTCGGCGCCGATCGCCTGGAGGTCCTCCAGGTAGCGCAGGTCGTTGAGCGCCTCGAGCACGGTGGCCGCGAGCTCGCCGGCGGCCGGGATCGGCTCCTCGAAGGGGCCGTCGTCGGGGGTCTCGGTCGCCACGTAGAGCGCGCCGGAGCCCACCACCTCGTCCACGCCCTCCGGGCTCGTGCCCCACACCTCCACGAACCACTCGCCGGGCTCGTCGACCACCACCGCACCCGGACCGAGCGCGAGCCCCGAGGGGCCCACCGCCCAGACCTCCAGCGCCGTGTAGCCGGCCGCGTCCACCGTGCCGATGCTCAGGGTCTGGCCCACGGCGAGCTCGCGGGGAAACGCCGACAACCTCACCGGCGCGATCGACGACACGGTCACCCACACGTCCCGGTCGCCGTCACGCACTCGGGCCATGCCGACCACCAGCCCTTCGGCCCGCGCCTCGGTGGCGACGGTCCCCGCCTCGACGGGCAGCTCGCCCTCGGCCACCCGCTCCACCACGATGGCGTCGATCGCGTGGGGCCATCCCGCCCGCATGCGCGCCCAGTTCACGCTCGACCGGTCGTAGGCCAGCCCCTCGGCCACCAGCAGGCCCACCGCGCCAGCCACCCCGGAGAGCGCCTCGTCCAGCGGCACCTCGCCCGCGACGTGCTTCACCACCTCGTCGCGCGGCGGCGTGTCGGAGCGGCTGTAGAGGGGCGCGAGGGTGGCGGGCACGATCGGGGTGGCCATGGCGTCGGGCGCCTTGTGCTTCCCGCAGGCCAACATCAAGAAGAGCATGACCCTGGGCTAACCTTCGGACCCGGCCGGCACGCGCGGCCCGTGACGCCCCTTGACGCCTCATGGTGCGAGCGGACAATCCCCCGTGTGCAGGCCGGTCAGGTCGCCGGTCACGAAGGCCACATCGTCCTTGCCCGACTGCTTCATGCCGATCCAGCCCGGCTGCATGCCCCAGTAGCCGTAGGACCACCCCGTGATGAGGTCGGTCACCGCCGGCATCCACACCGCGTAGATCGGCAGGCCACCGTCGCACACGTACGAGCTCGGGTAGTCGCCCTCGTTGTACGCCCCGTCGCCGTTGTTGTCGGCGTACAAGAGCGGCACCTCCATGCCGACCACCGCGCCGAAGTCGACGTTCATCGCCTGGTGGTCCGCGGGCGGCTCGCCGTCGAGCGCGATCGAGAAGCTGGTGCCCATGGGCTCGTCGTAGAGGTAGGCCTGCACGCTGCCGCCGTCGAAGAGCACGTAGGGCGCGAGCACCAGGCCCTGGTTCGGCGCCGTCTTCACCACCTCGCCCTCGATGAGCAGGGTCTCGTTCACCGCAAGGTTGGTCTCGATGGGAATGGCCAGCGGGTCGTACAGCTCGAAGTCCTCGGCGCCCCCCTTGCCGCTCACGTCCGCCAGCAGGGCGTTCCAGCCCTCCACCACGCCGAGCTTTCCGAGCCCGCCCGGGTCACCTTCCACGTACACCGCCCACACGGTGCTCACCCCGCGGAGGGCTTCACCCTCGTCGAAGCTCCCGTCGCCGTCGTCGTCGTCGTGCAGGGCTCCTACGTACACGCCGAGCTTCACGCCCAGCTTCGGGTCCTCCTGCAGGTCGGTGGGCGCGCCCAGCTCGAGCTCCACCCGGCTGCCCGTGACCTCCACGCCCGCGAGCTCCGCGCCGAAGGTCAGGTCGTCGGCGCCCAGGTCGATCGCGTGCATCGTGAGGGTCGCGCCCTCCCAGTCCCCGCGGATCTCCCAGGCGAGGTCGGGGTCCGAGGCCGCTTCGCCGGAGTCGCCGCCGTCACCCGTGTCGTCGGTGCTCGGGTCGCCGGTCTCCTGGGGTTCGGTCGAGGCGGTGTCGCCCTCGGGCTTGTCGGGGATGCAGGCGAGCAGAGCGATGAGCGTCATGGGGTGTCCTCCGCCGACACCCTTACCTCAGCCTCCGGCTACCACCAGCTTCCAGCGGCGTTGATCTCGAAGAGGTAGCTGGAGGTGCAGCTCTCACCACCCATGGAGTGGATCGCGGCCAGGAACCAGCCCGAGTCCGACGAGGTGTAGCCGCCGTCGTGCCAGTACGACTCGTCGCCACCGGTGCCCGAGTCGTCGACCGTGCCCAGGGTCTGCCAGTCGCTGCCGGAGTCCGGGTACCAGTACAGGTCCACCGCGATGTCGACCGTGGAGGGCGCATACAGCGTGTGGCCCACGCCGTAGCTGTCGAACCAGCCGTCCTCCACGTAGTAGTAGATCGTGTCGTAGTCCGACTCGGGGTTCAGGTAGCCCTCGTACTGGTAGACCTCGCCGGTGATGTCGCCCAGGTCGTTGTAGTCGTGGTAGCCGTCGTCGTTGGGCTCCCAGTAGTCGCCGGAGAAGTCTTCATCGACCAATCCGTCGCAGTCTTCGTCCTCACCGTCGCAGCCGTCGCTCCACACCCCGGGGTTGACCGACGCGTCGTTGTCGTCGCAGTCGCCCTGGCCGGTGGTGTAGCCGTCGTTGTCGCTGTCGCCACCGCCGCCGCCATCGCCGCCGTCGCCGCCGTCGCCGCCGTCGCCGCCATCGCCGCCGTCGCCGCCGTCGCCCCACTCCGAGCCGCCGGTGTCGCTGCCGTTGTTGCCGTCGCCGCCGTCGCCGCCGTCGCCGCTGCTGCTGCTGCTGCTGCCGGTGTCGTCTTCGTAGATGCCGGGGGACACGCCCTCGTCCTCCCGCTCGCCGTTGAAGCAGGCCACGAGCAGGGTGGTGAGGCCGATGGCCGAGAGCAGGGTGGGCCGCACGGTGCCTCCGGGGAGCGCGGGAGGCCGAGTATACCCGCGCTGCGCCGGCTCGGATCACTCGGAGTGGTCGTCTTCCTTGCGCGGCGAGACCCAGGTGAGCTCCAGGCCAACTGCGAGGCGGTAGGCGAGCTTCGCCTGGTCGGACCAGAAGGGCGCTCGCACGCGAGGGGCCACGCCCAGGCCCTCCAGGGGCGTCCACGAGAGCCCCGCAACCGCCGCGACCTCGTGGTAGCCCACGCCATCGTCTCCGGGTCCGCGTCGGGTGTCGTTGACCCCGGCGCTGGCGACCGCGTTGGGCAGGCGCCGCGCACCGCGGAGCACCACGGAGGTGTAGGGCCCCTGGCGGAGGCCGTCGCTGCCGGCCACCACGGGCACCTGCGCGTCGGTGTCGACCGCCATCAGCCACTGATCGCCTGCGTAGAACGAGGCGGAGAGCACGGGGTCGACCGACGCCGTGGAGCGCGGCACCCAGCCGTCGGCGCTCGCCGATCCCAGGGGCAGGCTCACGCCGGGCCGGAGCTCCAGCGAGACCTGGGCCTGGTCGACCGCCCGCCATCCCACGCCGACCCGCGCGTCGCGGAGCTGAGGGCCACCGGAGCCGTGGTAGCGGCCGGCCTGGGCACCCGCCGAGAAGCCCGATCCGAGGCCGACGCGGGCCGTGGCCTCGGCCACCACCACGGGCTCACCCTGGCCGTAGCCGCCGTCCCCGGCCACTCCGACGGCCACCTGGCCGCGCTGCATGCCACCCTCGAACTCGTTCCTCCCGACCGGGAGGGAGCTGGCCGCTCACAAGCTTCACTGCGCGTAGGCCGGCATCAACCACAAGAAGATCGGGATCATCCGGTGCCCTCCAGGCCGAGCTCGGCGGCCTTCTCGGTCAACGCTTCGATGACGAAGGTGGTGTGGTCGGCGAGCTCCACGCCCAGCAGCTCGGCGCCCGTGCGGACCTCGTGGCGCTCCACCCCCGCGGCGAAGCGCTCGGTCTTGAGCTTCTTGCGCACCGACTTCCAGCTCAGGCCGTGGATGCCCGTGGGGCGGATCAGGGCGCAGGCCATCACGAAGCCGGTCAGCTCGTCGCAGGCCAGCAAGGCCTTGTCCAGGGTGGTGCGGTGCTCCCGGCCCCACTTCGTGTAGTGGGCCGAGATGGCGTAGGCCAGGTCCTCTTCCCCCCGCTCGCGGAGCCAGGCCACGATGCGGTCGGGGTGGTCCTCGGGCCAGGCGTCGTAGTCCGCGTCGTGCAGCAGCCCCGCGATCCCGAAGGTCTCCACGTCGCCGCCGTAGCGCTCGGCTGCGCGCCTCATCACGTGCTCGACGGCCAGTCCGTGCCGGACGAGGCTGGGGGTCTCGGTCCAGGTGCTGAAGAGCGCCCAGGCTTCGTCGCGCGTCACTGGGCCTTCTCGAGGTAGCTCTGCAGGGCCGCTGTGCGCGCCGCCCCGGAGGTCAGCTCCTGCAACACGGCGTCGAAGCTGCGCGCCGGCCCGACCTGGTGCACCAGGTGGTCGACCAGCCACGGGGCCACGCTCGGGTTGGCGACCGGGGCTCCGACCGCCTGGGTCAGCGCGTCGTAGAGGGTGGCCTGGACCGCCTGCTCGTACAGGAAGTTCTGCACGTAGCCCGGGTAGTTCAGCATGATCCCGGACTCCAGGAAGCTGGACCAGGTGGTGCCCCGGCTGTCCTGGGGGTGGGCGAAGCTCCAGCCGCGCAGGGTGGCATCGAGCGCGGCGGCTTCGGCGGAGATGGCCGCCCAGTCGCCGGGCCGTTCGTAGAGCATCTTCTCGATGCGGGTGGAGCCGGCGTACCAGGTCAGGGTCTCGATCGTGTCGTACACCCGCGACATCGCAAGCTCGCTGCGCTGTTCCTCGGGGAGCTCGGGGATGTAGCGCTCGGCGTACTCGGGCTCGTAGACCATGCGCTCGAACAGCGCGCCGAAGCCCTCGAACCAGGGGGAGGGCGGCTCCCAGAGCACGGGGCTCGTCAGCGCGCTGTCGGGCAGGTTGCGCCACCAGAGCGCGCGGCCCATCTCGTGGGTGAGGGCGAGGTAGGGCCACATCGACCAGCGCCGGTCGTTCGAGACCACCACGGCCAGGTGGTCGCGGGGCTTGATGGCGAAGCTGTAGGCGCCGGAGCGGGTGTACCGGGAAGGACCGATGTAGATCTGGATGCCGCCGGCCTCGAAGCCCAGGTCCCCCAGGGCCTTGCTCACCCGCCCTTCGGCCAGGTCGGCGTCGAACCAGCTCTCGGCTTCGGTCGTCTCGAAGTCGAGGCCCGACGCGCGCCGGAGGAGCCAGTGGTTGGCGAAGTCGTCCGCGATGCCCAGCCCGGCGGCCTTCGCGTCGATGCGCTGCTGGCCCTTGTTGTTGAGCGGCTGGATCAGGGCCTCGATCTCGTCGACGAAGGCCAGCACCTGGCTCGGCTCCAGGCCGCGGTGGTAGAGCGCCAGCTCCCAATAGGTGTCGAAGCCCTCGCGCTTGGCGACCGCGTTCCGCAGCTCCACGAGCCGGGTCAGGTCGTCGTCCAGCCAGGCCAGTCGGTGCTCGACCCAGCTCTCGACCAGGTCGTGCCGGTCGGCGTCGGTGAGCTCGTCGGCATCTTGCGACACGCTGTCCCAGCGGCCGACCAGGTCGATCTCGACCCCGGCCTCGTTGGACCAGGTGGCGGCCTCGCCGCGGGTGGACTCGATGTCGCTCAAGAGCTCGGTCTCGAGCTCGGTCTCCTGCTCCTTCCAGGACCGGCTGATCACGGCGCGGCGCTGGTAGGCGTCGCCCTTGAAGCTGGTGGTGGCGTTCGGGTCGTCGATCGCGGCGTCGATGGCGGACTTGATCGCCGGGTCGGCGAAGAAGGCGGACTGGGCCTGCTCGGCTTGCACCTTGAGCTCGCGCGCGGTCTTGTTGGTGCGGTTCCGGGTGGTGTCGCGATCGGCGACCCCGAGGTCCTTCACGATCTCGGCGTAGCGGGCGTCCACGCGCGCAAGCGGGTCCTTCATGCCGGACGTGCCGAGGTCGCAGGCGGCGAGCAGAGAGATGAGCATGCGGTGCCCCTGGAGGTCGTCGCGGCATGCTACCGCACGCCCGGCTAAAGGAGCGGCCACCGCCAGCGGAGAAGCCCCGTGTCCACCCTCCTCATGCTCCTGTCGTGCGCCAAGAAGCCCCCCGAGGCCGCGCCCTCTCCCGGATTCCTCGAGGTCGACCGCGGCGAGCTGTTCGGCGGGCTCATGGTGCACACCTTCGTCTACGACAACGGGCTGCGCCTGATGGTCGTGCCCGACGCGAGCGCGCCGGTCGTGGCCTACCAGACCTGGTACGGCGTGGGGAACTCCGACGAGGAGGCCCAGAAGACCGGGCTGGCCCACCTCTTCGAGCACATGATGTTCAAGACCACCGAGGACTACGGCGAGGGGCACTACAGCTCCACCCTGTCCGCGATGGGCGCCAACGGCCTCAACGCCTGGACCTGGCTCGACGAGACCGTGTACGTCCAGTCGGTGCCCACCGCCGCCCTCGGCGATCTCGCCAAGCTCGAGAGCACGCGCATGACCAGGCTCGTGGTCGACGCCGATGCGCTCGACAGCGAACGCGAGGTCGTGATCAACGAGCGGCGCCTGCGCACCGACAACGATCCCGACGGCAAGCTCTCCGAGAACCTCTGGAAGACCGCCTTCACCACCCACACCTACGGCTGGCCCACGGTGGGCTGGGAGGAGGACCTGAACGAGGTCACGGTCGAGGACTGCGTCGACTTCTACCGGCGCTGGTACGCGCCGAACAACGCCACCATCGTGCTCGCGGGCGACGTCACCCCGGAAGGCGCCGCCGCCCTCATCCAGGAGCACTACGGCGACCTGGAGCCCAGCGGCATCGCGCGCAGGACCCTGCCGCAGGAGCCCGCGCAGGCCGAGCAGCGCCAGGTCGAGGTGGAGCTGCAGACCACCACCGACCGCCTCCTGATGGGGATCAAGGTGCCGGCGGCCAGCCACCCCGACGTGCCCGCGCTCACGGTGCTCGACGCGATCCTCACCAGCGGCCGCAGCGGTCGCCTGATCCGGGCGCTCGAGGACGCGGGCTACGCCAGCGACGTGGGCAGCTTCTTCTACCCGATGCAGGAGCCCGGCCTGATGGAGGTCTCGGTCACCGCGCGCGATGGCGTGCCGGCCGAGCAGCTCCAGGAGGTGTTGCAGGCCGAGCTGGCCACCCTGGCCGCCGGCGAGATCTCCGAAGCCGAGGTGTCGCGGGCCCGCAACCAGGCCCTCGCGGCGTGGTGGGATGGCAACGACGCGGCCAGCGGCCGGGCGAGCGCGGTCGGCTGGTTCTGGACCACCACCGGCGACTGGCGCGGCGCCACGCGCCTGGTGGAAGGGCTCGAGGCGGTCACCCTCGACGACGTGAAGCGCGTCGCGGCCACCTGGCTCGACCTGCAGCAGACCACGGTGGTCGTCGGGCGCAGCGCCGACGAGACCGCCGCCATCGAAGCCACCGAAGGCGACGCGGCGGTGGCCCGCAAGGCGGACGCGCCCGAGGTGCGGGCGGCGGCCGGGGCCCCGGAGCTTTCGAAGGGCACCCACGTCGAGCAGGCGCACGGCGGCACGGTGGTGCTGGACTACGACCCGGCCGTTCCGCTGTTGAGCTTCCGCCTCGCGCTGCCCACCGGCACCGTGAACGAAGCGGCCCCCGGGGTCGCCAACCTCGGCGGCAAGATGCTGCTGCGCGGCACCAAGCGCCTCACGCGCTCGGCCTTCGAGGAGGCGGTGGAGGACCTGGGGGCGTCGGTCGAGGTGGCCGTGGGCCGCGACACCACCGAGATCACCGGGCAGGTGATGGCGTCGGCGTGGCCCGCCCTGTCGGCGCTGATCGAGGAGGCTCTGTCGAGCCCCGGCCACCGGCAGGGCGCGCTCGACGAGCTGCGCGCCGAGGTGATCAACGAGCTGGGCGAGGCCTTGGACGACGACCGCAGCCTGGCCTTCCTCGCGTGGGACCGCGCGTGGTTCGGCGCCGACCACCCCTACGGTCGCTCGGCGCTGGGCACGGAAGCCAGCGTCTCGAGCATCGAGCTGGAGGCGATCGAGGCCTGGCACGCGGGGCTGTCGAGCGTGGGCGCCGTGGTCGGTCTGTCCGGCGCCTTCGACGCCCAGGCACAGGCGGATCTGGAGGGCTGGCTCGCCGCCCTCGGCGAAGACGAGCTCGCCGCCGTCGAGCTGCCGGAGCCGGTGGGTGCGCAGGCCGAAGGGCGGCGCGTCGTGATCGTCGACAAGCCGGAGCGCACCCAGCTCCAGGTGGTGATCGGGCACGAGGGGCGTCCCTTCGACCTGGAGGGCTTCCCGGCCACGCGCCTCGGCAACGCGGTGCTCGGCCGCTCGGGCTTCGACTCCCGCCTGATGAAGGAGGTCCGCGTCGAGCGGGGCTGGAGCTACTACGCCTACAGCTACCACCGCACGATGTGGCAGGCCCCGACCTACGTCGCGAACCTCGCCCCGGGCGTGGAGTACGCGGTCGACGCCACCCAGCTCGTGCTCGACCTCATGGCCTCGGCGCGCGACGAGGGCGTCACGGCCGAGGAGCTCGAGCAGGTGCGCTCGTCGCAGCTGAACTCGGCGCCTTTTCTGGCCGACACGAGCGGCAAGCGCATGCAGCTCCGCGTCGAGAAGGAGCTGAGCGGCCAGGACCACGTGGCCCTGAACGCCACCTTCGGCGAGGTCACCCTCGAGCAGGTCGACGAGCACCTGGCGAGCGAGCTCTTCCCCGAGCGCGCGCTCGTGGTGCTGGTCGCCACGGCCGACGACGTGGCGGAGGCGGCCGCGTCGGTCGGCGAGGTCGAGGTCGTGCCCTACGAGGAGCTTCGTTGACGGCGGCTCCGCCCCTGTCCGTGGCCGATCTGCGCCTGCTCAAAGAGGCGAAGGCCGGCAACCCCGAGGCCGTGCAGGGGCTCTGGGTGCGCGTGGCGTCGTCGTGCTGGTCGGTGCTCGCGCCGCTGGTGCACCGCGCCGTGGGCCTGGAGCACATGGTCAGCTTGCGCCGGGCCTTGGAGGCCGACCTGCGCAGCTTCGCGGGGGTCGACTGGCGGGAGCCGGTGTACGAGCGTCTCTGGCACCTGCTCTGGAATTCGCTGCAACTCCCACCTCTGGGCGGCATCGATCGCGGCAACTGGCCGAAGCACGACCTGAACACCCTCCTCTCGGGGGCGACGCGGGCGGACGAGGCCAGGACACGGATTCGGGCGGCGCTCGGCGCGGCGCCCCTGGAGCTTCAGGTGATCCACCTCTTCGACCTCTTCACCACGTGCACGGCAGCGCAGCTCGCTCGGTACGCCGAGGTCGACGAGGGGCTGATTCGCGAGGCGCGCACGGCGGTGACCTACCACCTGGTGGCGGCCACGAGGGAGCCGGCATGACACGCGAAGAAGTGGTCGGGCTGCTGCCTTGCTACGTGTGTGGCGACGTGCCAGCCGACGTGGCGGCGGCGCTGGAGGCGGTGCTGGCCGAAGACCCGGAGCTGGCGGCCCTCGCGGAGCAGCTCGGCGTGCTCCGAGGCGACTGCGAAGAGGTGCTGGTGCAGGCGCCGCCCATGGACTGGGGCACCCTCGGCGCCGACGTGGAGCTCGGCTCCGACGAGCTCGCGGCCCCGGCGCCGATCGAGCAGGCCCCCTTGGCCTCGGGCACGCGCTTCATCGCCCTGGCGTTCGGGCTGACGGCGTTGGTGGTGCTCCTGGCCTGGATGATGCTGTAGCTCGGGTCTGAGCGCTTCGTGGGCCCGGGGCCTCTCGCCCGCCACCCGCGCTACCCTCCGCCCGTGCGACGCGCCGCCCTCTCGCTGTTCGCCCTGCTCGCAGGCGTGTACGTGCTGCTCACCGGCGGCCACGTGTACAGCCCGGACACCACCCTCATGGTCGGCGTGTCCCGGGCCATCGTCGAGCGCCAGCAGCTCCACGTGCCCGAGCTCGCGGAGTCGATGGGCTTCGGCGGCTCGCTGCACGAGGGCCGCTTCTACGTGAAGTACGGCCTGGGCTGGTCCCTCGCCGCCGCGCCGGGGGTCGCGCTCGGACATGCGCTCGCACCGCTGTCGCCGCCGGGCGAGTCCCTGATCTTCGACACCCCCACCACCGCCGCCGGGCGCGAGTTCTTCGCGCAGCAGCACGTCGATCCCAGCGGCGCCACGCCCTACCGAAGGCTCTGGTACGAGACCCGCGACTTCACGCCCGCCTTCGCCACGTGGTGCGCCTCGCTCACCAACGCCTGGGTCACCGCGGCCGCCATGGTCGCCATGCTGCTCGCCGCCCTGAGCCTCGGAGCGGGCCTTCGCGCCGCCTTGCCGGTCGTGCTGCTCGTCGCGCTGGCCACGCCGGTCGCCCACTACGCGCGCACCGCGTTCTCCGAGCCGCTGGTCGGCCTCGGCCTCGCGGGGTGCCTCGCCGCGGCGCTCCGGGCGCGCGACCGCCCGGCGCTCTGGTTCGTCGCGGGTCTCTTCCTGGGCACCGCCGTGCTCACGCGGGTCGGCACCGTGGTGCTGGCGCCGCTGGCCCTGTTGTTGTGGGACCGCCGGGCCTCCAGCCTCGCGCGCGCAACGGCGGGCTTCGTGCTGCCCGTCGGGGTCGCGCTCGCCTACAACGCGGTCCGCTTCGGCAACCCCCTGGAGACCGGCTACGCCGGCGAGGTCGGGTCCTTCTCCACCCCGTTCCTGGAGGGGCTGCGCGGCCTGTGGACGTCCCCCGGACGCGGCCTGCTCCTGTACTGCCCGCTCGTCGTGCCGGCGCTCTTCGGGCTGCGGCGGCTCCCCCGCGCCGTGGCGCTCTACGTGGCCGGGTCGCTCGTCGGGCTCACGCTGCTCTACGCCAAGTGGCACATGTGGGAGGGCGGCTGGTGTTGGGGCCCCCGCTTCCTGGTCCCCGCGCTCCCGCTCCTCGCCCTCGGCCTGCTGCACGTGCGCCCGCTCGTGATCGCGCCCTTCGCACTCGCATCGGCGGCCATCGTCGCGCCCAGCCACGTGGTGCACTGGCACGACTACTACCAGTGGCTGAAGCGGGTCGCGCTCGGCGCACCGGAGCTGCTGCCGCCCTTCGACCACTACTACGATCTGCTGCGCTGGCACCTGGACTACGCGCCGCTCACCCGCTTCTGGCAGTTCCCCGTGCGCGACGGACTCCTGCTCCCGCACGCTCTCGAGACCCCCGGGTTGGTGCTGGCCCTGCTCGGGGTCGCCGCGGTCGTGGCGCTCGGAGGTGCGGTCGGGCTCGTGCGCGCATGGCACGCCGCGTCCGGTGTAGACTCCCCGCGGCACAACCCCCAGGACGGAGCGGTCCATGGCTGACAACGGCGCCGGCAGCGAACGACTCGGCGAGCTTCTCCTCCGCGAGAAGCTCATCACCCCCGTTCAGCTCAAGAGCGCGATGGAGGAGCAGCGCCGGGAAGGCGGGCGCCTCGGTCACTACCTCACGAAGCTCGGCTACATCGAAGAGAACGAGCTCACGGCGTTCCTGTCCAAGCAGTACGGCGTGCCGAGCATCAACCTCTCGGACTTCGAGATCGACCCCGAGGTCTTGAAGCTCATCCCGAAAGAGGTGGTGATCCGCCACCAGATCATCCCGGTCAACCGCGCGGGCAACACGCTCATCGTGGCCATGGCCGATCCCTCGAACATCTACGCGATCGACGACATCAAGTTCGTCACCAACCTGCAGATCGAGGTCGTGGTGGCCTCCGAGCAGGCCATCGCCGAGTCGATCGAGAAGTACTACACCTCGAACGTCACGTTCGAGGACGTGATGATGGACTTCGCCGCCGAGGACGAGGAGTTCGAGATCGAGGACGTCGAGGAAGACGTCAACGTGCTCGACCTCGAGAAGTCCGCGGGCGACGCGCCGGTCGTCAAGCTGGTCAACCTGATCCTGCTCGACGCCATCCGGAAGCAGGCGTCCGACATCCACATCGAGCCCTACGAGAAGCAGCTCCGCATCCGCTACCGCATCGACGGCGTGCTCTACGAGGTGATGAAGCCGCCGATGAAGCTGAAGCACGCGATCACCTCGCGGCTCAAGATCATGTCGAACCTCGACATCGCCGAGCGGCGGCTGCCCCAGGATGGCCGCATCAAGCTCAAGATGGGCCGCGGCAAGGAGATGGACTTCCGCGTCTCGGTCTGCCCGGTGATGTGGGGCGAGAAGGTCGTCATGCGGCTGTTGGACAAGTCCAACCTGCAGCTCGACATGACCAAGCTCGGCTTCGAGGAGAAGGTGCTCGCCGACTTCAAGGTCAACCTGCACCTGCCCTACGGCATGATCCTGATCACCGGTCCGACCGGGTCCGGAAAGACCACCACTTTGTACTCGGCGCTCTCCGAGCTCAACAAGTCCACCGAGAACATCTCGACCGCCGAAGATCCGATCGAGTTCAACCTCTTCGGCATCAACCAGGTCCAGATGCACGACGACATCGGCCTGAACTTCGGCTCCGCGCTGCGTTGCTTCCTGCGCCAGGATCCCGACATCATCATGGTCGGCGAGATCCGCGACTTCGAGACCGCCGAGATCGCGATCAAGGCCGCGCTCACCGGCCACCTCGTGCTCTCCACCCTGCACACCAACGATGCGCCGTCCACGGTCAGCCGCCTGCTCAACATGGGCATCGAGCCCTTCCTGGTGGCCAGCTCGGTCAACCTGATCGGTGCGCAGCGCCTGGTCCGCAAGCTCTGCGTCGAGTGCAAGCAGCCGATCGAGGTGCCCGAGCAGGCGCTCATCGACATCGGCGTGCCGCCGGAAGACGTCGCGGGCTGCCAGCCGCAGCGCGGCGCGGGCTGCCGCACCTGCAACACCTCGGGCTACAAGGGCCGCATCGCGCTCTACGAGATCATGGTGATGAACGAAGAGCTGCGGGAGTTCGTGCTCAACGGCGCCAGCACCCTGGAGCTCAAGCGCGAGGCCATCCGCCAGGGCATGAAGACCCTGCGGATGTCCGGCCTCACCAAGCTGATCGAAGGCTCGACGTCGATGGAAGAGATCGTCCGGGTCACCGCCTCGGACTGATCGGTCTTGAGCGCGCAGCGGATCGGACCCGCCGCGGTGGCAGTGGGGGTCGTCCTCGTCGTCGTGCACCTGCTCGTGCTGCACCAGGGGCTGGCGGATCCGCTCAAGGACGACACCTACATCTCCCTGCGCTTCGCCCGGAACCTGGTCGAAGGCCACGGGCTGGTCTTCAACCCTGGCGAGCGCGTCGAGGGCTTCACCAACCCGATCTGGACCCTGTTGGGGGCGGTGCCCCTGGCGCTCGGGCTCGACCCCTTCCTGTTCCTGAAGGCGGCCGGGGCCGCGGCCCTGGTCGGCCTCGTGCTGTCGCTCGGGGTGGCCGTGCGCGACCTGTCGCCGGTCGGCCGCTGCGCGCCGGCGCTCGTCGCAGCCTCCGCCGCGGTGGCCTACTGGTCGCAGTCCGGCATGGAGACGGTGGCCTTCGCGTGGGCGGCGCTCGAAGGCACACGACGCCTGGGCGACGCGGTCCGCCGGCGCTCGGATCCCGGGATCTCGGCGGGCCTGGTCTGGGCCTGCGCGGCGCTCTTGCGGCCCGAGGGTGTGGCCTGGTTCGGGCTCGCCTGGCTGGTGTCGGGCCTGCAGGCCCGCAGACCCGGCCCCTGGGCGGTCAGCGCCCTCGCGTTCGCGGCGCCGGTG
Organism: uncultured Enterobacterales bacterium; assembly: GCA_964604675.1. Taxonomy (GTDB): domain Bacteria; phylum Myxococcota_A; class UBA796; order UBA796; family CAJQPC01; genus CAZSAT01. Next base: position 27,272 of record CAZSAT010000027.1, read on the forward strand.
GGGCTCTGGCAGGCGTTCCGCGTCGTGTACTACGGCGCCTGGCTGCCCAACACCTTCTACGCGAAGGTGGGCGGGGAGGCCGACGTGCTCGAGCGCGGGCTCGACTACCTGGCGCTCGGCGCGGTCGAGACCCCGGTGGCGCTGCTCGCGCTGGGGGCGCTGGTGTTCGTGCGGCGCGCGCTGGCGGATCCGAGGGGGCGCATCGCGTGCGCGATCCTCGCCTTCCACGGCGCCTACCTCCTGGCGGTGGGCGGCGACTACATGCCGCTGGGCCGGTTCCTGGTGCCGGCGGTGCCGCTCGCGGCGCTCGCCCTGGCTGCCGGCGCCACGTCGTCGCTGCCGGCGGGTGCGCTCGCCCTCGGTGCGGCGCTCCTCGGCCTGCAGCCCTACCTGTCGGGGCGCGCCCTGGACCCCGACTGGGCGCGCCTCCGCTTCGAGGCCTTCGGGCTCTGGGTCGGCACCCACCTCCCGCCCGACGCCGTCGTCTGCCTGGGCCAGATCGGCGCGGTCGGCTACCTCGGGCAGCGGCCGGTGCTCGACACCCACGGCCTGGTCGACGCGCACATCGCCCGGCACCGCCCCGAAGACTACGAGGTGGCTGGGGGCGCGGGCCACACCCGGGGCGACGCGGACTACGTGCTCGAGCGTGCTCCCGACGCGGTGATGATGGCCAACGTCTGGTACGCGCGGGTGCCGATGACGCCCGAAGCGCTCACCGAGCACCAGGACATGCTCGGGGTGACCGATCGGCTGCTGCTGGGCCAGCCTGCGTTCTTCGAGGCCTACGAGGCGCTCAACTACCGCACGGCGGACGACTTCTGGGTCGGTCTGTGGGTGCGCTTCGACAGCCCGCTGCACCCGGATCACCCGGAGTTCCGTGGTCCCGTGCCGGCGTTGCGGCTGTAGAGCGCCGATCAGGTAGGCGCGAGTCGCATGCTTGCGCCCGCCGGCCGTGGCCGGCGTCCCGCCTCCTCGACGTGCCCCTGGCCGGGTTAGGCCGGCCGCGATGACGGATCGCCTCCACTTCCGGCTCTTCTCGGTCGCGGGCGCCGTCTGCCTCTCGACCCTGTTCATCCTCTACGTCGTGGCGATGAACCGCGAACGCGACCGGCGGGTGGTGCCCTTCGAGGTGGACGGCCAGACCCTCTCCGAGGACGAGGCGCTGACCGCGGAGCAGCTCGCCGCCGCCCCTGCGCGCACCGGCGCCGACGGCCGCTCCAACGTGGTCGTGGTGCTCCTGGGCGGCGTGCGGCCCGACAAGCTGAGCGACGACACCCTCCCCGAGCTCCGGGCCTGGTCCGAGGGCGCCCGGAGCTACACCGACGCGCGCTCCGTCGCCTCCTGGCAGACCCCGGCTCGCGCCTCGGTGCTCACCGGCGTGCACCCCTCGGAGCACGGCGTCCACCGCAGCCAGGCCGGTCGCCTTGAGAAGCTCGACGCCGGCTACACCCTCTTCTCCGAGTCCTTCCAGGACGCGGGCTACCGCACCGCAGCGGTGCTGGCGGAGACGCGCCACCACCACGTCAAGACCGGTCTGCAGGCGGGCTTCGACGTCTTGCTGGACCGCGACCTGGAGGACGGCAACCCGCCGCTGGACTACGCCCGCGCCGACCGCGTGACCGCCATGGCCGAGCAGGTCGTCGACGCGTGGGAGGACCAGCCCTTCCTCCTGGTCGCCGAATACCTCGACGGCTGCACGCCCTGGGTGCCCTGGGACCACACCACCGGCGCGAGCGCGATGTACCGCATCGTGCCGAGCGCCCTGCACTTCCCGGGCGAGGCCCGCTACCTCTGGCGCGCCACCGTGAGCGCGGTCATGCAGGGCACGCGCAAGGTGAAGTCCGCCGAGCGGCAGACCTGGAACATCGCCTACACCGCCGACCTGCTCCAGCTGGACCACGCGCTCGCGGGGCTCCTGGAGCGGGTGGGAGAGCTCGAGCGCGACACCTGGGTGTTCGTGGTCGGCACCCACGGCGAGCCCATGGGCGAGCACGGCGTGGTCGGCCACGGCTGGGACGTGTACAGCGAGTCGCTCGAGGTGCCCTGGTTCGTGGTCGGGCCCGGGGTCGAGCCGGGCCTGGACCCCACGCCCGTGGAGCTGACCGATCTGCACGACCAGGTGCTCGCTGCCGCTGGCCTGGGCGCCTGGCCAGAGCCCGTGGAAGACCGGATGCGCGTGGCCGAGACCTTCTACGGCCCCAGCCGGGAGATCCGCCTCGCCCACGGCCGCTCGTTCAAGCGGGTGAAGCGCAGCTTCCTGGTCGGGAACCAGGAGCTCATGCTCGACAGCAAGGGCGGCGTGTGGCCCTTCCGAGACGGCCGTCAGGACCGGGTCGCGTCGGGCCCGTGGACCGAGGGGCTGGAGGCGCGCGCTCGCGCCTGGATCGCGGAGGCCGAGGGGACGGCCCCATCCGAGGACCCCGAGGAGCCGCCCGCCATCGACCCGGAGGCGCCGTGAGCTGGCTCGCGCTCTTCTGGGCGTGCAACCAGCCGGCCCCCCGTGCCACGCTGCAGCCGGCCGTGTCCCAGGAGGACGCCGCCATCCGCGACGCGCGCCGGCTGGTGCTCAAGGTGGACCACGTCGAGCGCCAGCCGCCGGAAGGGGTCGCGCCCAACGTGGTGATGGTCGTGCTCGACACCTTCCGGGCCGACCGGCTCGCGGCCTACGGGGGGGACCCGGAGCTCGCCCCCCGGCTGAACGCCTTCGCCCGGAGCGCGCGGGTGTACACCGAGATGCGCTCCACCGGCTCGTGGACCCTGCCGAGCCACGGCTCCCTGTTCACCGGCGTGCACCCCATCGAGCACGGCGCTCGGGGCAGCGAAGCCGACAAGCGGGCGCGGGCCTACCGGCTCAGCAGCGAGCTCCCCACCCTGGCCGAGGTGCTCTCCGGCGCGGGCTGGGTCACGGTCGGTCTCGCCGCGAACCGGGCCTTCCTCGACCGATCCTGGGGGCTGAACCGCGGCTTCGACGTGTGGCAGTGCCGCGTGATGGAGCCGGTGGCGGGCGTGCCCTACGTGCAGGGCGACCGCATCGCTCACGTGGCCGTCAAGGCCTTGCGCTACCACCGGAACCCGGCGCCCATGTTCCTGTTCGTGAACTTCATGGACACCCACAGCCCCTGGATCCCGCGCGAGGGCTACACCGAAGACCCCGAGCGCATCGATCCCTTGCTGCTCCCCCAGGGCGGCACGTGGCACGAGCCGTCCTACTGGGGCAAGACCCGTCGAGCCGTGCTCTCGCTGGAGCGACCGGCCAGCGCCATGGAGGTCTCCACGTGGGAGGAGAGCTACGACGCCGAGGTGCGGTACCTCGACGAGCAGTTCGGCGCGATGCTCGACGGGCTCGAGAAGCACGGCCTCGGCGACGACGACTACGTGATCGTGCTCTCCGATCACGGCGAGTTCCTGGGCGAGCACGGCCTGATCGAGCACAGCAAGGACCTCTACGAGGAGGTGCTCCGGGTGCCGCTGATGATCCGGGGACCGGGCTTCGAGGCGGGGGTCGACAGCGCGCCGGTCACCAGCGCCGACGTGCCCGACATCGTGCTGCAGGCCCTCGGGCTGCCCCCGCTGGCCGCCGTGCCGGGCGACCCGCCGCTGCAGGTGTCGGAGCTCTACTGGTCGCGGCACCGGGACCTGGCCTGGAAGGACGTCGCCGAGCGCTTCGACAGGGTCAAGCGATCCTTTCGCGACGGCCCCCACAAGCTCATGCTCGGCGAGGACGGCGAGGAGCAGGCCTTCGACCTCGCGGCCGACCCCCTCGAGCAGAGCTCGGTGGTGGACAGCGCTGGATGGGTCGAGCCGCTTCGCGCACGGGCGGACGCCTGGATGAGCTCTCGCCAGATCCGCGTCGGCGAGGCCGTCGTGCTCGACGCCGAAGCGGAGGCCCAGCTCCGGGCCCTCGGATACGTCGACTGAGGCCCGGGCGAGACAGTGCGGGACATCGGGCCCGCCTCGGGTATGATGGCGCTGCGGACGAGTCTCGGAGAGTACATGCCGGTTTTTGCCTACGAGGCCAAGACAGCTTCGGGGGAAGTTCGAAAGGGTGAGGTGGAGGCCGCCAGCAAGGATGCGGCCAAGCAGCGCCTCAGGCAGATGCAGCTCAACCCCACGTCGGTCAAGGCGAAGGGCATTGAGATCAACATCCCCAAGCCGAAGTTCCTCGAGGCCAAGCCCACCACGAAGGACCTCGTCATCTTCGTGCGCCAGTTCGCCACCATGATCGACTCGGGCCTGCCGCTGGTGCAGTGCCTGGAGATCCAGTCGCAGCAGGCCCCGAACCCGGTGTTCCGCGAGCAGCTCAAGGTCATCAAGGAATCGGTCGAGTCCGGAGCCACCTTCGCCGATGCCCTGAAGCGCTACCCCGACACCTTCGACGACCTCTTCCGCAACCTGGTCGCCGCCGGCGAGATCGGCGGTATCCTCGACACCATCCTGAACCGGCTCGCCGTCTTCCTCGAGAAGAACGAGAAGCTGAAGCGCCAGGTCAAGGGGGCGATGACCTACCCGACCGCCGTCATGGTGGTCGCTGGCCTGGTCTGTGGTGTGCTGCTCCTGAAGGTCGTGCCCACCTTCGAGAAGATGTTCGCCGAGTTCGGTGGCGCGCTCCCGGGGCCCACCCAGGTCGTGATCTCGCTCTCGAAGTGGCTGCAGTCCAACTGGCTCTTCTGCATCGTCGGCGCCGCGGCCGCCTGGTACGGCATCAAGGCCTTCTACAGGCACCCCAAGGGGCGCGTGCTGATGGACGGCATGTTCCTGAAGCTGCCCGTGCTCGGCGACACCATCACCAAGATCGCCGTGGCCCGCTTCTGCCGCACCCTCGGCACCATGGTGTCGTCCGGCGTGCCGATCCTCGATGGCCTCGACATCTGCTCCCGCACCGCGGGCAACAAGATCATCGAGAACGCTGTGCTCAAGGCCCGCGACGGCATCGCCGAGGGTCGCAGCATCGCCGAGCCCCTGGCGGAAGCCAAGGTCTTCCCGGACATGGTCTGCCAGATGATCTCGGTCGGTGAATCCACCGGCGCCCTCGACATCATGCTCAACAAGATCGCCGACTTCTACGAAGAAGAGGTCGATCAGGCGGTGGAGAACCTGACCTCCCTGATGGAGCCGCTGATCATGGTGTTCCTCGGTGTGGTCGTGGGTGGCTTCGTCGTCGCCATGTACATGCCGATCTTCACCCTGGCGGGCTCCATCGGCTGATGGGCGAACCGTCGGCCGCCGAAGCGGAAGTCCTCCGGCGGCGGATCAGCACCTACATCCTGATCCGGCTGGTCCTGGCCACGCTGTTCCTGGTGTTCCTGGCGTTTCTGACCTTCGGTGCCGAGTCGGTGCTGGACTCCGCGGTGTTCCTCGACCTGGTCGCGGTCACCCTGGCGCTGTTGGCGCTGTCGGCCGCGGGCCTGGCCCGGGTCCCGCGGCTCGACCGCTTCGCCTGGCTGCAGCTGATGGTCGACATGGCCATCGTCACCGCGGTGGTCGGCCAGACGGGCGGCTCGAAGAGCGTCTTCACGGTGCTCTACTTCATGACCATCGTGGCCAGCGCCTACCTGGTGTACGCGCGTGGCGCGCTGGTCTGCGCCGTGCTCGACAGCGTGGCCTTCGTGGCTGTCTCCTTGATGGTGCACGCAGCCAATCCACCGCTCCCCGGGGCGCCCGGCACGCCGCTCTACGCCGACGTGTTGATCGGGGTGTTCGGCTTCTTCCTGGTGGCCATCCTCGCGGGGCAGCTCGCCGAACAGCTCCGCCTCGCCGGGCAGGCGCTGGTGGCGAGGGAGCGGCAGGCCTTGCGGCTCGAGCAGGAGCTCGCGGGCGTGGTCGGGTCGCTGCGGAGCGGGCTGGCCGTGTTGGAGCCGGGCGGGGTGCTGCGCTCGGCCAACGATCGGGCGCTGCAGCTCTTCCCGAGGCTCTCGGCCGACGGTGCCACCCAGGCCATCCCGCGCTTCGAGGAACGCCTCGGTCTGTGGGAGGTCGAAGCCGAGGCGTCCGACGGGGAGCTGCGCAACGTCATCGTCAGCGCCACGCCGCTTCCGGATGGTGCCCACGTGCTCTCGATGGAAGACGTCACCCGGCTCCGAGGCATGGAACGCACGATCCGCCACGAGGAGCGCCAGGCCGCGGTCGGTCGGCTGGCCGCGGCGATGGCCCACGAGATCCGCAACCCGCTCACCTCGCTCTCGGGTGCCGTGCAGCTGATGGCCACCGACCAGGACGACCGCCTCGTGGCCATCGTGCGGCGCGAGGTGAACCGCCTGGAGGGCCTGGTCGAGGACTTCCTCGATTCGGCCCGTCCCCGGCCCCTGCGGCGCCGGCCGGTCGACCTGGCCGCGGTGGTCGACGAGACCGTCACCACCTTCCGCCGTGACCAGCGCTACGCCGACCTCGTGGAGGTGCAGATCCGGCAGCACGAGCTGCCCGAGGTGCTGTGTGACCCCGACAAGGTGCGCCAGCTCCTCTGGAACCTGCTGCTGAATGCCGCCCAGGCCATGCCCGAGGGCGGCCGGGTCCGCGTGACCTGCCGCGCAACCGGGGGGAAGGCGCGGATCCTGGTCAGCGACGAGGGCAACGGCATCGACCCGCTCGAGGTGTCCAAGATCTTCGACCCCTTCTACACCACCCGCTCCGGTGGCACGGGCCTCGGCCTCGCGATGGTGGACCGCATCGCCCGCGAGCACGGTGGTGAGGTCTGGGTCCAGTCGGAGCCGGGCAGCGGCACGACCTTCGCGCTATGGCTGCCGCTGGGCGACGAGCAGGCGGCGCCGGAGGTCGACGCGGGTGGCAGGTGAGCGCATCCTGGTGGTGGACGACGAGCTCTCGATGCGGGAGTTCGTGAGCATCCTGCTCGAGCGGCACGGCTACAGCGTGCGGGCGGCGCCGTCGGCGGAGGCCGCCCTGAAGGTCCTTGCCCGCGACCCGGCCGACCTCGTGATCACCGACCTCAACATGCCGGGACTCTCGGGCATCGAGCTGATGGGGCGCCTGAAGGCCGCCGACGCTGCGCGACCCGAGACCCCGGTCATCGTCATCACCGCCTACGGGTCGACCGCGTCGGCGGTCGAGGCGATGAAGCAGGGCGCCAGCGAGTACGTGCTCAAGCCCTTCGACAACGACGAGCTGTTGCTGCTGGTGCGCAAGGCGCTCGGCGACGCCGCCCTCCGGGAGGAGAACCAGCAGCTCCGACGGGAGCTGAAGCAGCGCTACTGGTTCGGCAACCTGGTGGGCAGCTCGTCGGCGATGCGCGAGGTGTACGCGCTCGTGCAGAAGGTGAAGGACACCCCGATCAACTGCCTCATCACGGGCGAGAGCGGCACCGGCAAGGAGATGGTCGCGCGGGCCATCCACTACTCCGGCGCCCGGCAGGGAGAGCCCTTCATCGCGGTCAACTGCGGCGCGATCCCCGAGAGCCTCATCGAGTCCGAGCTCTTCGGCTACGTGCAGGGCGCGTTCACGGGGGCGGTGCGCGACAAGGTGGGCGTCTTCGAGGCGGCTCACGGCGGCACGCTCTTCCTCGACGAGATCGGCGACATGCCCCTGCACGCGCAGGTCAAGGTGCTCCGCGCCATCGCGGAGCGGAAGGTCGTGCGCGTGGGGGCCGTGGACGAGGTCGCGGTCGACGTGCGCATCCTCGCGGCCACCAACCGCACCCTGTCCGACGAGGTGCGCGAGGGGCGGTTCCGCGAGGACCTCTACTACCGGCTCGCGGTCGTGAGCATGGAGCTGCCGCCGCTCCGCGAGCGCGGCGACGACGTGGTGTTGCTCGCCGAGACCTTCATCGACGAGTTCGCCGAGGCCTTCGAGAAGTCGGTCAAGGGCCTGTCCGACGGCGCGGAGCGGCGGCTGCTCGCGCACGACTGGCCCGGCAACGTGCGGGAGCTGAGGAACGCGGTCGAGCTGGCGGTCGCCATGACCGACGCCCATGTGGTCGGCGTCGACGACCTGCCGCGCACGCTGCGCTCCGAACGGGTGGGGGAGGCCTCCGAGCCGGCCGGTGCCGAGCTGCCCACGTCGGGCGTCGATCTGGACGCGCTGCTCGCCGACTTCGAGCAGAAGTACCTGCAGCTGGCCCTGGCGACCACGGGGGGAAACCGCACCCAGGCCGCCAAGCTGGTCGGCATGAGCTTCCGCAGCTTCCGCTACCGCCTGGCCAAGTACGGCATGGACGACGACGAGGGCTGACCCTCCACCTGACGCTTTTTGTCAGGTGACGCGTTTTGTCACCCGCTGGATCTGACGCGAATTGTCAGATCGGGCCGGTTTCGCCCTGGTTTCGGGCTGGATCGGGTTGGCACGGATCTTGATCTGTGTCCACGTGTCCCCGACCTTCCATGGTCAGGAACTCGAGAACCCCCCCCCAAAGCGCTTGGAGAAAGCATGTTCAAGAAGGGCTTCACCCTCGTCGAACTCATGATCGTTGTTGCCATCATCGGCATTCTGGCTGCGATCGCCATTCCGAACTTCGTCGAGATGCAGTACCGCGCCAAGCGGGCTGAGGTCCCGGCCAACGTCGATGGCATCAAGACCTCGCAGATGGGCTACGACGCCGCGTTCGACCACTTCGTGCTCATCTCGACGCCGCACCCGAACGTCAACGTCGGCAAGACGCAGGTCAGCTGGGCCGGCGGCAACGCCAAGTTCCAGAAGCTCGGCTGGCAGCCCGATGGCAAGGTTCGTGGCAAGTACCAGATCACCACGACCTCCGTCGGCGGCTCGACCCCGGGTGGTGACTTCGTCGTGACCGGTACCTGTGATGTCGATGGTGACGACGTGCGGGCGCAGTACACCGCCACCAAGTCCATCAACACCACGTTCGCCAACCAGAACGACACCTACTGATTCACCCAACCCTGGGTTGATCGCCTGATGAGGGCGGGCTCGGCAACGGGCCCGCCCTTTTCGTCTCTGTTACCCTTGAGGTCGATGGGAACGCGGTCGACAGCTCCTGGCTTCACGCTCGTCGAGCTCGTGATCGTGGTCGCGATCATCGCGCTGCTCGCCAGCATCGCCATTCCCAACTTCATGGAAGCGCAGTTCAAGGCCAAGCGAGCCGAGCTGCCCCCCAACGTCTCGGGGATCATGAACGCCCAGATCGCCTACGACGCAGCCCTCGACAGCTACCTCGAGGTCGAGTGGGCACCTTCGGCCATCCCTTCGGGCAAGGTCGCGGTCGACTGGCCCGACGACAACCTGGGCTTCAACGAGCTCGGCTGGTCGCCGGATGGCAAGGTCCGCGGCGTGTACGCGGTCACCACCGTCAACGACCGGTCCGAGCGGAAGGACGCAGACTTCGTCGTCACCGGCCGCTGCGATGTCGACGGTGGGCGTTCCGAGGCCTGGTACACCGCCACGCGCCACCTGCGCACCGTGTTCCTGAACGAGAACGACACCTTCTGAAGGCTTCGCGCTCCAGGCTGCAGCTCGTGGCGGTCCTCGTCGTCACCGCCCTGCTCTACGTTCCCTTGGCCTGGGCCGAGTTCGCCTGGGACGACGAAGCGCTCGTCGTGGGGAACCACGTCACGGGCTCGCTCGCGCACCTGGGAGCCTGGTTCTCCTCCGACCTCTGGATGACCAGCGCCGAGCCGGTCGTGAGTGGCTACTACCGGCCGCTGATGCTCGCGAGCCTCTGGCTCGACCGGCTGCTGTGGGCGGACAGCGCGGCAGGACATCACCTGCAGAACGTGGCCTGGCACCTCCTGGCCGTCGGCGCGTTGTGGGCGTGGCTGCGTCGGGTGGTCCCGGGCGGGGCCGCGGTGGGCGCCGCCTTGTTCGCGCTCCACCCGGTGCAGACCGAGGCGGTGGCGTGGGTGGTGGCTCGCAACGACCTGATGGCCGCTGCGTTCGGTTTCGTCGGCCTTGCTGCGCTGGCCCCGCGCAGCGTGGGTTCGGTACGCCTGGTCGTCGGTGCGCTCGCGCTCGCGGCCGCCTGCCTGAGCAAGGAGCACGCGGCGCTCCTGATCCTGGCGGTGCCGTTGGTCGACCTCGCACGCTTCGGGCGCCCGGGCGACCTGCGCCGCTGGGTCGCCGGTCTCCTGGCCGTGGCCGCCTTCCTCGCCCTCCGTTCGGCGGCGGGCGTGGCCGCGGGCGACCTGCCGGTGCTCGCTGGGCTCGCCGTGGTCGACGGGCGTCCGCTCGCCTTGCCCACCTGGGTGGCTGGCCGTGTGATGTGGCCGTGGCCGCTGTCGGTCGGTGGAACGCTGGAGTACCTCGAGCCGTCGCTCGGGCTGTCGGCGCGGGCGTTGGGGGCCGCGGCGCTGGCCGGTGGCCTGGTGGTCTGGCGGGGGGGCCGGACCGCCGCCGTCGGCTTCCTCCTGGCGGGTGCCACCTTCGCGCCGGCGCTGTTGCCGCTGCTCACCCGCGGCCAACTGGGCGAGCGGTACTTCTACCTGCCGCTGATGGGCGTGGCCCTGGCCGTCGCCGCCGCGGCGCCGAGCCGGCCGAGCCGCGCCTTCTCCGCCTCTGCGCTGCTCGTCGCGGGCCTCATGGCGGCCGGCGTGCGGGCGCGCGTGCCGGACTGGAGCTCGGGGCTCGCGCTCTGGCAGGCCGCGGTGCGCGACACCCCGAACGGCCACGCCCACGCGAACCTGGGCTTCGAGCTGCTTCGACTCGGCGACGGCGAGGCGGCCGCCGCCTGGCTCGGCGAGGCCTTGATGGACGAGCCCCCCTTTCGGGACGCCTGCGTGCCCCTGGTGCTCGGCTCGCTGAAGCAGGGCAGGGTGGGGGTCGCCGCCGAGCGGGCCGCGTTCGCGCGAACGCGGGGCTGTTTCTCGGTGAGCGGGTTTCCGGGGGTGTACGCGTCGGCCATGGCGCAGACCGGTCGCTGGTCGCTGGCCGAGGAGGCCGTGGCGCTCGCCGCGTCCACCGACGCCCGTGCGGGGGTCGTGGACGCGGCGCTCGCCGTGCGCACCCGCGACACCGCGCGCTTGCAGGCGGTGGCCGATCGCTTCGGCCTGGCCCCGGCGGCCCTGGAAGGCACGGCGCGGCAGGTCCTGGCCGCCTCCGGCTGGACCGAGGTAGAGGAGCTGCAGGAGGAGGCGCAGCAGTGAGAGCGGTCGCGTTCATCCTGGTGGTGCTCGGTGCACTCGGCGCGCACACGCTCCAGGTGCGCCTGGATCCGGCGCGCCACCAGCGGGTCGACGAGCTCGAGCTGATGGTGATGCCTGCCGGCGAAGCCGTCCGCGCGGTCTCCCTCGGCTACGAGACCCTCGCGGCCGACCTGCTCTGGGTTCGGGCGGTGCTCGTGTACGGCGGGCTCGACGGGGAGGAGGCCGCCCAGGCAAGGGTGGCCTGGCTGGGGCGCATGATCCGCGCCGTGGTGGAGGTCGACCCCATCTGGAGGACCCCGTACTTCTACGGCGCCACCTTGCTGCGGACCTCCGGCGGGCTCGACGACTCCGACGAGATCCTCCACCTCGCGATGGAGGCCCTGCCCGACGATCCCTACTTCCCCTTCGCGCTGGGCATGAACCACTACATCGCACGGGACGACGCGCTCGAGGCCGCGCGCTGGCTGAAGCGGGCGGCGGAGCTACCGGGCGCCCCGGCGTGGTACGGCATGGCGGCCCGCGGTCTGGTGACCAAGAAGTCCGGGCTCGAGACCTCGATCCGCTACCTGGAGGAGGAGATCGCGTCCGCCGGCGACGAGGACCTGCGCGAGAAGCTGCAAACCCGCCTGGACCAGCTGCGCCACGATCGCTGGGTGGAGGAGCTGGAGGGGGTGCGTGCCGACGTCGAGGCGCAGCTCGGCAGGCCGCTGACCACCATCGACGAGCTGGTCGAGCTCGGGGTCACCCCGGCGCTGCCGCCCGACCCGCTCGGCGGGAGCTGGATCCTGAACGCCGACGGCGACGTGATCTCCACCGTCGCCGAGGTGGAGCTCGTCAAGCGTGCCCTCCGCTGGGAGCGGAGCGTGCTGACCCGCGTCTTCCGGTGATCGACGTGGTCGTCGGCCTGGGGGCGTCGCTCGGGCCGGCCGCGACGAGTCTTCGGCTCGCGGCGCGGCTGCTCGCAGCCTCGGGCAGCGTGCTGGCGACCAGCAGGATCTGGCAGTCTCCGCCCGTGGGTGGCGTGGCGGCCGCCCGCTTCCTGAACGCGGCGGTGCTGCTCCGGACCGAGCTGGGCCTGCTCGCCCTGCTGCAGGACTGCCAGCGCGTCGAGCAGCGGCTCGGTCGGGTCCGCGCGCGGCGCTGGGCCGACCGCACGGTCGACCTCGACCTGCTCTGGTCACCGGGGCTGCGCTGCCGGCTGCCGGGGCTCGTGCTCCCGCACCCTCGGCTGGCCGAACGGAGCTTCGCGCTCCTGCCGCTGTTGGACGTCGTGCCGGACGCCGGGCCGCCCTCGGGGGCTCTCGACTACGCGCAGCAGGCCGCTTGTGCGACGCCTGCGTCACGACCTGTTGCCGCGCTGTGCCCTCCGGTGTAAACCGCACGCCCCAGCGAGGCAGGAACCATGAACTTCTTCATCGACACCGCGAACCTCGACGAGATCCGCGAGGCCCACAGCTGGGGCATCATCGCGGGGGTCACGACCAACCCCTCCCTCATCGCGCGGGAGGGCCGCGACTTCGTCAGCACCATCCACGAGATCTGCGAGCTGGTCCAGGGACCGGTCTCGGCCGAGGTGGTCGCCGAGGACACCGCGACCATGGTGAAGCAGGGCCTGCTGTTGCGCCAGGTGCACGAGCACGTGGTCGTGAAGGTGCCGCTCACCCCCGAAGGCATCGCGGCCACGGCGCAGCTGGCCGCCGAGGGTGTGAAGACCAACGTCACCCTCTGCTTCTCGGCCAACCAGGCTCTGCTGGCCGCCCGGGCCGGAGCGACCTACATCTCGCCCTTCGTCGGGCGGCTCGACGACATCGGCCACGACGGCATCGAGCTGATCGAAGACATCGTGAACCTCTACCGGGATCACCCCGAGATCGAGACCAAGGTGCTCTCGGCGTCGATCCGGCACCCGCTGCACGTTCACCGCTCCGCCCAGGCGGGGGCCGACCTCGCCACCGTGCCCTTCAAGGTGCTGCGGGCGTGCTTCAACCACCCCCTGACCGACAAGGGCAACGCCGCCTTCACCAGGGACTGGGAGAAGACCGGCGACACCGACATCGCGGCCCAGGTGAGGCGGTTCCTCGATTCCTGATCCAGGGCTGAACGACGGTTCAGAATCGCCTTGCCCGGCCGACGAGGCCGCGCTACCCGAGTCGCCTCGAAGGGGAGACCGGTGTCGGATCGTCGCACGGACAAGCGCCACCTGATCAGCGAAGCGGCGATCCATGTCTTCGCGTCCAAGGGCTTCCACCAGGCCCGCGTGAGCGACATCGCCAGGCGGGCTGGCGTCGCAGACGGCACGATCTACCTCTACTTCAAGAGCAAGGAGGAGCTCCTCGTCTCCATCTTCGAGGAGAAGATGCAGGTCCTGCTCGACGGCCTCGCGGCCGCGATCGAAGGGCTCGACGATCCCCTGGAGCACCTCCGGGCCTTCGCCCGGCACCACTTCCGCCAGGTCCACGAGAACCGCGCGGTGGCCGAGGTGCTGCAGGTCGAGCTGCGCCTGTCCAACAAGTTCATGAAGGACTACCGACCCGAGAAGCTCTGGGAGTACCTGGGCGTCATCGGGCAGGCGGTCCGCACGGGCCAGAGCCGCGGGCTGATCCGCTCCGATCTGGATCCCTTCGTCACCAGCTGGGCCTTCTTCGGCGCGCTGGACGAGCTCGCCATGCAGTGGGTGCTGGCGCGGCGCGAGAAGTTCAACCTCGAGGCGGCCGCTGAGCAGGTCGCCGACGTCTTCATTCGGGGGGTGCGCACATCCCCCGTCACCCCGGAGTAAGCGTGCACATCGGAGTCTGCCTGAAGCAGGTCCCCGAGTCGGACAAGACCCCCAAGGTCGCGGACGACGGATCGGGCGTCACCTTCCCTGACGACACCAAGTGGATCCCCAACCCCTACGACGAGTTCGCGCTCGAGGCTGCCCTGCAGCTCAAGGACGCGAAGATCGCCACGAAGGTCACGGTGTTCACGGTCGGCGGCGCCGACGCCGAAGCGCGCATGAAGGACGCGCTGGCCCGCGGCGCGACCGGTGCGGTTCGCCTCGACGACGCGGCCTTCGCCGGGAGCGATGCGCTCGGGACCGCGCGCATCCTCGCTGCGGCGCTCGAGGCCGAGGGCGTGTCGCTCGCGTTCTGCGGCAAGCAGGCCATCGACAGCGACCAGAGCCAGGTGCCCGCGATGATCGCGGAGGTGCTCGGCTGGCCGCAGATCTACGTGGTCGACAGCGTTGCGGTCGAAGGCGAGACCGTCACCGCCACCCGCTCGATGGGCGGGGGCACGAGCCACGTGGTGCAGGCACCGCTGCCCGCCATCGTGACCTGTGACAAGGGCCTGAACGACCCGCGCTTCGCGAGCCTGAAGGGCATCATGATGGCGAAGCGCAAGAAGATCGCCGTGATGGACGCTGGCGCGCTCGGCCTCGACGGTGGCGTCGGAGCGGCCGAGGCTGCGGTCACGGTCACCAGCTGGAGCGCGCCCCCCGCGCGGCCGGCCGGTCGCATCATCGACGGCGACTCCCCCGCTGCGAAGGTCCAGGAGCTCGTTCGGCTCCTCCGCGAAGAAGCCAAGGTCATCTGAGGAGACACGCACATGGCAACCGGAACCCTGGTCTTCGTCGAGCACGACGGCGGCAACATCAAGAAGACGGCCTACGAGCTCCTCGGCAAGGCCCGCGAGCTCGGCGGTCCCGTCAGCGCTCTGCTGATCGGCTCCGCCGACGCTGGTGACCTCGGCGCCCACGGCGCCAGCACCGTCTACACCGTCACCGGTGATCCCTTCGGCACCTACACCACCGGCGCGTGGACGAAGGCGGTCTGCGCCGCCATCGCCCAGGTGCAGCCGGCGGCGGTGCTCGCACCCGCCTCGTCCGCAGGTCGCGACCTCTTCCCCCGCGTCGCGGCCCGGCTCGGCCTCGGCATGGCGGCCGAGGTCACCGTCCTGAACGCCGACGGCACCGCCCAGCGCCCGGCCTACGCAGGCAAGGCCCTCCAGAACATCCAGGTGAACACCGCCACGGCGATCTACACCGTGCGTCCGAACAGCTTCGCCGTGGGCGCCGCCCCCGGCGGCAGCGCGGACGTGGTGGCGATCGACGCGGGCGTGACCGACGCCGACATCCTCGCGAAGGTCATCGAGGTCAAGGCATCGGACTCCACCATCGCCGACCTGACCGAAGCCGACCGCATCGTCTCGGGCGGCCGCTCGCTGAAGTCTGCGGAGAACTTCGACGCGGTCATTCGCCCGCTCGCGGCCTCCATCGGCGCCACGCCCGGTGCCAGCCGCGCGGCGGTCGATGCCGGCTACGCGCCTCACAGCGCGCAGGTCGGGCAGACCGGCAAGGTGGTCAACCCCACGCTCTACGTGGCCTGCGGCATCTCGGGCGCCATCCAGCACCTGGCCGGCATGCGCACGTCCAAGGTGATCGTGGCCGTGAACAAGGACGCGGAGGCGCCCATCTTCCAGCACGCCACCTACGGCCTGGTGGAGGACCTCTTCGAAGTCTGCCCGCTGCTGCAGAGCGCTTTCACCGAAGCCCTCGCGGACTGAGGTCGGGGTTAGGCTGGCGGGGTGAAGCCGCCAGCCTCCTCCTCCACTGACGTCGCAGCGTTCGTCGAGCGCGTGGCTCTGAGGCTCGCCGCCTCGGGGGCGCGCGCTCAGCTCGTCCAGCTCGTCGAGCGCTGGGTGCAGGTCGGCGCGCCGCCACGCATGGTGTTGCTCGCCGAGGTCCGGGCGCTCCTGGGTCTCTGCCTCATGGACCGCGCCTGGGTCCGGCTGCGGGAGCTCACCGACCACGATCCCGACGACGTCGAGGCGCTGGCGCTGACCGGCGACATGTTCCTGAAGCGCGGCTGGCCCCAGCGGGCCCGAAAGCCGCTCAGCCACGCCCTGGGGCTGGCGCCCGCCCGCGACGACCTGCGCTCGATGTTGCGGCGCGCCCATGCGGAACCGGTCGGCCCGCCGGCGAACGCCCGGGAGCTGGAGCGCACGGCGCCGCCCGCGGAGCTCCTGGAGCTCGCCGAGAGCTTCATGTGCGCGGGGAGCCACCTCCGCGCCAAGGGCTTGCTGGAGCGCCTGCGGCGGATCGAGGGGCCCTGGCGTGCACGGGCCGATGAGCTCTTGTGGGGCCTCCGGGGTGAGCTCACGGGCGACGAGCCGCTGGTCGTGCTCGCGCGCAGGTTCGCGCCGGAGCTCGAAGAGGAGACGGGCGACCCCGTCTCCTTCACCGACAGCCTCACCGGGGAGGTGACCGCGGCTTCGGCGCTCGACCCGGCCGACGAGGCGCCGGGCTTTCCTTCGCTCTTCCGGGGCGCGTACCAGGAGGTGCACGACGACCACGAAGGCGACGTCACGGCGGTCTCGCGCATGGAGTCGCTCCCGCCGCCCGACCCCGACGCCACCGAAGCCGACGACGCCGTGGGCGACGCGGACGACACCCAGATCATGCTGGTCATCAAGCAGGACGAGCCCCCGCCGCCGCCGCCTTCCACGCGCAACCTCGCCCAGCTGGGCCCCGACGACTACGGCCAGATCGAGCTCGACGAGTCCGAGCTGGAGCCGGACGTCGGGGGCCTGCACCTGTCCGACATGGTCGCCGACGACGACGACTTCCTCGAGGAGGAGGACGAAGACCTCATCGTGATGACGCGGAAGGAGGACGAGGCCGACGCGGAGCGCATCCTGCACGACGGCCCGGTCGAGGTCGTCGAGCCGCCGCCCGTGGTGCTCGAGGCGCGCTTCGCAGGCCCCGTGCCCGAGCCTCGGGCCGAGGTGGCCGTGGGCGAGCACGACCCGGCGCGCCCCACCCCGTGGCTGGCGTGGATCGCCGTGGGTGTCGGCTTGTTGGTGGCCGTGGTCTGGGGCGCCCAGCAGCTGTACGTCCACCTGTCGGCGGCGGCTGTGGTCGAGGACACGGTCGCGGTGGTCGCGCACCGGGACTACTCCCAGCTCCGCATGGCGGAAGCTCGCCTGGCGGCCGATGTCAGAGCCGGCACCGCTCCTCGAGGGCCCCACCTCACGGCCCTCGCCTTCGTGCGCATGGTGCACTGGGCGCACTACAGCGGCGACGTCAGCCGTCTGAAGTCCGCCCAGGATCTGCTCGCGCAGGCGGCGGGCGAGTCCGGTCCGAACGCGGGCCTGGGGCTCGTGAGCGCCTGGCTGAGCTTCTACCAGGGCGACCTCGGCGCGGCCGCGGGCGCGGCGGACGCGCTGGGCAGCGAGCACCCCGAGGTGATGCTCCTGAAGTCGTCCATCGGGCTGACCCAGGGCGAGCCCGCCGTCAGCCGCCTGTGGGCTCAGCGCGCGGTCGAAGCCTCGGCGCAGCCGCGGTACCTGGCGGCGCTCGTGCGCGCCTGCCTCGCCGCGGAAGACGAGGCCTGCGCGCGCGACGCCCTCGCGCGGGCGGGCGACGACGTCGGCCTGCTCGCCCTGGAGGTGCAGGCCTCCTACGGCGCGGCGGACGAGACCCTCGCCCGCCTCGAGGACGAGGTGAAGCGCAGCGACCTGCCCACTCGGGTGAGGGGGGAGGCGCACTACCTCCGCGCCGTGGTGCTCGCGCGGCTCGGCCGGCACCAGGAGGCCGAGGAGGCGGTCGAGTTCGCGCTGAACGACGACCCGGAGAACAGCGTCTACCTGTACCGGCTGGCCGGCAGCTACGCGCGCACCGGCCGCATCCTCCGTGCGATGAGCGCGGTCGACCGCTGCCTGGAGCTGCATCCGCTGGACCGCGACTACCAGGAGGCGGCCTTCCAGCTGCGGCTGGACCAGGACCAGATCGACCGGGCGGCCCGCCAGCTCGCGTCGTTGCCGGCGTCGATGGCCGACCAGCCGTGGGCGGCGCTGCTCGATGCGCAGCTCGCACTGCACGACGGCCGAGGTCCGGAGGCGGCGCTGGAGGTCGCCGAACGGAGCGGCAGCGCCGAGAACGCGCCGCGTCGGCTCTACGTGGAGGGCCTCGCCAACGGCGAGCTCGATCAGCCGTCGCTGGCGGGTGTGCAGCTCCTCGGCGCCGCCGAGGCCTTCGCGGAGGGCGCCGACCCGATCCGGCAGGCGCTTGCTCCTCGAGCGCGAGCGGCCGCGGCCCGGTTCGGCCGCGACGACCGCGAGGCCCACGCCGCACGAGCCCTGGCCGAGGCTCCGTCCGACCCCTGGGTGCTGATCCAGCTCGCGCGCTTCCACCGTGACGCGGGGCGTGAGATCGAGGCCGCCAACCTCTACGACGAGGCGGCGCGTGCCGCGCCGGACGCCGCGCTCGCCCACTACGCCCGAGCGCAGTACTACATGGACCTCGGCGACAACCTCGTCACCAGCACGGCCGCCTGGCGGGAGTACCTCGACCTCTCGCCCTCGGGGCCGCGCGCGGAGCGGGTGCGTCGCATCCTGGGAAGGTGAACGTGCTCCTGATCCTCACTTCCTTGGCCTGCAAGGGCGCTGACGGACCCACCGCCTGGGCCATGAACTACGGCGAGGTGGTCCCCGCCGAGACCAGCGTGGAGGGCACCCACGTGTGGGAGTTCTTCGCCGAGGGCTGGGAGAAGAAGCAGAAGGACAAGTTCTACCAGTGCGCGCTGGTGCAGAGCCTCACCGGCGTCACGGAAGCCGAGCTGGACGGGTGCGAGGCCTGCAAGGCCGTCTACGAGGTGGAGCTGTCGAACCAGGACGAGGACTGCGAGGGCCCGGTCACCGACGATCCCGCCTTCGAAGGCATCGTGGCGATCGGCATCGGCTCGGTCCCCGAGAGCCTGGCGGACTACGACCCGTACCCCGGGAAGAGCTTCGGCTGGTACATCTCGTTCGATGGCGAGACCGCCATCGAGCACGGCTACGCCTACGCCGCGTCGCTCGACGACGGCGACGACCCCGCGCTGCCCGGCTGGGTGCCCGGCGAGGCCTACGCCCTCTGGCCGGCCTACGCCTGGTCGTTGTAGCGCTGTCGGAGCTTTGGGAGTAGGGTGGTGGCGTGGTCGCTCGGCAGGGCCGCAGGTGACGTGATGCGTGCCCCCCTGTTGTTCTCCGCCCTCGGGCTCGGCCTCACGTGCGGTTGTGCCGACTACGCCCTCAACAAGGGTGCCGCCGACACCGGTGGAGGCGGCGGCGGGACGAGCGACACCGCCACGGCCGGTGCCGACGAGGCCGACAGCGGCGGCAGCGACACCGCGTCGGTCGATTCCCCCGAACTCTACGGCATCGGAGGGACCCTCGAGGTGACCAAGGGCGCGCTGGTGGGTGGGGTGGTGCGCCTCACGCTCGAGGACGAGACCCGCGACGCTGGCCTCCGCTGCGTCGAGGAACGCTCGATCGCCACGATCACCGCGCTCGACACGCCGCCCGACCCGGCGGTGTTCCTGTGGGTGCAGGTCACGCTCGAGGCCGCCAAGGTCCCGTGCACCGGGTCCGAGTCGGTGCTCAACGGCGAGGAGGGCGTCTACCTCGGGCTCGGCTCCATGCACCCCGACCTGCTGCCGGCCCTGGCCGCGGCCGGCTACGACACCGAGCTCGCGGCGGAGCAGCTCTACGGGGTCTATGCAGCCATTCCCGGCGACGCGTCCTGTGCCGGCAGCAGCCAGGGCGCCGACGCGTGCGTGTTCGGCTACGGCGGCACCGAGAGCAACCTGAGCGGCGAGGCGGACGCCGCCACGAAGGCGCCCCTGCCCGACGGCTCCTACTCCCTGACGCACGTCTACCTGTTCGACATCGCCAGTTGAGCTACCAGTTGAGCGTGGCTTCCTCGGAGTAGCCCGCGCCTGCGAACACCCGCCCGGTCAGCTCGCAGTAGTGCCAGTCCGTGTCCACGCCGGACAGGGTCTCCTGGGTGGGATCCTCGTTGCAGTAGGGGAGCACGCCGCCCTGGCTGTCGGTGAGGAAGTTGTCCAGGAAGCCCGACGGCACGATCCGATCGTGCAGCTCGCCGGCGGCGTCGCCGTCGGTGTCGTAGGAGTTGTCCTGCAGCTCGGTGATCGTCGGCCAGGTGCGGTTCACCGCGCCGCCCTCCACCATGCGGTCGTGGGCGGCGGCCAGGGACTCGCGCAGCAGGCGCAGGTTCTCCTGGGTCCTCCGGCGTTCCTCGGCGGTGGCCGTGCGCGCGAGCGGTGGCGGCAGCTCGGCGACCTCGGGGGCCGGGGGCGGGTGCACCACGACCCACACACCGGCGGCGCTCAGGGCGGCCCCCAGCAGGGCGCCGCCCCACGTGACGGCGGCACCGGCCTTGTCGAGGGCGAGCGGATCGAGCTGTGGGGCCAGGCGCCGGAGCCAGCCGGTGAGCGCGGCACCGTGGAAGGTGGCGCCTCCGCGCAGCAGGCGCCGCCTGGTGTCTGCGTCGAGTCCGCTGGCGCTGGCGAACACCGCGCCCTCCACGCGAGCGCCTTCCAGGCGGCAGTCCCGAAGCTCGGCCCGCACGAAGTGGGAGCCGCGCAGGTCGGCGCCGCGGAGGTCGCAGCGGAGCAGGCGCGCGGCCCGCAGGTCGCAGCCGACCAGGTGTTGGACGCGCACGCCCTCGAGCCGCGCTCCGTAGAGATCGCAGAGCTCCAGACGCCCGAGCGGGGTGTCCTGGACCTCCACCTCTCGCAGGCTGCAGGCCACCAGGTCGAGCTCGCCGAGGTCGCCGCCTTCGATGCGGGCTCCCTCCAGGTCGCACGCCGTGACGCGGGCGCCCGCCTGCGCGCTCGGCTCCACCAGCTGGGCACCCCGGAAGGTGCTGAGCGTGCAGGTCCCGGTCAACGTGCTGCCCCGGAGCACCGCGCGGTCGTAGCGGCACCGCGTGGCCTCCTCCACCGGGGCGCCGCCCATGATCAGGCCCTGCCGGGCCTCGCCGGCGAGGCGCACGCCGCTTCCGCCGCGGCTCCGTCGGGCGGGGTCGGAGCCGGGCCCCAGGGTCACGTCCCACTCCGCGTGGAGCAGCCCCGTCAGGCGGCGCACCACGGCCGTGATCGCGCTCACAGCTCGCGCTCCAGGCAGACCTGCGTCCAAGCTCGCTGGCGGCCCGTGGCGGTCTGGCCGACCTCGAAGTCCGTGGTCGCCACCTGCCACCCGGCCGCCTCGTGGGTGGCGACCCACTGCCCGAGCGCCTGGGTCTGATCGGCGGTCTCCAGCCGGGCGCCGGCCTCGATGTCGACCTCGAAGACCTGGCAGACGAGGTGGCGTCGGGGGGCGCGGTCGCCGGCCTCGGCGCGCTCGCCGTGGCTCCCCAGGACGAGCAGACCGGCCAGGGCGAGCCCGAGGAGGACGAGGACGGGCACGTAGCGGGTCTTGGTCATCGACAGCCTCCGGCACTGCAAGGCTAACAAGTGCGGGAGCGGACAAAAACTGTCCGCCACCCGGTGGTTTTGTTCAGTACACTGCAGGTGTCTGGTCATGGAGACCCCGATCATGAGCCTTCGCCCCCTGCCCACCGCTCCCCATCGCTTCCCCCGCCTCTTCGAAGATCAGCGTGGTCACCCGCTGTGGTCGGGTGTGGCCGGCGCCTCCACCTTCCGCGTGGTGTCGCCGGGGCACGCGGCCGGCCTCGATCTCGCCCATGGCGATCTGCTGCTCGTAGGTGCCCGGCCCGTGCCGGGCGATCTCGGTGTGCTGGTCCCGCGCGGCCATGGCCGTCCCATGCTCGCGTCCGACACGGTCTCGGGCCCTCGGGCCGAGCCTGGGGGCGGTCGCGTCGGCGAGGACCGCTGGCTCTGGGCGGGGCGCGTGCTCGCGCGTCACCGGTCGCGTCGCGTGGGCCGTTCCGGCTCCCCCTGGGGCGTCGGTGAGCACGCCTTCGAGCTGGTGGTCGAGCTGGGGGTGCCCGTCACCCCGGCGCTGATGGAGGGCGTGCGGCGGCACCTCCCGGGCGCGGAGCAGGTCGGCGCCACCCGCGTGGCCGGTCCGGCCCCGTGGCCGCTGGGCGCGTGCCCGCTGCTCGCCGGTGGCAGCCTGCTGGAAGAGCTCGAGGATGCCTTCGGGCTCCGGGCTTCGGTCGGCATCGCCCGCACCTTCGAAGCAGCGGTCGGGGCCTGCGGCCTCGCGGCAGCCAGCTCGGTGCTGGCGGTCGAGCCCGGGGCCGAGGTCGCCTTCCTGGAGCTGGCGCCGGTGGACGTCACCACCCGCCAGCTCGACCTGTTCGTGGGGCCGCAGGTGGCCTGAAGCCCCCGTGGCGGCGTCCTCTGCCCTCAGTCCACGTACCCCAGGGCGCGCAGCGCCTCCACGTCGAGGGCCTCCACCGGCAACTCGACGGGCTCGGCCGTGCCCTGCCGGTCGTAGGCGGCCAGCTGTCGGGTCAGCTGCGACACCACGTCCTGGTGGGCACCGGCCACGTCCCGGCGCTCGCCTGGATCCTGCACGCGGTCGAAGAGCTGCGTGGTCCCGCGCCGGTCGTCCACGATGAGGCGCCAGCGTGAGGTCACGGCAGCCAGAGCCCCGACGTCCTCGTGCTCCGCGGCGACCGCGTCCCCTGCGAGAGGCTTGTAGTCGAGGTCCACCACCACCGGGCTGCTCCGATCCTCCCAGCCCTCGGGTGCTCCCAGCCCAGCGAGCTCGAGCACGTCTGCCGGCAGGGCCACGTTGCTGACAGGGTCGGCGTGGACCTCGTGTTCGACCCCGGGGCCCGCCAGGATCCAGGGCACCCGCGTGAGCTCGTCGTGCACGTGCACGGTGTGGCCGAACCAGCCCCGCTCCAGCAGCTCTTCGCCGTGGTCCGCGGTCACCGCCACCAGGGTGTCGGGGCCGGCCGCTCGCACCAGCGTGCCCACCGCGCGGTCGGTGTAGGCCACCTCGGCGGCATAGCGCGCTGCGAGGAAGGCTCGTTCCTCGTCGCTCAGGGGCGCCAGGCCGTGGCGCACGTGGTTCACGTCCTCCATCCCGGTCAGCCGCCCAGCCTGCTCGGGAGCGTCGCCACGGGACGCGGGCGGGTAGCGGTAGTGGGGGTCGAAGAGGTGCACGAAGGCGAACCACGGATCGCCGCCCGCCATGCACGCTGTGGCGCGCTCGGCGACCGCCTCGCCCGTGACCAGGTAGTCGGGGCCCGCCTGCGAGCTGTCCCACACGTCGAAGCCGCGGGCCAGCCCCTCCCGTCGGAGGAGCAGGTTCGAGACCACGCCGCACGTGCGGTAGCCCGCGTGTTGGAAGCGCTCGGAGAGCAGGGTCACGTCCGCCCCGAGGTCTTGCTGGATCCGCTCCAGGCCGTGGGCTGCCGGGTAGCGTCCGGTCAGCAGGCTCGCGATCGACGGCAGCGTCCACGGGGAGGTGGCGTGGGCGTCGCTCGCCGACCAGCCCCTGCTCGCCAGGGCGTCGAGGTGGGGGGTGTGCCCCACGCCCACGTGGTCCGCCCGGAGCGTGTCGACCACGATGACCAGCACGTTCGGAGGCGGCGGGGCGCCGCCGCTGCACGCCAGCAGGGTCCAGAGCACGCGCGACGGTACCCCGGAACGCACGAAAGGCCTCGCCGAAGCGAGGCCCTTCCCTGCATCGAAGCGTGAGCTCTTGCTCAGAGCTTCTGGGCGTAGAACTCGATGATGGCCTGGAGGTTGACCTCGAACGGGACGTCCTCCGCCTCCGGCTCCTGGGTCACCGTGCCGCTGGCCTTCGCCGGGTCGAACTCGAGGAAGTTCGGGGTGGCGCGGCTGGTGGAGAGCTCGAGGCGCTCCTGCATCCAGGGCTTGTCCTTGCTCTTCTCGCGAATGCTGACGACCTGGCCCGGCTTCACGGAGAAGGACGGACGGTCCACGCGCTTGCCATCGACCAGGATGTGCCCGTGCACCACCATCTGGCGGGCGGAGGGGATGGTCGCGGCCAGGCCGAGGCGCCAGACGACGTTGTCCAGGCGGCTCTCGAGCAGGGTGACGAGGTTGCGGCCGGACGGGCCCTTGCGACGAGAGGCTTCCTTGATGTAGCGCACGAACTGCTTCTCGAGCAGGCCGTAGTGCCAGCGAAGCTTCTGCTTCTCGATCAGACGAACCTTGTAGTCGGAGGGCTTCCGCGTACGCGCCTGACCATGCACCCCGGGAGGGTACGGACGGCGGAGCGAGCCCGCCGTGGTCAGACCGGGAAGCACCACGCCCACACGCCGGCACTTCTTCAGCCGGGGTCCACGATAACGCGCCATGAGACGCTCCTTTCGGGTGCATGACACCGCTGGAGGGCTCGATCGGACGATCGTGGGTCCAGCGGGGGAGTCACCGCGCGGACCACCCGCACGACGAACCGCGCATCTATGCGTTCGGCCACCACCCGTCAACCGGGTAAGATGCCCGCATGCGTCTGCCCAATTCCCGTCGCGCAGCCTTCACGCTCCTCGAGCTGATGATCGTGCTCAGCGTCATCACGCTGCTCGCAGCGCTCGGTGTGGGCCAGGTCCGCAAGCTGATTCCTCGCTACCGGGCCCGGGAGGCGGCGAAGAACTTCACGAACCATCTGCAGCAAGCACGGCAGTACGCGATCATGAACAACGTGCAGGCGCGGGTGCTGCTCACCGACTTCGACGCCGACATCACGTCGGCCAGCTCGGACAACGCCGGCGCCTACAAGATCCAGATCGGCAACAAGGTGCGCCTGTCCGACTTCTGGGACACCCTGCCGTTCGAGGGCACCGGGACCGACGCGGCCACCGAGCTGGGCACCATCGATCTGTCCAAGGGCGCCAACGAGTACGCCAAGGGTGTGTCGATCGACCAGTGGGCCAACATCACGGGGCCGGGGTCGGGAAACGCCGACGCGATCGTGTTCACACCGCGGGGCTGGCTCGACAACCCCGTGGGCGACTTCGACAGCAACGGCGCCATCGTGGTGAAGTTCGTCAACAAGTACGCCATCGCCGATGGCATGGACGAGTACTACGAGGTGATGGTCTACCGGGGCGGCATGACCCGGGTGGAGTCCAGCTACAAGACCTGGGAATACAGCCAGCAGGTCGGCGGCACCAACACGAGCTCCAGCTCCGAGTGAGCGCTCGGCGGGCCGGGCCGTTCACCCTCGGATGGCTTCCAACACCGCCTCCGCGTGGGCGCGCTCGTCGGAGCTGCCGCGGCGTGTCGCCCGCTCCAGTGCCGGCACGGCGGCCTGGCCGATCTTGACCAGCGCGCCCATCGCCGGGAGGTAGAAGCCGCCCAGGGCGCTGCCGCTCATGTTCCCGAGGTAGGTCACGAGCACCTTGGCCGCCCGTGCGGCCTGGACCTCTCCGAGGGCCCAGATCAGGTTCGTGCGGACCGGGTACTGGATGCCCAGCCCGGCGCCGGGACGCCCCTCGTGGTCCCTCGCCTCCACCTCCAGGGCGCGAAGGATGCGGGGAGCCACGTGGGGCAGGCCCAGCCGTCCGAGGCCGATGGCGCTCAGCCGCCGGTAGGCGAAGCCACGCCCGGGGTCCACGTCGATGCGGTCCAGATCGGCCAGCAGCAGGTCGGCGGCGAGCGGGTCACCGCAGCGCCCGAGCGCCAACAGCGCGCTGTTGTCGGTCCGCCGGCCAGCGTCCCGGCGCACCAGCTCCAGGCGGGGCACCAGGTCCGGTGGCTCGAGCGCTGCGAGGTACTCCAGGGCCTGCCGGCCGTGGCCACCGTGAGGGTCGCGGCGCGCGAGCGCGTCCAGCCGGGCCACGAGCGCGTCCACGGGCTGCACCTGCACCTCGGCCCAGGGCGGCTCGTCGCCGACGGCGAAGGGGTCGAGCAGCTGCAGCAGCTCCCGCTGGAGAGTGCGGGCCCCAAAGCCCGCGGCGGCGCTCGGCGAGCGCCATCCCCCCACGGTCTTCTGGGCGGCGTCGCCGTGCAGGCCGACCTGCTCGGCGGCGTCGGTCAGGTCGCCGCCGCAGCGCACCCAGCCCGCAGCCATCGCGATCAGCGGTGTCGTGCACCGCTCGCTCGCCAGCGCGGCGCGCAGGGCGGCCGCGTCCGTCGGGTCGCCGCGTCGGCCGAGCGCCATGGCCGCGGTCCGCCGCACCCCCGGCACGGCGTGGCCGAGGGCTCCCACCAGGGCGTCGGCCGCTTCGCGCTCGGCCAGGATCCCGAGCCTGCGCGCCGCAGCGACCTGCGCGGGTGGGTCGCCGTGCCGCACCAGGCGCACGAGCCCCGGTCCGTCCAGCCCGTCCGGGTCGCCGAGCAGCCATCGCACACCGATTCGCACCGGCCCAGCCTACCGCTCGCCCGTCCACACCATGTGGACAGTTTCGGCGTCCTCCCCAAGGATCGCCCCCCTGGCACACCCGATCCTCCACCGGCTTGTCCACAGGCCCCGGCCGTGTCTAAAGACCCATGATCACGACGTTCAGGGGGTGCGGAATCGGGTTTTCCACAGTTTCCACAGGACACAAGATGTGGGGTCTGGGCACCCCCTGGACCACAACATCTTGTGGCAAATCTCTTGACCTGTCTGCACTTGGGGCAGTAGACCTTTAGGGGCCCCACGATGGGCGAGGTCCTCGGACTCGGCTCGGAAAGCCACCTCCTTCGAGGCTCACGCAGAAGTTGCACCAAGCTCACGCAGACGCAGAGGCGGAATTCATGGAGATCAGCACCGGCCGTGACCAGCGGACGTCCCTCCCCGTGACCTCGAAGAAGGGGGCCGCCGGGTCCAAGGGGCTGCGCTTCGAGCGCACCTTCACCACCGAGGGCGTGGATGCCTTCGACACCGTGAGCTGGGAGCTGCGCGACGCGGTCATCGGCGATGCGTCGGGCGCGGTGGTCTTCGAGCAGCGCGAGGTGGAGATCCCCTCTTCCTGGTCCCAGACCGCCACCAACGTGGTGGTGTCCAAGTACTTCCGCGGCCACCTCGGCACGCCGGAGCGCGAGCGCTCGGTGCGCCAGCTGATCGGGCGCGTGGTCGACACCGTCGCGATGTGGGGCCGCGAGGACGGCTACTTCGCCGACGACGAGCAGGCCGAGCTGTTCCGCCAGGAGCTGGCCTACCTCTGCCTGAACCAGCACATGGCCTTCAACTCGCCGGTGTGGTTCAACGTCGGCGTCGAGACCCACCCGCAGTGCTCGGCGTGCTTCATCAACTCGGTCGACGACACCATGGAGTCGATCCTGGGGCTCGCGAAGACCGAGGGGCTGCTCTTCAAGTGGGGCAGCGGCACCGGCTCGAACCTCTCCAGCATCCGCTCCAGCAAGGAGCTGCTCCGCGGCGGCGGCACCGCCTCGGGTCCCGTCAGCTTCATGCGCGGCTTCGATGCCTTCGCGGGGGTCATCAAGTCGGGCGGCAAGACCCGTCGTGCGGCGAAGATGGTCATCCTCGACATCGGCCACCCCGACGTGCTCGAGTTCGTCAACTGCAAGAAGGACGAGGAGCAGAAGGCCTGGGCCCTCATCGACGCCGGCTACGACGGCGGCTTCAACGTGCAGGGCGGCGCCTACGACAGCGTGTTCTTCCAGAACTCCAACAACTCCGTCCGCGTGACCGACGAGTTCATGCAGGCCGTGGTGGACGACAACGACTGGACCACCCGCGCGGTCACCACGGGCGAGGCGGTGGAGACCCACAAGGCGCGCGACGTGATGGCGCAGATCGCGGAAGCCGCCTGGCTCTGCGGCGACCCCGGCATGCAGTACGACACCACGATCAACGACTGGCACACCTGCATCAACACCGACCGGATCTACGCGTCCAACCCGTGCTCCGAGTACATGTTCCTGGACGACTCCGCCTGCAACCTGGCGTCGCTCAACCTGATGAAGTTCCGCACCGAGGGCGACGGCTTCGACGTCGAGCGCTTCATCCAGGCGGTGAAGCTCACCATCACGGCCCAGGAGATCCTGGTCGACCGCGCGAGCTACCCGACCAAGGCGATCGAGAAGAACAGCTTCGACTACCGCCCCCTCGGCCTCGGCTTCGCCAACCTCGGCGCGCTGTTGATGTCGAAGGGCCTGCCCTACGACTCCGAGGAAGGCCGCTCCTACGCGGGCGCCATCACCTCGCTGATGCACGGTCACGCCAACCTGCAGTCGGCCCGTGTGGCCGAGCTCAAGGGCGCCTTCAAGGGCTACGCGAAGAACGCGAAGTGCTTCATGCGCGTGATGAAGAAGCACCAGGCCGCGGCCCGGAAGCTCTCCGAGAGCCTCCCCGAGAACCTCCGCAGCGCGGCCGCGGGCGTGTGGGACGAGGTGACGAGCGTCGATCTCGACAGCGGCTTCCGCAACGGCCAGGTCACCGTGCTGGCGCCCACGGGCACCATCGGCTTCATGATGGACTGCGACACCACCGGCATCGAGCCGGACATCGCGCTCATCAAGTACAAGAAGCTCGTGGGCGGCGGCATGCTCAAGATCGTCAACCAGACGGTCCCCGAGTCGCTCGAAAACCTGGGCTACACGAACGACGAGCGCGAAGCCATCCTCGGGTACCTGCACGACCAGGAGACCATCGAGGGCGCGCCCGGCCTGAAGGACGAGCACCTCGCCGTGTTCGACTGCGCCTTCAAGCCGCGCAACGGCGTGCGCACCATCGAGCCGATGGGCCACGTGCGCATGATGGGGGCCGCCCAGGCCTTCCTGTCCGGCGCCATCTCCAAGACCGTGAACATGCCGACCGACGCCACGCCGGCCGACATCGCCGACTGCTACCTGCAGGCCTGGAAGCTGGGGCTGAAGGCCATCGCCATCTACCGCGACGGCTGCAAGCGCACCCAGCCCCTCAACACCAGCCTCGACAGCCAGGGCGCCAAGGTCGAGAGAGCGGTCGAGAAGGTCATCGAGTACCGCCCCGTCCGGCGGAAGCTGCCCACCGAGCGCCGGGCCATCACCCACAAGTTCAACGTGGCGGGCCACGAGGGCTACATCACGGTGGGCATGTACGAGGACGGCGCGCCGGGCGAGATCTTCCTGGTCATGGCCAAGGAAGGCTCCACGGTCTCGGGCTTGATGGATGCCTTCGCCACCTCGGTGTCGTTGGCCCTGCAGTACGGCGTGCCCCTCCACGTGCTGACCGACAAGTTCTCCCACACCCGGTTCGAGCCCAGCGGCTACACCGGCAACCCGGAGATCCCCTTCGCCAAGTCGCTGATGGACTACATCTTCCGCTGGCTGAACCTCCGCTTCGGCCCCGGTGCCCAGCAGCACCCGGCCGCGGTCGCGGCGGCGGGCATCGCGGCGCCGGCCCAGGCCGCTCCCGCAGCGCAGCTCCCGGCGGTCACCATCGCCGACGGCGAGGTCTCGGAGGCCACCGACAGCGACGCGGTCTTCACCACCCAGGCCGACGCACCCCCCTGCCACGTCTGCGGCAGCATCATGGTGCGCAGCGGGGCCTGCTACAAGTGCTTCAACTGCGGCGCGACGAGCGGCTGCTCCTGATGACCATGCCGGGGCGGCCGGTCGCTGGCCGCCCCACCCTCCATCCTCCCCAGGGCCTTCATCCGGGGTCACCGTCCGACCTGACGCAGTGCGTCCGGCGGGCATCCTGACCGGACCGGGTGGGGCGAAGCGCCCGCTTCGTCCCACCCTTCTGCGCTGTGGCGGAAGCCGTGCCTCTACGCCGACTTGATCGGGCCTCGCCGGCCCTTCGGGCCCCCAGCGACCCCGCGCCTCCTCGACGTGCCCCTGGCACGCCTTCGTCGGACGCATGGCCACTGGGGACCCGAAGGACTCGGCGATCCTCCAATCAACCCGCCGCAGAGTCACGGTAGCCTCCCGGTGTGAGGCGACGCTGGCAGACATTGGGGACGGTGGTCGCCCTGGGGGCGGCTGCGCTGTGGTGGAGCCAGGGGCGCGTGCCGGCCACCTGGCGCGCCGAGCGGCCGGGTGCCGCCGACGCGGCCCTGCACGCCATGGCGGTGTGCGAGTCGGTCCCGGTCCTGGACGCCGACGGCCTGCTCGCCATCCTGGTGCAGGATCTGGAGGACCCGGCCTGCGGCACCGACGAGCGCGTGGTCGCGCTCCTGGCCGAACACCCCGATCCGAGGTGGGACCGCTGGCTCGCTGGGCTGCTGGCCCGCCGCGCCGGGCCCGATCGGCTGCGCCTGCGCGCGAGCCTCGCGCTCCTCCGTCGGCAGGGGCTCACCGAGTCCGTCGCCGACGAGCTCGCGTCCGGACGTCTCACCGACGAGGCTCGTGCGCGCCTCGGGGAGGCGGCCGAGGAACAGGGCGCCCTCGACGCCTTCCTCGAGGAGCGTCCGGACCCGCTGCTCGACGCCACCCGTGCGTCGCTGCGCTGGGCCAGCGGCGACGAGACCGCCCGCGCGGCGATGCTGTCGGCGCTCGAAGCGGAGCGGGTGGCCGACGATGTCGCGGAGGGCGCGGCGGCGCGCCGGCGGCAGGTGCTCGGGAGTCGGGCCCTCGCGGGGCTGGGGCTCGACGACGGGGTGCTGGATCACGCGCTCTCGGGCGCTGGGCTCGCCTCGGAACTGCGCCCGGTGCAGCTCGCTGTGCTGCGGGCGCACGAACACACCTCCTGCGTGGTGGTGGACGCGGCCTGCCTCGCGTTGCTGGTCGATCTGCTGCAGGTGCCCGTCGACCCCTGGTCCGAGGTGGCGCCGCTCGCGGGCACGCTGGAGCCGGGTCCACAGCGACGCCTCGGGGCGGACTGGGAGCGCGACCTCGCGGACCTCACGGACCACGCGGGCCTGCTCGCCGCAGCGGCGGACGTGCTGGACGGCGAGGGCGGACGCCTGCTCGGCGAGGTCGCTCACCCGCTGCACGACTACGGCCCCGCTGCCTGGCGGGCCGGTCACCGGGGCGACCCGGCGTCGGTGCTGGCCCACGCGGGAGGTCCTCCCGGGGCCGTCGCCGTCGCGGCGCTCGTGCTGGGCGACCTCGCGGGGGTGGCGGTCGAGCTCAGCCACGCTGGCGAGGTGCTGCGCCTCACCGCCGGGGGCCGCACCGCCTGGGTGGGACCGTGCGGTCCGGGCGCCGAGCCGGTGGACGAGGTGCAGCCGCTGTCACGCACATCAGCGCTCGATCTGGCGCGCATGGAGCGGCTGGGCTCGGCGCTCGCGGACGGCGACCTGCCGCGCGCCCGGCGCCTCGACGGCGCGATCTCGGCGGACGCTGCGGTGACCTGGCCCCGCTGGCCCGAGCTGCGTGCCTCGTTGGTCGCGTGCGAAGGCAAGCTCCCCCAGGTCACCGGCGCGGCGCGCGTCCGCGCGGCCGGATGGGCCGCGGCCTGCGGGCACCCGGACATCGCCGCGCGCCTGACCGACGATGCGCCGGGCATGGTGCCGGAGGCGTCTGAGGCCGGCTGCGGGTCCACCTGGGTGGTGCCTCAGCCCAGCGCGCCCACCATCGAGCGCACCCGGGCCACGTCCAGCGGCTGATCCAGGCGCCCGTCGCGGTGCAGCCAGGTGCCGACGATGGCGGCGTCGAGCAGAGCGTTCAGGGCGTCGGCGCGTTCGGGGGTCATGCCCGAGCCCTGCCAGATGGTGGCCTCGGGCACCGCTTCGCGCACCCGCCGGACGTCGTCGGGCGCGGTGGGCCGGCCGGTGCCGGAGCCACTGACCACCAGCACGTCGGCCCCCCCACGGTGCCAGGTGTCGCGCGCGGCATCTTCGAGGGCCCAGTCGCCCAGAGGCGCCGCGTGCTTGACCAGCACGTCGGCGACGAGCCCGAGGTCGGGGTCCAGGCGTTGCCGGTAGAGCAGCGTGCTGCGCGCCCGGCCTTCGATCACGCCCTGGTCGGTGACCATCGCGCCGATGTGCACGTTCACGCGCACGAACTGCGCCTCGGCGGCCGCCGCTGCTCCGAGGGCCGCGTCGGCGTCGTTGCGCAGCGCGTTCACGCCCACCTGCAGCGCGTCCCCGAAGCGCTGTCGGACCTCTCGGGCCACGACCGCCAGCATCGCCGTGACGTGGGGCTCTACGCAGGGCGCGAAGGGAGCGTCGCCCAGGTTCTCCACGATGCAGGCGCCGGCGCCCCCTTCCGCGAGCGCCTCGGCGTCGCGCAGGGCGCGGTCCAGCACGCTCGCCAGGCCAGGCGAGGGGCGCGGCGCGCCGGGCAGCGGAGGGAGGTGCAGCACGCCGATGAGGCGCGACGTGGGCTGGAGCCAGGGCATGGAGTGACCGTACCGCGACTCGGCGGCTCGCCGGCCCCTGTCAGCGCTTCAGGGCCTGCTGGATCACGTCGTGAGGAAAGCCGCGGCTGCGGAGCCAGCGCTCGAGCTTCTGGCGGCCCTCCCAGTCGTCCGGCACCCCCTTCCGTTCGATCAGGGCGGCACACCGGGTGACCCAGTCACCTTCCGATTCGGCCTCCGCGAGGCCCTGCGCGATCGCCCAGCCCTCGAAGCCGCGGGCCTTGAGCTCCTGCGTGATCCGCATCGGGCCCTTGCGGCCCACCCGCGCCCAGTGCCGCGCGAGGCTCTCCGCGGCGCGGCCGTCGTCCAGCCAGCCCTGGTCGGCCAGCCGGTCGAGCGCGTCGTCGATCTCGTCGTCCGGGCAGCCGCGATCACGCAGCTTGCGCCTCAGCTCTTCGGAGCCGTGCTCCCGACGATCCAACAGGCGGAGCGCCTTCGACCAGGTGGTCGGAGGCGTGCGAGACCCTACTTGATCTCCTTGTGCGGCGTGTGCTTGCGCTCGTACCGGCAGTACTTGCTGAACTCGAGCCGTTGCGGCGTGTTCTTCTTGTTCTTCTTGGTCGAGTAACGACTCACGCCGGGCATCCCGCTCTTCCTGCAGGTCGTGCACTCGAGGTGGATGATCGTGGCGCCCTTGGCAGATTTCTTGGCCACGGTTCCTCCAGGGGGGTGCGGCTTGGACCCGGCGGTTTATCGAGGGGATCGGGGTGCGTCAACGACGCTTCTTGTTCCTCCGACCCTTGCCGCGTCGGGGCGGGGGGCCCTTCTGCGGACGCGCGGGCTTCGGCGGGGCCGCCGGGCGCCCTGCCGCGGCCTGTCCGACCTTCGGCCGCTTGCCGCGCTTGCCGCTCGTGTCGGGCGTGGGAAGCAGCCTGAAGGGGCTCCCGGCCACCGCCACGTTTCGTCCCAGCACCACCACCAAGCCAGCCAGCAGGCCGAAGAACAGGTTGGCGGGTCCGAGCAGGCTGACGGCGCGATCGCCCACGCGGACCGACCAGGAGAAGCGGGTCTTCTCGACCGCTGGCGCCTCCTCGGGCCGCTCGGCCGGCGGCACGCCGAAGGGCGCGAGCGGCAGGCTGTAGGACGAGAACGCGTCGACGGGCAGCACCACCTCGGTCCAGCCGTCGCCCTGGTCGAGCACGAAGCGCCGCATGGTGTCGTCCACGCCGTCTGAGCCGGGCACGGGGCGGTGGCCGACGGCCACGCCGTGGTACGCGAGCAGGAAGTCTGCGCTCCCGAGTGAGACGCCCACGCCCAACAGGCACCCGACCACCACGCTCAACCAGAAGGTCTTCATGGGGGGAGGCTACCTCGGCACTCTACCCCTCGGGCACCAGGTGGTGCAGCACCAGCTCCGGTGGGCAGCGCCGTCGGTAGGGCGCGATCGACCAGCCGAGGCCCACCGAGACGTAGAGCCAGGCGTGCTCGCGGCGGTACCACCCGGCCACGTACGCTCCGCTGCCCTTCGGCACGAAGAAGGCGCCCAGCGCGGGCAGGATGACCTGGCCGCCGTGGGTGTGGCCCGAGAGCACCAGGCGGACGCCGTCCCGGGCCAGGTCGTCGAAGAGCCCGGGCGAGTGCGAGAGCACCACGGCCGGCCGACCCGCCAGCCGCGTGAGCACGGCTTGGGCATCCGGCTCCCCCGCGTAGAAGTCGTCGGTGCCGGCCAGCGCCACCCCGGCGATGTGCACGACCTCGTCCATCAGCAGACGAACGCCGTGGCGGGCCAACACCGGTCGCCAGCGCTCGGGGGGGGCGTCGCCCCAGTACTCCCAGTTCCCCATCACCGCGAAGCGGCCCAGAGGCGCGTCCGGCAGGGCCCCGAGCAGCCGGTCCACCGCGTCGAGGGTCCAGCCACGGGTGGCCACGTCGCCCGTGAGCACCACCGCGTCCGGGGTGAGCCCGGCGAGCGCCGCCACCAGCCGGTCGAGGCGACGATCCGCCTCGCGCAGGTGCACGTCGGAGAGCTGGAGCAGGCTGATGGGCCGGTCCAGGCCCGGCATCTCGAGCGTGTGCTCGACCAGGTCGATGCGCTCGAGCTCCAGCAGGTGTCCGAGCAGGCCGCCTGCCACCCGGCGGCGGCGGGTGCCTCCCGGGGCGGCCGCGGGCTTGCGCCGGCTGTTCGCGGGGAACATCGTGCCTCGCTGGGCTGCCAACCAGGTGATCTTCGCGATCCGGGCCAGTCCTCTCACGGGCACAACACCACCCGGCCGCGACGGGCGGGGTCGCGGGCCGCCTCGAGGGCCGCCTCCCAGTCGTCGAGCGCGTGCACGCTCGCCACGGGGTGACGGAGGAGCCCGAGCCCGACCATCGCCGCGAGCTGGGCACGCAGCGGGCGCCCGCGGTCGGCGCGGGCCTGGTTGTCGGCGTAGAGCCAGAAGCCGCGCATCGTCAGCCCGCGAAACACCAGGTCGCCGATGCCGAGCTCGGGGGCCTGCCGCGACATGCCCCCGTAGACCACCACCTCGGCCCCGGGTGCCAGGCAGCGGGCCAGGCGGGCGGTCCAGGTGCCGCCGACCCCGTCGAGCAGCCTCACGATGGGGCCCCCTGCCGCGTCCCGCACGCGACGCCCCAGGCCAGGACCGTCGAGCACGACGCCGGCGAGGCCCTCGAGCTCCGGTGCCTCCCGGCGGCACACGGCGACCACGTGGAGCCCGCGCAGGGCCGCGAGCTGGGCCACGAGCTGCCCCACACCGCCCGCGCCGGGCGCCGAGATCACCACGTCGCCTGGGCGCAGGCCCTCCAGCAGGCGCCACGCCGTGGGCGCGTTGATCCAGCTCATGCAGGCCTGGACGGGGTCGAGCCCCTTCGGCACCGGCTCGAGCGCCGCCTCGTCGAGCACCACGCGCTCCCGCCAGGCGCCGGTGCGCACGGGCAGCACCACCCGAAGCCCGGCTTGCTCGCCCGTCAGCACCTCGCCCACGCCCTCCATGCCGGGGGTCCAGGGGAGCTCGGGAAGCAGGGGGTAGAGCCCTCGAACCGTGAGGAGGTCGGCCGGATCGATCGGGCTGGCCAGCACCTGGACCAGGACCTGGCCAGCGCCCACAGCCGGCTCATCGACCGCTGCGAGCCGGAGGACCTGGGCAGGATCGCCGCGCTCGGACTGGAGGAGTGCACGCATCGTCGCACCCTCTATTGGGACCGGATAGGCGCAGCACTTCGTCGTGGAGACCACATGATCGCCCTGATGCTCTCGGCCGCGCTGGCCGACGACACCGCCGCCGCCGCAGAAGCCGTCGAGACCACCGGCACCATCACCCTCACCGTCACCGGCCCGGTCGACGAACCCCACGTGCTGGAAGGCGCCTTCCCCGTCGCGGCCGAGCTGGCATGGACCGTGGAGAAGAAGTCCTACGCCCTCGAGCTCAGCGCCGAGCTGGAGGACGGCAACGCCGAGATCGACGGCTTGCTCTGGGAGGTCAAGAAGGGCAAGAAGAAGAAGGTCGTGGGCAAGCTCGACGTCTCCAAGCTCAAGGCCGATCGGGAAGGCGAGACCGACGCGAAGGTGGTCGCCCCCAAGGGCTACCTGAACGACGAGGGCGTGGGCATCGCCGAGTGGACCCTCGTGGCCGGCTGGTCCAGCGGCTGGGAAGCCCCGGCGCGCGATCCCGCCGCCCCCGAGTCCTGGTCCGACGCCACCTTCGTGCTGTTGGGCGAGGGCGCGGCTCTCACGAGCGACAAGGCCACCACGGTGGCTCGTCTGGGGGCCGGCGTGCAGCCCTTCGAGCTCCTCGAGGAGAGCGACGGCTGGCTGAAGGTCAAGCCCGTCTCGGCCGCTGCGGCCGAGCAGCACTGCCAGACGCCCAACGGCACCCTCGCCGCGCTCGACGTGCCCTTCTGGGTCGAGCAGAGCGCGCTGGTGTCGGTCGCCCCGTCCGCTCTGAAGGCGGCCTTCGACGACGGCACCGCGGTCGAGCTTCGCGCGGGCGTCGGCGCCGTGCCCGGCGACCTGGGCCCCACCGTGTCGTCCGATGGCCTCAGCTTCGCCGTCGAGATCGAGGGATGGTCCGACCGCTACCAGGTCGAAGCGGGCTTCGTCGAGCCGGAGGCCCCGCGCCTCCGCCTCTACAGCCGCACCGACCTGATGCTCGCGAAGCTCGGCGGCCAGCCCGTCACCGCGGAGTCCACCTTCACCGCGTACCCGGTTCGCGGCAAGGACGGTCAGCTCTTCACGGTCGGCAACGCCTGCGCCGAGCTCACCGTCTCCAACCCCGGCGCGGCCCCCACGAAGGCCGAGAAGTCCTTCACCACGGACCTCCCCGAGGCTGTGCAACGGAAGGCCACCGCCACCGTCGCCGATGGCGCGGAGGTCTACTGGGCCAGCGGCCGCAAGGCCGGCGCGGTCACCGGCACGCTCACCCTGCACACGGCGCTGGCGTCGAAGAAGGGCAAGTCCTGCACCACGGTTCCGCTGTCGGAGGGGGCGTCCGACGACGACCGCCTCGGCCTGTGCTTCCGCCCGGGCGACGTCACCGAGTGAGCCGGAGGCTTGCATAGCTATACGGTTCTCTGTATACGGCAGGCCCATGGCCCATCGTCATCGCCGACACGCCTTGATCAAGCAGCTCGTGCAGAGCGGCCGCATCGGATCCCAGGAAGAGCTCGGGCGTCTGCTCGAAGACTACGGGGTCAGCTGCACCCAGGCCACCCTGTCCCGTGACCTCAAGCACCTCGGCATCGCTCGCCGGAACACCGACGACGGGCCGGTCTACCAGCTGGACCGCCGCACCCAGTACATCAAGGCGCTCCGCCGCGTGGTCTCCATGGAGATCACCAGCGTTCGCCACAACGGCAGCCTCATCGTGCTGCGCACCCTGCCGGGTCGCGCCGAGGGCGTGGCCGGCTACCTCGACGGCGTGGGCCACGAGGACATCCTGGGAACCGTGGCAGGGGACGACACGGTGTTCGTCGCCCCCTCGTCCGCGGACCGCATCGAGACGCTGGCCGGCGCCATTCGCCTGCTCGCCAACCTGGACCTCGCCGAGGAAGACGCATGAAGATCGTGGTGGCGTACAGCGGAGGGCTCGACACCTCCGTGATGATCCCCTGGCTCAAGGAGCGCTA
>CAZSAT010000028.1:0-63561 GCA_964604675.1 uncultured Enterobacterales bacterium
GACCTGGTGATGGAGGCTCGGTACAAGAGCTACAAGAAGCGCGAGCGCACGCTCTTGCCGCACGTGCTGGAGATCCGTGTGCCGCGTCTCGCCTTCGAGGTGAAGCTCGAGTTCCGCGACTGGGACGTGCTGAAGAAGCCGGGGAACTTCGAGCTTCCGCCTCCGCCTGGTGCGAAGAAGCGGGACCTGGTCGAGGCCATGAAGGCGTGGGGCTACGAGGTCCCGACGCCCGATTGACCCCCGGCCGCGTCCGCTACTTCGCGGCGTTCTCGCCGACCCGGCCAGACTTGTCGACCCGTGAGGTGAGCCGACCGCTGGTGAGGTCGCTCCCGCGCTCGCGCGGCAGGGGGCGCAGCTCGGGCGGGGTGACGATGTCGGGCAGAGCGTCGACGCCCTCCATCATGCCCTTGGCGATGCCGTGCACTTGCCGATCGGTGTTGTGCTTCAAGGACCAGAAGAGCTGATCCACCCGCAGCGTGGCGGCGTCGAGGTGGTACAGGCCGACCTCGAGGTCGCTGTCGTCGCCGCGGTCGAGCGCGCTCTGAAGGCGGGACGCGACCAGGCACATCACCGCGAGCTCCGCGCCCAGGTCCACCAGGCGGGCCAGGGTCTTCTGCCGGGCTTCCAGCTTGGGACCGTTCTGCACCATGGCGTGGAAGAGCGTGCGGGCCATGCGCCGCGTGTTCCGCTCGACGAAGCGGAGGTGCTTGGCCAGGCGCCCGTCGAAGCGGCCGAAGCTCTTGAAGAGTCCGCCCAGCCAGAGCTTGGCGTACCAGGCCGGGTAGAAGGCCGCGCACCTCAACAGGGTCTTGAGCTTCACGCCCACGCTGGCGCGTCCCAGCAGAGGGCCGGCCATGCGGAGGTGTTTGTCCAGGGCCTCGCGGGCCAGGAACAGGTGCATGATCTCGGTGGTGCCTTCCACGATGCGGTTGATGCGAGCATCCCGCAGGGCACGTTCGATGGGGAAGGGCGCCTCGCCGCGTGCCTTCAAGGAGCTCTCGGACTCGAAGCCGCGGCCCCCGCGGAGCTGCAGCGCCCGATCCGCCAGGGTCCAGAGCCGCTCGGTGTTGTAGAGCTTGGCCGTGGCGGCCTCCATGCGGAGGTCCCGTCCGCCCTGGTCGCTGAGCGCGCCACAGTAGTCCGACAGCGCCTTCATCGCGTAGGCCCCTCCACCGAGATCCGCGAGCATGTCCGCGCACTCCTCGTGCTCGCCGATGTGCTTGCCCCACTGGAAGCGCGACTTGGCCCACTGCGCGCCCATGTGCGCGAGCTCGCGCACGACCCGTGCGCCGACGGCGGGGATGCCGAGGCGACCGTCGTTCAGGGTGGTCAGCGCGAGGCGCAGCCCCTTGCCTTCGCCCAGGATGATGTTCTCCGAGGGGACCTTGACGTTCGTGAAGCGGATCAGGCCGTTCTCGATGGCGCGGATGCCGAGGAACTCGCACCGGTGCATCACCTCGACGCCTTCGGTGTCGGCGTCGACGATGAAGGCGGTGATCTGCTGGACCTCGCGACCCCGCTTCATCTTGGACGGGGTCTTGGCCATCACGACCAACAGATCGGCGATGACCCCGTTGGTGCACCAGAGCTTCTCGCCGTTGAGGACCCAGTGGCTTCCGTCCTCGCTGGGCTCCGCAAAGGTCTTCATCGCCGCGGGGTCGGAGCCGACACCGGGCTCGGTCAGTGCGAAGGCGGAGATCGCGCCCTTGGCCACCCTCGGGAGGTACTTCGCCTTCTGCTCCTTGGTGCCGAACAGCTTCAGCGGCTGAGGGACGCCGATGGACTGGTGGGCACTGAGGGTGGCGGCGGTGGCGCCACAGTGCACCGAGAGATCCCCGAGCACCCGCATGTAGTTCATCTGGCTCATGCCGAGCCCGCCGTACTCCTTCGGGATCTTGACCCCCCAGAGCCCGAGATCGTTGAGGCCCTTGAACACGTGCGCGGGGATCTTCTGGTCGCGGTCGATCCGATCGCCGTCGAGCTCCTGGTCGGCCCAGGCGTTCATGCGCTCGAGCAAGGCGTCGCCCTCGGCCTTGTCGGTCGGATCCTGCTCGGGGAAGGGGTACGACATGCCCACGTCGAGGTCCCCCATGAACATGGACGCCATGAAGCTCTTGGACTTCCAGTCGGTCTCGCGGCTGTCCTCCGCGACGGCCAGGGAGGCCTTCTCGGCTTCGCTTCCGGTGTGGCTGTCGATGACGGCGCTCATGGCAGACTCCTCTGAATGAACCCTCATTCAGAATGTAGCTGGCGACTACACGGACGGCAAGATCCCGCGCTGTCACGGGCTCGTCAGGGCAGGCGAGCGTCGTCGACGACGAACTGCAGCCGAGTCTTGCCCTGGTAGGTGTTGACGTCGAGCTTGCCGTACAGATCGACGCGACCGCCGGCCGCCCGCACGGCGTCGAGGTGCTCGCTGCCGCCCCACCACACCGCACCGATCCGCGGCTCGTCGAGCCAGAGCCGGAGGTGTCGTCCGTCCTGGCCCATGGTGCGGTGGTCGCTCGTGGCTGCTCCTCGGACCACGAAGCGGGGCTTGGCGTTGCCCTTTCCGTGGGGCTCCAGGCAGCTCAGGCTGCGCTGAAGCTCCCAGCCGAGCTCGGCGGCCGTGATCTCCGCGTCGGCGCGAAGCCGCTGGACGGGCATCTCGCCACCCACCTGCGCGAGCGCCGCCTCAGCGAGGCCCGCGGCGACCGCTGGCAGGTTCTCCTCGGGGCACGAGAAGCCTGCGGCGACCGGGTGACCGCCGAACTTCTCGAGCAGGTGCGCCACGGTCTCCAGGGCGCGCACGGCGTGGACCTCCTCGGTGGTCCGCACCGATCCGGTGGCCCTCCCGTCGCGTACCGCGAGCACGGCGGCCGGTCGGTACGTCCGGTCCCGCACCCGGGCGGCCACGATGCCGACCACGCCACGGTGCCAGCCGCTGACCTCACCGGTGGCCGGGTCCTCGTGCTCGTCACCCCACACCACGACGAAGGGGGCCGGATCGTCTCCGGCACGTGCCAGAGCTTCCACCACGAGCGCCTCCTGCACCGCGCGCCGCTCGCTGTTGGTCCGGTCGATGCGCTCTGCGAGCTCGCGGGCGCGCTGCGGATCGCGGCATTGGATCAGGTCCACCGCCAGCCGGGCGCTGTCGAGGCGTCCGGCGGCGTTGATGCGCGGGCCGATCTGGAACCCGAGCTGGCGAGCGGTGATGTCCTGCTCGCACTTCGCCACGCGCAGCAACGCGGCGAGCCCCGGAGCATGACGGCCGCTGTTCAGCTCCCGCAGGCCGAGGGTCACGATGGCGCGGTTCTCCGGGGTGAAGAGGTCGACCACGTCGGCGACGGTGCCGATGGCGGCGAGCTTCGAGAGCGATCGGAGCAGCACCTCGTGGCGGGGATGGTCGGCCAACAGCGCTTGCGCCAGCTTGAAGCTCACGCCGCACGCGGCCAGCGCCTTGTTCGGGTAGGGGCAGCCCTCCTGTGGCGGGCAGAGCACGGCCACGGCGTCCCCCGGCACGCCCTCGCCCGGGGTCAGGTGGTGGTCACAGACCACGACGTCCACGCCCCCTTCTCGAGCGCGGCTCACCGCCGCGTGGTCCTTCACGCCGATGTCCGCGGTGACGATCAGCGAGACGCCGTCGCGGGCCGCCGCCTCGGCGGCGAGGAGCGAGAACCCGTAGCCCTCGGTCATGCGGTTGGGGATGTGGTAGTCGAAGAGCTCGTCGGGGTGGCCCAGCAGGCGCAGGGTCGCCTGCAGGATGAGGGAGCTGGTGGTCCCGTCCACGTCGTAGTCGGTGACGAAGCGGATGCGCTCTCGGTCGCGGACGGCCCGTCGGAGCCGGTCCACACCGGCGTCGAGCCCGAGCATCTGGTGCGGGTCGTGCAGCTGTGCGAGGGAGGGTGAGAGCGCCGATCGGCCGGCGGCCTCCGTGTCGGCGCCTCGAGCCGCGAGGCACGTGGCGACGGCCACGGGCACGCCGAGTGCTCGGGCGAGCGCGGCATCTCGCTCCGGAGCGGGGTTCGGGAGCTGCCAGAGGCGGCCGGTGAGCGACAGGTCGGACATTTGGCTGTAGGCCCTCGGGGGTGCGACCGATGGAGGGGTGTGCCGCAGCCGTACCTCTCCCTTGCCGCTTCCGGACCGATCGGCAAGCTGGTCGTCGAGCCCCGCCTCGCGGTTCGCCGGGCCCTGACCGCGCCGGACGCGCCGCTGACCGACCTGCGGCACCTCGCAGCGAAGGATCCCGCAGCCCTGGAGAGCGCGCTGGAGGAGGAGCGGCTGAGGAACCCCGAGGGTGTGGCGTCGCTGCGTGAACGGCTCGGCACCGATCGAGACCCGTGGGCGGGTCTCGCCGCCGAGACGGTGGACCTGTTCCAGCGAGCAAGCCGCGGCGCCGAGCGCGTCTGGGTGGCCTCGCGGCTGTTGACCGGCGAGGGCCGTCGCGTACCGGCGGTGGTCACCGCACTCGCGCGGACCGAGGGGAGCGCCGAGCTCCTGCGCTGCATGCACGCCGTGGCCCGCTCCGAACACCGCGGCAGGCTGGCCCGGTACCTCGATCGGGATGCGCCGCCCGGCCTGGTGCTGAACCGGACATCGCCGCGGTTCGTGACCGCGCGCGAGGATGGCGACCTGCTCGCCCTCGCGTGGTGCGACGACCTGGAACACCACAGCGTGATCGCGGTCACCCTCGGTGCTGGGGTGCGCGACGTGGTCGTGCATCCCGTGGTCGGACTCGAAGCCGCGCTCGCGCTCTTGCCGGGCGGCCGCGAGGTCGACCTGGGCGAGGCACGCGAGCGGGTCGCGTTCGCGCTGGCGCGCCAGGGGGCGAGGCCGGTGTCGGCCGGTTGGGCCGCGCTGGGCCACCTCTCCAGGAGCGGCTCTTCCCGGCGGGTGATCGGGGCTTCACCGTGGGGGAGGGCGAGGCTGCCGAGCTGTTGGACCGGCTGGGCACCGTGGTTCGCGAGCGTCGCCCCGAGCTGGCGCTCGCGCTGACCGCGCCGGGCTCTCCGGCCGAGGTGGCCCTGGAGTTGTTCGGGTCGGACCTGCTGGAGCACGTGCTCGGCATCCTCCACCACGTGGACCGGCTCGAGGTCGCCGCCAGTGCCCATGGGGTGTTGCCGGTCGCGGAGGTGATCGGGCGCGACCTGTTGGACCAGACGCGCACGCGGACCTTGCTGACGCTGGCCCGGGCGCGTGGCACGTGGCACGTGAGCGACATCGAGGTGCTCGGCGTCGGCCGCGACGACCTGGTGCTCGGCAGCTTGCACCGGGTGTTGGCGGGGCCACGGCACCTCGACGTCATCAGCTTCGAGGAGCTGCCCGCGGAGGAGCAGGCGCTGGTCGCGGGACTGTTGGACGACGGGTTCCGGGCCGATGACGTGGCCCGCGCGGTGCACGCTCTTCGGGGCGAGACCGGGCCAGGAACGGCGGAGGCGCGTGCGGCGGCAGCGCACGTCTCGTGGCTGTGGCGCTGCGGTGAGGATCCCGATGTGGCGGCGGTCGCGGACCGGCACGGGGCGGACTTCGAAGAGCTCTCGGCCCTGCTTTAGTCCGGCCGCGCTAGGTAAGGAGCCTCAGCACCACGACCGCGACGACCACCCCGAAGGTCATCAACAAGAAGCCGGCAGGGATGGCCACCGCGAGGATCTGCGGCAACTCGTAGCCGCCGCCGCTGGCGTTGGATGCGTTGCTGCGCCGGGGGCGTGCATGGCTTCCCGTGCGCACCGGCGTCTTGCCGCCGCGGGTGTAGGCGCTCTCGGGGCGCAGGTTGACGGTGCAACGGCTGACGCCTCCGCCTTCCGTGGCCTCCATCAGGAGATCCATCTTGACGCCGCCCTTGGGGGTGGGCGTGGCCGCCACGATCCGCGTGGCCTTGAAGCCTTCGAGGCTCGAGGGCAGGAAGCCGAGCTCGACGATCGGGCCGGGGGGAAGGTCGGGAACGCGCGGGTTGCGGTTCCACGTGGGCTCATCCTTGACGTCCTCGTCTTCGGACGGTGCTTCCTCGTCCCCGAGGTATTCCGACGCCCGCTCCACGTTCTGGAGAAGGAAGGCGTCGACCTCGCCGGGATCGACCACGCCCTGCTCGACCATCTCGCGACCACGGGCCTCTTCCTGGGGGCGGACCTCCTCGATCTCCTTCAGGTGCCTGCGGATGACGGCTTCGTCTTCCTCGGCGTCGCGCGAGTCGATGGCCGTGAGGGCGACCGCCGTGCGCCGACCGGCGAGGTTGTCGCGGATTCGGCTGGCCGCGATGTCGGTCACGGCCTCGAGGGTCTCGACCACGCCATCGCCGGTGTAGGCGACCGACTCCACGATCGGCACACCGAAGGGATTCAGGTCGGTGTTCATCGCCTGGACCGAACGCGCGCCGGCCACGTCCCGCTTGTTGAACTGGATGACCAGGGGGATGGACGAGAGGTCCAGGCCATGGCTGCGCAGGTTCTCCTCGAGGTCGATCAGCGAGTCGATGTTGGCCTGCGCGCGGTCGGGCGAGCTGTCGGCCACGAACACCACGGCATCGGCACCCTGCAGCACGATGCGCCGGGTCTCCTTGTAGAAGACCTGGCCCGGCACGCTGAAGAGCTTGAACTTTGCGACGAAGCCCGCGATCTGCCCTCGCGTGATGGGGGCGTAGTCGAAGAAGAGCGTGCGCTCGTCTTCGGTCGAGATGGTGTGCAGATCGCCGCGCAGCTCGTCCGGCAGGCGGCCGTGGGCCTGCTGCACGTTGGTGGTCTTCCCGGACAGCGCGGGGCCGTAGTAGACGACCTTCGCTTCGATCTCGCGCCGCGCGAAGTTGATGATGGCCAAGCTGGCTCCGAGACCGAGAACCGGTGCGGAGTATACAGCTTCACGCCTCCAGACGTGCTCGTGCGGGGGTTAACGGTGCCGATGCATCCCTTGATTCCCTGGTTCGAGCCCGTACGCCTGGAGCTCGGTGGCGGCCTCGCCATCCACGGCTTCGGTGTGATGGTCGCGGTGGCCTTCCTGCTCGGAGGCTGGATGGCCAAGCGCTTCGCCGACGCCCGCGGCCTCGACGGGAGCGCGATCGATCGACTCATCGGCTGGCTGGTCCTCGGGGTGTTCGTCGGTGGACACCTCGGCCACCTGGTCTTCTACGAGCCCCAGAGGTTGGTGGAGGACCCGATGTCGGTCTTCCGCATCTGGGAGGGGCTCTCGAGCATGGGCGGCTTCATCGCTTGCGTGCCCATCACGTGGTGGTTCTTCACGAAGCGTGAGCGGAAGCCCTTCTGGCCCTACGCCGAAGCGGTGGCCTTCGGGCTGCCCTTCGCATGGATCTGGGCTCGGATCGGCTGTTTCATGGCCCACGACCATCCGGGCCTCCCCACCGACTTCTGGCTCGGGGTGTACGGCATGTGCTCCGACCACCCGGTCACGGTGGCCTGCCACG
The DNA here is from genome assembly GCA_964604675.1 of uncultured Enterobacterales bacterium. Taxonomy (GTDB): domain Bacteria; phylum Myxococcota_A; class UBA796; order UBA796; family CAJQPC01; genus CAZSAT01. The sequence continues at coordinate 7,391 of CAZSAT010000028.1, forward strand.
ACCTCGGTCTGTACGAGGCGATGTACGCGGCCGTGCTCTTCGGGGTGTGGCAGGTGCTGGACCGGAAGGACCGGCCCGTCGGGTTCTACGTCGGCATGCTGGCGCTCTGCTATGGACCTGTGCGCTTCGTCCTCGACACCCTGCGCACCGTCGATGTCCGCTACCTCGGGCTCACGCCGGGCCAGTACGGCGCGCTGGTGGTGAGCGCGATCGGCGTGGCGGTGTTGGCCAGGCGACGGCACGCGCCAGTCTTGGCGAAGACAGCCCCGCAGAGCTCGGGATAGGTTCCGGTCCCGCTTGGAGGACCTCGATGTCGCGTCTCGTTCCGCTTGCCCTGCTCCCTCTCCTGGTCGCCTGTGGCGCCAAGGACGACACCGGCCCGCTCGAGGGCGACGCCACGTCCGGCGAGGCGCTGTTCACGACCAACTGCGCCAGCTGCCACGGCGCGGCTGGGGAGGGCGACTTCGGTCCCGAGCTGGTGGGCATCACCAGCAGCTGGAGCGACGAGGAGCTGTCCGACATCATCTTGAACGGTGGCGAAGACGACATGCCGGGCTTCAACTTCTCGAGCCAGGAAGTCGCCGACGTGATCGCCTTCCTCGCCACGCTGTAGGTTCAGCTCGGGCGGTGCGGAGGGGTCGCCTCTGCCGGCGCCGACCACGCGCTCCAGGCGAGGCCTGCGTCGCGGTAGCGCACCCGAGAACCAGGCTGCGCGCCGGCTCTGAGGTCCACGGCTTCGTCGGGCAGGTCGTGGTCGGCCACCAGCTGCGCGTGCCGCCCACGTGGTTCCCGGGCACGGGTAGGCGGGCACGCTGGCGAGGGGGGTGCGGCGGACGCGGAGAACGGCTCGCGCCAGTCCCTCGACGAGCCAGCCGTTGCTCGAAGACCAGCGGGTTCCCGTCGTCGCGTTGGCCAGCCCCGTGAGCTCGACGGCGCGGACCTGGGTGTCGGCATCGTCGGGGTCGGGCCCTCGGCCAGTGGCACGCGCTCGCCACAGGCCGCGCCGTGCGGGTCGCCAGCCGGCCACGCGACGCGGCTCTCGCTCCCCGTGTCCGTCTCCCGGTGGATCCATGCGGAGTCGGTGACCTCGAGCTGCACGTAGGGGGCAACGAGCTGCCTGGCGGCGGCGTCCGCCCGCCCCCTCGCCCGTGGCGGTGCTTCGGAGTCGTCGCTCGCTGCGTCCGCGCGCTGGGCTTCAGCCAGGCGACGGCGTGCCCGGATCGGATCGTCGTGGCCTCGGGGCTTGCCGCTACTCCAGTATTCGTATATTCATTTGAATATTAGAAGATAGGATCGAACCGTGCCCCTCGAGACCAGCGACCGCCGCTTCAAGGACAACGCCTACACGGCCTGGGCCACCGTCACCAAGGCGCTCGCCAGTCCCAGGCGGCTCGAGATCGCGGATCTCCTGGTCCAGCGGCCGCGCACCGTCGAGGACCTCGCGTCCGCCGTCCAGCAGCCGATCGCGAACGTCTCGCACCACCTGCAGATCCTCCGCCGCGGTGGCTTGGTGGAGACGGAGCGCCGGGGGACGTTCATCCACTACACCCTGGCACCGGAGGTCGCTGAAGCGCTCGTCGCACTCCGGCACCTCGCGCTCGAGCGGAGCGATGACCTGATGGGTGCGGTTCGGCGCTTCCACGACCGCGAACCCGAGACCGTTCCGGTGTCCGAGCTCCAGGCCCGCCTCGCAGCCGGGACCGCGACGCTCATCGACGTCCGACCGGCCGACGAGTTCGCCGTGGCACACCTTCCCGGCGCGATCTCGGTGCCCATCGACACCTTGCACCTGCGCGTGTCGGAGCTCCCCGATCACCTCCTGGTCGCCACGTGTCGAGGTCCCTTCTGCACGTACGCAGCGCGCGCCGTGCGTCTGCTCCGCGAGGCCGGGCGGGAGGCTGTCCGCTTCGAGCTCGGTCCCGCCGAGTGGACGGTGTCGGGCGGCGTGCTGGTCCCGGAGCTCGCGTCGTGAACCGTCTCGGCCTGAAGCAGAACCTCCCCCAGTTCGCCCTGCTCGTGCTGGTCAATGCCTTTGTCGGCGGCATGGTCGGCCTGGAGCGCGCCATCCTCCCAGCGCTCGCGGAGGAGGACTTCGGGCTCGCCGCGCGCAGTGCCGTGCTGTCGTTCATCGTCGTCTTCGGCATCACGAAGGCTGGCGCCAACTTCGTCGCGGGCCGCCTGTCGGATCGCGTGGGACGGCGCCCCGTGCTGCTGCTGGGCTGGGCGTTGGCGCTCCCTGTTCCCGTGGTGCTGCTCTACGCGACCTCCTGGCAGCAGGTCGTGGGCGTGAACGCGCTCCTGGGCATCAGCCAGGGGCTCACGTGGTCGACCACCGTGGTGATGAAGATCGATCTGGCCGGTCCACGCCAGCGCGGGCTGGCGATGGGGCTCAACGAGTTCGCCGGCTACCTCGCGGTCGGGCTCGCGGCCCTCGCCAGCGGCTACGTCGCGGTCGATCACGGCCTGCGTGCGCCGTTCTGGCTGGGGCTGGCCTTTGCCGTGGTCGGACTGGGCCTCTCGGCGGCCTTCGTGCGCGAGACCGCCGGCCTCGCCCGTTCCGAGTCCAGGGCGGAGCCAGCACCCGCGATGACGGGCGGCGAGGTGTTCGTCCGCACGACCGTGGCCGACCCCGCCCTCTCAAGCGCCACCCAGGCCGGCTTCACCAACAACCTGAACGATGGCCTCGCCTGGGGCCTCTTTCCCCTCGTCTTCGCGGCCGCGGGACTCGGCCTCGCCGAGATCGGCGTGCTCGCAGCGCTCTACCCCGTGGTCTGGGGCCTCGGTCAACTCGTGACCGGCGCTGCGTCCGACCGCTTGGGCCGAAAGCCGTTCATCGTCGGGGGCATGCTGCTGCAGGCCGTGGCGCTGGCGCTCATCGTCGCCAGCGACTCCTTCCTGGGCTTCGCGCTCGCATCGGTCTTGCTCGGCGCGGGCACGGCGATGGTGTACCCGACCCTGTTGGCGGTGGTCGGCGATGCCGCCGCTCCGAGCTGGCGCGGGAGCGCGGTGGGCGTGTACCGCCTGTGGCGCGACAGCGGATACGCCGCCGGCGCGCTCGTCGCGGGCCTGGTGGCCGACCAACTCGGGCTGGACGCGGCCGTGTTGGTGGGAGCGGCGCTCACCGCGGTGTCCGGGCTGATCGCAGCCTGGCGGATGCCCGGCGCTCAGCCCTCCGGGTCCACCCGGATGAGCTCGTTCGCGGGACCGTCCACGTACCAGAGGTAGCCGTTCGGGCCGATCGTGAGGCCCATGATGCCCTCCGCTCCCGTCTCGGCGCGGTCGAGCTCGGTGCCGTCGTCGGCGTAGACGATGATCTCCCCGGTGGCGTGGTCGGTCACGAAGACCCGACTGTCCTGGACGAAGACACCGCTGGGCTCACCCAGGCCGTCCGCGAACACCTCGAGGGTGGCGCCCGTGTAGGCGGTGTGCTCGGCCAGCGGCTCCATCGCGGCATTGGGCGCATAGCTGCTCGACTCGCTGGCGGTCGACGTGTCGACCCGCAGGATGCGCCCCGTGCCGGTGTCGGCGATGAGCAGGCGTCCGGAGGCATCGCTCGCCAGGTGGCCGGGAACCTCGGGGACGCGGGTCAGCACCACGTCGGTGTAGCGTCGGATGCGCCCGTCGCTGTGGTCGTCGTAGCCAGCGCCGTGGTCGTCCGCGAAGTCGTACCACACGAGCTGTTGGTTCCAGCCGTCGAAGACCCAGTAGGCGTTGCCGACGTCGTGCTCGATGCCCATGCACATCGGGGAGCCGTGCAGCATGTCGAGGTGGCTGCCACCGAGATCGCTCCAGAAGTCCTGGTTCACGGCGGCGTACACGTCGAGGTCGCTCGACCAAAGCGATGGGCCCATGAAGTCGTTGGCGGCGTAGTGGCCGTTGTAGGTGTTCCGCGACTCGTGGCAGGTGCCGAAGTTGATCTCGTCGGATCCCGAGTACAGCGCCTCGCCGAAGGCATGTCCCGAGACCTCCTCCATGAAGTGGTAGCCGTACACGTCCGCGTAGACACCCGAGGATTGGCTGGCCTCGCCGGCGTTCCAGTAGATGACGTGGCCGTCGATGTCCTGGTTGGCCACCCAGAGCTCGTCGGTGCGCTCGGGGTGCCAGTCGACGTCCCGAGGGCGGTCCAGCCCGTCGGCACGTGATCCCACCACGGTGAAGGCGCGCTCAGCTTCGAGCCCGAGCTCGGGCACGGCCGCGACGTCCGACCCTCCGTCGCCTCCGTCGCCTCCGTCGCCTCCGTCGCCTCCATCACCGCCGTCGCCTCCATCACCGCCGTCGCCGCCGTCACCTCCATCGCCGCCGTCGCCGCTGGGATCGGCCGTGTCGCGTTCGTCGTGGTAGGGAGTCGACGTGTCGTCGGGCTGCGCGCCGTCGCAGGCGAGCAAGAGGGTGGCCAGGCCGATCATGCGGTGCTCCGTGAGCCCGTGAATGTGCCATGTGCGCGGGGGCTCGTCAGCTCGAGCACAGACTTCGCAAGCGCTTGACCGGACTCGATGGGCGGTCGGCCGCGGTACAGTCGGCGCATGTCCCCCTGCTGGCCAGCGCTCGCATTCCTGGCCGCCGTCGCGTGAAGGTGCTCGCGAGCCGGCGTGCGGGCGTGCAGGTCTGGCTGCCCGTGGTGCTGATCGCTGCGGTGCACTACCTGTCGCCGCACCACGCGCACTGGCTGCACGATCTGGCGCGGAGGCTCTTCTACCTGCCGGTGGTGCTCGCCGCGCTCATGGGCGGACCCGCGGGAGGGCTGGCGGCCGCGGGCGTGGTGGTCGTGGTGTACGTGCCCCACGCCTTCCTGCCGGGCTTCTCTCATGACCCGGGGTCGACCAGCCAGAAGCTCCTGGAGCTCGGCTTCTACCCGCTGCTTGGCTGGTTTGTCGGGCGGCTGGCAGCACGCATCCGTGAGCAGGACCAGGCGCTGGCTCGAGGGTCGAGGCTCGAGTCGCTCGGCCAGCTCACCGCCGGACTGGCCCACGAGATCAAGAACCCCCTTCACGCCATGAGGCAGACTGCTGAGCTCTTGATCGACCATGTGCCCGCCAGCGATCCAGATCGCGAGCTGGCGGATGCGCACCTCTCCGAGATCGATCGACTCTCCGCGCTCCTGCGACGCTTCCTGGAGTACGCCCGTGGCTCGAAGGCCGAAGTCGCCACCGTCGCCCTGGACGAGGTGGTGCAGCTGACGGCGGATCTCGTGCGCGCTCAGGCCGCTCGGCAGGGCACGACGATCGTGGTGCACAGCGATGGGGGCTCGGCGGTCGGAAACCGGGACCAGCTCGTGCAGGTCACCCTGGGCATTGCCTTGAACGCGCTCCAGGCGCTCGGGTCCGGCGGAAGGGTGGTGCTCGAGAGCCGAGGTTCTTGCCTCGTGATCGAGAACGACGGTCCGCCGATCGCCGAGGGCGATCTGGACCGGGTGTTCGACCCCTTCTTCTCGCGAAGCGAACAGGGGACCGGGCTGGGGCTGAGCACGGCGTGGCGCATCGTCGACGACCTCCACGGCGAGATCCGGGCGCTGAACCTCCCGGAGTCCAAGGGCGTGCGCTTCGTGGTGGAGCTGCCCGCGGCGACCGTGCCGTAGTCGCTGGGGGACGGAGGCCGAATTCCGTCCAGTCGGACGCGGGTCCGACCGACACGCTTCGGAGGAGGTTCGCGACGCTTCGCATCGAGGTCCACGTCGGTCGGACGGTGTTCCGTGAACTCGCCGAGCGGTGGCGCGCGCTGGCGCTCCAGGCTGAGCGTGTGCCTGTGGCCCCGTCGGTGCTTTGGCACGCCACACGGAACCTGCCGGACAGGAGCGTCATGGTGCTGGCCGCACACGAGGGAGGAGCGCTGGTCGGCGTCTGGCCCTTCGCCTCGATCCGCTTTGGCGGGCTGCGGATGTGGGTGCCTCTCGTGCGGCTCCCGGCGGTCCGCGCCGACGCGGCGGTGCTCGAGCACCTCCCTGTCGACGCCGTGCTGGCGAGAGAACCCGCCCCCTTCGTCGACCTCTCGGCCCTGGCGGATCGGCGGGCGTACCTCGCCGCGCGCTCCCGCAACCGTCGAGGCTCGCTGAAGCGCCACCGCAGGTCGCCCTCCTGCCCGAGCGCGAGGTTGCCGGTGCCCTGCTCGGCCATGTGGAGGAGGTCGCGGTTCTGCCGGGGGGGAGCCGTGCAGCAGGCCGGCCAGCGCTTCGTCCCCGAACAGTCCGGAGTCCAGCAGCGTGTGGCGCAGCTTGACCACCGGGTGGCTCCACAGCGCCGCGTGTCGGGGCGCGAAGTCGGGGAGCCAGCGGCGCGTTCCAGCCGAGCTCACGGGATGGGCGAAGCCGGTGGCTGGGTCAGCGAGGTGTCGAGCGCTTCCCCTGTGAGGCTCTCGAGGAAGGCCACGAGCGCGGCGACCTCTTCGTCACCCCACGCATCCTGCACCTGCAGCAGGTCTTCGGCGTGGGAGAAGGTCGGGGTCTCGTCGAGGTCGGCGTAGTACTGCACCACCTCGGTGAGGGTCTCGAAGTGGCCGCCGTGCATGTAGGGCGCGGTGTCGGCCACGTTGCGGAGGCTCGGTGTCTTGAACTGGCCGAGCTGCTCGTCTCCGCGGGTGAGGTGGTCGAGCTTCGCAGCCCCGGTCTCAGGGTCGTCGGAGTACGCGCCCGAGCCGTTGAAGGTGCCGGACTGCACCGTCGCGATGCCGTCGTAGCGGCCGCGGTCTTCCGCATCGAGCCAGTCTCGTGGCCCCAAGCCGATGTTGTGGAACTCGCGGTTCGAGAAGCTCGGCCCGCTGTGGCAGAAGTGGCAGGCTCCTTCGCCGAGGTAGAGCGCGAGCCCGTCGAGGGCCTCGTCGGAGAGCTCGTGGTCCTCGCCGGTCCGCAGCGCGCTCACGTAGCGGTCGAAGGCGCTGTCTTGTCGCACGAGCGTGCGCTCGTAGGCCGCGATGGCCTTGCCCACGTTCGCGAACACCCCATTCACGGTGTGCTGGTCGTCGCTGGTCATCGACAGCCAGTTCACGTTCTGGGTGCCTTGCAGATCCTCGTCGTCCGGGCGGGCGTTGGGAGGGAAGCGCGTGCGGTCCGAGAGGTCCGGCAAGCTGCCGAACACGCTGGCGTAGGCCTCGGCCAGCTCCGGGTCGTCGTGGAGGAGGAGCGCGACGTCGGTGCGCGTGGTCGCCTGCTCGGCGGGACTCTCGAGCGGGCCAAGGGCCTGGCACCACGCCGTGTCGCACCGACCGTCCCAGAAATACCAGCGGTTCCACGCGGTGTTGAGCGCTGTCGGGGCGTGCCTGCCCGTGAGGCCCGCCCCTTCCGAGAGCTGCAGGCCGTCGGCAAAGCCCTGCTGCGGATCGTGGCACGTGGCACAGGACACGTCATCGGCGCCCGAGAGACGCGCGTCGAAGAAGAGCCACTGGCCCAGGTGCGCGGCGTCCGGATCGTCGGCCCACGCGTTGGTGGTGTCGGCCGGCACCTCAGGCAACGGCGACAGCCCGAGGATCGTCGCCTCTTCGGCGGCCGTCCACCGGCTCGCGTCGACCGCGCTGTCGCGGCCCGCGGTGTCGCCCGTGCCGTTCGTGCACGCCAGCACCAGCAGGATCACCCGCAGCACTCCGCGTGGAAGGTCACGCTGTCGCTTGTGTCGCCCTGCGCCACGTCCACGCGGATCTCCCAGTGGCCCGCCATGTGGAACAAGAACGGCGACAGGGTCCAGCTCCCGTCCTGGTTCATGGTCGCCGCGGGCGTGACGTTCATGCCGTGCTCGTGCTCCGGCATGAAGCCATCGGCGTCCACGGTGACGTCGGTCAACAGCGTGCTCATGTCGCCCGCCGCGAAGACCTGGAAGGTGACGGCGAACTCCTCGGACTCCATCACGGGATCGGGATCCGTGCCGTACATCACGTGGAAGGTCCCGCCGTCGGTGTCGGCGGCCTTGGTCGTGTCGTACGACGCGGTGTCTTCGCCGTGGTGGTGGTGGTGGTGTCCTGTGTCGCTCGCCGCCGGGGCGTCCGTGCACGCGAACATGGCCAGGATCAGCATCGACTCCTCCTCGGGTCCAGCGTACTAAGGCTACGGCGCCCCAGCCAGTCGGGGTCCACCATGGCATGCTCCGGCGCATGCTCCTGCTCGCCTGGGCCTGCCAATGCGCCCCTGAACCCGAACCCGACGACAGCGGACAGCTCGAGGCGGCTGTGCCCCACGACACGGCTCCCACGACGGAGGACACCGACCTCCCCCGCGACACCGACACCGCTCCGCCCGACAGCCCGGTCGACACCGACTCCGGCGACACGGCGGGGTGGAGCTGCGACGAGCCGCGCGTGCACGAGGGGGACCTCTACCTGCAGTCCAACGACCAGGTGGAGACCTTCTGCGAGAGCTGGAACACCGTGTCGGGCGACCTCACCTTCCACTTCGGCGACTCCGAGGACCCGATCCTGCAGCTCGACGGCGCTCGGTGCCTGTGCGACGTGGGCGGCGACCTCGAGTTCTTCTACGCCCCCGCGGTGCCGGACCCGGACCCGGAAAGCGCCGGTCCGCCACCGCCGCACGTCTCCACGGACTTCGAGCTGGTCAACGTGCGGACCATCGGTGGGGACCTCTACGTGCACCACATCCCCGGGGTCACCAACCTGCAGACCTTCCGAGAGCTCACCAGCGTGGGGGGAAGCATCCGGGTCGAGGACAACTCCGCGCTGACCACCGTCAGCTTCAGCGCCCTGACCGAGCTGGGTGGCGGGCTCGAGCTGATCGAGCTCAACGAGCTGCTCGCGGTGAGCGTTCCCGAGCTCGCGACCATCCCCGGCGATCTGCTGCTTGGCGATCCGGACGACCAGACCTGGCACTACGCGCTCACCACCGTCGACCTGGGTTCGGTCACGAGCGTGGGCGGCCGGGTCGCCCTCCGAGGCCTGCCCGTGCTGGAGCAGGTGAACCTGCCGCTGGTGCAGACCATCGGCGGCGCCTTGGCGATCGAGTCCACCTGCGCGACCCAGCTCGACCTGGCAGAGCTCAGCTCCGTCGGGAGCCTCCAGCTCCAGGGCCTCTGCGGCGTCGACGACTTCACGGGCCTCTCGTCCCTGTCCCAGGTCGCCGGTGACCTCACCGTGAGCGGCAACGCCCGCTTGTCCCAGGAGGAGGTGGACGCGTTCGTGAGCGGGCTCAGCGTGGGCGGCTCGACCGTGGCCGTGGGGAGCGAGGTCGGCACGTGCGACGACTACTGGCGCGGTGTGTGGTACCGCGCATCCACCTGCGATTGATCCGAACGCGGGCGCTGAGCGAATACACTGTGACCGCCTGCCCCGAGAGGTCCCCTCGATGTTCATCTACGCCCTGCTCGCCTGCACCGATCCCGACCCCAAGGGGGACGACACGGTCGCCTCGAGCGCCGACGACACGGCAGCCACCGCGGTGGACGACACGGCGGGCAGCACCGACGACACCGGCGAGGGCACCGGCGCCGTGGAGATCCTCGACATCCAGGCCGAGGTGCTCGAGGAGGTCGTGACGGTGGTGCGGGTCAGCTGGACCACCGCCGCCGACAGCTCCGGCCACGTCGAGTTCGGGGAGAGCGCGAGCTACGGGCTCGACACCCCCGTCACCGACATCGGCACCGAGCACAGCGTGCTCCTGCTGGGCAACCCGGCCGAGACCGAGGTGAACTTCCGGGTCGTGCTCGACGACGGGGTGGTGAGCTCGAACCAGACCATCACCACGGGCGTGCTGCCGAACGAGCTCCCCGAGCTCACCATCCAGGGCGAGAGCCCCTACGGCGGCTGGACCGTGGCGCCGATCCAGGGCACCCACTACGCCGCCGCCATCCTCGACGGGCAGGGCCGCTACGTCTGGTACGACATCTTGGAGACCGAAGGCAACCTGATGCGCATGCTGCTCACCCCGGACGGGCGGCACATCCTCTACTGCTGGGCGGGCGACCAGCAGAACCTCGAGAACGGCAAGGTCGTGTGGGTCTCGCTCGATCACGAGGAGCGCATCGAGTACGCGTGGCCCAACATCGACCACGACATGACGGTGCTGCCCGACGGCACCGTCAGCTCGATCGTGGTGGTGCCGGATCCAGACGCCGACCCGTTCTCGGGCAACCAGCGCTCGGGCGACAAGATCGTCGAGCTCTCGCCGGACCGGAAGACCGAGACCGAGATCTGGAACGCCTGGGACGCTCTCGACATGGAGGCGCTCGCCGCGCAGGTGGGCGGATCGAACATCACCCACGCCAACGCCATCGACTACGACGTCGAGAACGATCTGTATTACGTGTCGTTGAAGGAGCTCGGCAGCCTGGTCAAGATCGATCGGAGCACGGGCGAGACCCTGTGGGGCATGAACGGCGTGCTCGACGAGTTCACCCTGCAGAACGGCTACCCGACCGACTACCACCACCAGTTCGACGTGCTCGACGGCAGCATCGTGTTCTTCGACAACGGCCACAGCTCCCGGCAGTACTCGCGCCTCGTCGAGTTCGCCTACGACGAGGAGGCGTGGACCCAGACCCAGACCTGGGAGTACCGCGCCGAGCCCGACATCGTCGTGGCGACCAAGGGCGACGTGGACCGCTTCGACGATGGCAACACCCGCGTGGTGTGGTCCACGAGCGGCATGATCCAGGACGTCACCCCCGACGGCGAGATCCTCTTCCAGGTGGAGACCGAGCTCGGCTACGTCTTCACCTTCACGCAGCAGGTCGACGACCTCTATGGTCGCTAGCCTGCTCCTCGCCTGCACCGGCGCGGGCGGCGGTGGCGGCTCCGACGACCCTGACGACACCGGTTCTGTGGCCGTCGACGAGGCGGTCGTGCCGGGTGTGATCCTCCTCTCCGACGACGACAACTACGCCTACAGCGGCGCGCTGCAGGCGCCGAGCTTCCCCATCGCCGAGCTGAGCGACCCGGTGATCGACTTCTCGGGGCTCACCGAAGACCTCCAGTGCCACGATCTCGACCCGGTCGGCGACATCGACAACGCGGAGCTCATCGTCTTCCAGCACCTCTCCGAGGACGAGGTGGCGCTCGGCCTGGAGGAGGACTCGCTCCTGCAGAGCGACGTGGGCATCTACCTGTCCCAGCAGCCTGGCGATGCGACCAGCGTGAAGCTCTCGGACTTCACCTTGTTCGGCACCGACGCGGACATCGAGACCTTCTTCACCGAGACCTCCGGCACCTGGCTGGTGGTGTTGACCACGGGCGAGGAGATCGGGCTGGGCGCCCGCATGCTGCTCTTCCTCGACCCTCTGGCCGGCGAGACGAGCGAGACCGCGGTGGTCGACGACGGCTGCTCGGTCCTGGACTTCAGCGCCGACCTCACGAGCCTCGACCCGGTCACGGTGGTGCCCAGCGGACCCTGGGAGCTGGACTGGGGCGAGCTGACCACCACCGGGCAGGGGCAGGACTTCGTCTACAGCGACGCCGACGGCGTGATGGTCGGCTTCTACGAAGGCCTGAGCCCGGCCGACCTGGAGGGGCAGTTCCTGGACCTGGAGCTCGTCGCCACGGAGCTCTGGACCATGGACATCCCCGCGGGCACCTCGGCGTCGCTCAGCGGCCTCGAGGGCTTCACGGGCTTCACGCGCACCGACGGCACGTGGATCTTCGCGCTTCGCTGCTCCACGTGCCCGAACCCCGCGCCGCTGTTCCTCACGGTGTTGGAGCCCTTGGGAGGCTGATCAGCCGGCGTTCTCGGCCAGCCAGCTCATGGCGTCGCTGTCGTCGTCGCCGGACCAGCAGGTGCCGATCACCATCTCCGGGCTCAGCAGGCACTTGCCGGGGAGCCCGCCGTCCCACGGCATGATGTCGGGCGCGGTCTGGGTGGGGTCGGAGAGCACGGGCACCACCCCCGTCGCCCCGACGAAGTCCGAGAACTCGGCCGCATCGTCGCCCAGGGGAGCCCCGCGCGTGGCGTCTTCGTAGAGCACGACGACCCAGTCGAGGTCGGCCACACCCGAGCTTGCGCGCGCGTCGGCCCGGTGCCCGTCGATTGCGCGGATCTCGTCCTGACAGGGTTCGCACCACGAGGTCGTGACCATCAGCACCTTCCACTGGCCGGCGAAGTCCCACAAGCCAGGGGTGTCACCGCAGCCGTCGTACAGGGTCAGGTTCCGAATGGTGTCGCCGAGCTCGTCGCCGCTCTCGGTCAGGTCGCCAGGATCCCCGTGGGGCCAGCCGCAGGTGTAGCAGACCTCGTCCACGTCGAGCGGATCGCTGACGCACGCCAGCTCGTCGCAGTCGGTGGTGCCGTCGCCGTCGCTGTCGAGGCCCGGCTCGCAGGGCGGCGCCGTGTCGACCTGGGCGGTGTCGGTTGGCGGTGAGGAGTCCGCGGCTTGGCTGTCGGGGGTCTCGGTGCTGGTGCAGGCGAGCAGGATCCAGATCATGCACACAGGATGCCCGCGACGACAGGGGGTGACACACGACCACGATACGTAGGGTCCATGTCCGACGTGTTGAACGAGCTCCTCGATCTGTTGCAGCTCGAGACCCTGGAGCAGAACCTCTACCGAGGTCAGAGCCAGAACCTGGGCTGGGGCCGCATCTTCGGGGGCCAGGTGGTGGGGCAGGCCCTCTCGGCGGCGAGCCACACCGTGCCGTCCGATCGCGTGGTGCACAGCCTGCACGCCTACTTCCTGCGAACGGGCGAGGTCGACAAGCCGATCGTCTACGAGGTGGATCGCATCCGGGACGGGCGCAGCTTCACCACCCGACGTGTGGTGGCCATCCAGGACGGCCGGGCCATCTTCAACCTCGCGGCCAGCTTCCAGGTGGAGGAGGAGGGCTTCGAGCACGCCGATCCGATGCCCCCTGCGCCAGAACCCGAGGATCTGCTGAGCGAGGAGCAGATGGGTCGCAAGATCGCCGACCGCATCCCGCCACAGTTCAAGCCGATCGCGCTGGCGCGGCGTCCCATCGAGATCCGCCCGGCGAAGCCCTTGAACCCCTTCAAGCCGGTGCACCGACCGCCGACCAAGCAGATCTGGTTGCGCGCCGCTGGGCCGCTCCCCGACGACCCGGCCGTGCACCGCTACCTGCTGGCCTACGCGAGCGACTTCCAGCTGCTCACCACGGCCTTGCAGCCGCACGGGGTGAGCTGGATCAGCCCGCGCATCAAGATCGCGAGCGTCGACCACGCGATGTGGTTCCACCGTCCCTTCAAGATGGACGAGTGGCTGCTCTACGACATCGACAGCCCCAGCATGAGCGGTGGCCGGGCGCTGGTCCGGGGCCGGATCTTCGACCGCTCGGGCAGCCTGGTGGCCAGCGTTGCCCAGGAAGGGCTGACGCGCGATCGGTCACGCAAGGGCGCGGAACACACCCCAGCCGGCGGCTAGCGCCAACAGCGCGATGGTGCCGGCGGCGCCCCAGAAGCGCCCGATGCTGGTCCCGGGCTTGGCGCCGAGGCCGACGCGGTGCAGCACACGGGACAGGAGCAGGGTGGCGCCGAAGCCATGGAGCACCAGCGCGGGCGCACCATCGGCTTCGAGCAGGCCCAACAGGATCACGCAGAAGGGCACGTACTCGCCGAAGTTGGCGTGCACCCGGATCGATCGGCGCAGCGCCTTGTCCTGGCCGTGTCCGATGCCGACCCCGGCACGACGGCGGTGCCGGACGACCTCGAGCGACAGCACGACGTAGAGGAGGGCCAGCAGGCTGCCCCAGAGCAGGGTGACGTTCACGAGAGCCTCGGGTCGCGGGGACCGGCCACGGTCGTGACCTCGACGCCGTGGTCACGCAGGTAGCTCACGCCGTTCTCGCCGGCGTAGCCCCCCTCGACCACGAGCACACGGGTGATCCCCGCGTGGTGGAGCAACTTGGCGCACATCAGGCAGGGTTCGCCGGTGACGATGAGCCAGGCGCCTCGGGTCGGGACGCCGCCGGCGGCCGCGTTGCAGACCACGTTCATCTCGGCGTGGTGGCAGCCGATCTCCATGCGCGTGCCAGACCGGATCCCGAGGGAGTCCCGCAGGCAGACGTCGCCCCCGCAGAGCTTGCCGCCGCCCCGGGGCCCGCCGTTGTAGCCGTCCATCAGGATGACGTTCCGCTCGGGGTCCAACAGCAGGGCCCCGAAGGTGCGGCGCGGGCAGTTCGACGCCTCTGCGAGTGCCAGGCACTGCGCGATTCGGATGCGGATGTGCTTGTCCTTCATGGGCCTGCCCTATCCTCTGCCCTCGGAGGAGCGGCATGCAGGCCTGGGAGATCGCCCGCTTCGGCTTCGAGGGGCTCCGTCGGGTCGAGCGAGCGCCGCTGTCGCCGGGGCCCGGCCAGGTGAAGGTCGCGCTCCGTGCGGCGAGCCTGAACTACCGCGACGTGCTGATGGCGCGCGGACACTACAACCCGCGTCAGGCGCTCCCGCTGGTGCCCTGCTCGGATGGCGCGGGGGTGGTGGCGGCCGTGGGGGAGGGGGTCGAGCGCTGGCAGGTGGGGGATCGGGTCTGCCCGATCTTCGCGCAGTCCTGGATCGACGGCCCTCCCGACAAGGCCGCCCAGAGGTCCACGCTCGGCGGACCGCTCGATGGGTGCCTCGCGAGCGAGATCGTGGTCGAGGAAGCCGGGCTCGTCGCGATCCCGCCTCACCTCTCGTTTCAGGAAGCGGCCTGCCTTCCGTGCGCGGGGGTCACCGCGTGGTCGGCGCTCGAGGGCGTGGAGGCCGGCGACACGGTGCTGGTCCAGGGCACCGGCGGGGTGTCGCTCTTCGCGTTGCAGCTCGCGAAGGCGCGCGGCGCGAGGGTGTTCCTCACGAGCTCCAGCGACGCCAAGCTCGAGCGCGGACGCGCGCTGGGAGCGGACGAGACCCTGAACTACCGGGACGAGCCGCGTTGGGGATCCGTCGCCGCGGACTGGGCGGGCGAGGGCGTGGACTGCGTGGTCGAGGTCGGCGGCGCGGGCACCTTGGACCAGTCGCTGCGGGCCGTGCGCATGGGCGGTACCGTCGCGCTGATCGGGGTCTTGTCGGGCGTCGAGACCTCGCTCGCGGTCACCCGGATCCTCATGGCGGGCATCCGGGTGCAGGGGGTGTTCGTCGGCTCGCGCGCAGCCTTCGAGGCCCTCAACCAGGCGGTGGCGGCTGCGAGCCTGCGCCCGGTCATCGACCGCGTGGTGTCCTTCGATGAGGCTGCTGACACCCTCCGCGCGATGCCCGAGGGGCGCCACGTGGGCAAGCTGGTGGTGCGCACGTGACGCTCGACGAGCGGTACGAGGCGTGGAAGCAGCTGGTGGCCGATCGCCCGCTGCCCGTGGCACTCGTCGACCTCGACGCCGTCGACGCCAACGCGGAACGTCTCGCGCGGCCCGTCGTCGCCGCGGGCAAGTCGCTCCGGGTGGCGACCAAGAGCCTCCGCTGCCCGGCCCTCTTGCGCTACCTGCTCGACAAGGGCGCGCCCTTCGCCGGGCTGATGAGCTACCTGCCGGCCGAGGCTGCGTGGCTGGCGGAGCATGGCTTCGACGACGTGCTGGTGGCCTACCCGACCGCGCGGCTCGGCGACGCGGAGGTGGTCGCTCGCGCCAACACGTCCGGGGCCACGGTGAGCGTGGTCGTGGACTGGCCGGACCACCTCGCCGTGCTGGGCGCGGCAGGGCGAGAGCACGGCGTGGACGTGCCCGTGGTGGTGGAGGTCGACACCAGCTACCGCGTGCTGGGGGCGCACCTCGGAGCGCGGCGCAGCCCGCTGCGCCGTCCCGAGCAGGTGCTCGCGCTCGTCGACCGCGCGCTCCAGACCGAGGGGGTGAGCTTCCACGGCGTGATGGGCTACGAGGCGCACATCGCGGGCGTGCAGGACGCCAACCCCTTCGCGCCGCTGAAGAACGGACCGAAGCGGCTGCTCAAGGCGTTGAGCCGGCCGGGCGTTCGGCGCCAGCGCCAGGCCATCGCGGAGGGGCTCGTGGCCCGGGGACTCGAGGGCTGGATCTTCAACGGGGGTGGCACGGGCTCCGTGGACTGGACCAGCCAGGAGGCGTGCCTGACCGAGGTCACGGCCGGCTCCGGGTTCGTCGACAGCCACCTCTTCGACTACTTCCACGGGCTCGAGCTGAGCCCCGCCATCAGCTTCGCGCTCCAGGTGGTGCGGAAGCCGGACCCGGGCTTCGTGACGTGCATGGGTGGGGGCTACGTCGCCTCGGGCGAGCCGAGCTGGGACAAGGTGCCGGTGCCTTGGCTGCCCGCAGGCCTGAGCCTGCTCGGCATGGAGGCGTGCGGTGAGGTCCAGACGCCGCTGAAGGTTCCCGCGGGGGTCGAGCTCGCGCTCGGAGACCCGGTGTTCTTCCGGCACGCCAAGGCAGGGGAGCTGGCCGAACACTTCCGCACCTACCGCCTGGTGCGCGGCGGTGCGCTCGTGGACGAGGTGCCGACCTATCGGGGGCTGGAGCAGTGCTTCCTCGGCTGAAGCGCCGGGAGGGCTCCGGGGCTCAGCTGCCGCGGGTGGGGGTCCAGGCGACGTCGCGGAGGAAGGAGCCGCGGAAGTAGCCCTCCTCGATCGCCCGAGCCATGTCCTCGGCGGAGCGGAACTCCTCCCAGCTCACCCGGATCACCGGCACGGTGCGGCTGATGTCCTGGATGAAGTCCTCGTAGCAGCGGTGCAGGCCCTTCAGGTACTCGAGGCTCACGCCCGACTCGACATCACGGTTGCGCGTGTTGATGCGCTCCAGCGAGGTCTCGGGCTTGATGTCGAGGTAGACGATGACGTTGGGCCGGCACATGAAGTGGGACATATGGCGGAAGAGGTCGAGGTAGGTGCGGTAGTCCCGCTCGTCCATCAGGTCCTGCTCGACCAGCGTGCGGGCAAACACCGCATCTTCGTAGATGGTGCGGTCCTGCACGCCGCCGCCCCCGCGCCAGATGATCTCCTGGTGCTGCTGGAAGCGCCGGTTCAAGAGGTAGATCTGGGTGGCGAAACTGTACTTCTTCGTGTCGCGGTAGAAGTCCGCCAGGTACTCGTTGTCGGCCACCGGCTCGTAGTAGGTCGGCAGGCCGAGGTGGTTGCCCAGTGCTGTGGCCAGGGTGGACTTTCCGGCGCCGATCAAGCCGGCGATGCCGATGAAGAGATCCTGCAGGTTCGTCGAGTGCATCGGCCCGGTCTAACACCGGGCTCGCCGGTGGTCCGGCGGCGCTACGGTTGGGTCGCTTCCTTCTCGCGCTCGAAGAAGCGCTCCCATCGACGTCCGGGGTCGCTGCCGACGCGCTGGACCAGCTCCACCAGCCCGCCGATGTGCACCCCGAGGAAGGGGAACGGTGCGATCTCGTCTTCGAGGATGGGCAGGCCCACCCCGGCGTTGAAGGCCTGCGCCACCGTCAGCCCGGCGCCGGCGAACACACCCGCTTCGTGGCGCACGCGCCCGGCGTCGTCGGTGTACCCGAGCCGGATGGCCCCCAGGTAGATCGTGGGGTCGACGCTCGCAGCGAGGGCCCGCGCTCCGCTGCGGTTCCGGTCCGGGTCCAGGTACCAGCTGAAGCGGGCGGAGAGCGCGAAGCTCAGATCGGCCGGCTGGAGCACGCTGGCGATGGGCAAGAGCGTGGTGGCGTCGGGCCGAACCTGCAGCGCCGTCTCGTAGTAGCGGAAGTACCGGCTGATCTGCTGCCCGGTGCCGGGCTCGCGGAAGCGGAGGTACAGCAGGTCGCCTTGCCGCAGCTGGTACTGGTTGTGCAGCCCGAACACGAAGAGCGTGTCCTCGAAGGGCGCGCGGAGCTGGTCGAGGTTGCCGTCGATGTTGAGCACCGGCGGGTTCGTGCCCTCGGGGAAGGCGCGCTTGAGCAGGCTGTCGTCCACCTCGGAGTAGCTCTGGAAGAGCGCGATCGGGGTCAGCTCCTGCTTTCGAAAGAGCAGCAGCTCCACCTGCCAGCCATCGGCGTCGATGGTCAGCGCCCCGTCCCGTGTCACGACGCAGGGTTCCTCGTGCGTGCACCCCTCGGCCGGTTCGAAGTGGCGTGCGTCGCCCTGCACGCCCCGCTCGCCGCGGTCGTAGTCGACCGCTGGGGCCGCGAGGGCGAGGGCGAGGACGCTCAGCACCGTCGGAGCATCTCACGCGGGGCGCCGCGCCCGGAGTGACAGTCCCCCTGGCCATCCCAGGCGTTCGCTCAGCCTCATCGCGCGGGCCGCCCAGCGCGGCATGTCACCCGCCGGCACGAAGCGCCAGGTGCCCTCGCGCTCCACGGCGAGCCCAGCGCCCTCCGCCAGGTCGCGCAGCTCGGGGCGGGTGACGAAGCGGTCACTCGCGAGGTGCCGCACACCGAAGCCTGCACGGTCCGCGAGCCGGTACCAGGGGTGGGCGCCGTCCGGGGTGAGCAGGGCGAGCACGCCGCCGGGACGCAGGACCCGCGCCGCGGCCTCCAGCGCGGCTCGCTTGTCGAGCAGGTGTTCGAGCACGCCCACCAGGACCACCGCGTCCACGCTCGCGTCGTCGACGCCGGCCAGGGTCTCGGCGCTCGTGCGCACCAGCCGCGCGTTCGGGCAGCGCGCTCGTGTGCGCGCGAGCATGCCTGCGCTCAGATCGACGCCCACCGTGCCGCCGAGCGCCTCGAGGTGCAGCCCGGCGCCGCAGCCCACCTCCAACAGCTCGGGCCCGCGCTCCCCGAGCAGCTCGCGGAGCACGTCGACGCGGTACGCGAGCAGCCCGTCGCCGCCGTGGGTCTCGCCGTAGTCCGCCGCGAGCTCGTCGAAGAACGCGCGGACGTCGTCGTGTCCCTCGACCGGCCAGGGCGTCACGCCCTTCACGGGCGCACCCCCGCGTCGAGCACCTCGGGGGGATCGTCTCCGTACCGCGCCGCGAGCGCGTGCACCGTGCGGGAGAAGTGCGACGCGTGATCGAGGGTGTCGCCCTGAGGTCTCCAGCCCGGGGTGAGCCCTGGCCAGGCGTCGATCAAGGCTGCATCGCGGCTGACCACGTGCAGGGGCGTGTCGAAGCTTCGGGCGTGGCGGCTGACCACGGGCGGCTGGTGGTCGCCCACGATCACGAACACGTCGTCGTCGTCGGCGCGCTCGATGGCCCGTGCCAGCACCTCCAGCTCGTAGGCCACCGCGGCCCAGTAGGCCTCGACCTTGAGGCCCTTGAGCTTCCCCGCGTACCGGCTCCGCTGCTCCTCCTTCCGCTGGAAGCGCTTGGCCTGCTTCTCCAGCTCGAGATCCGGTTCCAGCTCCTCCACGGCGCGTTCGCCGTCGAGGGTCTCGAAGTCGCGCCAGCTGTCCACGAGCGGGGGAATCTCCTCCCAGGGCGCGTGGGAGCTGATGGTGACCAGCGCGGAGAACACCGGCTGGTCGCGGTCGAGCCAGCGCTCCTCGGTCACCTCCAGGGTGTATTGGTCGGGCACGTGTCCCCAGCCGAACGGGGGGCCGCGGTAGTCGAGCAGGACCTGGTGCACGTGCTCGTCGAAGCCCCAGTCGTTCTCGATCTTCACCCCGGGCCGCACCCGGTCGGCGGGGGAGACGAGCACCGAGTGGTAGCCCTGGCGACGGAACCAGCGGGTGAGGGACGGAGCGTCCTCCAGGTAGCTCAGGGCCTGGCGGTACTGGGCCTCGTAGCGCAGCTCCAGGCCCATGAGGAAGGTGCCGTCGGAGAGCCAGCTGCGGCTGCCCGACACCGGTGGACGGGTCCAGGCCGAACCGACCGACCAGTCCGGGAGGCGCGCGTCCAGGGCCGCAAGCGCGGCCTCCCAGCGGGGTCGCAGGGTGGGATGGGCTTCCAGCACCCGACCGTAGCTCTCCACGAAGACCACCCGCACGTCGGGCCGCTCGCGCAACACCACGGCGTCGTAGGCCGAGTAGGGGGAGTCGTCGAAGAGCGCTGTGCGCAGGCCCGACCAGGCGGTCCAGCTCTCCTGCAGGTTCTGCACGAAGCGCGGCGCGAGCCAGCGCACCTGGGTCCGGCCCCCGGCCGGATCCGAGAGCACGGTGGTGCCGAGGCTGAGGGCCAACAGCCCCAGCGCGAGCCGGGTCGGCGGTGCCCGCAACAACACCCGCCAGCACCGCGAGACGAGCGCGAGCACCACCACCGTCCCGACGCCGACCTCGAGCACCAGCGGCAGGCGCTCCGGCCGCCAGAGGTCGCCGGCGAGGACCGCCACGTGCACGAGCAGGTAGAGCTCGTCGTAGAGCAAGGGCTGTTCCTTCGTGATGAAGAGGCCGGCCACGGTGTTGATCTGCCAGACCATCAGGGCGAGCCAGGCGAGGGCCGTGAACCACCGTCCGCGGCGCCCCCCGAGCCACACGCCCACCAACAGCACCAGCAGCAGCTCGCCCACGGTGCGCCACAGGTCGAGGCCCGTTCGGTAGAGGGGCCACAGCAGGATGTCGGTCCAGCCGTCGTCCAGCGCCGGGAGCGGAACGGGCTGGAAGGAGCTGGGGGCGTACACGATCTTCGGCACGAGCAGGAGGCCGTTGAGCACCGCGAAGGCGCCCAGCGCCCGGAAGGACGCCTCTGGAGGTACCGGGTCCGCCCGCCCGTCCGGCACCAGCAAGCCCAAGGCGCCCGGCAGCGCCCCGACCAGCACGCTCGCGCCGTAGGCCACCGAGATCGCCGTGGCCTGCTCGGGGGACAGACCGATGCTCGACAGCACCAGCACACTCGACAGCTCGCGCAGCCCCCAACCCCCGATGCTCACGGGCACCGCCAGCGTGACGAAGACGAGCGGCACGGCGGTGTAGAGGCCGTCCCCGAGCTCCAGGCCCACGGCGCGTGCGCAGAGCCCGAAGCCCGCGAGGTAGGTGGCCAGGATCACCGCCGAGAGCACGCCGAGGGTGCCCCACCGCCCCGCGAGAGCGCGCACCGAGTGCGCCAGCGGCCCCACGAAGCCGAGCGCCGTGAACACCGCCGCGACGGCGAAGGGCAGCCACCAGCCCAGCGGACGCGGCCCCTGGTGGAGGAGCGGCCAGGCGGCCATTCCAGTGCACGCGACGAGCACCAGCGTCGCCTGTCCGGCTCCTCGTTCGAGCACCGCAGCGCGCACCACGGGCCCCCAGTCCCCGCCGCCTCGGTGCCGCGCCACCCGGACCGCGTCGCCCGCGACGCCACCTGGAAGGATCTGGTTCAACAGGGTGGCGAGGCCGTAGTCGCCCACGGCACGACCGCGGCCCAAGGGCACGTCCAGACGCTCCGCGCAGACGCGCCAGCGCAGCGAGGACAGCAGCACCTGCAAGGGGCCGAGCGCTGCTGCGGCCCACCAATGGGCCGGCTTCACGTCGGCGAGCACCGTTCGAACGCCGGCCAGGTCGACCGCGGTCACCACCCACCCGACCAGCACGACGGTGCCGAGCGCGGGCAGCCAGCGCCTCACCCCTTCGGCGCTCGGTAGCGGAACCACGGGGCCAGCCGGCCCACCCACCGGAAGGCCCCGTGCTCGTCCATCCACTCGGCGTACGCCACGTAGTCCGGGTCCTCGCTCAGGTGGTGCTCTTCGGCCTTCGCGCGCAGCACGTAGAGCAGGTTCACGCCCAGGAGGCCGAGGCACATCTGTGCGGCCGCGCCCGAGCCTTCGTCGTGGAGAAAGGGCACGCTGAGCAACCACCACGCCAGGTTCTTGGACACATAGCTCGGGTGTTTGGTGATCCCGTAGGGCCCGTGGGTGAGCACGCCCCGGTTGGTCAGGTTCGAGAAGCGGGTTCCGAACACCATGTTCGACCAGGCCCAGCACAGCTTGCAGGTGACGATGAGGGCCGCCCACACGTGCAGGATCACCACGGAGTCGCCGAAGAAGTAGGTCCAGCTGTGGCCGTCGTCGTAGAGGAAGTAGCGCTTGCCCACCAGCCCCCAGAAGGGCGTGTAGAGCACGAGCGTGACGACCCAGCCCCATGCGAGCGGGTTCGAGGTTCGGATGTGGCTGTCGATGAGCCTCAGCGTGAGGCTGTACCCGATGACCACGAAGACCAGATCGACCGCCAGCGAGAGCTTGGCGACGAAGGAGACGAGGCTGGGCGGCGTGCTGAAGACATGCTCGAGCCGCCAGTTCGCCAGGTCGTGCACGGCATCGGACGTGTAGGCGAACATCATCGGCAGGTAGAAGCCCTTGATGACCCACCCGAGCACGTGCTGCTTCAGGGCGTCGCGCTTCAGGTCTTCGCCGTGTCCGAGCACGAAGCGTCCGAGCTGCCAGTAGGCGTCGTGGGGATCGGCCATGCGGCGGTCGACCCAGGCGGCGTAGGGTAGGCCGCCTGCGAGCAGGTAGGGCCAGCAGAGCGCCAGCCCCTTCCAGGCGGGGCCGTAGAAGCTGCGCTGGTACTCGGGGATGAAGGTGTAGACGAAGGCGAGCACGCCGAGGGTCAGTCCGAGGCCCAGGAGCTTGGTTCCCAGCCGGGCCCAGCTCCTCGCGAGGGGCTCTCGGTCGAGGTCGAGGCCGGTCGAGGCCCGTCGATGCACCTTGCGCACGAGGACTTCCGCCAACATCATCGGCAGGGCGGTGGCCACCATCGCCACCAGGCCCATGCGCTCCTGGTCCCAGCCCGTGGTGCGCAGCCACGCCACGCACGCGAGGAACGCCAGCAGCCCGAGCAAGGAGACCCAGGTCGCGGTCGCAGATGTGGGGCGGGTGGCCATCGTCGGGACCTAACCTGCGCCAAACGGGCTACGTCCACGGACGAGCCGTGGCTCGGAGGACGTGTGCACGACAAGCGCCACCTGGTGGTCGTCGGCGGGGGCCGGGTCGGCCGCGCGCTGATCGCGAGCCTGCCGGAGTCCTGGCGGGTCACGGTGATCGACAAGGATCCCCGCTGCCTCGAGCTGCTGCCGGAAGGCCTGGGCGAGGACCCCTTGATCCCCATCCTCGGCGACGCGAGCAGCCGGCTCGTGCTCGAGGAGGCGGAGGTGACGGCCACCTGCTCGCTGGCTGTGGTCACCCACGACGACGTGGTGAACCGCGAGGTGGCCCGGCTGGCGCGGCTGGAGCTCGAGGTCGAGGACCTGGTGGTGCTCCTCGACGACGTGAGCGGGTTGGACGCGATCGGCGTCCAGCTCTCCGAGGTGGTGCGAAGGTCCACCGCCACAGCCACCCTCGTCGCCAACCGGCTCAGCGCAGCCGGGGTTCGAGGACTGCCGCTCGGGCTCGGAAAGGGCGAGCTGCTCGAGGTCCGCATCCTCGACGGAAGCCCCGCAGTCGGTCGCCCGCTGCAGGAGATCGGAGCCCGCAACTGGCTCGTGGCGGCGGTGTACCGGGACGGCCAGCTCATCGTCCCTCATGGCCAGACCGCGCTCAGCGGCGGCGACCGGGTGTTGGTGGTCGGTGACCCGGAGGTGCTGCAGCGGGTGGCGCCCTTGCTCCGCGGCGGCGAGGCGGTGTTCCCACACCAGTACGGGCGGCACCTCGGCGCCTTCGAGGAGGTGGTGCTCGACGAAGCGCGCTGGGTGGCCGAGCACACCCAGGCGCGGAAGGTCGTGAAGCTGGACGGGGCGCTCTTGTCGGCTGCCACCCAGGTCGATCCGGTGGGCGTCGCTCAGGCCGTGGACAAGGCGCAGGTCGGTGCCGTGGTGCTCGCTCCCATTCCCTACACGGCGCTGCAGCGGCTCGGCCTCACGCGCTCGCGTCGGCACACCTTCGTGCTCCAGTCGCGGGTGCCGGTGCTCGTCGCCCGGGGTCGCACACCGTACAAGCGCGTGCTGGTCGCGGTGTGCAAGGAGGACCAGATCGGTGCGGTGGCGGGCACCGCGCTCGACGTCGCCCGGCAGTGCAGGGCCGAGCTCAGCGTGCTGACGGTCCTGCCACCGCGCATCAGCCTCGGCGACGAGGCGCGACGACCCTTCGAGGCCATTCCGCAGAAGGTGCGGCACCTCGGTCGGCTGCATGGCGTGGAGGTGCAGTGCCTCCAAGACGAGGGCAACCCCATCGAGCGGATCCGGCACCACGCCCGGGATCACGACCTGGTCGTGATCGGCCACTCCGACACCCGCAGCCACACGGTGTTCTCACCGGACGTCAGCCTCTTCCTCATGCACGACTGCCCCGCCAGCTTGCTCGTGGTGCCCTGGAAGCTGGCACCCGCCTGACATGGACACCGCCTCCGCCCTCCCGCTCGTCCTGATCACGCTCGGGGCCATCGCCATGCCGGCGGCGGCCAGGAAGCTGGCGATTCCCGTAGCCGTGGCCGAGATCCTCTACGGGCTCGTGGTCGGGCAGACCGTCCTCGGCTGGGTCAGCACAACCCCCTTCCTGAGCTTCCTGGCCGACGTGGGCTTCGCGTTCTTCATGTTCCTGGCAGGCCTCGAGATCGACTTCCGGGGGGTGGACCTGCGGGGCTGGCGGAAGGCCGGTGCTCGCCTGCTCCATGCGGCCTCGAGCTTCGTGTTCGCCTTCGCGATCGCCTGGTACTTCGGCTGGGGGCCCTGGATCGCCCTGGTGATCGGCGCCACCAGCGTCGGACTCCTGTTGGCGGTGTTGCGGGAGACCGGCGGCGCAGGCACTCCCTTTGGGAGCAACCTGCTCGATCAGGGTGCGGTCGGCGAGGCCGTCACCATCGTGCTCTTGAGCGTGGCGCACCTCCAGCACGAGCTCCACGGTGGCTGGCCGTTGATCGGGGGGCTGGTCCAGATGCTCGGCCTCGCGGCGGCCGCCGTGGCCACCATCGTCACCCTGCGTACCTTGCTCTGGTGGTTCCCCGATCCCTTCCTGCGCATCGTCGCCCACGACGACCCTGCCGAGCTCGGCGTCCGCGTGGGCTTCGGTCTCATGTTCGCCTTCGTCGGCCTCTCGATGCTGGTGGGGGTCGAGCCCTTCCTGGGCGCCTTCATCGCCGGCACGATGTTGGCCTTCGTCATCCGCGACAAGGGTGCCTTGGAGCACAAGCTCGCCAGCATGGCCTACGGCTTCTTCGTGCCCGTCTTCTTCATCTACGTGGGGGTGCGGCTGGACCTCGGCGCCGAGGTGCTGTTCGGCAACCTGCCCCTGGCGCTCGGCATCGTCGTGTGCATGTTCGCCGTCAAGCTCGTGCCGTGCCTTCCGAGCGCCTTCATGGGCACGCCGGCACGCCACGTCCTCGCGTCGGCCAGCCTGCTCGCGGCCCCGCTCACGCTCGTCATCGCCATCGTCGACATCGCCGAGCGTGCCCACGCCCTGGACGCGCAGACCGGCTCCATCGTCGTCGTGGGCGGCATCATCGGAAGCCTGATCAACACCGCGGTCGCGCGGAAGCTGCTCACCCCATGATGCTCGCGTGGCTTGCTTGCGCCACCGACGTGGTCGAAGCGCCACCCGAGCCGGTCGCCCGGTTCCCCGCGGGACGGAGCCCCCAGGAACGCGATGCGCGGCCGTCGGCCTACACCCACGAAGCACCTGGACCCTGTGCGTCCTGCCACAGCGCCGAGGCCGCGGCGTGGGCCGGGAGCTCCCACGACCTCGCCCTCACCGACCCCGATCTGGCCCTCGGCCTCTTCGACGGCCAGCCCCGCGACCTCGGCTCGCTCACGGCCACGCCCTTCTTGGAGGACGGAGAGCGGCTCGTCGAGGTGCGTGACGGCCAGGGGACCGATCGTCTCCAGGTGGTGCACGCCTTCGGCCATGCGCCGCTCCAGCAGCTGTTGCTGGAAGGGGAAGCCGGGGCGCTCTACGTCGCGCCGCTCGCGTGGGACGTGGCGCGCGGCGTCTGGTTCGATCCCTCGACCGAGGGGGCGAGCGGGGATCCGGCCGACCCGCTGTACTGGCGCGGACTCTTCGGAACCTGGAACCACGCCTGTGCCAGCTGCCACAGCACCGGCGTGGTCGAGGCCTTCTCGCCGGATTCCGGCTACGCGACCACGTCCACCCACCCCGACGTGGCCTGCCAGGCGTGCCACGGCGAGGGACCGGAGGTGCGCACGCTGGCCCGAGGGGCGGAGGAGATCGACACCTGTGCCACGTGCCACAGCCTCCGTGCCAGCTTCCACGAGGGCTGGTCACCCGGCGCGCCGTTGCTGGATCACTACCTGCCCGCCCTGTTGGACGACCCCGTCTGGTCGCCCGACGGGCGGCTGGTGGATGACCGGGAGGTCTTCGAGTGGGGGTCCTTCGTCCAGTCGGGCATGTACGCGGCGGGGGTGCGGTGCACGGACTGCCACGATCCCCACACGGCTGGGTTGCGGCAGGAGGGCGATGCCCTCTGCCTCGCATGCCACCCGCCGTCGTACGCAGCCGTAGCCCACGGGTACGGTGAAGGCAGCTGCGTGGACTGCCATGCCCCCACGAAGACCTACATGGGGATCGACGACCGCCACGACCACGCCTTCGGGCACGACGGGGACCGGCTCGGCCGGCTGGTGACCGCGGCGCGCGCGGGCGATCCCGACGTCGCGGCGCCGCTCCTCGCCCTCGCCTCGAGCGACGATCCGGACTTCCACCGCGCCAGCGCGATCTCCTTGCTGGCGCGCACGGGTCCGCCGGGGACCGCAGACGAGGTGCTCGGGTTGCTCGACGACCGCTCCGACCTCGTGCGCTGGCGGACGGTGGGCACGCTCGCCGCCTGGGGGGTGGTGGAGCCGCTGTGGCCGCTCCTGGACGACCCGATCCGCGCGGTGCGGGTGGCGGCCGCTCAGGCGCTGGTCACCCAGAGGCCACCGTCTCCGGTGGCGGGTGCGTCGCTGGCTGCGGCCCGGGCGGAGTGGCAGGCGGGCATGGAGGCCGAGGCGGACGAACCCGCCCACCAGCTGAACCTGGGCATGCTCGCGCGCCTGGACGGCGACGACGAGGCCGCGCTCAGCCACTTTCGCGCCGCCGTCGGGCTCGCCCCGTCGTACGAGCCGGCGCGCCGTGCGCTGGCCGGGGCGCTGGGCCGCGCCGGCCGGATCGACGAGGCGAAGGCCGCGCTCGCAGGCGACGCACCGTAGACGTTAGAGAGCTCGGGAGCCGCCGCTCGGAGGGACCGTGCTCTTCAGCCTGATGTGGTCTCCG
The DNA here is from genome assembly GCA_964604675.1 of uncultured Enterobacterales bacterium. Lineage (GTDB taxonomy): Bacteria > Myxococcota_A > UBA796 > UBA796 > CAJQPC01 > CAZSAT01. The sequence continues at coordinate 34,182 of CAZSAT010000028.1, forward strand.
GTCCCGGTCGTCGACGAGCCGCTCGCGCTCCTGACGCCACCGAGCGCGCTCCAGGCCCCCACCACCGTCGCCGACCGTTCGGCCTACGTGCAGCCGCTGCTGGGCGCCGGGGGTGCCCTGGTCGCGATCGGGGGCGTGTTGATGGCCCAGGCGGCCGTCAGCGCCCAGGTGATCGACGGGCGCATCACCGAAGACACAGGCATGGACAGCGCGGGCTACGCCGAGCAGGCCAGCGCCTGGGAGGGCGCTCGGCTCCGCTGGGGCGTCGGGGCGGGGCTCGCGGTGGCCGGCGCCGGTGCTGCGGGCACGGGCCTGATCCTGCGGGCTTCGGAGGTGAAGTGATCTGGCTGTTGGCGTGCCTGCCTGGTGAGGTGCCCGCCTGCGTGCACTGCGCGGAGAACGACGACGTCGACGGCGACGGCTACACCCCCGCGGGGGGCGACTGCGACGACGCCGACGCCTCCGTGCGCCCCGGTGCCACGGAGGTCTGCGACGGACGCGACAACGACTGCGACGGTGCGGTCGACGTGGGCGCGGAGGGTGCGTCGTTCTGGTACCTCGACGCCGACGGTGACGGCTACGCCGGGGAGGACGGCGAGAGCGCATGCCTCGCGCCGTCGGCGAGCTACCGGCCCGACGCAACGGACTGTGACGACACGGACCCGTCCATCCATCCTCACGCCACCGAGATCTGCAACACGGGCGTGGACGAGGACTGCGACGGCGAGGCGGACCCCTGCCAATGGGCCGGCGAGGTCCAGGCGTCCGAGCTCCTGCTGATCAGCGGAGCGCTCGCCGTAGGTTCCCTGGGTGACGGTGACGGCGACGGCTTCGACGACCTCGGTGTCGGGCTCGCAGGTGGTGTGGGCCTCGTCCGCGGGTCCGCGGACTGGGCGGGGGCCGTGCCCGATGCCCTGGTGCCCGACCTGGAAGCCCTCGCCTTCGCTTCCGGCGATCTGGACCGCGATGGCCTGCCCGACCTCGCGCTGGCGTCCAGCGGCGCGGTGGTGGTGGTTCCTGGGACCATGGGGGAGGCCACCACGATGGCCGACCTGGTCACGGTCACCGGCACCGCGTCGGCCGTCGCCGCGGGCGATCTGGACGGCGATGGCCAGGCCGACCTGCTGGTCACCACGGAATCCGGTGCGGCGCTGTTGCCCGGACCATCGGCCTCGGGCGCCGCCGTCGATGGCTGGGCGCTCGAAGGTGCGGAGATCCGAGCGGTGGCCGTGCTCGGCGACGTCGACGGAGACGGAGTCGCTGACGCTGCCCTTGGCGTGCCAGGAGAGGGTCGCGTGATCTGGCTGCCCGGTCCGGTCGAGGGCGACGTGGACCTCGAAGGCGCCGCCGGCGCGAGCGGCGGGATCGGCGTGGGAGGGGTCGTGCGCGCGGTGGGCGACGTGGACGGCGATGGGTCCGCGGACCTGCTCGTGGGCGCGCCGGAGCACGAGGGTGTGGGCGCCGCCTGGCTGTGGACCGGGAGCGAGCTGGCAGAGCAGTCCCTTGGTGAGGGGTCGCTCTTCGTGACCGGATCCGAGCTCGGCGCCGAGCTGGGCAGCGATCTCGCGGTGCTCGACCTCGACGGAGATGGGAGCCCGGACCTCGTGGTGGGAGCGGTTGGCGCCGGGCAGGTAGCCGTGTTCTACGCCCCGAGCTTCGAGGGGAGCCTCTCCATGGACGCCGCGGACCTCGTCGTCTCGGGGGGCGGCGGCTTCGGCGGCACCCTGGCCGGCACGGATCTGGACGGCGACTCGGTGACCGACCTCGCGGTGGGGCAGGGCGGTGCCGTGTTGCTGGGGCTCGGTCTGTAGCGCCGGCGCTCAGTAGATGTGGTCGAGGTTGATGTACATGCCGGAGGCCCAGTCCTCAGCGGGCCAGAGGCCGTAGTCGGCCCGGATGATGAAGTTCTTGTTGAGGATCACGCGCAGGCCGCCGCCGGTGGTGAGGCTGGACTCCGAGAGGCTCAGATCCGACCAGTCCGCAGCCGCCCAGCCGTAGTCGGCGAAGCCCACGAGCCCGATGTCGAGGGTGGTGTCGCCCGGCGTGAAGGTGGCGGCGCGCAGGCGCAGCTCCTGCTGGGCGACAGCCTTGGCCTTGCCGACGAAGCGTCGCGAGGGCACGCCCCGCCCGCTGTATTCGCCGCCGATGCCCTCGTAGTTCACGGAGCCGCCGAAGCGTACCAGCTCGTTCACGGGGACCTCGTCGCCCCAGATGCCGTCGCCCACGAGCCGGGTGGCGGTGGTCAACCGTTCTGGCACGAGGGTGGAGTAGCCCCGCAGCGTGATGTTCGCGCCGACGTAGTCCCACGCGCTCCCGAAGGCGAAGCTCGAGCCCCGCACCGAGGCCTCCGAGAAGTAGCCGGAGTTCGGGGCGGGCTCGTTGTCGCGGTTGTCCACGACGAGTCCGGTCTGGAGGACGCTGGCAAAGCCCGCCTGGCCGTCCGGGAAGACCGTGTCGAAGTAGCTCCCCTCGAAGGCCCCCGGGGCACTCGGCGTGCCGTCGACGTACATGGAGCCGCGGTAGCCCGCGAGCACCTCGAGCTTGTGGGGCAGGGGCTTGAGCTTGTAGCGCCCGTTCACGATCAGGTAGGGCTGGGTGTAGGTCTGGAAGTAGTAGCGACGGACATAGGCGTCCCGATCCTCACCGGCTGTGAAGCCGGCGGCATCCGCGGCCGCCTCGGCAGCGGCCGGATCGCAGCTCGAGCTGCCCGCGAAGCCGCAGAAGTTGGCGGTGACCGTGGAGTAGTAGCCCCCCTCGACGAGCAGCCGGACGGGGCTGTCGAACACGTCGAGCGCGTCGAGCCGCACCATGTGGGCCTGCACCCACTTGGTGGTCAGGAAGATCCGCAGGGTGAGGGCGCGCTTGTAGGGCTCGTGCACCCCGTCGTACCAGTATCCGGTGCCGATCACACCGTAGCCAAAGCCCGCGTCGGTGTTGTAGTTGACCGCCGGAACACCGCCCCAGCCGAAGGACTTCTCCCCCCCGTCCGGGGCGGTGGCCTCTTCGTCCTCCGTCGACGGAGCCGTAGCGGGAGCCGCCTCGTCGGAGGTGGTGGGGTCGTCGGCGAGGGCGGTGGCGAGCAGGAAGGTCAGCATCGTGCGAGCCTACCGCGAAGCACGCCCTGCCCAGCAGGGGTAGCCTGGCCGGGGAGGCCGTCTTGCTGGTCTGGTGGTTCGCGTGCGGCGGCCCCGAGGACGGCGAGGCGGCCACTGAGGTCGACTGCGATCTGCCCCGCGCCGTCGCCACCGAGCCGCTCGTCGTGGACACCGGCGGACGGGCTCGCGCGCAACCAGTCGGTGACGTGGCGTCTGGACGACGTGATCGTCCCCGGCACCGCCTACCGCGTGGTGTTCGACCTGGAGCACGACGGCGACGACCGCTGCTCGACCGGCGACCATGGCTGGTTCGAGGACATCGGGAGCTTCCGCGACGACGCGGTCGTGGAGCTCGGGCACCCGTTTCGCGACTACGATGACGGCATCTGTGCCTACCTCTGATCTCGCCGGCTCCCGCATCCTGGTCGTGGACGACACGCCGATGGTTCGGCGGGCCCTCCGTTCGGTGCTGACCTCGGTCGGGGCCACCGTGATCGAGGCCGCGGACGGGGCGGAAGCGCTTCGCCTGGCCGACGACTCCCTCGACCTGGTGCTGCTCGACTGGGAGATGCCTGGTCTGAGCGGCATCGAGGTGTGCGGGGCGCTCCGATCCGATCCGGGGACCGCCGACGTGCCCATCTGCATCGTCACCGGCCTGGACGACGACCACCACCACGCGGCGGCCCTCGCCGCGGGCGCCCAGGACTTCGTCTCCAAGCCACCGGAGGTGCGCATCCTCCGCGCCCGGGCGGGAAACCTCGTGGGCCGCTACCGCGCGGAGCGCGAGAACCGGCGCCTCGTCGAGCAGCTCGCCCGGTATGTGTCGAGCGCCACGGCGCGCCAGGCGCACGCGCACCGAGCAGCCGAGCGGCTGGACGCCACGCTGTTGTTCTCCGACCTCCGCGGCTTCACCAGCACCACGCGCCAGCAGGATCTCCCCGTCTTGCACGAGGCGCTCAACACGGTGCTCGCCCGTCAAGCGGAGCTGGTGCGAGACCACGGAGGCTACGTGGACAAGTTCGCGGGGGACGGCATGCTGGCCGTGTTCGAGGGGCGCGATGCGGGCTCACGAGCCTGTGCGGTCGGCGCCGCCATCGTGGACTGGGCGCGCGGCTGGCAGGGCGGCATCTGGGATCCCCCGCCCGTCGCCATCGGCATCCACGGCGGCACGGTCGTTCGCGGGGATCTGGGGAGTGCCAGCCGCCGAGAGTTCACGGTCATCGGCCACGCCGTGAACGTGGCGGCCCGTCTCTGCGGCGTCGCGGGGTCCCTGGAGGTCGTGGTGTCCGACGAGGTCGCCACGGAGGTGGGACTGCTCGCCTTCGGGGACGCCCAGCAGGTCATGGTCAAGGGGCTGGAGCAGCCGCTGGTCGTGCGCCGGTTGCGTCGGTAGCGCGATCAGTCCGGGTCACACGCCCCGTCGCAGGGGTGCACAGCCTCCCCCGTCTCGTAGAGGTGCGCCGCCTGCATCAGGGTGGGTTCCTGGAGCACCGCCGAGTTGTGCACGCCGTTGTCGGTCTCGGGGGTGGTGTTCTCGTCGGGGGGGAAGTAGCTCTCCAGCGCGTCGGGCACCCGGACCTGGGTCAGCACGACGCCCTCGGCCGGGCCGCTCACCGTGTCGAGCCCGTAGACCGGATCCGTCGCGTCCTCGAGGTGACGTGCTCCGAGGCGGCGGCTGAGCAGGTCGGTCGCCAGGTTGGGCACCTGGCAGTCGCCGATGGCCTCCTGGAGGATGACCACCTTCGGCGAACCGTCGTCGATCAGCGCCCCGAGCACGGCCGGGTCCGACCAGTCGAAGAAGCTCTGCATGGCGCTGATGAAGAGCAGCTGCGACAGCGGGTCCGGGTACAGGGCGTCGATCACGAGCTCGAGCGGCTCGAACTGGGTCGAGCGCTGGATCATGTGGGCCCAGCCCGCTCCTGGCACGGCGAGCACCGCTCGTTCGATGCGTGGCGACAGGCTCACCTGGCTCGCGCCTTGGATGCCGCCGAGGCTGATGCCGTAGTAGTTCACCGGTCCGTCGGACATCAGGGGTTCGCTGTGGTCGACGGTGAAGGTCGCGTCCGCCATCAGGTCGCTCAGCACGAGCTCGACCAGCGCGAGGTTGTTCACGTGGGACTGGGCGAGGCGGTCGGTCACCACCCGCACGCCCTCGAGCTCCGCCAGGATCTCGTTCACGAGAAGCGTGTAGTCGCTGCCCGAGAGTCCGATCCAGTCGGTCGCGACCTGCACCAGCCCCAGTTCGTTGGCGGCCGGGGCGAAGTAGCCAGCAGCGCTTCCGGTCAGCATGCCTTCGCCGGTGCCGAAGAGCCCGTGCCCGACGAGCAGGAGGGACAACCCGCCCCGCTCCCGAGCGACCGCAGGCACGCTGAGGGTGAAGGGGTAGGTCGGCCGACTCTCCTGCAGCACTGGAGCGCCGTCGTCACCGAACACCAACCGGTTGTCGTCGCCCAGGAAGTTGGGGGGCGCGAAGGTGCCCTTCACCCGCCACGCAATGTCCGCGTCGGGGTCGACCTCCACGCTGTCGAGGGTGTACGACACGCCGTTGGCCGCCACGTCGGCCAGGGTCTGTTCTTTCATCGAACGGATGGGACCGAGGGCGAAGTCCTCCGACGCGACCGGAACTTCCCAGGCCAGGTGCAGGCCGTCCCGTGGAAAGCCGAAGCCGTCGAGCGCTTCGAACATCGCCTCGTGAGCGGGTCGTTGGGCCTCGATCGCCTCGTCGTCGGTGACGACGCCGTCGCGGTAGGCCTCGAACACGGGGGAGCCCGGCAGGGGGTTGCCCGAGACGTCGGTGAGCTCCGTGGTCAGCACCACGAAGTAGCGGGCACCGAACGCCATGGGGGCGAGCGGCCGCAGGATGAGCGCGTGCCGCTCGTCGTACGCCGCCTGGTCCCTGTTGGCCTGGTCCATCTCGACGTGCAGCGGCACCCGTTCCCCGGTCTCGACGTGCACGAGCGCGATGGCCGCGCCGTCGGCGACGGTGGCCGCCTGTTCGCCCCAACCCGAGAGGAACGCCGGGTCGACGTCCACGCCGAGGTTGATCAGCACGGGCGACACCGGCGAGACGCCATCGGCGAGGTTGAAGATCGACAGGTCCAGCGGGAGCTCTCCGTCGGGCGACCAGAACCGGTCGTTGTCGAGCGCGAGCCGAAGCCCCGTGATGCTCGTCTCGTCGCGGTCGAACCAGTGCAGGCTCGGGTAGGGCGTGAGGCAGTCGTTTCCGACCGACAGGGGGTTGCAGGCCGGATCCCAGTCGACCGAGGCGGGTGCCGGCCCCGTGTCGGTCGAAGCGCCGGTGTCGTGCGCGGGCAGGTGGGTGTCTTCCGACGCGGTGGACGAGTCACCTTCGACGTCATCGCTGCAGGCCAGCATCCACACAAGCATCGGTCGCTCCTCGCGCTCGGCGAGAGCGTAGCGCGCTAAGCTCGGGCTCCGCGGAGGTCGTCCATGCTCGCCTTGATGCTCGGTTGGTCCCTCGCCGGTCAGCTGGCCGGGGTGTCGTTCCCCGACACGGTCACGGTCGGCGGCAAGGACGTGCTGCTCAACGGCATCGGCCTGCGCGAGAAGTACTTCATCGACGTGTACGTGGGCGCGCTCTACCTGCCCGCGAAGACCGGATCCGCGAACCAGGCGATCCAGGGCGACGTGCCGAAGCGCATCGTGATGCACTTCCTCTACGAGCGCGTCACCGCGGAGCAGCTGAACGAGACCTGGGACGAGGGCTTCGGCAAGGCGGGCACCACCTCGGGCCTCGCGGAGCTCAAGGGCATGATGCGCGACGTGACCGCCGGACAACGCATCGTGCTCGACTACGCCCCGGGCGTCGGCACCACGGTCACGGTGGCGGGTGCGACCATGGGCACGATCGCCGGCGCCGACTTCATGCGGACCCTCTGGACCGTCTACCTGGGCGGCAGTCCGCCGACCGAGAAGCTCAAGAAGGGGATGTTGGGAGGATGACCGTGACGCTCACCATGTTGCTGGCTTGCGCCGGCATGAAGCAGGCTGCCGTGGAGGACGCGATGGTCGCGGTGTGGAACCGCGGCGAGGTGGAGCGCATCGAAGCCGCCTATGCCCCCGAGCTCCAGAACGGCGCCAAGGAGTTCGTCGCGGAGTACCGCGCGGTCTATCCGGATCTGTCGGTGACCATCGACGATGTGATCGTGAAGGGCGATCGGATCGTCACCCTCTGGACCGTGGAGGGCACCCACAAGGACCTGGGCCTGCCCGTCACCGTGTCCGGGGTGAGCGTGCGCACGCTCGACGGGCGGACCATCGTCGAGGAACAGCGGTTCTACGACATGAAGAACGTCTACGACCAGCTCGGCTTCCGCTTGGTTCCGCCCGACGGCGCCACCCCCTTCGGCCCGCTTCCGCCCGAGCCGGAAGCCACCGAGGAGGTCGCGCCGGTCGACGCGGAAGCCGAAGTCGAAGAGGCGGGCGCCGAAGAAGCGAGCGCTGGGGAAGCCGTCAACGCCGACTGAGCCGCACCCTGCGGCCCGACGTGGAAGACCTGGCCCGGGTCGCAATCAGCCGAGCCGGAAGCGAAGCTCGGCGGTCGGGACACCGTCGAGCGCCACGAGCCGGGCCACCAGCTCTTCCTTGACCCGTCGTCGTGCCTCGTCCAGGGGTGTGTCTCCCGCATAGCGCTCGAAGCTCTCGCGGAGGTTCAGGATGAGGTCGGCCGCGTTCTGTTCCCGCACGCGTGCGGCGTCGGCGAGCACGTCGCCGTCGAAGTAGGTCTGGGTGGTGACCGGGGCCAGGCCGTCCGCCTCCAACCGCCAGTGCAGGTGTGGAGGGCGCCACCAGGTCCCACCGGCCAGGTACGCCCCTGGCACCACGGTGCGCACGGAGAAGCGCCCGTCCGCGTCGGTGAGGGCGCTGCCCCAGTAGCCGAAGGCCGGGTCGAGATCGTCGGCAGTGACCGAGCGGCGCTCGTTCTCGTGGTTGTACCGCCCGTGGTGATCGGCCTGCCAGAGGTGGACCAGCGCACCGGCCACAGGGGCGCAGCCAGCGGTGACCACCTGTCCACCGAGCACCACGATCTGGCCCTCGGGCGTGCCCCCTGCGGCGGTCTCCACCAGATCGAGGTCGTGTTCGCCCGGAACGTCCCGTCGCACGCCTGGATTGGGGTGGCCTCCGAGGGTGCGGTGGTGGTCCGTCGGTGGAAACGGTCCGGTCACCGCGGGGATGGTGGCGCCAGGCAGCTCGCAGGTGTCCTGCGCGAGGGCGGGGAAGGTGGTGAGCGCGCCGAGGCCGGCGAGCACGTGACGTCGGGAGAGCATGGCCCACGGTACCCGCAGGTGGCGTCCTGGCGTCCCTGGGACGCGCGCCGGCCCTACTTGGCCGTGGACGCCCGCGCGAGCCAGGCGTCGGGGTCGTTCGACGGCACGAGCTTCTTCATCAGCCGCTGAAGGTTCTTCAGGTCGATGGGCTTGGGTACGACGAGGTTGTCGACCTGCTCGAGGAAGTGCCGGCTCTCGCTCGTGACCCCTCCGGCGGTCACGAAGACCAGGCGGTCCAGGAGCTCGGGCCGGTGCCGCCGGACCCACGCGTGCACGGCACGCCCGTCGACGCCGCGCATCATGAGGTCGCAGAGGATCACGTCGTAGTGCTCGTGCTCCAGGACAGCGAGCGCCTCCTCCCCGCTCTCGGCGAGCTCGACGTCCCAGCGCTTCTGGAGGCCGCGCTTCATCAGCTTCAACATCAACGGTTCGTCGTCGATGATCAGGACGCGCCCGAGCACACCCGTTTCGGTCTCTTCCACGGTGGTGTCGTCCATGGCGGCTCCTGCGGGTGTGCACGTGGGCAGGCGGATCCGGAAGCGTGAGCCCACCTCGGGGGAGCTCTCCACGTCGATGGTACCTCCTGCCGCCTCGATGTGGTGGCGGCAGATCGCCAGCCCCAGGCCGCTGCCCTTGCCGGCCGCCTTGGTGGTGAAGAAGGGGTCGAACAGGCGCGCCTGGACCTCCGCGGGGATGCCGTGCCCGTCGTCCTCGATCTCGAGCACGGCCTCGGAAGCGAGCTGGCGGAGGTGCACGCGGATGTGGCCGTCACGCCCCTCCATCGCGTGGGCGGCGTTGACGAGGAGGTTCAGCACGACCTGGACGAGGCGGCCTTCCGCAGCCTTCACCCATGGGCGTCCGAGCACCCGCGTCACGACCTCGGCGCGGTGGCGGGTCTCGTGGTTCGCGAGCTTCACGGCCATCTCGATCACACGGTCGACGGGCACCGGGTTCACCTCGTCGTCCACCCGCGCGAAGGCGCTGAGATCCCGCACGATCTCGCGGATGCGCTCGAAGCCGTAGTGAGCCTCCTCCAGCCTCTGGTCGGTGCGTTCCTCCGAGAGGGCCTCCCGCAGCCCGCGGGTGACGTCGTCGGCTTCGTCGGCGCCGAGTCGGTCGGCGAGGTGCGCGTGCAGCTCATCGAGCTGCCGGCGGAGGCCGGGCAGATCTTCGCGCAAGCCGTCCAAGGAGAGGCTCACGAAGCTCAGGGGGTTGTTGATCTCGTGAGCCACACCCGCGGCGACGGTGCCGAGGGTGGCCATGCGGTCGGCCTGCGCCAGCTGGGCCTGGAGGCGCTTCCGCTCGGTCACGTCCCGGGCGACCGTGAAGATGGCGGGTGCCTGGTCCCAGGAGAGCGCGATCGAGACGAGCTCGACCTCGGTCGCCTCGCCGTCGAGGCGCAACAGCGCCACTTCGATGGCCGGGGCCTCGGCGATCTCGCCCAGTGCGAGGCGCCTCACGCGGTCCGCGATGCCGTCGACGTGCTCGTCGGCAACTCGCTCGAGCACGAGCGCACCGACCAGGTCGTCGCACTGCTCGGCACCGAGCAGGTCGCTCATGCGCTTGTTGACGTACACGAAGCGTCCCGCCCGGTGCACCGCGATGGCATCCGGGCTGCCAGCGACCAGCGCGCGGAACCTCGCCTCCGACGCACGGAGTCCCTCCTCGCGGCGGGCTTGCTCGGTCACGTCGAGGTGGTGGCCTGCGAGTCGGCGCCCGTGCCGATCTTCGATCACGCGCCCCCGCGTGCGCATCCGGCGGTGTCCGTTCTCGTCGTGCATGTCGTACTCACAGTCCAGGTGTTCGCTCAGGCCGGTCAGCGCCGTCTTGAGCGCCATCTCCACTTCGCGGCGGTTCGCGCCGTCCACGGTCTCGAGCCAGGCGGGTCGAGGGTCGCTCCGTCCGTGTTCGAAGAGCGTTGCCGACACGCCGTGCCGCTTGAGCACCCGGTCGATCGAGGGGGTGGTGTCGCCGGCCACGAGGCCGAGGGAGGGGGCGCCGTCGACGCCGCGTCCCACCACCGACATCGCCAGGCGGACGCACCGTTCGCTGAGCTGCGCGTGCACCACGTCGCCGTCCTCGGCGAGCACCGTGTCGGCGAGCGCGGTGCGAATCGACGGCCGGTCCAGCGCTCCGACCAGCTCGGTGAGTGCGAGGGTATCCATCTGGGCGAGCTGGCCCTCGGGGAGCTCGAACGCGGCGTTCGCAGCCGCGTTCGCCTCGACCACCCGGAGGTCCAGCAGGTCGACCAGGGCCAGGGGCTCCTCGGACACGCGCAAGAGCGCCGAGGTGGCCCCCTGGGGAAGCTGCCGGAAGCAGGCTGCCGTGGCGCGGACCCGCTCCTCCAAGGGGTCGCCTGGGAGGGCCTTCAGCACGGAGGACTTGCGATGTGCGCGCACGATCAGAGGCTATGCCGCGTGTAATTGACATGTCAAGACCAGTCTGCCCTGTTCGGTAGGATCCACAACCGGAAAGAGCCGGCCCCGAAGGACCGGCTCTCGCCGTGTGGAGTCGGTTCGCGCTCTACTGGATGAGCGCGAGCACGCCCTGGTTCAGCGAGTTGGCCTGCGAGAGGACCGAGAGGCCGGCCTGCTGCATGATCTGCAGCTTCGACATCTCCGCGGTCTCGTACGCGAAGTCGGCGTCGCGGATCTGGCTCTGGGCCGCCGCGATGTTCTCCGTGTACGTCTCGAGGTTGCCCAGCGCGCTGTCCAGACGGTTCGCCATCGCACCGTAGTCGCTGCGGTAGCTGTTGATGGTGTCGAGCGCGGTGTCGAGCGTCGCCAGGGCGGAGACGGCGCCACTCGCGGTGGACAGATCGATCGAGCCGGTGTCGATGCCGACGACGGTCGAGCGCAGGTCACCCATGGTGAGGCTGATCTGGTCGGCCGCGGAGTCGGAGATGCCGACCTGCACGCCGATCTGCGTGTTGGTGCCTTCCACCAGCGTGACGCCGTTGAACTCCGTGACGGATGCGATGCGGTCGACTTCGTCGGCCAGCTGCAGGTACTCGTCCTGGATGTAGGCGCGCTCGTCGTCATCGAGCGTCTCGGACGCGGACTGGACGGCCAGCTCACGCATGCGCTTGATGATGTTTCCAACCTCGGCGGTGGCGCCTTCGGCCACCTGGACCAGGCTCAGACCGTCGTTCGTGTTCCGCATCGCCTGACGGGCGGACATCTCGCTCGCGTCGAGGTTCTCGGCGACGCCCAGTCCGGCTGCATCGTCCTTGGCCTGGCTGATGCGCAGACCGGAGCTGATGCGCTGGAACGAGCCAGCGAGACTGCGGCTGGTCTTGTTGAGGTTGTTGAGCGCGTTCATCGACGCGGTGTTGGTGTTGACGGTGAGAGCCATGATGGTGTCCGTGGTTGGGGGTTTCTGTTCGGGCTCACCAACCTTCACGGCACGGTTCGAGGATCGCGAGAGGGCTCGGACACCACTTTTTTTTCGCCCTCAAACGGATGCTCCGCTGTCCGAACGCCGACGTGACTCAAGTGATTTCAATGACTTGATGTTTGTGCGGCCGAACGTGCCAGAGATCGCGCGCCGGACTTTTTTCGATCGCACCGTCAAGGTCCACTCGATCCTGCCGGGGGTCTGACCGCGGTGCGGACGAGCGCGTCCGGCGCTATCCTCGGGCCCATGCTGTTCGTGCTGTGGACCGGGCTCTCCGGCTGTGAGGCCTTGCGCTGGGAGCCCACCCCGGCGGGGTCTTCCCTCGACACCGCTGGCGTGGTGTTGCCCGACACCGGCGAAGGCATCTGCCCGGAGTACCAGGGCGGTGGGGTGGTCACCTGGTACCGGGACGCCGACGAGGACGGCTGGGGTCGCGACGACGACTGGGAGCTCTGCGACGTGCAACCCGGCGGGTTCGTCGCTCCGCGCACCCACGAGGGCGACTGGAGCTGGGACTGCGACGACGACGACCCTGAGATCCACCCCGAGGGGACCGAGACCTGCGACGACGGCCTCGATCAGGACTGCGACGGCCAGGACAGCTACGAGCGCACCTACTACTACGACGACGACGGCGACGGACACGTGGGGCAGGACGGCACCCGCGTGTGCGATCCCGGCGACGACGGGCGCGTCAGCCGCGGCGACGACTGCGACGACACGGACCCCGAGATCCACCCGTACGCCGACGAGGTCTGCGGGGACGGCGTCGATCAGGACTGTGACGGTGCGGACTACGAGGGCGAGCCCTGGTTCGCCGACGGGGACGTGGACGGATGGGGTGGCGAGAGCGCAGGGGAGGCCTGCGACCAGCCCACTGGCACTGTCGGCGTGTCCGGCGACTGCGACGATGGCCGTGCGGACGTGCACCCGGACGCCGAAGAGATCTGTGGTGACGGGCTCGACAACGACTGCGTCGGTGGTGACGACGCCGGGCCGACCTGGTACCCCGACGACGACGGCGACAGCTACGCCAGCCTGGCGTACGAGGACGCCATGCAGGCCTGCGAGCGCCCGGAGGGGTGGCTGAGCGGCGGTCGCGACGACTGCGACGACACCGACCCCGACGTGAACCCCGGTGTGCTCGAGGTCTGCGGGGACGGGGTCGACAACGACTGCGACGGCAGCTCGGACATGGGCGACGCATGGTTCGCCGACAGCGACGGCGACGGCTGGGGCGACATCGACACGAGCGTGACCGCGTGCTCGGCGCCGAGCGGCTTCGTCGCCAACGACGAGGACTGCCTCGACACCGACGCCACCGTGAGCCCCGACGGCGTCGAGGTCTGCGGCGACGGCCTGGACAACGACTGCAACGACGGCGACGACGTGGGCGACACCTGGTACGCCGATGGTGACGGCGATGGCTTCGGCGGCTCGACGTTCAGCACGGTCAGCTGCGACGCACCCTCGGGCTTCGTCGACAACCTGGACGACTGCGACGACCTCGATGCAGAAGTGAGCCCCGACGCGGTCGAGGTCTGTGGGGACGGGGTGGACAACGACTGCGACAACGCGGTGCTGTCGTGCGGGGTGTGGGCGTCGTTCTCGACCGGCGAGGCCGACGAGGCCTGGTACGGGGAGACCACCCTGGATGCCGCAGGCGGGGCGGTCGCGTCGGTCGGCGACGTGGACGGCGACGGTGTCGGCGAGCTCCTGGTCGGCGCCGAGCACGAAGACAGCGGCGCGTATGGCGGCGGCGTGGCGTACCTGCTGGGGGCCGGAGACGCGTCGCTCTCCTCGGCGCGCGCGGTGTTGCCTGGTGAGGCCAGCAGCGATGGCGCTGGGGTGGCGCTTGCGGGTGGCGATCTCGATGGCGACGGGTGGCCCGATCTGGTCGTCGGGGCGGCCGGCCAGGACGAGGGCGCCACGAACGGTGGAGCGGCGTACGTGATCTGGGGGCCGGTCACGGGACAGGTGCTGCTCGCCGACGCGGATCTGGTGGTGCTCGGCGACGTGGAGGATGAGGAGCTGGGCGCCTGGATCGCGACCAGCGGGGACCAGGACGGCGACGGTGCCGACGAGCTGGGGGCCGGTGCGGCCTCGGCTGGCGCGGGCCGTGTGGTCCTGGTCGCCGGCGGTGCGTCGGGCGATGTCGAGGCCTCGGACGCGCTGGCGCGGCTGGACGGCGACGTCGACGGCGACGAGTTCGGTGCGGCGCTGGACGGGGGACGCGACGTCGACGGCGACGGGCTCGACGACTGGCTCGTCGGCGCCCCCGCGCAGGATGGCGGCGCCGGCGCTGCGCACCTCTTCCATGGCCCGGTGATCGGTGACGTCCACGCGCTCGACGCCTACGCGAGCTGGACCGTCGGAACGTCCGATCGGGTGGGTGAGAGCGTGGCGCTGGTGCCAGACAGCGACGGTGACGGTCTGGCCGATGCGCTGATCGCCGCCCCCTCGGCCGATCCCACGTCGTTGCAGGCGGGCTCGGTCTACCTCGTGCTCGGCTCGGCGATGGGCGCGGTGGACCTCTCGGATGCGGTGGCACGCATCGACGGCCCCAGTGGCACGGACTACCTCGGCCGGGTCCTCGGCAGCTGCGCGGACATCACGGGCGATGGGCTCGATGAGCTGGTGGTCGGGACCCAGAGCGGCTGGTCGTCGCAGGAGGGCATCGTCTACGTGCTGACCGAGGCGCCCGAGGGCACCGCCGAGGTCTCCGACATCGCCGCCGGGTCGCTCTATGGCGGATACTACGACCAGGTCGGCCCCTTCGGTTGCCCGGGAGACTGGAGCGGGGACGGGATCGGCGACATCGCGCTGGGCGCGCCCGGCGACGACACCGACAGCACCACGGCGGGCGCTGTCTACCTGTTCTACGGGGGAGAGGGGCTGTAGCGGCCGCGGCCGCGGTTAGGGGTTTCGCATGAGCGAGCTGGACCTGGCCATCGACCACCTCACCCTCTCGGTCGCCGACCTGGAGCGGGCGTCGGCGTTCTATGGAGCTGCGCTCGAGGCGATCGGGCTGTCGCTCGTGGGCGCCGTCCGTGCCGAGCAGTCGGGCACGGTCGGCTACTCGGGCTACGGGCGCGGCCGCAAGGGGTGCTTCTGGCTCGCGGAGTCCGGGCAGCAGACGCCCAGCACCCACGTGTGCTTCCGCGCCAGCAGCCGCGCCGCGGTGCGTGCCTTCCATGCCGCGGCCCTGGCCGCTGGCGGTCGCGACAACGGCGCCCCAGGCGTGCGGACCGACTACCACCCCGCGTACTACGCGGCCTTCGTGCTGGACCCCGAGGGGCACAACATCGAGGCCGTCACCTTCGAGGACGAGCAGCCCGGATGAGCCGCGCGTCGATGCTCGGAGCGCTCGCGCTCGCGCTCGCGGCTGGCGTGGCTGGGTGGGCTGCGCCCGTCGTGAGCTGTGTCGTCCCGAGGTTGCGCCGGCACTACTCGATGTAGCCCAGCGCCCTGAGCGCTTCCTCGACCTCCACGGCCACCGTCTCCCCGTCCGCGACGAAGGCGTCGGACGCTGCGGCTGCCAGCCGCGCGACGTCCTCGGGGCGATCCGCCGCCCGGTCGAGCAGCATGTCGCGGTCCGTGGCGAGATCGAAGAGCTGCAGCGTGCCGTCGTCGCCGAGCACCAGCGCGAGATCGCCCTCCCGGTACAGCTTCCATCCGACGCCGAAGGCGCCGCTGTAGTGCGCGGAGCGGTAGGCGTCGACCCAGGCCTGGGCCTTGATCGGGCCGTTGTCTGCGCCATCGAGGACCGGCACCAGCGAGCCCTCGGTGCGCCCCAGCCCCGCCAGCTCGACCAGCGTCGGCGCGATCTGGTGGGACCCCACCGCGGTCTCCACCACCGAACCCGCCTCCAGCTCGCCCGGCCACGCCAACACCAGGGGCACGCGCAGCACCGGGTCGTACACCGTGCTGTGGTGGTTCAACAGGCCCCGCTCCCCGAAGTACTCTGCGTGGTCCGAGGTCACGGCCACGATGCCCTCGGGGTGTGAGGCCGTCCACGCCGTCAGCAAGGCGTTCAGGTCCACGTCGGCCCTCAGCACCTCCCCGTCGTACACCTTCTCGATCCAGGCCAGGTGCTCCGGCGTGAGCTCGGCCACCTGGCCGGTCTCCGGGTTCCGACCTGCGGCCCCCAGCATCGGGATCGCGGCTGGCTGGACGGCGGGTGGAGGCCCCGGCACCAGCAGGTTCTCCAGGGCCCCGGGCGTGCCGACGCCGCGGATCCAGTCCGCGTCCTGCGCCGTCCACCACGGCGCCGGCTGCTCCCGGTAGGGCGTGTGGGGTGCCATGAGGTTCACGAAGAGGAACAGGGGCTCCGGCGACACCATCGCGGAGCGCGCTGCTGCGACCACCTCTTCGTCGGTGCCTCCGAACACCTCACCGAAGCCGCGGGTCAGGCCGTAGTCGGGGCGGAGCAGCTGGTTGGCGTAGGCGGCGACGGTTCGGTAGCCGGCTTCGGCGAAGCGCTCGGCCACCGTCGGCAGGGATGGATCGATGCCCGCCACGTGCTTCGACGAGCCACTGTGCTCGGTTCCCCCAGCCGCGTGGTGGGCGCCGTGCACGTCGGGCGTGACGCCCGTGAAGAGGCTCGCGTGACCGGGCCAGGTCCAGCTGGCTGGGGAGGTCACATCGGCGAAGCGGATCCCGGCCGCCGCGAGGGCCTCGAGCTGAGGCGTGGTCCGGCGTTCGTGCCCGTAGGCCGAGGTGTGGTCGGCCCGCAGGGTGTCGATGACCACGAAGAGGACCGATGGGGGCGACGCTGCCGGCTCGGTCGGTGCGGGCCCCGGTCCTGAGGGGGAGCCGCCGGTGCAGCCAAAGAGCCAGAGCATCACTGGTAGACGTACAACGGACCGTCGATGTTGTCGGTCTCGTCCGCCTCGTCGATGTAGTCGTAGCTGTCGATCTGCACGTAGCTGTAGCAGCTGTAGCTGCAGGCGGTCGTGTCGAGCAGGAAGTCGGCGTAGGTGGTTTCGCCCGCGCCGAGGCCCTTCACGGTGGTGTAGGTGTCGCCGTCTTCGTACAGCGACGGTGCCGAGGTCAGGTCCAGGTACAGGTCGACGTAGAAGCTGCCCACCGACTCCGCACCCGTGTTGGTGATGTCGACGTAGTAGTAGATGCTCTCCTCGTCGGCGATCCAGTCGAAGTAGCTGATCTCGAGGTTCGGCCCGCTCGAGGTGCCGCCGCTGGACCCGCTGGTGGTGGTCACCGAGCCGTAGAAGTCGTTGTTGTTCTCGTTGGATTCGCTGACCGCCGCCTCGGTGTCGGCGTACACGTAGACCTCGTGCTCACCCGACCCGACGCTGAACGAGAAGGCGTAGGACTCCGACGAGCCCGGGCCGAGGTAGTCCACGAACACGTAGTCGTCGCCGTAGCTGTCGATGGTCGACGGCGGGTCGATCCAGACGTCGGTGTAGAAGGCCGAAGCGGAGCCGCTGCCCTGGTTCTTGACGGTCACCTCGATCACGAGGGTGCCGCCCGAGCTCTCCGCGGTGACCTGCGAGATGACGAGGTCCGCGCCGGAGCCCGACGAGCCCCCGCTGGAGCCTCCGCTCACGGTGACGGGCACCTCGGGGCTCGTGGTGCCGTCGAGGCTGGCGGTGATCGATGTGGAGCCGTTGCTCTTGCCCGTGACCAGGCCGTCGGCCACGGTGGCGACGGAACCGTCGTTTGTGATCCAGCGCACGAAGCCCGTCGCGTCGGCGCGCTCGCCGCCGCTGTAGGCCGCCCACGCCGTGAGCTGCACCTCCTGGCCCCCTGCGAGGGACAGCTCGCCCGGCTCGACGGAGAGCCCCAGCAGGTCGGCCGAGGTGACCTCGATCACGGCGTCGGTGGACTGGAAGTCCCCGAGGACCGCGCTGATGTTCACCTTCCCGGTGCCGGACGCGGTCAGCTGGCCTTCCGCGTCGAGGTCGTTCGAGATGGCCGCGATGTCGGGGCTCGAGGAGCTCCAGTCCACCACCGCGGTCAGGTCGCTGGTCGACCGATCGTCGTAGACCCCCTGGGCGGCCATCTGGAGGGTCTGCCCCACCGGCACGATCGTGCTCTCGGGGGACAGGTAGATCGCGACGAGCCCGTCGAGGAGCTCCTCGAGCTGCTCCTCCTCGGAGCCACCCTTGCACCCCAGCAGCGTCCACAGCATCAACATCGGTCTACTCGCGGGTGAGGTCGACGATCTCCAGCAGGCTACCGTAGCTCAGGAAGGGGTTCTCCGAGCTGCCCTGGCCCCAGGTCACGGGGTTGTTGTAGGGCACCCAGGCGAAGTCCGGGTGGTCGTCTTCCTGGTCCCAGGTGCCGCCCACCACGGTGCCGTCTGCGTCGGCCTCCAGGGTGTAGCCCCAGGTCTCGGTGAAGCCCTCGGGCTCCGCACCGTCGAGGTGGGTCTCGTCGACCCCGTCGGTCACGAAGTACACGCTCGCGACCACGTAGTAGGTGCGCTGGAAGGCGTCGACCGTGACCAGATCCTGGAGGTCCTCGAGGGTGCCGTTGCCGATGCCGCGCACCTCCGTGATGTCTTCGACGGCCTGGAACGGACCGTAGGTCTCCCGGTGCTCCACGATGCGGGCGGACAGGGTCTCGCCGATGCCGGGCAGCTCGTCCAGCTCCTCGGCGGTCGCCGTGTTCAGGTTCACCAGGCTCGCTGCGTTCGCCGGTGTGGTCTCCTCCACGCTGACCTGGGCGCCTTCGACCGGGTAGTTCCACACCGCGTCACCGGCGGTGGTGTCGAACACCAGCGGGATGCGCTGCTCCTTCAGGTAGAAGCTGATGAGCTGGTGGAAGGCCTTGGGCGACAGATCCTTGATGTCGTCGTCCTCGTCGTTGTACCGCTCGCCGTAGAAGTGGCTGTAGGTCGAGTAGTGGCTCTCGGTGGTGAGGCCCTTCAGGTCGGCGTGCGTGAAGCCCACCGTCTCGCCGTCGATCGACGCACCGGCGTCCTCGCGGGGCTCGTCGGTGAGGATGGCGGCGGCCGCCCAGCCGTTGCAGTGACCCCACCAGCTTCCGCCCGCGGGGCTGTAGTGGTTCAAGAGCTCCCAGGCCGGCATGTACCAGGGGTTGTTGCCCTGGAGGTTGCCGGAGAAGTGCTCGTAGAGCGCCATCTTGTCCATCGGCGAGAGCTCGGCGAGCGCGTAGCTCCAGCCATCGTCGTGGGTGAGGTTCGTGCCCTCGATGCGGAGCGTGCCGCCGTCGAGATCCGCCTGGATGCCGTCGTAGAAGTCGAGCAGCTTCTCGACCAGCTCCTGCTGGTTCTCCTTGTAGGTGGCGAGCTTGGCGTCGTAGTCGCTGGAGCCCTGCTCCATGTCGCGAAGCGCCTTCTGAAGCTCGTCCATCTCGGTCTTGATGGGGTCGATGTCGGACTTGATGCGGTCCGACAGGGTGGCCCGACCGTCGTACCCGAAGACCAGGTCGCCCTTGGACTGTGGCCACCAGGAGCCGGCCCACGGCTTGTACTCGTCGTAGACGTACGAGGTCCAGCCCTCGGCGATCGTCGCGTCGTCGAGCACCAGCGCGGTGGAGAGGTCGGTGCTCGTGGCCAGGGCGCCACGGTAGTCGAAGTCCGCGGGAGCCTCGGGCAGCGCGGCCACGGCCGGGAGCGCCTGCCGGCGCCGGGACACGTCGTCCTCGGTCAAGAGCTTGGCCTCCACGTGGTCGGTGACCGTCCACGAGGGCCAGGGCATGCCGTCTTCGTAGCGGGTGGCGATGAGGCCGCCGCCGAGCTCGCCTTCGAAGAGCACGTCGGTGTAGCCGTCGCCCGACACCGAGTCGACCAGGCTGCCGTTCTCGAGGGTGAGGCTCGTGTCGGACCAGCGGGTGCCGTAGGGGGCCAGGAAGGTCGGAGCGAGGGTCAGCATCGACTGGCTGAGCACGTTGTAGGAACGGCTCAGGTCACTGGCCGAGTAGGCGATCTCCTGGCGCTCCCCGTCGACGTTGACGAAGGTGACGAGCCCCGCGAGCCGGTCGCGGTCCTCGCGGAAGACCATGTAGACCACCGGGTCGGCCTCGAGGACTTCCTCGTCGAGGTTGAGGTCGGCGTCGATCGTGGCCTTGATGACCGTCAGGGTCTCGTCGGTGTCGTCCTGCACGAAGCCACGCAGGCTGTCGCCGCTCTCGGGGGTGAAGCCGGCCTCGACCACCTGGTAGGTCCAGACGACCTCGTCGGACCAGCTCTCGGTGAAGTTGGGGGTCTCGTCGCCGTCGAGGCTGACGGCCGAGGTGGTCGCCTTGACGTTCACGTGCTTGTAGGTGGCCGCCAGGTGGAAGGACTCGCCCAGCTCCCAGTCGAGCTGGATGACGTCCTTGTCCTGGTTGCAACCGGTCAGCGCGAGCGAGAACAGGATGCTCGTCATGTCGAACTCCCTTGCCGTCCCGTCGAGGGTCGGCTTGGTGGGGTGTGTCGAAGGGGGCGCCTTCTACACGGGAGCTCGGGTAGGTGTCAACGATCCTCCGCTGCAAGCGGTTGCACCACGGTTGCAGGGGGGTGCCGGTCAGCGAGCGTCGGGCTTCTCGTAGAGCATCGGATCGAAGTCGTCGGCCACGTGCACGCCCTCGAAGATCATGGTGTGGAGATCCCCCTTGATCACGCCGGGTCGCAGCACGTCGAGCTCGATGACCCGTGGCACCCGCACCCCGTCCAGGTCCTGCCACTCGGTGTAGGTGGCGTCGGCTTGTGGGAGCCGCCCCGAGTCCATCACGGTGAAGGCCAGGTAGGCGAGCTCGCCGGTCCGAGCGTCGATGCGCGCCAGGTAGCGGTCCTGCACCTTGCCGGTGCCGCTGCCGAAGGTGACCAGGACCTCGTGCTGGCGCCGCCCATCCGCGGTGACATGCTGCCCGAGGTACTGCACGTGCGCGCCCGGGTCGCCCAGCCGGAAAGGCAGCTGGAAGAAGTAGGCGATGGTCGGGACCATGAACTCCGCGTCCTTCAAGCCCTTGTAGACGCGCTCCCCGTCCCGCTCGATCCAGCCCTCCACGCTGTCGTGGCCCCAGACCTCGCCGCCTGGCAGGTCCAGTCGGCCCTTGTCCAGCTCGGCGTTGAAGGTGAAGGTGCCGGTGACCGCACCTCCCTCCCAGGGGGCCAACCAGGCTTGATCCCAGGTGTCGGTGAACTGGCCCCTCACGTCGCCGAGCGCGAGCCAGGCCTCCCGGCCTCCATAGGCGTCGATCATCTGGTCCACGGCCTGCTTGCCGGACTTGGCGAGGCTGGGGTCGTCGAAGGAGGGGGCCCGTGGCACGTGGGACGCACAGGCGAGCAGGAACGTCAGCATGCAGCATGGATATCGTCTGCAACGCGTGGGCGGCGTTAGGGCGATCGCGCGAGGAGGTGTCCATGTGGGACCAGTTCCGCCGGCTGCTGCTCGGCACCGTGATCGAGGTGCTCCTCGAGCACGACGTGGAGGTGGACTTCAAGTCCATCGAGATCGTGTTCGACCGGGAGTCGAAGTTCAACGTGCCACGGCTCAACAACTACATGCGCTTCAAAGGCAGCCTGCGTGCGCGAGCGGTGAGCGAGGTGCCGACCAGCACGCAGCGCGCCCTCACGTCGGCGATGCGGGCCACGTGGCCCCAGCTCCTGAAGGTGGTCGACATCCCCATCGGTGACCGCCTCACCCCGGAACGCACGGTCGTGCAGGTCGGCGTGACCGACGGCGTGCTGATCGTGGCCTTCGACCTCGAGGCCGACTGATGCGCGTGCTCATTGTCGGCGCCGGCGCGGTCGGCCAGGTCTACGGACGCCACCTCGAGAAGGCTGGCTGGGACGTGAACTACTTCGTGCGCGAGAAGTACGCCGCGGAGGCGCGCGAGGGCTACTGGGTCTACCCGCTCAACGAGACCAAGCAGGCGGTGCGCTTCGCTGGCTTCGGTGTCTTCACAGCGGTCGAGGAGGTTCTTGCCTCGAGCTTCGACCAGGTGTGGTTGTGCGTGCCCCAGAACGCGCTGATGGGCGAGTGGCTCGGTCCGTTCCTCGAGGCGTGCGGCGGCGCCAAGGTGGTGAACACGGTGCCGGGCCTCGAGACCACCTCCCGCTTGAAGGGCCTGGTGGGCGACGGTCGGGTGCTCTCGGCCATGATCGGCTTCATCGCCTGGCAGGCGCCACTTCCTGGCGAGCAGATCGAACCCCCTGGCATCATGTACTGGTTCCCGCCCGGGGCGCCGTCCCCCTTCTCGGGCCCCGATGCGGGCCGCACCGTGGCTGCGCTCAAGGCCGGCGGCCTGCCCGCGAAGAAGGTGAGCTCGGTGGCCTCCCAGTCCGGCCGCGGGAGCGCGGTGTTGCTGAGCACTGTCGCTGCACTGGAGGCCTGCGGCTGGAGCTTCGAGGACTTTCGAGCGGGGGAGGGGAGCGACTGGGCCTCGGCGTGCAGCAAGCAAGCGGTCGCGGTCGCCGGCGCCTACATGGGGCAGAGGTCCGGACCGCTCGCGATCTTCGCCACACCCTGGCTGCTCAGGATGCTCACCACGGTCGGTCCGTGCGTCGTGCCCTTCGACCTCGAGACCTACATCGCGTACCACTTCGACAAGGTCGGCGCGCAGACCCGGCTGGCGCTGGAGAGCTGGATCCGCCTGGGCCACCAGCACGAGCTGCCAGTCGACGCGATCGAAGCGATGCTCGCCCGTCTGCGCGACGTGCCCGCCGCCGACGGGTAGGTCCCCGAGCGCCACCGGCGCAGGGCGGTGATTCACCTGCTAAAGAGGGAGGCATGCGCTCCACCATCGTCGTCGCCATCCTCGCCTTGTGCACCGCCTGCCAGCAGAAGGGGCCGAGCCGTCCGGACTTCGGCATGGACCTCGAGCACTACGACCAGGGCAAGCGGTTCATGTCGATCGAGGGCGAGGTCGTGATGGTCGACGAAGGCGCCTACCACGTGGACGTGGGCAGCCACATCCAGGACCGCTGGACCGAGCTGATGCACGCCCAGACGCGCGACATCCGGGTGCCCAAGCCCGAATACAAGATGCTGGCCAGCGTCACCGTGGACAACGGCGGCAACGTGCAGGATGTGCACATCACGGAGTCCAGCGGCTCCGACAAGCTCGACGATCTGTTGCTGCAGGCGATCCGCGAGTCCTCCCCGGTTCCGGCGCCTCCGCCCGAGCTGGTCGACGAGGGCGCGCAGTTCACCTTCGATCTCCGCTGGGAGATCGTGAACAAGAACCCCGTTCAGTAGGAAGCCGCCATGCGCGCTCTCACCTTCCTCTCCCTGCTCTCCCTGGTCGCCTGCAAGGGCGGCGGCGACGACACCGGCCCGATCGACGACGGCGACGGCGATGGCTTCGGAGCCTCCGAGGACTGCGACGACGACAACGCCTCGGTGAACCCCGACGCCGAGGAGATCGCCTACGACGGCGTCGACAACGACTGCTCCGCGGACACCCCCGACAACGATCTCGACGGCGACGGCTACCTGGCGGTCGACGACTGCGACGACCAGGATGCGGCCGTGAACACCGGCGCGACGGAGGTCTGCGACGGGGTCGACAACGACTGCGATGGTGTCACGGACGGCGAGGGCGCCGAGGGCGCGACCACCTGGTACGCGGATCTCGACCAGGACGGCTTCGGAGAGGACGAGACGACCACCGAGGCGTGCGATGCCCCGTCGCTCTACGTGGCCGACAGCGGTGACTGCAACGACGGCGACGACACGATCCACCCCGACGGGGAAGAGACCTGCGACGACGAGGATCAGGACTGCGACGGGCAGGTGGACGAGGACGCGGCCGACGGGGAGGTCTACTACTACGACGCGGATCTCGACGGCTACGGGGACGACAAGGACACCGACAGCTTCTGCGAGAGCAACGCGAGCCCGGTGTGGAGCCTCGAGGGAGGAGACTGCGAGCCCGACGACGTCACGGTGAACCCCGGCGCGGTCGAGGTGTGCGACGGGCTCGACAACGACTGCAACGACGCCGTCGACGACGACGCCGCCGACGCGGTGATCTACTACGCCGACGCCGACGCCGACGGTTTCGGAGATGCTGCGGCCAAGGAGGGAACGGCCTCCTGCGAGGCGGTCTCCGGCACGGCCACGAACCAGCGCGACTGCGACGACGGCGACAAGAGCGTCAACCCCTTCGCGGAGGAGGTCTGTGGGGATGGAGTCGACCAGGACTGCGACGGTGCGGACTACGAGGGCGAGACCTGGTACGCCGACGCCGACGGCGACGGGTACGGCGACGAGGACGACGCCGTGGTCGCGTGTGACGAGCCCAGCGGGTACGGAAGTGCCTCGGGCGACTGCGACGACGAGCAGCCCCGCGTGAACCCGGGCGAGGCGGAGGTGTGCGGCAACGGCATCGACGACAACTGTGACGATGCGGCCACGGGCTGCACCCTCGAAGGAGACATCCCTGCCTCGGGCGCTCTGTCCATCTCCGCCACGGACACCTACTTCGGGTGGGACTTCGATCTCGCCGACTTCGACGACGACGGTCAGGAGGATCTCGCGATCGCCACGCCGTACGGACCTGCGAGCAACACGGGTTCCGTCTACCTCTACAACGGCCCGATCACCGCCGACCTCGGCGCGTCGGATGCGTGGGCACGGCTCGGCGGCGACGCCGACGAGCTGGCGGGCACCGGGGTCGTGAACATCGGCGACATCGACGGCGACGGCCTCGACGATCTCGCGGTCGGCGCCTACCTCTCGGCCAGCTCCTACGCTGATGGTGGCGCGGTGTACCTGGTGACCGGAGCGCTCACTGGGAGCGGTGCCTTGTCCGACCACTGGCTCGTCTCGCCGGGCGGTGAGGCGGACGTCGCGGGCACCGGCAGCTACCTCGGCTGGGCGATGGCCCCGGCCGGCGACGTCAACGAGGACCGCAGCGACGACTTCTGGGTCAGCGCCGCCTACGAGAACGCCGGCTACGCGCTGGGCGACGACTACGACAACGGCGCCGTGTACCTCTTCGCCGGGCCGGTCACGGGATCGGTCGGTGTGGACGATGCCGAGGCCACCATCCTCGGCGACGCCACGGGCGATGCGCTCGGCACCACGCTGAACACCGGAGACACCGACGGCGACGGGGTCGACGACGTGCTCATCGGAGCGGCGGGTGCGGCCACCGTGTACCTGCACGATGGGGCGGCCAGCGGTGAGCTCGCCAGCAGCGACCTCGACGTCGCCTTCACCGGCGACGGAGCCGGCACCTTCGGCTACGACGCGGACGTGGGGGGCGACCTCAACGACGACGGCTACGCCGACGTGGTGGTGGGCGACTACGACCTGGCGCTCAACCACAGCTCGGGTGGCGCTGTCTACGTCTTCCACGGTCCGTTCACGGGCGACCTGACCGACGCGGACGCCGATGGCGTCATCGGCAGCGTGGAAGACACCCAGTACGTCGGCGAGGTCGTGGCGCATGTCGGCGATCTCGATGGCGACGGCGTGGGCGACCTCGCACTCGGCAACTCGTACCAGGACAGCCTGGCCGAGGATGCCGGCAGCGCGTTCCTGTTCCAGGGCCCGGTCACCGGAACCCTCGACACGAGCGACGCCTGGGGCGCCGTGCAGGGCTCCACCACCTACGAGTACCTCGGCTGGCCGAAGACGGGCGCAGCCGACGACCTGACGGGGGACGGCTACCCGGACCTACTGGTCGGGTCGCCGTACACAGCGTCGACGGTGTACATCGTGCCGAGCGGCGGCAACGCCGGGCTCTGACCAGCCTCAGGCCACGCCGATGGCGGCCAGCCGCTCCATGAGGAACTCCCGGGTCGGGCGGGGCTCGGCGTAGCCCGCGACCAGGGGCTCGAGCACGTGGTCCGGGTGGGGGTGGAGGAAGAACGGCATCGAGAGCCGCCCGCCGTCGTGCCCTTCTGGGTTCACGACGCGGTGGATTGTCGCCTTGATGCGGCCGGCAGTGAGCAACTCCATCATGTCGCCCGTGTCGCAGATCATGACGTCGGGCGGCGTGTTGACGGGCATCCATCGGCCATCCCGGGTCTTGACCTCCAGCCCCGGTCGCGTGGACGCGGGCAACACGGTGAGGAGGTTGATGTCCTCGTGGGCCGCGGCGCGCACGGCACCCTGCAGCGACCCCTCGACCTGCGGGTAGTGGATGACGCGGAGCACGCTGTTGCCATCGCGCACCATGTCGGCGAAGTAGCCCGTGGGCTGCTCGAGGTACTCGGCGACCGCCTCGAGCAGCCGGTTCGCGAAGAGCTCGAGGTCCTGGAACAAGGCCTCGTAGACCAGCGCGAAGTCGGGGACCTCGTGCGGGAAGAGGTTGGCGGGGACGTCGCCGCTTCGGTGCAGCGGGTGCGTGGGTGCGAGGCTTCGGCCGACGTGCCAGAACTCCTTCAGGTCCGGGAGCTCGACGTCCTTGGCGTGCTCCACGCCGAAGCTGGTGTAGCCACGCTGGCGCCCGTCCTCCGGGGTCTCGTACCCGCGCTTCACGGCGTCGGGGAGGGCGAAGGCCTTGCTGGCCGTGTCGTAGGCGACGGCGAGCAGGTTGGGCGAGATGCCGTGGCCGCGCACGGCCACGAAGCCGAACGCCTCGAGCCCCTGGCCGAGGGCGCGCACGAACGCCCGCCGCCTTCCGGTGGACAGGTGGTCCCTGAGGTCGACCAGCGGTATGCCGTCGCGAGCCATCGCGCGTCTCCTGGGGTCATCCTTGACACGCACCACGCTGGCTCGCCACCCACGGAGCTTGACGTGAGCCTGAACCACGCCGCCCTCGGACGCACCTGGACCTCGGAGCCGCTGACCCTGTCGGCGGACCTCGCGCTCGCCTACGCCCGAGCCACCGACGATCCGAACGCGGAGGTCGCTGAGGGGTTGGTGTGTCCGCCGCTCTTGTGCGTGCGGCCCTTTCATGGCGTGGCGATGCAGCTCATCCTGGACCCTGGGGTGGGCTGCGACTTCACGCGGCTCGTGCACGGCGAGCAGGACATCGTCTTCCACCGCGCCTTGCATCCGGGCGAGGCCGTGGTGGCCACCGCAGAGGTAGCAGCCATCGAGAGCAAGTCCTCGGGAGAGCTGCTGGTGAACCGCCAGGTGCTCCGGGTGGGGGACGACACGGTGGTGGAGGCCACCAGCGGGTACTTCATCCGCGCTCCTAGAGCCGATGCGCCCAAGGGGAAGAGAGGGCCGAGGAAGCCCATCGGGCTGCCGGAGGGCGAGCCCTCGGTGGTGCTTCACCGGACGATCTCCAGGGACCTCCCAGCTCGCTACGCGGCGGCGAGCGCCGACGACAACCCCATCCACCTCGACTCGTCCTTCGCGAAGAAGGTGGGGCTGCCTGGGGTGATCCTGCACGGCCTGTGTTCCATGGCGGTCCTGGGTCAGGCCGTGGTCCAGCAGGCGTGCGGCGGGCAGGTGGAGCGGCTTGCTCGGCTGAAGGTGCGCTTCGCGGGCATGGTGGTGCCGGGGGACACGCTGACGGTGCGCGGCTGGCCGGGCGAGGGTCGCGTGGACCTGATCGTGCAGAACCAGGCGGGACGTCCCGTCATCACCCATGCCCTGGCCGAGCTTCGGTAGTCCGGCGCAGGCGGTTACCCACGCCGCATGATTCTCTGCCGCGAAGCCATCCTCCAGGCCTTGGAGCTCGGGCGGATCGTCATCGATCCCTTCGACGAAGCCCTGGTGAACCCCAACTCGGTGGACGTGCGGCTCGGCCCGGAGCTGTACCGGATGCACGGCAACTACGGCCTTCGCGACCTGTACCGCCCCGACGACAGCCTCTGGGAGCGTGTGCCTCCGGTGTTCGCGCGCGATGTGCGCACGCAGAGCTGGGAGGGCATTCCGCCCGCGCCTGGCTGGGCCCTCGACGTGGTCCCCGACGAGGCCCCGGTGTTCCTCCTGGAGCCGGGGCACTTCTACCTGGCGACGACCCTGGAACGCATCGGGTCCCGTGCAGGCCCGGCGTCCGAGACCTCCATCATCCCGGAGATGAAGGCCAAGTCGACCTTCGGTCGGCAGGGCCTGACCGTGGCTCTGTGCGCAGGCCTGGGCGATGTGGGGTACCACAGCCGGTGGGCGCTGGAGGTGCGCATCGCCGGTCGGTCGGTGGTGCCGCTGGCCGTCGGCACCCCCATCGGACAGGTCGTCTTCCACAAGGGAACCCCCACCACCACCGTGTACGGTGGCGCCGGCCACTACCAGGACGAGGGTCGCGTGAGGTTCCTGCCCAAGCCGCTCCGCTGGCGGCGCTCCTGACATGGCGGAGCCGAGCCGTCGCTGCCTGGCGCTGCACGCGGCCGCCTGCGCTCGAGGCGACGCGGGCTACGTCGATCCGGACAACGGCCTCTTCGTGATGACCAGCGTCGGCCTGGCCGCCCGTGGCTCGTGCTGCGGCAACGGTTGCCGCCATTGCCCCTACGATCCGGCCGAGCGCCTGCGCGCGGGCCGTCCCGACCTCCCTGCCTGGCCACATCCGGCCTGAGGAGCCCCCATGATCTTCGCACTCATCGCCTGCTCGCCGCCCCCGCCGGCACCCGAAGGCCTCGACGCTGCGTCGAGCTATCTCGTGCGCGAGTTCTACAGCGACGACGCGACCTTCCAGGCCGGCGTGCAGGGCTTCATGCAGTGGTTCGACGACGAGGGCCACGAGCTGGTCGGCGAATCGGCCACCACCGACAACACCGAAGCCTTCACGGTCGGCGACCTGAGCAACGACGACGTGGCGGCGCTGCCACTCGACGACGAGCTCCTGGTCGATCCCGACAGCGACACCTGGGAGGCCCGGGACGTCGGAGCCGCCGCCGGTGTCGTCAGCCTGGCCGAGATGAACTGCAGCTGGACGGAGTCCGAGGAGTGGCTCATGCGGGCTGACCAGGACACCATCTTCACCGACGACTGGGAAGGCTACGAGCGGACCTATGTGACGAGCCGCGAGGCCTACGAGGGCGCGTCGTCGTCGGGTGAGTACGACGCGATCGAGGAAGCGCTCCTGCCCTTCGAGGACGGCTTCGACGCGGCTCCCTACGAGCGCACGCTGCTCCTCACCGAGAACCTGGTCGACCCCTCGCCGGTGCTGTTCGCGGATCTGCCGGCCTACCAGATGAACCTCGACTTCCGGCATGGCGCGTACGAGATCGGCGACGAGGTGTTCAGCGCCTTCGCCATCCTCACGTGGCACGCCGCCGCCGTCTGGGGGGACGCCGGAGACAACGGCTTGCTGCAGACCTACAGCGTGGAGATCAACGTCGAACGGAGCGGTGGAAAGACGCTGCGCATGTTGGCGGTGTGGGCACAGCCCGTGGGTGCCGGGCTCGAGCCGGACGACGCGTTCGTGCTGAACTACGCGGTGAACAAGTCCCTCTCGTCGAGTGAGCGCATGAGCGAGGTGTGCGAGAACGGGATCTGATGAGGTTGCGGCGCGGGCGCCGCGACCTCATCTCCCCTTCGCTTGCCCTGATGAGGTTGCGGCGCGGGCGCCGCGACCTCATCTCCCCTTCGCTTGCCCTTCGGGCACTCAGGGGACCGAGTCGGTTTCCTGAAGGGGGGCCCTCGATGGCCCCCCTACGCGCGCCCTTGGCGCGCTGACCCCCCCCGGATGGTTGGGAGCGCCGCGACCTCATCTCCGCTTCGCTGGCGCTGATGAGGTTGCGGCGCGGGCGCCGCGACCTCATCTCCCCTTCGCTTGCCCTTC
>CAZSAT010000029.1:0-62579 GCA_964604675.1 uncultured Enterobacterales bacterium
GTGTCGGTGTCCGTGTCCGTGTCCGTGTCCGTGTCGGTGTCGGTGTCCGTGTCCGCGTCCGTGTCGACGTCGGTCTCGGCGGGGACCTGGGTGTCCTGGGCCTTGTCGGAGCAGGCGAGGAGCACGACGAGCAGCATGGAACCTCCCGCGCGCAGCCTACACCGCGTCAGGGCGTGGGCAGCGGCCTGATGGGCATCCGCGGTCCGTACGCTGGTGCCGAGATGCCCGAACGCATCAAGAGCATCACCGCCCGGCCTCGGTGCGGGCGCAGGGGCTCCAAGAGCTCCAGCATCCGCCGGTCGTCGGCGCGAGGTTGTCTGGCGAGCACCCAGGCCACCTGGTTGGGCAGGTGGTAGTCGCCGATCGGCACGGCGTCGGCGTGTCCGAGGCCCCGGAGCATCACGGTCCCGGCGGTCCAGGGACCGATGCCGGGCAGCGCCATCAACCGTCGGGCACAGGCGTCGTCGTCCATCCGGGCGGCCTCTTCCATCCGGCTGGCCCGGGCGGCCACCGCCTGCACCGCCTTGGCCTGCTTCAGCAGGATCCCGAGCGGCGTGAACGCGGCCAAGGCCATGCGGGTGAGGGTGCGCGCCGACGGCTGCAACCACAGCTCCAGGGGACCCGGTGCCGGCTCGCCGTGCCGTCGCACCAAGAGCGCGAAGCCGCGCTGGGCTTCCTGGAAGGTGACGAGCTGCTGGAGCACCGTGGGCACGAGCTGCTCCACCACCCGCGGGTAGTGAGGGAGACGCGCCCCCTCGTTGCGCCGGTGCAGATCCCAGAAGAAGCGCGAGGCGGGCTGGAAGTCCTCCGGGTGGTCATGCTCGCCGAGCAGCCCGGGCACGGCGTCCAGCATCCAAGACCCGCCGTCGCCCCAGGCGCGGGCGCGCACCTCACCGTCGCCGATCACGAGCTGGAGGCTGGCGGGCCCTTCGGGTGTACGGGACGCGCGCTCGAAGCTCCAACCGCCCGCCACGCGGCGCAGGCGCGTGGTCGGGTCTCGGCCCCCGGTGCACAGGCCGCTGAGCGTGGCCTTCGCATCGAAGGGACGGTCCAGGGACAAGGAGCGCTCCACGAGCGGTCAGCGGCGCCCGCCCCGGAGCTTCATCAGCAAGACCAGCAGGTTCCAGAACAGCACCAGGATGCCCATCGTGATGAGGTAGGCGCCCTCCATGTGCTGGTCGGTGCGGAGCTGGTGGATGACCGCGTTGATCTGGTAGAGCAGCGCGCCTGCGGAGAAGGCGACGAAGACCCCGGCCACCACCGTGCCGACGAAGCCACCCAGGAAGCTCGGGAAGACGAAGGTGATGGCCATCAGGATCAACATCGGGACCGACAGGGCGGCGAGGCCAGCCCCCAGCATCGAGAAGTCCTTGGGGCTGGTCCACACGTAGGCGGCCATGCCGCCGGCGGTGAGCCCGGTGAGCACCATCGCCGTGGACACGAGCCCGAGCGGGTTGCCGCTGGCGGCGCCCAGCGTGATCGCCGCGAGCAGGAGGTAGCCGATGGCGATGCCCTCCGCGACGGCGGCGAGCAGGAAGCCGGGCACCTTCGCGGACCCGAAGACCATCGACCGGCACACGAACTGGGCGATCGCCCACGTGCCGAGGATGATCACGAGCTGCGCGGTCTGGTTCCAGAGCGCGGGCACGGCCGTGATCACGGCCATCATCGCCACGGCCGAGAAGGCCGAGAGCATGAGGCCGCCTGCGGTCCAGGCGAGCACCTTCTTCAGGTAGGCCACGCGCTCGTCGGGCGCGACGGCGGTGAGGGGACGGGCAGCGGCGACGAAGGACATGGCGGGCTCCGAGCGAAGAGGAGAACCTAACGGCCTCCTTGCTAAGCGCCGGACCGAGGATCGAACAGCGTCTCCGGAACCTTCGTGCCTGCGCCGAAGCTGCGCTTCTGCACCCGGCAATCGGGACCGGATAGCTCCCCAGATGCCCTACGTCGTGCTCAAGTTCGGTGGTTCCAGCGTCTCCAGCCTGCCCAGCTGGCGCACCATCGAGGCCGTGGTCCGCGCCCGCATCGCGCAGGGCCTCCGTCCCGTGGTGGTGTGCTCGGCCCTGAGCGAGGTGAGCGATCTGCTCGACGCCCTCGCCACCGAGGCCGCCGCCGGGCGCCACGCACCCCTGCTCCGGGACCTGGAGGATCGGCATGCCGCGCACGCCGAGGCGCTGGGCGTCGACCTCGAAGGGGCTCGTCCCGACCTGCAGGCGCTCGAACGCCTGGCCCTCGGCGCGTCGCTGCTCGGCGAGTCGTCCCCCCGCGTGAAGGCACGCCTGATGGCCCGCGGCGAGCTGCTGTCCACCCGCCTCGGGACCGCCTTCCTGCGCGACCGCGGGCTGGACTGCGGGTGGCTCGACGCGCGCGACCTGCTGATCGCCAACCCCGAGCCGGGGGTGCGCGGCATCCTCTCGGCCCACTGCACCCACACCCTCGATCCGGCGCTCGTGGCGGAGCTCGACGCGCTGCCGCACGCCGTGCTCGTCACCCAGGGCTTCATCGCCCGCGATCCGGAGGGGCGCACCGTGCTCCTCGGGCGCGGGGGCAGCGACACCTCGGCCGCCGTGCTGGCCGGCCGGCTGGGAGCTGCCCGCTGCGAGCTCTGGAGCGATGTGCCCGGGCTCTACACCGCAGACCCCCGCGGGATCCCCACCGCCCGTCTGCTGCGCACGCTCGACTACGACGAGGCCCAGGAGCTGGCCTCGACCGGTGCCAAGGCCCTCCATCCTCGCGCCATCCCGCCCCTGCGCGCGGGCAACATCCCGCTCGAGCTGCACAGCACCCGCCGACCGGAGGCGGAGGGAACGCTCGTCGCGGCGAGCGAGTCCGCGGGCACCGGGGTCAAGGCCATCGCCACCCGGCGCGGGCAGATGCTGGTGTCGATGGAGACCGTCGGCATGTGGCAGCAGGTCGGCTTCCTGGCCAACGTGTTCGCGTGCTTCCAGCGGCGGGGGCTGTCGGTCGACCTCGTCTCCACCTCGGAGCTCAACGTCACGGTGTCGCTCGACCCCGCCGCGAACGACCTCGACAGCCAGCTCGAGGGCCTGCTCGACGAGCTCGGTGAACACTGCCGGGCACGCCCCATCGGACCCTGCGCGGCCGTGAGCCTGGTCGGCCGCAACATCCGCAGCGTGCTCCACAGGCTGGGGCCCGCGCTCGAGCTGTTCGAGGAACACCGCATCCACCTGGTGTGCCAGGCGGCCAGCGATCTGAACCTCACCTTCGTCGTGGACGAGGACCAGGCCGACCGGCTGGTCAGCAGGCTCCATGGCCTGCTGTTCTCCGACGAGGACGAGAGCCTGGGACCCGCCTGGGAGGAGACCTTCGAGGCGCGCCAGACCCCCGCCCCCAGCGCGCGCTGGTGGCTGGCCCGCGCCGAAGAGCTCTGCTCGCTCGCCACCCAACGGGGACCGCTCTACGTCTACGACGAGGCGAGCCTCGACGGGGCGGCGATCCGGCTGCTCGGGCTGTCGTCGGTGCGGCAGGTGCTCTACGCGGTGAAGGCCAACCCGCACCCCGGGGTGCTCGACCGCTTCTACCGCGCCGGGCTGGGCTTTGAGACCGTGTCGCCCGGCGAGCTCCGCCTGGTGCTGGAGCGCTTCCCACAGCTGGACCGCCAGAAGGTGCTGTTCACACCCAACTTCGCGCCGCGCGAGGACTACGCCTTCGGGCTCGAGGCCGGGGTGAACGTCACCCTCGACAACCTCCACCCGTTGGAACAGTGGGGAGACCTCTTCGCCGGGCGCGCGATCTTCGTGCGCATCGATCCCGGGCGCGGACGCGGCCACCACCACCACGTCCGCACCGCCGGCACGCGCTCCAAGTTCGGGGTGTCGGCCGACCAACTGCCCCGGCTCGCCGAGCTCGCCAAGGAGCACGGCGTGACCGTGATCGGCCTGCACGCCCACGCGGGCAGCGGTGTGCTCGACCCCGAAGGCTGGCGGGACACCGCCATGGCCTTGCTGCATGCACGCAGCCTCTTCCCGGAAGTCCGCGTCCTGGACCTCGGCGGGGGCCTCGGCGTCCCGGAGACCGGCGGCGCGCCGCTGGACCTGGCCGCCCTGGACGACTCGCTCGCCGAGGTCTGCGGTGCCTACCCGGACCTCGATCTCTGGATCGAGCCCGGGAGGTACCTCGTCGCCGAAGCCGGCGTCCTCCTCGCACCCGTCACCCAGCTCAAGGACAAGGGCCCCGTTCGCTACGTGGGCATCGGCACAGGCATGAACAGCCTGATCCGGCCAGCGCTGTACGGCGCAGCCCATCCGATCGTCAACCTGTCTCGGCAGGGCCAGCCCGGCACGCGGCGCGTGCAGGTGGTGGGTCCGATCTGCGAGTCCGGTGACACCCTGGGCTGGGACCGGCGCCTGCCCGACACCGTGGAGGGCGACGTGCTGCTCATCGACGTCGCCGGCGCCTACGGCCACGCCATGTCCAGCCGCTACAACCTCCGCGAACCCGCGGCCGAGATCGTGCTGCCGCCCGTCGCCGGCTGAGCAAACCGCGCAGCGTGTACGGTGCCCCATGGCCGACCGACTGAACACGCCTTGGCGCCTCATGGCGACCGCGATCTACGACCGCTCCCGCGACTGCCGGGTGTTCGGTCACATGGACGCCGACGTCACCGCCTGCGTGGACTACATGCGGCAGCGGAAGGAAGCCGGCGAGCGCCTCACGCTCACCCACCTCGTCGCGACGGCCTTCGCCCGCACGCTGGCCTTCGACGCGCCCGAGCTCAACTCCTTCGTGCGGCGGGGTCGCATCCACCCCCGGAAGGACGTCGGCGTGCTGCTCCCCGTCGACGCGGGCGACACGAACCTCGCCGCGATGGTGGTGCGCCGGGCTCACCACAAGACCGCCAGCCAGATGGCCGAGGAGGTCGCCGAGCGCGCGCAGGCCAAGCGTGCCATGACCCCGAAGGCCGACAGGAAGAACGCCATCGGGCGCATCCCCTGGCCGCTTCGGAAGCCCGTGTTCGAGACCCTGCGGTTCGCGGCCCACGAGCTCGGCGTGCCGCTCCCGAAGCTCGACAGCGAGACCTTCGGCTCCATCCTGCTCACCAACATCGGGGTGTTCGGCTTGAACAGCGGGTACGCCGCGCTGATGCCTGCCGCCAACGTGCCGATCGTCATCGCGATCGGACGGGCCGAGCGGCGCCCGGTCGTGCGGGACGAACAGATCGTCATCCGCGACATCCTGCCGCTGACGGGCACCCTGGATCACCGCATCGTCGATGGCCGCCAGGCGGGCAAGCTGGCCAAGGGAGCCCTGAGCCGGCTGGCCGATCCAGCGGCGCTCAACCGGCCACCCGAGGGCTGATCACCCCGCCCAGCGCAACAGGCCTGCCGGGTAGGGCGTCTCGTCCGGGCCCCAACCGGGGAGGGCGGGCACGACTGCGCCCGGCACGGGCGTGTCCGCCAGCGGGGGCGCCGGGCGCTGGTAGGAGCGCTCGGGGGCCAGCCCATGAGGCAGCGGAGCGTCGGTCGGATCCCTGAGCACCAGGGGCCGCGGGCCGATCCGGCGCTCGCTGAACGCCGCCGCTGCGGCCACCTCGTCGCGGCGCATGTGCCGGGCGACGCGCGATGAAGGCCAGGAGCCCGTGCGCGGTGGGGTGTGGGTGCCGGTGGACGTGATGCGTCGGGACAAGGAGAGCTCCAGTGTCCCGGTGTACGGCCACGCCGCCGCGCCACATGAGCGCTTACTGCGGCTTCCGTGCAGAAAAGACGCACCACCGCCAGCAGTCGCGGATCTTCCCGTCCGGGCTGACCTCGAAGGGGTGGATGCGGCGTACCTCCTCGGGAGCGTCGTAGTAGAGCCGCCGGATCTCGTGGCGGTGGAGGCTCGTGGTCTCGTGGGTGTCGATCCAGAGGTCGATGCTCTCCCAGACGTGGGTCTCCGCCATCTGGATGTCCACGAAGCCGGCGCCCTCGAGCATCGCGAAGAAGTCTTCCGGCAGCGGGTTGTTGAAGAACAGGGGCTGCTTCTTCTTGAAGATGCGGAACATCCAGGCCGCGTCGTCCTCCCCGTACGGCAGGATCTGCCCGACCACGAACTGGCCGCCGGGCTTGAGCACGCGGAACACCTGGCCCACCGGACGCTCCGGGCGCGGCAGGAGGTGGAGCACCTCACGGGTGCACACCGCGTCGAAGGTGTTGTCGGGGAAGGGGATGTCGTAGACGTTGCCCTGGTGGACCTCGTCGAGACGGGTCCTGGCCTTCGCGATCATCTGGGGGGTCAGGTCGAGCCCGACGATCTTCCCCACCCGCCCACGGAAGCTGTTGCCGACCACGCCGCTTCCACAGCAGACGTCGAGCAGCACGCCGTCCTCCGGGCCGTCGTAGCGCGAGCCGTGCAGATCCAGCAGATCGCCATGCGTGAGCCAGGTGCAGCTGTCGTGCCAGTTCTTGGAACGGATCCCGAACTGCTCCTGGTAGACCTCCTCGCTGACCTTGGGATCCACCACCTGGTAGTGCGCTCGCTCGCTCGCCCGCCGCGCCGCGAGCCGCGCCCGAGACGCCTCCAGCGCCTTGCCGACCACGCGCAGGGCGACCTCGGTCTCGGCCTCGAGGAAGGCCCGCAGGCCACCGGCGATGACCCGCTCGACCTTGTCGGCGACCTCGGGGCTCGAGAGCAGGCTCTTCGTCTGACCCTGGAACTCCGGATCCGGCATGCGGATCGAGAGCACCGCGGTGAGCCCTTCGCGGATGTCGTAGCCGGTGATGTCCTCGCCGGCGCCGCGGTCCAGCAGCCGCCGCTCTTCCGCGTAGCCGTTGATCACGTGGGTGAGGGCAGCCTGCAGGCCCGCGGCGTGGCTGCCGCCCTGCGGCGTGTGGATCGAGTTCACGAAGCTCGACAGGTCCTCGTTGTACGAGGTGGTCCACTGCAGCGCGGCCTCCACCACGATGCCTTCGTGCTCGTCGGTGAGGTGGATGGGCTCCCGGTGCAGGGCCACGCGCTCGGCGTTCTTGTGGGCGACGAAGCCCACGATGCCCGACGCGTAGCACCAGGTGGTGTCGGTGCCGGTGCGCTGGTCTTCGAGCCGGAGCGACACGCCGGGGTGGAGGAACGCGAGCTCCTCGAGGCGACGGGACAACAGGGCGGCGTCGAAGGTCGTGCCGAAGATCGCGGTGTCGGGCACGAAGTGCACGCGGGTGCCGGTGCGGTCCGAGGGGCCGACCACGACCACCTCCGAGGTGACCGACCCGCGCGCGAAGGCCTGGCGGTGGTGCTGCCCGTCGCGCCAGATGTCGAGGGTGGTGGAGGACGACAGCGCGTTCACGCAGCTGACCCCCACCCCGTGCAGCCCGCCCGAGAAGGCGTAGGCGCCCTGGCGGAACTTGCCGCCGGCGTGCAGGGTGGTCATCACGACCTCGCACGCCGGTCGGCCGTCGTCGGCCACGGGATCGACCGGGATGCCGCGACCGTCGTCCTCCACCGAGCAGCCGCCGTCTGCGTGGAGCACCACGTGGATGTGGCTGGCGTGACCCGCCAGCGACTCGTCGATGCTGTTCTCGACCACCTCGAAGACCAGGTGATGCAGACCCTGGGGCCCCGTGGACCCCACGTACATCGCGGGCCGGCGACGGACGGCCTCGAGGCCGGCGAGGATCTCGATCTGGGCCGCGGTGTAGGAGTCGCTGCTCACGGTGCCTCGCTGGCGGTCTTGCCTTCGAGCGCGTCGCGCAGGCGCTGGGCGTGGGAGCGCTTGGCCTTGGCGAGGGTCTCGAACCACGAGGCGACGTCGGGGAAGCCTTCGGCGTGCGCGGTCCGGGCCAACGCCGGGTAGGTCTCGCGTTGTCCGATCGCATCGCTCATCAGCGCCGCCTGGAGGTTGCGCTCCGTCTCGCCGAGCGGCAGCCCGGTGGCCGGGTCCGCCACCTGCCGGAGGTAGTCGAGGTGCCCATGCGCGTACAGGGTCTCCGCCTCCGCCAGCTCGCGGAGGGTGTCGGCGACGTGGTGGTAGCCCTCGATCTCCGCGATCTGGGCAAAGTAGCTGTAGCGGACCTGCGCCTGGGCTTCCGTGGCGAAGACGCCGAGCAGGTTGTCGTGGGTCTGCGAGCCCTTCAGCTCGGCCATGCGCGCTCCCGGTGCGGTTGGCTATCGTAGGGGCGGCGAAACGACCACGGAAGCGCACCAGGCGCTGGTGTGTCGGCGAGGTGCCAGGAGACCACGATGCCCGTCACCCGCCACGACCTCGCGCGGCGCCTCAGCCGCCTGGACGACGCGCAGCTGCAGAGCCTGCTGGCGCTGTCCGGAAAGGAACCGAACGACGACCCCCACCACGAACGCATCGCGTCGCTGCTCTGGTGGGCGTGGTGCACACCGCTCGGCTACGTCGTCGACACGACCACGCTCGACCAGATGGTCGACGTCCTGGCCGCCAAGCTCGAGGTGGACCTCGCCCCGGAGGACGCCGTGCAGCGGCTCGGCGCGCTGACGGAGCAGCTCGCGCTGACCGCGCAGACCCTGGCCGACGGCCTGCCCGAAGAGGTCGCCAAGCAGCTCAAGAACCCCTGGCTCCTGAGCGGCCTGTCGCTGGGCGGTGCCAGCGCGTCGCTCGGCGCTACGCACCTCGGCGCGGCGGTGTTGAAGCTGGGTGCGGGGCCGATCGGGCGGCTGCTGCCGCTGGTCCCGCCGGTGGCGAAGTGGTGGCGGCCGATCCAGGCGGGCGCCGGGGTAGCGGCCTCGGCGGGTGGTCCCCTGGCGATCGTGCTCGCCCTCGCAGCGGCGAACCAGGCGCTCGGGCGGCGCTACGAGCGAGCCCTCCCCCTCCTGATCGGCGTCGGAACGTACGCCGCCGACCTCCAGCCCGGGGCCGCGGGCGAGTAGACTGGGGGCGTGTCCCGGTTGGTGCTCTGCGTCGTCCCTCTGTGCTGGCTCTCGGCCTGCGCCGGTGGCGTGGGCTTGGAGACCCTGAACCAGGGCGCCGACACCGACGGGCTCGAGAACCTCCAAGGCGACGACGACGACGACGACGACGACGGCGGCGGGAGTGGTGGTGACGGCGGCGACTCCGGACCGTCCGAGCCCACGCCGCAGTCGCCCACCATCACCGACCTCACGCTCAGCGAGTCCAACGCCACCATCGACGTCGATCTGACCCTCTCCGACCCCGACGACGATCTCGTCGGTGGCCAGGTCGTGATCGCCACCAACTCGGGCACGCAGACCTTCACCATCCCGACCGACCTCTCGGGATGGTCGAACAACGTGGCCTCGGTGCGCCTCGACCGCGAGAGCTGCGACGCGGGCACCACCGTGAGCGTGTCGGCCTACGTCTCCGACACCCTCGGCAACGACAGCGCGGCAGCGAGCGACTCCCTCCACCTCTCGGGCAGCTCGGCCACCGCGTCGGAGATCGGCGACCTCTGGGGCGACAACCAGAACGTCGGTGGACTCACCCCGCCCATGCAGATCTGCGGCGACATCTACCTCGCCGCCAACGATGGCGTCGACGCCTACGCGGGCGACATCGACTGGATCCAGTTTCAGGCCGGGACCAGCGGCCAGCACGTGTTCTCGCTCACCTGGGACTCGACCGTGAGCGACTACGACCTGGCGCTCTACGAGAGCACCGGCGTCGGCATCGCCGGGTCGGTCACCGACGGCACCACCCAGCCCGAGAGCTTCAGCGCCAACCTCACCCAGGGCAACAGCTACGTGCTGCGGGTGGGCGGCTGGTCGGGTGAAGCCGTGGACTACGTGGTCGACATTCCCTGACCCCGTCTCAGATCAGGACCTTGAACAGCGTGTCGTGCAGGCCCGAGTACGGCGGCCCCAGCATCTTGGCGCCGTTCATGCGGCTCTGCTGGAACACGGACTTCTTGTGCGTGAAGGTGTCGAAGCCCTGCTTGCCATGGTACGCGCCCATGCCCGACGGTCCGACGCCGCCGAAGGGCAGGTTGTCCTGCGCCACGTGCATCATGGTCTCGTTCAGGCAGGCCCCACCCGAGCAGGTCTCGGTGACCACCTGCTGCTGCCGCTTCTTGTTGCGGTCGAAGTAGTAGAGCGCGAGCGGCCGGGGGCGGTCGTTCACGTAGGCCACCGCCTCGTCGAGCTCCGTGTAGGGCACGATCGGCAGGATGGGGCCGAAGATCTCCTCCTGCATCAGGTGCATGTCGTCGGTCACGCCGGTGACCACGCGGGGCAGCATCTTCCTGCCGTCGCCTTCTTCCTCGCCCGCGGGGTTCATCACCCTGACCTGCGCACCCTTCTCGGCCGCGTCGGCGGCCAGCGCGAGCAGGCGCTTCCGGTGGCGAGGCGCGATGACCGCGGTGTAGTCGCGGTTGTCGATGAGCTTCGGGTAGCAGCGCGCGACCTCCTTCTCGATGGCAGCGACCACGGCGTCGACCTTGCCGTCGGGCACCAGGAGGTAGTCCGGCGCCACGCAGGTCTGGCCCGCATTGAGGAGCTTGCCGTACACCACGCGCTCGGCGAACTTCGCGACCGGGAAGCTGTCGTGCAGGATGCACGGCGACTTGCCCCCGAGCTCCAGCGTGACCGGGGTGAGGTTCTCGGCCGCGGCCCGCATGATGATCTTGCCCAGGCGGGTGGAGCCGGTGAACAGCAGGTGGTCGAAGGGAAGGCCCGAGAAGGCTTCGCCGACCGACGGCCCGCCCGTGACCACGCACACCTGGTCCTCCGGGTAGAGCTCACCCAGCATCTTCTTGAGCAGCTCCGCCAGCTTCGGCGTGAGCTCACTCGGCTTGATCATCACCCGGCAGCCGGCGGACAGCGCCGCGACCAGGGGCTGGATGGCCAGCTGGAAGGGGTAGTTCCAGGGGCTGATGATGCCTACCACGCCGAGCGGCTGGTTGACGATGCGGCCCTTCGCGGGCTGGAAGGTGGGCGCGATCTCCACCTCCTCGTCGTCCATCCACTCCTTCAGGTGTCCCAGGGTGTGCTTGATCATGGCGGTGGAGGTGAAGACCTCGGCGCCCAGGGTCTCGTGGTGGCTGCGGATGCCGAAGTCCGCCTCGATCGCGGCGGTGACCTCGGACTGGGCGGCCTTCACGGCCTTCAACAGCCGCTTCAGATCGGAGACCCGGGCCTGCAGGGGGCGCTTCGGCTCGGCCCGGAAGGCCTTGCGCTGCGCGTCGAAGAGGGTCTGGATCTGGTCGACCGAGGTGTCGACGGTTGCGGAATCCTCCACGAAAACCTCCGGATTGTGCGCTCACGCACCAGGCCAGAACACGCCCTTGACGCCGAAGATGACGAACGTGGGCCAGCCCATGGTGTACAGGGTGTCGCTGTCATCGATACCCGTAATCACGGGTTCCGGCACGCGCCGCCCGTACACGTTCTGGAAGTCCAGGTAGAAGTCGAGCCGCCAGGTCTTGTAGATCGCCTGCTTCGACACCTTCACGTCGACCCCGTGGAAGGGCTGCAGTCGGCCGTTCTCGTCGTCCAGCAGCAGGTACTCCTGCTGGCTGAGCAGGTCGAAGAAGTCGTCGTCCTTCTCGCTGTCGGGGGTGACCTCGGGATCCCACGGGTAGCCGCTGCCGTAGCGCATCCGAGCGGCGAGGGTCCACTGGCGCGGAAGCGACCAGCTCACGACCTGCACCACGTGGTGGGGCTGGTCGTAGCGGTGGGGGTGGTAGTCCGCGACGAAGGCCTCACGGCGGAACGACCGGCTGTAGGTGTAGCTGGTCCAGGCGCTGACCTGCCCGGCCTCCCAGCGCAGCAGGTTCTCCCAGCCGTAGGCGTGGCCGTCGCCCTGCGCCACGGTGCCGTCGAGCTCCAAGGTCGTGATGCGGTCGGCCCGGCGGTAGTACACGTCGGTCTCGAAGACCATCCGGTCGAGCAGCAGGCGGTAGCCGAGCCCCGGACCCCAGGAACGTTCGAGCTCCATGTACTGGCCCGCGGGGAAGCCCGTCGCGATGTCGAGGGGCGGGTACTGGTGGTAGATGCCCACGTTCCCGAGCACGGCGTGGCGCTCGCCGAAGAGCGCCGACGCGTTCACCCGCGGGGAAGGACCCACACGCCATCCCTGGTCGCGGAGCCGCAGGGTCTCCAGCCGGAAGCCGGGCTCGATGGTGCGGTCGCGGCCCCAACGCCGGGACACGTAGGGGTCGAGCGAGGTGAAGAAGGTGTCGGCGGTGTAGTCGTCGACCGTGACCAGGTAGGTGCCCGCCTCGCTGTCGAGCCCGGCGGTCAGGCGCTCCCACGGCCGACCACGGGTGTACTCCGCGCGGAGTCCGCCCATCGTGGTCTGGCGCCGGTCGGACGAGCCCTCGTAGGCCACATCGTACCAGGACACGGCGAGCACGGGGACGGCCTTCAGCTGCCCGCCCGCCCAGTCCAGCTCGCGCCGGCCATGGAAACGCTGGGTGCCGATGGTCACGGTGACCTGCTCGTCGCTGTCCTCGCCATAGGGGGCGTCGATGCTGTCGACGTACCCGAGCAGGAACATGCCCCGATCGCCGTTGTCGACCCGTGCCTGCCAGTCCCAGAACCGAGGGGCCATGGAGCTCCCGCCCTCGGCGATGAGCGCGTCGGGCTCGTCGCTCTCCAACAGCCGGACGACGCGATCCACGTAGGAACGGCGCACCGACGCCGCCCACGCGCCGCCGTTCGCGCTGGGCTGCTGCAGGTAGAACTGCGCATGCACCAGGTCCACGCCGGCCTCGACCCGCGACTCGGGCTCGAGCCCCCCGGTGACGAGATCCACCGCACCCGCCGTGGCCCGCCCGTAGCGCGGCCCCCACCCCCCTGGCATGTAGAGCACCTCTTCGATGAACGCCGGGTGGATGACCGAGCTGTAGCCGCCCAGGTGGTAGATGAGCGGCACCGCCACGCCGTCGATGAACATGCCGGTGTCTTCCGGGTCGCCCCCACGAACCAGCAACCAGCCGGTCTCCAGCGGCGTGTGCACGGTGCCGGGCAGGTTCTGCACCGCGCGGACCGGGTCGCCCATCGTGCCCGGGGTGGTGCGGACGTCCTCGGCGGAGAGCGTGTGCACCACCGCCGCCGCATCCCGCTTCCGGTAGACGCCCACGGCCTCCTGGACCTGGCCGACAGGGCGCGCGTAGAGCTCCACCTCCACCCGCGCATCGGCCGCCAGCTCGAAGGCGGCCTCCGCGACCCGAAAGGTGGGGCTGTGCGCGGCCACCGTGTAGGCACCCGGCGCCACGCCGCGGAAGGCGAACGCGCCGGCGGCGTCGGTGGTCTCCGTGCGATCGCCCAGGGTCACCAGCACGTCGGGCAGCGGGTCCCTGGCCCCCGCCATCACGAGCGTTCCGGCCACGTTGACCGCCGGTGGCTCGAACACCAGCTGGAAGGGCAACTCCACCGCGATCGGCTCGTCGCCCCACATCGCGGGCTGGAACCGGAACTGGAGGGCCGCCTCCACCGCCGCGGTCGCGAAGGGCTCCTCCGCCCCCACGGCGACGGCATCGACCACCACGCCGGACTCGTCCACCAACAGGCCGAGGTTCACCGAGGTGGTCTCGAAGGGCACGCCCGAGGGGAAGGTCAGCGGCGGGTGCTCGACCAACAGCGGCGGCACCATCACCTGGAGACCGCGGCTCGGGCCCGCCACGGGCTCGAGGGCGGCCTCATCGCTCGCCTCCCCCTCTCCTGCGCTGGCCGCGGGCGCGGTCAGAGCGAGCAACAGCCACGTGTACAGCGCCACGGGCGGGAGCGTAGCACCCCCGCGGTGGGCTCAGAGCAGGGGCAACGAGCGCACGATGGAGGGTCGTTCACCTCGGGTCGGGGGTCGACGCGGCCGACGAGGCGGTAGGGACCGCGTCTTCACAGACGCTTCCCATCGGATACGGACTGTGGTCTCGTCGGACTTCCATGCGCATCCTCCTCGTCCAACCTGCTCCTTTCGAAGACCGTCGGCTCGGGCTCGAGAACACCGTGTGGCTCTCGGAGCCCGTGTCGCTCACGAGCATCGGGGCGATGGCCCCCGATCACGACGTCGAGATCGTCGACATGCGGCTGGAGGACCCGCGGGCGCTGTCGAAGAAGCTCGTGAGCTTCCAGCCCGACATCGTGGGCACCACGGCCATGACCACCGACGCCTACCAGGCCAAGGCGGTGCTGAGGATCACACGGCAGCTGCTGCCCGACGCGCTCACGCTCATCGGTGGTCACTACCCCACCTTCCTGCCCGAGGAGTACCGCGAAGGGTTCGTCGACGTCATCTTCAAGGGCGAAGGCGAGCTGGGCTTCCGGGAGCTGCTCGACCGATGGTCCGCCGACCGGCAGAAGCAGCCGGGCGCGCGGCAGGGCCGGGACTGCCTGCTCGACATCGCCGGCACCGAGGTGCGCACGGAAGCCGACGCGTGGGTCGACTCGGGCAAGCGGCCGTGGGCCAGGAAGCTCGACGAGCTGCCCGCTCCCAACCGCGGCCTCATCCACCGCTACCAGGGCCAGTACTTCTTCCTGGGCGCCGCG
Organism: uncultured Enterobacterales bacterium; assembly: GCA_964604675.1. Lineage (GTDB taxonomy): Bacteria > Myxococcota_A > UBA796 > UBA796 > CAJQPC01 > CAZSAT01. The sequence goes on from CAZSAT010000029.1 coordinate 14,404, forward strand.
CCGATGGCGTCGATCTTCACCAGCCGCGGCTGCAGCTTCGACTGCAACTTCTGCGCGATCTGGGAGTTCTACGATCGCAAGACTCGGTTCCTGTCCGCCAAGGCGATCGCCGATCGGATGGAAGCCTGCGACGAGCCCTTCCTCTTCTTCCTCGACGACAACTTCCTCTCCCGCACCGACCGCCTCGTGCAGCTCTGCGACGAGATCGAAGAGCGCGGGATCAAGAAGCACTGGATGAGCCAGGGCCGCGCCGACTTCGTGGCCGCCAACCCGGAGCTCATCGCACGGCTGGCGCGGAACGGGCTCATGGGCCTGCTCAGTGGCTACGAGACCAACGACGAAGACGCGCTGGCCGGGCTGAACAAGCGCAGCACGCTCGACGCGAACAAGAAGGCCGCGAAGATCCTGCGGGACAACGGCGTGATCTCCACGGGCATCTTCATGGTCCGGCCCGAGTTCGAAGAGAAGGACTTCGACGCCTTGTACCAGTACATCCTGGACCTGCGCGTCGCGATCCCCCTCGTCACCGTGCTCACGCCGCTCCCGGGCACCGAGATGTGGCGGAAGAAGCGCAGCGAGCTGTTGACCGAGGACCTGCGCCTGTTCGACCTGCTCCACGCGGTGACCGAGACCAGGCTGCCGCGGGAGGAGTTCTACAAGAACTACGTGCGCTGGAAGTCCGTGGGCCACCAGTCCCGCAAGAACTACTTCGACTGGAAGATCCTCTGGATGCGCCGCTCCTTCTACCGCAAGGCCGCGCCCAACCTCCCCCGCATGATCTGGCGAAGGCTGCGCTACGAGCGCATCCAGTTCGACCACAAGAGCTACCTGCGCGACGAAGACGGCATCATCGGTGTCGGGAGCCGCGCGCGACATCGAGGTGCCAAGTGAGCCGTGAGCTCGACAACGCCGCGTTCCTGGCCGACCTCCGCCAGGAGATCGAACACCACCCCGCGGTGAACCACGTCTTCCTGTCGCGCATCGCGTGCACCCCCTTCACCAAGGAGGACTACGCGATCTTCGGGTTGCAGCACTACCCGCTGGTCGGCTTGTTCTGCACCTACATGGAGCACCTGCTGCTCCACGCGCCGGACAGCGACGCCAAGGGCTGGATCGCCAAGGTCCTGGTGGACGAGTACGGCGAGCGCAGCGACGGCAAGGATCACGCCGAGCTCTACCGGGAGTTCCTGCACGGGTGCGGCGTGCCGCCGGGCGAGGAAGACACCGTGCCCCTGGACGGGCGGGTCATCGACTTCATCCGTACCCACATGCGGCTGGTCACCCGGGAGCACTTCCTCGTGGGCCTCGGGGCGCTGGGCCCAGGGCACGAGTGGGCCATCCCCCGCATGTTCGAGCTCATCATCGAGGGCTTGCGGCGGGCGGGCTTCGCCGAGCACGAGATCACCTACTTCACGGAGCACGTGGAGCAGGACCAGGACCACGGCGTGTGGTTGGAAGAAGCGCTGGGCATCATGATCGATGGCCGCGAGGACCAGGAGCTGGTGCGGCGCGGCGCGATGTTGAGCCTCGAGGCTCGCGCACGCTTCTGGGAAGGCGTGCAGACCCAGGTCGTGAGCTGGCGCCAGCCCGAAGGCCTGCGCGACCTGAGGCGCAAGGCGCGGAAGTGGGTGGGGGACACCCAGGAGCTGCTCCCCTGGCTGCCGGCCAGGGTGCTGAACCACACCGCCATCTACCGCACCCAGATCCGCAAGGCGGCGCTGGAAGGCTGACGGGCCCGGGGAGCCACGGCGGGGCGTGGGACCGCTACGCCGCACGCACCTGGTGGATCGCGTAGGGGTGCTACTGGCGGGGACGCAGCTGCCAGGTGGACCAGAGGCTCGTGCCGCCCTCCTCCCCCGGAGCGACACCCGCCGCGCGACGCACCCAGGCCGCCGGCGGTGCCATCACGACCAGGGGGACCTCGCTCAGGCAGGACTTCACGCGTCCACGCGCCAACAACCCCGCGCAGCGCAGCACGTGGGCCTGCCCGTGCAGCAGGCCAGCGTTCTGGCTCGCGTCGTGCACCCGATCGATGTGGATCCACGCCCGATCGACCTGCAGCGTGGCGAGCGCCGCCCAGCCAGCCGCGAGCCCGCCGAGCGCACGGACCTGATCGCCCACGGGCATGTGCGTGGCACGCCAGCGGGCGACCACACCCATCAAGGGGCCGGGGACCGGACGCTGGCGGACACCACCGCACTCCCACCGTCGGACGCCGCCACGTCGACGTCGAAGCAGGCGAGCCAGTCCTCACCGTCCCGCCACAGCTCGAGGCTCCCGCCCGCCCCCTGTTCGCTGGACATCGATCCGCCCTCCTCGGGGTAGAGCAGAGCGAAGCCGCCGTCACTGCCCGCCCCGAGCGGGAAGGTCCACGGACCGTCGCCGTCCAGTGCGCTCGGCGCCTCGCCCAGATCGTTCTCGTAGAGCACCACGCTGATGCGCCACACGTCGGCGTCGGTGGTGAGCTGGGCCGCATCGCCCGCGGCGCTCCACAGGGCGGTGGACGACCAGGCTTCGGCATCGATGGTGGCCTGGATCGCACCGGCACCGAGCGTGTCGGCATCGCACGGCGCACTGCAGCCGGTGAGGAGCACCCAAAGCATCAGCTCTCCCAGGCGTTCAACGCGTCGAGGAAGGCCTGCCCATAGCGCTCGAAGCGGAGCGGGCCCATGCCGTGCAGCGCCAGCATCGCTTCACGGTCGTCCGGCCGGTGGCGCGCCATCGCCTCCAGGGTTCGGTTCGACGCGATGACGTACGCCGGAACGGAAGCCTCTTCGGCCATCTTCTTGCGCACCTCCCGGAGGTAGGTCATCAGGTCGGCGGCGACGGCAGGCAACGGAGCAGACGCCGCCCGCGCCGCAGCCGAGCGTCGACCGCCACGCAGCGCCCGCACCGACGGCATCACCATGTGGAACTCGGCCTCGCGTTGGAGCATCACGGCGATGCCCAGGCTGGTGAGCGCGAGCTCGGCATAGGTGCGCTCGCGGCCGGCGACCGGACGGGTGACGTGGCGCCGCTCGAGGGCCCCGGCGCGCGCCAGCTCCTCGAGCAGGCCCTCGACCTCCTTGCGCGTCCAACCGGAGAGGAGGCCGTAGGTGCTGAGCTTGTCGAAGCCGAAGCTCCGCACCACCGGTTCCGTGCTCCCCGTGAGCACCTTCGACACCAGCCCCGGGCTGTAGGCGCCGTCCATGCGCGCGACGCACGCGAGCACCTTGCGAACGGCCGTTTCCTCCGCAGGCTCCAGCGACCTGGGCCGCTCCGCCTCCGGCAGGTCGGCGTGGCAAGCATCGCACGTGCCACAGCGCTCGTAGGGCGGATCCTGCCCGAAGTACTCGAGCAGGTAGCGCCGGCGGCACGCCGCCCGCGTGAGATCGATCATGCGGTCGAGCTTGGCGAGCTCCTGCTGCCGACGCTCGTTGAGGGTGGCCTCGTCCAGGGTGATGGGATCGTGAGGACGCAGGAGCTCCGCGCCACCGATCCGCTCCGGCGCACGCCACTGGAGGTAGCGGCGTTCCTCGAGGCCACGGAGCGCCACCGTGAGCTGTTCGCGCTCGAGCCCGAGCTCCAGGGCCCAGCGGTCGGGCCGCACCACCAGCGCGTCGCCCGGAGACTCGCTGAGCCGACTGCGCACGTCGGCCAGCACCTTGCCGCGTACGCCGGCGGGCTCCGTGGACGGGGGGCGTGTGCTGAGCACCACACACCCGGGCCGCTGTGCGGGATGGATGCGACGGACCCAACCCTCGCGTTCGAGCACGTACAGGCAGCTGGCGGCCGTCCGGTCGCCACCGGCGTCCTCCGGGAGCGCCCGCCCGAGCTCCTCCCGCCGGAGGAAGACGGGGTTCGTACCGGCCTCCACCAGCCGCTCGTAGACCTTGCGCACATAGGCCGCCGGCGGGTGGCCCATGGTGATGAAGAACTCCTGGATCCTCCGGTCGCCGGGGTGGAACAGGAGCACCACGCGGGAGGGCTTCCCGTCGCGTCCGGCGCGCCCGATCTCCTGGTACCAGGCCTCCACGGTGCCCGGGTGCTCCCAGTGCACGATCACGCGCAGGTCCGACTTGTCGACCCCCATGCCGAAGGCGTTCGTCGCGCACACCACATCCAGCCGGCCCGACATGAACGCGTCCTGCACGGCGGCCCGCTCGTCGGGTTCCTTGCCCGCGTGGTACACGCCGGCCTGGACGCCCGCCTCGCGCAGGGCCTTGGCCGCGCGCTCCACAGCCTTGCGGGTGGCCGCGTACACCAGCGCGGTCTTGCCGCGGACCAGATCGGGGAGCACCTGGGCCTTCTCTCGCTTCGTGGCGACCCTCATCACCTCGATGCGCAGGTTCTCCCGGTCGAAGCCTCGGATGAAGCGCCGGGCATCGACGATGCCCAGGTGCTTGGCGATGTCGTCCTGCACACGGGGGGTGGCGGTGGCCGTGAGGGCGATGGTGGGCGGGCGGCCCAGCGATTCGCGCACGCGTCCGAGTCGGAGGTAGTCGGGCCGGAAGTCGTGTCCCCACTGCGAGAGACAGTGGGCCTCGTCCACGGCCAGCAAGCTGATCGTGCAGCCGGACAAGAACCGCAGGAAGCCCGGGGTGAAGCGCTCCGGGGCCACGTAGACCAGCTTGTAGCGGCCCTCCCGGAGCCCCGACATCCGCTCGTTGCGCTCCTCCCGGGAGAGCGAGGAGTTGATGAAGGTGGCGGCAACCCCGTGCTGCACCAGCCCGTCGACCTGGTCTTTCATCAAGGCGATGAGCGGCGACACGACCAGCGTCACGCCCGGCATGGCCAGCGCCGGGACCTGGAAACACAGTGACTTGCCCGCCCCCGTGGGCATGACGACCATGCCGCTCCCGCCCTCCACGAGGTGGCGCACGACCTCCTCCTGACCCGGACGGAAGTCCGGAAAGCCGAAGGTCTCGAGGAGCACGCCGCGCAGGTCCATCCACCCTGCTAGGCGGTTTGCCTGCAGGTGTCGATGTCGACCCCCGTGATCGGACAGAAGCTGTCCGGGTTGCGGAAGACCGATGCGCCAGGCACACTCGAGCTGGTGTTCCGCGGGTCCCACGAAGGGATGACCCGACAGGATGTCGACCGACCTGAGGACCAGGCCTCCTTCGCAGCGCCTCGAGCGCGTGCTCACGCGAATGACCTTCCTGGCGCTCGCCGCCCTGGGAGCAACCCTCGCCCTGCAGGCGGTGCTCGCCTGAGCGCTCACAGCTCCAGCGAAGACTCCTCCCCGACCGCGAACACCCCTTCGAGGTTCCAGGTGGAGCCGTCGACGTGCACGCTGCCGTCCACGCGACCGTAGTACTGGCGGAAGTCCGCCTTGAGCACCACGAGGCTCTTCTCGTCCCGCCGACGAAAGCCCGGGGTGAACAAGAGATCGAGCCAGCGGGGGCCGCGGCGGGCGCTCGCCACCCGCCAGGGGGTGGTGGCGCCCACGTCACCGTCCAGGGCGGCGTAGTCGAAGCGCGCGTCGGGCAGCTTGTGGAGCCGGTCGCCCACCCAGAGCACGTGCTTCCGGCTCGCCACGCGAGGACGCGCATCGTCGCGATCTTCCTGGACCTGGAGCGCGATCGTGGTGATGGCGCCGCTCTGCGCGCAACGCGCCTCGCCGGCGAGCGCGATCCAGTTCCAGGACTGGAGCCCGCGTTGGTGGCCCAGGGTGCGGTCGTAGGTTCCGAGCGAGCCGGTGGGGAGCGGCGTGATGTCGTCGCCGCGCACCATCACGCCGTGCACCAGCGCCCAGTTGCCGTACCACTGCAGCGCACCCCGTCCGCGCTGGTAGCGCGTGACCTGCACGAAGGGGTCGCCGAGCGCCCGGCGGCCCACCCCCACCAGGTGGAGGTGGTCGGCGTGGATGCTGAAGCGCAGCTCGGCGTCGTCGTCGGAGATCCAGAGCACCGACCCGGTGCTCGGATCCTCGAAGCGCCGGTGGGGCTCGTCCACCACCACGTCGGCGGCCGGCGGCAGGCGGGTGAGCGACACGTGATCGAACTGCCCCGTCTCCTTGTCGGCGATCGAGATCGAGGTGTTGGCCGCCCGGTGCAGGTCGGCGATGTGGAAGATGAGGAAGTAGCGCCCCGCGTCGAGCGTGAAGTGGAACCAGCGCTGGAAGGCCATGTCGAAGGCGTTGGTGGCGTCGAGGTTCAACGCTCCGTCCCACCGCTCGTACCAACCCGCCGCGTACCGTCCGTTGGGGGCGATCAGCGCCGAGGGTGAGGGGCCACAGCGAAGGTAGTCGACGTCGTCGAGGAGCGCAGGGGTTCGCCCGACGGCAGCGTCGAGCTTGTCGATCAGGCGAGGCACCGCCCTCACTATGGCGCGATGTCGCGGGCACGTCGAGGGTCCTGCGCGCTCGCCGGTGCGGCCGGTGTAGGATTTCGGCCCGTGTTCGCCCTCGTGTTCGTTCTGACCTGCGTGAATGACAGCGACCGGCTCGCGTGCCGCTCCCTGGGCTTCGGTGCCGGGCTGGCCGATGGCTACGACGAGGGCTTCGTGCAGGGCTGGATCGCTGCTGGCGGCGACCCGGCCGACCTCGCCCCCGCGGACACCGGCGCGGAAGACCCTGGAGGGTCCGACGACCCCGGGGGTGCGGGCGACCCGGGCAGCGGGGATCCAGGAGCATGATCGCGTTGTGGTCCATCGCGCTCGCGGGCACCGGTGCCTTGGAGATCACCAATGGCGACGCTCCCGGCGAGATCCTGGTCGACGGCATCCCCACGGGGGTGACGGCGCCCGGCCGGGTACGCGGCGTGGGCGAGGGGCTGCGGCACGTCACCCTGACCTACGGCTGCCACACCGGCTCGGCCCGCGTCGACGTGCTGGCCGGGCAGGTCGCTCGCTTCGAGATCCCGCTTCAGGAAGCCGCGGGAAACGGCTGGATCGAGCTGGCGGATGTGCCGCGGGGCACCCGAGCCACCCTGGATGGCGAGCCCCTCACCCAGCAGACCGCCCTCCCCTGTGGAGCCCACTGGCTCACCGTCGAGACGCCGGGCTACGACCGCTTCGAGCAGCTGGTGCTGATCGAGCCCGGCCAGCTGGCGGTGATCCGACCGTCGCTGGTGCGTGTCCGGCTGAGCGCCGAGCTCGACGACACGCCGCCCCCCGAGACCGCGTCGGTGTCGTGGCAGCGGCCCGCCATCGCCGGAGGCTTCGCCGCGCTGGCCATCGGCAGCGCATCGGCCGCTCTCTCGTGGCGCGCGCACGCCACCCGCGCCGAAGCGAGCGCGGCCCTCCTCATCGACGATGACCCCTGGGATCCCGCCGTCCCCCTCATCTACGCGGTCGACGTCGACCCCTACCGGGCACGCGCCGCGGCCGGGTGGGTGGTGACCGGTCTGGCCGCTGCGGGCGTCGCGGCTTCCTTCGTGTTCTGAGGCTGGAGCGCCGGGCGATTTCGACGAAAGGCGGCTCTCCACCGACCGAACAGGGGCCATGGCCCATCCCGCTCTGGCCCCGAACCGACTCGGCGAACGCCTGGTCGCGTCGCGGATCATCACCCCTTCGCAGCTCGCAGAGGCCCTGAAGCTGCAGCGGACGCAGGGCGGACGGCTCGGCGACCTGCTCGTCGGTCTCGGCCTCGTGGACCAGGGTCTGATCGACAGCCTGGTGGGCCGTCCCAGGACGCCCGACCAGCTGGTGCAGGTCGAGAGCCTGAACCCCCCACCAGCGCTCGTTCGCCGGGTGGGCGAGGCCTTGATCCGACGCCACCGGGCCGTGCCCATTGCGCTGGCGGACGGCGTGCTCGACCTGGCCATGGTCCAGCCCGACGACCAAGCGGGCGCCGAAGCGCTGAGGCGCATGGTCAGCGCGAACGGCGTGCAGCTCCGGCCCGTCAGCCTCGCCACCTACGACCGCTTCGTGCGCACCCGCTTCGCCAGCCGCCCGCTCGCCACGGGCGACCACGGCGACCAGGTCGTGCACCGCATCGGCCACGTCCGCGACATGGACGACGGCGAGGACGAGGAGGCGCCGGTCGTCAAGCTCGTCGACCAGATCCTGCTCCGAGCGGTGGAGCGGCGCGCATCCGACATCCACCTCGAGCCCTTCGAGGCATTCTTCCGCGTTCGGTACCGGGTGGACGGACGGCTCTACACGGTGCTCACGCCGCCCCAGAAGCTGCACAGCCCCGTCGTGTCGCGCCTCAAGATCCTCTCGGGCATGGACATCGCCACGCGGCGAAAGCCGCAGGACGGGCACGTGGTCCTGCAGGTGGACCACCAGGACATCCACTTCAGGGTCTCCACGCTGCCGACCGTGTTCGGCGAGAAGTGCGTGGTCCGCATCCTGAAGAAGGAAGCCCACCTGGCCGACGTGGGCCGACTCGGCTTCTCGACCGGACAGCTCGCGAGCGTGCACGAAGCGGCCGCTCTCACGCAGGGCCTCGTGCTCGTGACCGGCCCGACCGGGAGCGGAAAGACCACCACGCTGCACGCCCTGATCAACCACATCAACGAACCCGAAGTGAACATCGTCACGGTCGAGGACCCCGTGGAGTCGACCATCCCGGGTGTCAGCCACGTGCAGGTGGCCGACAAGGGCGTGACCTTCGCGGCTGCGCTCCGGAGCATCCTGCGGCAGGATCCCGACGTGGTGTTCGTGGGCGAGATGCGCGACGAAGAGGTCGCGCGCATCGCGCTCAAGGCCAGCCTCACGGGCCACCTGGTGCTGTCGACGCTGCACACCAACGGCGTGGTCGAGACCATGACCCGGCTCGCCGACATGAACCTCGAGCCCTACCTGATCGCGAGCTCGCTCCGTCTGGTCGTGGCACAGCGCCTGCTTCGGGTGCTCTGCGACTGCTCGGTCCGCGAGGCCATTCCCGTCGACCTGGCGCAGGCGTGGGGCCTCGGCGGAGCCAAGGCGGCCTCGGGCCACCGTGTGGCGCGTGGCTGCGAGGCCTGCATGCAGACCGGCTACCGTGGACGGGTCGCCGTCTACGAGGTGCTGCGACCCGACCAGACCATCCAGGACCTGCTGCGGCAGCGCGCGTCCGAGGGCGAGCTTCGCGCCGCTGCCGACCGGCTGGGGGTGATCCGGATGCGCGATCGCGCGGTAGAACAGGTTCTTGCGGGAAAGACCTGTTTCGAGGAGGTTGCCCGCGTCCTGGGTTCTGTCCGCTGAGTCGAACGCGTGCTACGTTCAGGGCACGCAGTGGCACGTTGCGGTCCACGGCGGCTCCACCTCCCGAAGGCTCCATGTTGGTGCTCCTGTCCTGGTTCGCCTGCGGTGACACGCAGGCCAACGCCGTCCCCGAGCCCGCGGCCACCCAGCCGAACCCGCCGGGCCGCTCGGTGTCCCAGTGCTGCAGCCGACCCGAGGCGCAGGCCGTCTTCGACGACGTCCTGGCCGTCCAGGCGCTGGTCGCGAACGGCGACGACGCCGCGCTCCAGGCAGCGCTCGGAGCCCTCGTCGAACCCAGCCAGCATCTGGCCGACACCACGAGCTCACCGCACTTCGACGCGGTCGTCGAAGCCCTGGCGCCGTGTGAAGGGCAGGCCTGCGTCGACAGCTTCGGCGCCGTGGCCGACGGGTGGGCGGCCTACCTGGAGCGATCGCGGGTCGGTGACCGGCAGCTGGCCATCGCCTACGACCTGGAAGTGCACCACGCCTTCTTCGTCACGGGCCACGAGCTCGAGGGTCCCTACGGGAGCTCGAGGAGCCAGCTCTCCTGGGGCTCGAAGGAGAGCGCCGTCGCGTTCAGCGAAGCGATGGAAGCGCACATGGCCAGGGTCAGGAACCTTCCGAATCCGTAGCCACGAGCTGGCCCGCAGCGTCCAGGAGCGCCGGCAGTTCGACCGTGGCGTGTCGACTCAAGGAAGGGCCCCCGGCGACGCGTGCGGACTCGGCGAGGATGCGGTCGGCTCCCCGAATCTGCGCCGCGAGCGACGCCAGCAGCGACTCGCGCCACACGCGCCGCGCGTCGCCGTCGAGGGCCTCGTGCCCCTCCGGTCCGATGGCGTAGACCCAAGACGGCTCCGACGCCACGATCGACGCCGTGCGCGGACCGACGGTGAGCAGGCCCGCAACGCCCAGCAGGGCCCCTGGGTTCAGCCAGGCGAGGCGCCTCGCGCTCTGGAAGCCGATGTGCCGCAGCACCTGCAGCCGGCCGCTCGCCAGGATCCACGCCTCCCGCCCGGCGTCGCCCTCCAGGGTCAGAGCCTGGCCTCTCGGGACGTAGCGCGGCGTGGCCCGATCGAAGATCTGCTCCAGCACGTCGAGCGAGGCATTCTCGAGCCGCGGTAGACGCCGCAACGCAGGCAACAGCGGCGCGGGCTTGCCGCGACCCGCCGACGTGATGCGGCTCCAGAGAGACGGCTTCGCGTGCACCCGTCGGGGGGCCTTCAGCTCGCCGCGCACGCGTTCGGCGATGTCGCGGTCCGCCGAACGGACACGCGTGGCGAGGGCCTCCAGCGCCACGTCCAGCAGCCGAGCATAGGCGGGAGCGTCCGTCGAGCGCAGCCGCGCCACGCCGAGGGCGTCGAGCCGGTGCACCTCGCAGGGGCCTTGCGCCCGCAGCCCCACACCGTGGACGCCGCCCAGGAGCCCGCCCGCCTCGCCCACCAATGCAGGGGCAGCCAGGGTCCCAATCGCCGCGCCGCCAGCCACGACGTCCAGCGTTCCCGATGCGAGCCAGGCCACGCCGTCGGCGTCAGCATGCTGCCGCCACAGGAACGCTTCCGGTTGCAGCGTGAAGCGGCTCCAGCGTCCGATGTCGCCGTCGCCGAGCAGGGCGATCAGGGCGGCGTCCATCAGGTCCTGTAGATCTCGCAGAAGAAGGCGTGCTTCCGCTCGGTCACCTGGTCGCCGAGCGCCCAGGTCTCCTGCCGCCACTCCAACACGCCGAGGTCCTCCTCCTCCTCGCCGCCTTCGTTCTCCTCGAAGCCGCCGTTGTTGGGCTGGCCGGCGTGCCACAGCCCGCCTTCGTCGATCGTGAGGTCGTCGACGTAGCCCTGGCTCACGCCCTGGTTGCTCGTCCACGTCCACCCGAAACCGACCGATGGCGAGGTGTCGGGCTGCGACAGGCCCATCCAGTACTTCTCCGCGGTCCGGAGCTGATCCGCGAAGCCGAGCATGGAGTCGCGCTCGCCCTCCTTGTTGAAGGCCAGCAGGTCGCCGCCCAACCAGGTCTGGCAGAACACCCGGGCTTCCTGCCACGAGGTCTCGTCGTGGCACACGTGCCACACCGAGGTCTGCGCGGGATCCGCGGTGTCCCCTTCGCCGTGGGTGACGTCGCCCAGCTCGGTGCACTCGTAGTCCTGGCAGGTGTCCCAGCAGTCCCCGTTGTCGTCGTCGAGGTCGTCCGACGTGGTCGTCCAGCCCGCGAGCAAGGTGCAGGACTCCTGGCTGACCTCCGGGTTGCCATGGCCGTCGCCGTCGGCATCCTCGTAGATGGTGAAGGTGGTGCAGGCGGTGTCGCGGGTCCCGCTCAGGCCGGTGTCGGTGTACCCGGCATCCTTGAGCGTGGGCTCGCAGGCCAACAACAAGATCACCGCAACATCTCCAGGAGAAGCGCCAACGCGCGGGGGTCATCATGCTTGACGCGACCTTCGAGCGACAAGTCCTCGACATCATCGTCGTGCCACTGGCCCTCGTCGCTGATCGCCGACAGGGCCACCCCGTTGAGCCTGACCGAGCGGGCGGCGCCGTCCTCGGCGGTGTTGAGCAGGGCCTTGGCGTGCCCCTTGAACCCCCCGAGGGCATGGTCCTCCTGAGCCTGCACCCGCAGGTAGTCGCCCGCGAACGCCCCGAGGTGCTCACGTGGGCTGCGCTCCAGCCACCAGTCCTCGTCGCCCGCGACCCCGTCCCACGTCTCGTTGGCGTGATCGTTGGCGTAGGCCAGATCGTCGGGCAGGATGCCGGGGCCCTCGAGATCGAAGAGTCCGGCCGGGGCCAGTACCGGATGGCGGTGGACGGCGCCGGCCGCCTGGGCGATGCCGAGCGAGCGCGTGCGCACGTGGACCCGGGTCGGATCGACCTCGCCGCGCGCCGCGAGCCACGACAGCACCGCCGCGAGATCATCCTGTTGCCGGGCACCCACGTGATCCTCGTCGCCAGTGCTGTCGCCGCGTCCGCGCGGATCGTAAGCGAGCACCACCACCCCCGCGCCCGCGATCTGTTGCGTGGTGAGCTCGTCGGCCGCGTCCAGGCCGCCTTCGAAGCCTGGCGGCACCAGCAAGAGCGCCGGCCAGCACCCGTCGATCACCGGCGCGACCACCGCCCCTGCGATCGACTCCCCATCCTCGGTGCGAAACCACACCTCTTCCCCCCGCGTGAGGGTGTGGCCCCACACCGGTCGGTGGACGCTGGTGCAGCCCTCGGTGGGCCACTGGGGCGCACCGAGGTCGACCGGGGCTGCGCAGGCCATGAAGAGCGGGATCACGTGGACCTCTGTACACCGGAGCGCTGGGGGGTGATCGCGGAAGCGTCGCTCCGGTATCCTCACGACGGCACATGAACGGCACCCTGAAACCGGCGGAGCTCTCCGCCCTGTTCGCTCGCGCGTCTTCGGAAGGATGGACGGGGGTCTTGACCCTCGGACAGCGCCGACACGTGCTCGTCCAGGGCGCGCCGCTGCGCGCCGAAGCCCTCCAGCCCCTGGACGGCAGCACCGCGTGGATCTTCTCGGAGCGCCCGGAGCTCGACGGTCGGGTGGACGCACGCCTCGTGCGTGGCTTCGCCAGCGTCGCCCTGGAGCGCCTCGACGCGCCCGCTCCAGCCGAGTCGCCGGCGTCCTCGCTCCCGAAGCTGCTCGACATCGAGAGCGAGTTCGCGCGACGCGCGGGGCGGGACTTCTACGCCTTCCTGGGGCTCGACCGCAGCGCGACCTCGTTGGCGATCGAGGAGCGCGCCCTGCAGCTGGAGGAGCACTTCACCCGCCTGAAGGCCACCCTCTCGGGCGAGCAGGCCGCGATGGCGGGCCGGCTGGTGCTCGGTGCGCGCATCACCCGCATGCGCCTCCTCGACCCCAGCTTCCGCACCACCTACGACGAGGCGCTCGACGCCGGCACGGGGATGCTCCTGTGAAGCCCGTCGCCGTCGTCGCCCACCGCGCCAGCCTGTCCTGGTGGCAGGACACCCTGAGCGGCTCCACCGTCCAGGGCGTACCCGGTGTGCCCGCGGCCACCGCCGTGGCAGCGCGCGCGTGGCTCGTGGTGCTGCCCGGAACCGCCGACGGCCTGGCCGCGGCCGCCAAGCTCGCCGACGCCGGCGCCCGCGTGGTGGTGGTGGTGGACGAGCCCGACGCAGCCCTGGAGGCCCACCTCGCTGGCGAGCACCTCGCCGACTTCTACACCGCGCCTCCGACGGGCGGCGGTGCGCTGCGCGACCGCGTGCAGGGGTGGCTCGCGGGCCTGGGCGACGCCAAGCGGCGCTCGCTCGAGGACTGGGAATCCGAGCTGGTCGCCCGGGAGCGCCAGCTCTCCGACGAGAAGGGCGACGAGCGCAGCGCCGAAGATCGCGTCGCCCGGCTCGAAGCCGAGACCGCCACGCTGAGCACCGAGCTGGCGCGCGCCAAGGCCCAGGCCGACTCCAGCCGCAAGCAACTCAGCGAGGCACGCCAGGAATCCGACGACCTCCGCGCGGCGCTCTCGGCAGAACGCGGTGGGAGCGACGCTGCCCAGGCTCAGGTCTCCATGGCGCAGCAGCGCACCGCGGAAGCGCGACGTGAGCGGGATGCCGCGGTCGCCGAGACCGACCAGGTCCGCAGGGAGGTCAACGAGCTGCAGGCGGAGATGGGCCAGGCCCGGGTCCAGGCCGAGGCGGCGACGAGGCAGCTGGCCGAAGAGCGCGACGCCCAGGCGGCGCAGACCGAGCGCTTCACCACCGATCTCCAAGACCTTCGCACCAAGGTGAAGGAGCTGCTGGCGGCGATGGAGGAAGGTGCATCGATCTACGAGGCCACCGAAGCCGAACGCGACGTGGCGCTGGCGGCGGCGGAAGCAGCGAACACCGAGCGCGAAGCGGCGGTGGTCGAGCGCGACGCGGCGCGGGAGGCCCTTGCTGCTGCCCAGGGCTTGACCCAGGAGGCGGAAGCCCGGCTCGGCGACCTTCAGAGGGAGCTCGACGCGAGCGCCGAGCGCATCACCACCGTCGAACAGGCCAAGGGCGCGCTGGAAGCGCGCGTGGCCGAGGTCGAGGCGGTAGCTGCGGCTGCCTCCGAGGCTGGCCGTGCTGCGGAAGAGCGACGGTCCGAAGCCGAAGCGGCCGCCGACCAGGCGGCGCAAGAGGCAGCCTCCGCCGAGGCCGCCGCCGTCGAGGCCGGCGCCGGGCTGGCGGCGGCTCAGGTCGCCCTCGCAGAAGCCGAAGAACAGGCCGACGCCGCGGCCGAAGAACGTGACCAGGCCCAGGCGCGAGCGCGGGCGGCCGAGGCGCTCCAGGCGGAGGCGGAGGCCGCGGGCTCACGTGCCGCGCAACAGACGATCCAGGCTGAAGCCGACCGTGACGAGGCGCTGCAGGCAGCCGCCGGCGCACGGGCCGAGGCCGACCAGGCCCGGGCCGACCGCGACGAAGCCCAGGAGCGCGCGCAGCAAGCCGCCGAGGCGCAGGAGGAAGCGACCCGACGAGCAGCCGCCGCCGAGATCTCCCTCGGTGAAGCCGTCGAACGCGCCGCAGCCGCAGAGGCCTCGGTCACCGCGATCGAAGCGCGCGCCGCCGAGGCCGAAGCCGACCGCGACCAGGCCCTCGAGCGGGCCAGCGCGGCCGAGTCCTTGCTCGCCGAGGTGCAGGCGCAGGCCGCCGCGAGCCAGACCGCCCTCACCGAGACCCAGCAGCGCGCTGACGCAGCAGAAGCGGCCCTCACCGAAGCTCGGCACGGCTGCACCCGGGCCGAAGCTGACCGCGACGAAGCAGCCGCGCGCGCGGAGGCCGCCGCGGAGGCAGCGGAGGCGGCAGCCGAACGCGCGGACGCGGCCGAGCAACGGGCACACGCGGCCGAGTCCGGCCGTTCCGACGCCGAGCGGCGTGAACAAGCCGCGGACGCTGCGCGCGCGGAGGCAGCCGAGCGCGCGGAACAGGCCCTCCAGGGCGCGGCCGATGCTGGGGAGCGAGCCACCGAAGCCGAGTCGCGTGCTGCCGCAGCGCAACAACAGGCCGCAGCCGCCACCGAGCACGCCGAGCACACGGAGGCCGCCAGGGTCGAGGCCGTCGAGCGGGCCGAAGCCGCCGAAGCGGCCACGGCCGAGGCCGTCGAGCGGGCCGAAGCCGCCGAAGCGGCCACGGCCGAGGCCGCTCAGCGAGCCGAAGCCGCCGAAGCGGCCGCCACCGAGGCGACCGAGCGAGCCGAGGCTGCATCGGCCGCGGCCGAGAGCGCCCTGCAGCGCGCCGACCGAGCGGAGGCCGAAGCCAAGGCCGCCGCCGACCGCGCGGAGGCTGCGGAAGCCGAATCGAGGGAGCGCAGCCAGGCGGCCAGCGCTGGAGCCGCCGCAGCCAAGGCGAGCGCCGAGGCGCGCGCCGGGAAGGCCGCGGAGGAGCTCGCTGCCGGCCAGGCGGCGCTGGCCGAAGCCCTCGCGCGCGCCGAAGCGGCCGAACAGCGGGCAGCCAACGCGTCCGCGGCCCAGGCCGCTGCCGAAGCAGCCACTGAAGCCCTGGGGGCGAAGCTCGACATCCACGCCCGAGCGACCGACGACGCCGCGCGCACCACAGCGGATCTCACGCCATTCCGGCAAGCCATCGTGCGCCGCAGGCAGGTCGACGCCAAGGTCATCCAGAAGTTCGCCGCGGTCGAGTCCGAGCTCAACAAGCACATCCAGCCCTTGCTGGGGCTCGCCCACGCCGCCCCGAAGCACCACGCCACGGTCTACGCGGTGCTGGGCCCGCTCCAGGAAGTGCTCGCGCTCGGAAAGCACATCAAGGGCGCCGCCACGAAGATGGCCCGGGAGGAGAACACCTTCCTCCACGCGGGCGAGGACGCGTAGCGCTGCTCGCGTTCCTGCTCGGCTGTGGTGGCGGGGAGATCGAGGAGATCCCCAGCTTCGTGATGGCGGACTACCTTCCGCTGGACGGCGAGCGAAGGTGGGAGCTGGAGAACGATGAGCACGGGGCGTTGCTGCGGGTCGAGCTCCAGCCCGGCCCGTCCGACGGCCCGCGCCACCTGCACCACTTCGACCCCGACACGCTCCGAAAGGTGCTCGATCTCGAGCTCGCCTCCACGCCCGCGTACGGGATCGAGGTGCATGGTTGGCGCGTCGGCACGGGCAGCGAGGTGCGCCTCGACCCGCCGATGGAGCTGACCCCCGGGCGCATGGCCCAGGACGACGTGCACGACGCATCGGTCGACGACTTCGAGGTCTACGTGCGCTTCGCTGGCCTCGAGGTGTGCGAGAACGGCTGGGTGGGGGATGCCTGGGAGTGCGCCGTGCTCGACATCGAAGCGCCCGGCACGCCCCTGGACGGCCACTTCGAGCTCGCGCCCGTGTACGGCTTCTCCGTGTGGCAGCGTAGCGACGACCCCGCACCGTGGCGACTGCGCCGCGCCTTCTACGAGACCGACTGATGTGGACCCTGCTCGCCCTGAGCGCCCCCGCCCTCGCGCAGGACCAGCACGAGGTCGCGTTCCTGCTCGACGTGTCGTGCAGCATGCCCAACGTCACCTGGGGGGCCGGCACCTCCTTCGAGCAGGTCACGTCCACGGTGCGCGACAAGGCACGCTCGGTGCTGCTCCCCTACCAGGACACCGACCTGCTCAGCATCACCTTCTACGAGTTCGGCGATCTCGAAGAAGACCCCTCGGGCGCCTGGGTCGCGATGCTACGGGCCGTGTCGGGTGGCGAGGCGCTCTCGGCCCGAGAGGCCATCGACTTCGTGGACGGCTTCTTCCCTACCGACCGAAGCCACTACGCCGACGACTACACCTACGTGGCCCGCTCGGTCTACGAGGTCGCGCGCCGCGAGCTGGCGCTGGGCGGCGATGCGGCCGATGCCCCAGTCGCCATTCCAGACGACGCCCGACCGCTCACCGTGCTCGTCTTCACCGACGCAGGCGACCTCTCGGCAGGTGGGGGCGGCGAGTCCCACGCACGGGACCGCGACTACGACCACGCCACCTGGCAGGCCTGGCTCGACGAGCACGTGGACGGCAACCAGCTCGAGTACCTGAACTGGGACCTGTCGGCGAAGGGCGCGGGCTTCCTGGCGGCGGCCGACCACCGGATCTACAACGCCCGCTGGGGGCAGCCCTCCAAGGCGGGTGTCTTCGACGTCGAGCGCGCCGCTGCGGGCGAGACCGCGCTCAAGGTCCACCCCACCTTCCAGCTGGTCCCGCGCCTCACCATGCCCCCGGCCGACCGGGAACACGTCTGCTCCCCCCGACGCGACGGCCCCGTGGCCGCCAGCGCCCCGGCCAGGATCGAGACCCTCGCGGAGGTCCGCTGGACAGGCCCCCGAGGGCGCACCGAGCGGGTGCCATGGACCCTGGAGGCCCCCGGCCGGCCGCTCATGGGAACCGGCGACGACGCCTACCTGCCCGCCACCTCCCTCCCCCTTCGCATCGTGCAGCCCAGCCTGTTGCTCGGCGACCTGTCGGGCTACGCGCTCGGGTTCCACCGCATCGCGTTCTCCGAGCGCGAGCTCTGCGACGCTCTCACCGGCCAGTACCCCCACAGCACCGTGGTGTTGCCCCTCGACGAAGGGCAGGTCGCGCCCATCGCCGAGGTGGAGCTCGTCTCTCGGAACCTCTACGACTTCGTGCTGGAGGCGGCTGCGGGCTCGCCCACGGCGCCATGGCCGGCCCTGGTCGCCGATCGCGCCCACGTCTTTCCGCTGGTGGAGCGCGGCGTGTCGGTCTCACCGGTCCGCGACGACACCCCGCCGGCCCAGGTCACCTGGACCGCGCGCGTGCAGCACGCTGGCCAGGATCTGCCGGCGCCCGAAGACTTCCTGGCCTTCGCCGACGGTTCGGCGAGGCTCTCCACCCCGGCCGGCGCCACCGTCACGCTGCGCATGCCCCACGCCGACCAGAGCTGGTGGCGCTTCGGCCGCGGCTTCGCCTACGCCCCTGGGGACTACACCGTGCAGCTCTGCGCCCGGGTGGATGTGCAGCAGCCCGACGGCGAACCCTACGCGCTGAGCGTGAGCTGCCCGGCCTGCGTCGAGGTCCTCGACCAGGACGCGGGCGTCTGTGCCGCCAGCACCGTCACCGTCGAGCCACGCCCGATCGCGTGGTGGACCCTCATCGCCACGGCACTGGTCACCATCGTCACCGCCTGGGCGAGCCTTCGCTGGATCCACCGGAAGCGCTTCGACAGCGATCTGAGCATCGGGAAGCTGCGCGGCAGCGGCTACCTCCGCGACCAGTACGAGCGCGGGCTCGACGGCACGCTCAACCTGTTCTGGAACCGAGCCTGCTACCTGGAGCTCGGCCAGAAGGAGGTCACCGAGTTCCTCTACGACGAAAAGGGTGCGGGGACGGGCGCCATCATCGGCCTCAGGCCGGTGCCCGGTGGGCTGCTCCTCTGGTGCGTGCGCCACCCGTCGGTGCCAACGGGGCTCACGTGGAAGCTGGTCGCGAGCACCGCCAAGGATGCGTTGCGCCCCCTCGACCGCGATCCGGGCGCCGATCTGGTCCCCGGGGAGACCGTCCTGGTCACGATGCCCCCACCGAGGAACTGCCAGCTGCTGCTCACGGGGAGCGGCCCCGAGGGCGAGAAGCGCCGCATCACCTACGCCATCGAGATCAAGGGCTAGCAAGAGCTCTCGGCCAGGGCGCTCGGGACAGCGCACCATGCCGATGCAACAACGACGCACGGGCGTGGTAGACACGGCCCCATGGGAACCCCGCTGGTGCGGGCAGGAGCGGACATGGCACAGGTGAAGACCCTTCTCATCGGCTGCGGCGGGACCGGCACGAACATCGTTCGACGGCTCGTGCACGCGTGGAGCGAACGCTACGGCTGGGACCAACCTGTGCCGCCCGACATCGCGGTCGCGCTGATCGATGCCCAGGCCGATGGGGCCCAGGGCGGCAACATGCCCGACCAGGTCTACTTCTCGCGCACGAACCACGTGAACTTCCCCGCCGAGTTCGCCCACTACGAAGACCACCTGGGATGGTGGCCGCCCGGCGTCACCGCGGCGCCCGGCGTGCGCTTCAACGACGGCTGCGGCGCCATCCGAAGCTTCGGCAAGTTCTTCTCCTTCCTGTTCGCCGAGACCGTGGCGGAGACCCTCCGAAAGTCCATCGGCACCATCACCGGCTACGGCATGCAGCAGGCCGGCGAAGAGTTCCAGTGGCAGGTCTGGCTCGTGGGCAGCCTGGGCAACGGCACCGGCGGTGGCACGTTCATGGACGTCGCCACCATGGCGCGCCAGATCCTGCACGACGAAGGCTTCATGGCACCTCACGTGTACGGGCTCTTCATCCCCTCGAGCGTGACCCGCCGCGGACACCGCGGCGACGACCTCATGGAGACCCAGGTCGCGGCGTCCGGCTACGCCGCGCTGATCGAGCTGCAGTACGAGTTCAACCGCCTCTCGAGCGCCGACTGGAAGCCCTCCACCGAGTACATCGCGCTGGGGGTCAGAAACCGCGAGAGCCGCGACACCTCGGTGGTCAGGTTCGCCGCGGCCGCGGGCACCAAGGCGTCCGGGGCGGGCGCCGTGGCGCCCTTCGACTTCGCCTTCCTGTTGGACCGGCGCGGACGCAACAACCTCAACAAGGAGTACCCGGACCTGCTCGTCACCGGCGCGGGGGTGCTCGACATGCTGCTGGAGGGCGCGGACCAGGACAAGCGCATGCTCGACCTGATGATCCGGTGCACCGACGGTCGCCGGTTCGGCTCCGTAGGCGCCGTCCGGCTCGAGGCCCCCGCGCTGCTCTTGCGCGACTTCGCCGGCAACGCCCAGGCCCTGCATGCGATCAAGGTCGGCTCGAGCGCAGACACCAACGGCTGGGGCGAGCTCCTCGGCGACCGGGTGCCGGGCGGCAAGACCCTGCCGGCGAGTGACGCCGACACGGTCGACACCAGCGTCGAGTTCTTCTTCCGCGAGGTGCTCCGTGCCCGAGAGACCGGACGCGGAGGCGCGGGTTCGGTGAACGAGTTCTTCGACCGCTTCCAGGAGTCCAGTGGCGAGCTCGAGGATCGCCTGCGCCACGTCCGCGTGGGCTTGTCCCGCGCCACCGAGCACCACGCGATCACCAAGCTCGGCAGCGAGCTCCAGGACCTCTTGGACAACGAGTCTGGCGACCTGCGGACTGCCTGGAAGAAGGAGTGGCTGGAAGGCGCTGCAAGCCACTGGGCTGCCACCCCCGGCGACGCCCGCTACGACGACCTCGACACCCTGGGCCCGAAGGCCGGCCTGCGTTGGCTGATCGACCAACGCGTCGCGCGCTTCGTCGATGCGGGGGCGTACGGCCTGCTCGAGGCTTGGCTGCTGGAGCTCGAGGAGACGATCGAGGCGAACCGCACGTCGATCTGGGAACACGAGCACACCCAGAACGTGGGCAGTCGCTCGGTCGACACCTCCGAGGCGCTCTCGAACCGGATCAGCGACCTGAAGGGCAAGGCTTCCAGCATCCTGAGCTTCCTGCTCACCGGCCAGATCCGCCGCGAGGCGCAGCTCGTGGGGCAGTCGGCGGAAGCGCTGCTCGACTTCCTGCTCTGGGAAGCCAAGGTCGAGATCATCGACGACCTCTATCAGCGCATGAAGGCCCACGCGGCCATCCTCCGCGAAGCCAGCACCCGCGCCCGCGACCGCCTCGGATGTGCGTCGAGCCGCCAGCACTTCCACCGCGCCCAGCAACGGGCCGAGAAGGCCCTCGAGCTGAACATGAGCGAGGCCCGCACGGCCACCGGGGTCGGCATCAGCTTCTTCGTGGGTGGCGACGAGGCGATGCGCCAGGATCTGATCGGCCGCCTCGAGCAAGACGGGGGGGCGAGCTCCCACGCGCTGCTCGCCGGGGAGGCCGAGCTGCATCGGAAGGTCTTCGCGGCCTGCCTCGGCGCCAACGTCGGCGCGTACGGGGGCACCGCGCCCCAGACCACCTACGAGGGCCGCGACAACGAGACCCTGGAGCGCGACCTGCGCCTGGCCATCGAGTCCCGCGCGCGGTCCGAGGCCGGCCGGGTCGTCGGCCAGGTCTGCGACGTCGAAGAGCTGCTGAAGGGGGAGGCCCGCACCGTGGTCGACCGGTGGTACCGCGAGAGCTTCCTCCAGCGGGACGGCGCCGACCGCGCCGCTGGGGCTGCGGCGCGCCGCCTGCTCCACGACCGTGTGGGCGGCCAGGTGGTCGCGCGCATCCGCGACCTGGAGTGGGACAGCGACCCCGACGGCAGCGCGAAGCGCGCCCAGGACCTCTACCTCGCGGGCCGCCTGCACAAGCTGGTCTCGCTCGCGGCCCCGCAGTGGTCGATCCGTCGCTGCACCACCCACAGCAAGCCCTTCTTCAACTTCAACGCCGAGCTGGGCGCGATCAACGAGGCGGTGGGCTGGATCGGCGAGCAGCTCAGCGTGGACGTCCAGGCCCAGGCCATCCCGGGCTTCCCGCGCACCAGCATCGAGTGCGTGAACCTCGAGGTGGGAGCACGGCTCACCGACCTCCGCACGGACCCCGAGATCGAGGAATACCGCCGCACCATGAACGACGGTGACGAGGTCTCGAAGGGCTTCTCCCCCCACACCACCCGCGACTACGAAGAGGCGGGCCGTGCCTTCCTCGCGCTGCGCCGGGCGGAGGCCGAAGCGGAGGGCGTGTACCGCAGCGACGGCCGCGCAGTCCTGGCGCTGGCCCTCTGGAAACACGCGGATCGGCCCGACCTGTTCGCATGGCTCGAGGACCGCGGGAGCGGCAACTACGCGCTCGCGCGCGACATCCTCAACGAGCGCACCCGCGCGAACCCGAGCGGTCGCTACGCACGCAGCTGGCAGGCCGGCACCTCCGGGCTCTTCCCGAAGGGCATCAGCCAGGTGGTCGCAACCCTCGACAGCGACGACCAGCGGGACCTGCGCTTCGCGCTCAAGGACCGGCTGTGGCGGGATCTCCAGTCGCTCAACTGGCCCGGTGAGGGCGAAGGCGGTCGCCGGACGTGGGCCCAGATCGCCCAGGATCTCGAGCTCTACGCCGCCCAGCTCGCCGCCGACGGCGCGAAGGCCGCCGGCGATCAAGCCGACACCCTGACGCGCATGGCAGCCGACGTGCAGGGCCTCATCGAGGACCTGGTCGAGTCGCAGGGCCGGCGGGTGCCGGCAGCGCTCTCGGAGTAGCGTGGCCCTCGTCGTCCTGGCCGCGCCCGACCGGGAGCAGCGGGGCCGCGATGCCCTCGCCGAGCTCCTGGCGATCGAGCTGTTGGAGCGCGATCGGGAGGGCGCCGAGCCGCTGCTCGTGGTGCCTGCGCGTCCGGAAGACTGGCAGCCGCCCGAGCTCGAGGGCCTGCGTGGCGCCGGGGTGGTGGACGGCACGGCGTTCGAAGCCCTCGCGGACGCCGTCGACCGTGGCCTGCGACACCTCGCGCGGGCTCGTGTCCTTCGGGAACAGGGCGACAGCTGGCGACCGGCCCTGGTGCTCGCGCCCGTCATCGTCGGCGACGGGCCGGAGCCGTTCGAGGCCGTGCTCGCCGAGCTCGACCGGCTCCGCGGGTTGCTCGCTCAGGTCTTCGACCGGCTCACCCTGGGGCGCGACGGCCTCGAGGTCGACGCGGTCCACGTCGTCCCCTGGATCTGGCTCCCCGGTGTTCCCACCGCCTGGCCGAAGGAGCTGTTCACCGCGCCGCGGGGGTACCTGCGGGGTGCCCTGCGCCCGATCGTCTACACGCCTCGGACCGAGCGCGGAAAGAAGCTGCGGAGCTGGCACGAGTACGGCCGGGTGCGGCTGCTGACCGACCTCGCAGCGTTGCGTGCCCTGTCCGCGCAGCGCCCCGTCCTCGAGGGCCTGTTCCCGCAGCGTGCCCGTGAACACCACGTCCTGTGGCGCGTCCACAGCGCGCTCTACGAGTACCCGCTGGACGAGCGCCTTCGGCGCGCCCGGCTCGAGCAGCTGCTCGCTTCCAGCCAGACCCGCGCCGGCGTCCTGCCCGACCCCCTGGAGCTCGGCTCCCTCGTCGCGGCGCAGGACGAAGGCACCGAGCCCGCGATCACGCGTCTGCGCAACGCGATCGACAGCGAGATCCGCACCGGCCTGGAAGGGCGTCACTTCGCCTTCGGCGCGGACTTCGAGCACCAGCCCGCGCCGGACTTCACCCTGGCACCCGACCGCGCCGACCGACCCCGCTGGACCCGGTCCGGCTGGTCCCTTCGAGCGCCACACCGCCAGGCCGGACGCCTGCACCGCGAGGTCACCGAGGCTCTTCGGGCCTGCGCGGATGGCGATCTCCAGAAGGAGCTCGATGCTGCCCTCAGGTCCGCGATGAAGCAGCTGAGGGGGCTTCGGGACGCGGTCGAGCAGGAGCTCACGTCGGCGCTCGCGTGGCAGGAGGTCGAACACCGCGAGCGGATGTCGGGCACCTCCGCCGCCCTGGCCCGCGTGCTGTCCCTCAGCCGCGGACTGGACCGGGTGATTTCGGACCTCGAAGAGGACATGGCTCAGAAGCCCGCCGACGCGGAGCGGGTGCTGAGGCGCTTCGAGAGGGTCCTGGACCGTTGGCGCGCCAAGGAGGACACGCTGTGGCGCGAGGCCCGAGAGATCGGCAGCGACGCGGCGGTCTGGCTCGAGGTGGGCTCGCTGATCGGCGCAGGCATCGCCGTGGGAAGCGGGCTCGCGGCCACGGTGATCGGCGTGATCCTGGCGCCGGTGCCGGTCGCCGCAGGGTTGGGCGCGGCCTGGTACGTGCACGGCGTCCGCCAGAAGGCCACGCGCCAGTGGTTCGAGCGTTGGGAGATGCTCGAGCACCACTGCCGGGCAGAAGCCGACGACGCCGCTGCGGAGCTGGTGGCCATCGTGAACCACCGCATCGGGCAGCTGAAGCTGGTCGCTGTGCGCGACCTCCGACGCTCCCTCCGCGCCTTGGAGGCACGGTTTCGGACCGAGGTCCTGGGGTTCCTCGCCGAGGTCGAGGAGGAACGGACCATCATCGAGCGCCTGGAGCGCGAGCGGGAGCGCGACCCGGCCGACGCGGTGAGCGGCCGCTTCCGCGTGAAGGGCACACGCGTGAAGGCCTCCGCCCTCGACGAAGCGGACTTCCACCGCAAGCTGGCCGCCGAGCTCCGGCGCGTGCTGAAGCTCGACGGCATGCCGGAACGCATCCCCTTGCGCGTGCACCACGGGCTGCTCAGTGAGCTCGTGGACCGCGATCTGAGCGCGGTCGGGAAGGACCTCGAGGTCGACGACGAGGCGAGCGAGGTGCTCCAGCGCGCAGCACGGCACGGGTGGTCGGATGCCGAGCTCTCCGAGCTTCCGGGCACGCAGCGCCTGGGCGAACCGGTCCACCTCGCCTTCGTCGGAGCACGGCTGCCCGCTCGGGTCGGGCAGCCCTCGTTCGGAGCGGCCACCACCTTCTCGGACACGCCAGGCCACGAGCGCATCGCCCGCAGCGTGCCGGCGGAGCACGCCCTGTTCGTGCAGATCGAGCAGCGGCTCGGGACCCACGATGGCTGAGCACGTGCCACCGCCGCCGCCCAGCGCCGCGCCCGAACCGCCCGCAGCACCTCCAGCCGAGCAGGCGCCTGATCGCGAGCCCCCCCGTTCCCGTGAGGAAGAAGCGCTCAGCGTCGTCGAGACGAAGGTCAGCCGCGTCACCTTCGCCGCGGTCTCGCTGGCGCTCGGCACGCTGCTCGCGCCGATCTCGCTGCTCTTCGGCCTGGGCTTCCTCCCCGGCGGCGGCCTGGGGCTCTCCGGCGTCGTCGCGGCGGCCGCCGGCTTCTGCGCTCGCCTCGTGGTCCGGGCAGTCATGCCGGGCAGGCTCCGCGGGGGTACCGAGACGGGCGACGGACGCCAGCTCGCGGTGGCCGTGCTCGCCGAGCTGCAGGAAGCGGGCGAGGTCCGGCTCTGGACGGCCCGGTACGTGGAGGCCTGCCTCGTCGTGTCGCGGGCGTCGTCGAAGAGCGCGGCCTTGATCGGCGCCTCGGGCATCACGATGCACGCCGGCAGCGTGGTGCCGCTGATCGGGCCGTTCCTCGCCGGCCCGGCCCTGGCCGCCGAAGCGCTCGCGCTCGCGATGAAGTCCAAGCTGCCGGTGCTCGACCGGGAGGAGCGCCCGAAGGCCGAGGCCATCGACCACCACGACGTCCCCGCGCTAGTCGACAGCGCCCCAAGCTCCCGCCCCACCGGGCGGGAGCTCGTGGCGGCCTTGGAGTCGAGCCCCGTCTACCGCCGCCAGGTGGTGGCGCGCGGCCTGCTCCATGCCAAGCGGGCGGTGGTCGACGACGGCCTCGGCTTGCTCCAGGCGCGCTACCCGCGGCTCGACGGCGCGGTGCTCGCGCGCACCGGCGTCAGCACCCTCTCGATGTTCCAGACCCAGGCCTTGCGCGAGCTCCTCGCCGAAGAAGAGCGAGAGGACATCCACCACCGCGACTTCGTGTTCTTCGGCTGGGCGGGTTCGGGGCGCACGACCCTGGTCAACCTGCTCGCGCTCGGAGGACTGCTGCATCGGGAGGGCGCCCTGTACTGCGTGAGCGCCGAGGGGCCACTCCGGTCGCTGGACCTGGACGCGGGCGAGGCCGCTACGGCCACCGGGCGTCATCCCGCCAGCCAGCTGCGCACGTGGCTCGACGGCACCGACCACCTCGACGCGATGCAGGAGGCCTACCAAGCCGCCACCCAGGATCGGCTGGACCACAGCCGGCGGCTCGACGTCGTGTTCACCGACGTGCGCAAGCTGTCCGAGGAAATCCTCGCGAAGGCCACCGGCGACGCGCGTCCGCTGCTGCAGCGCCTGCGCTACGTCGTGATCGACCACCCGGACCGCCTCCCTCGGGAGGAGCTGGTCCGCCTCCGGGTCGCCATCGCGCGGCTCCGCCTGACCGCCGAGCTCTACGGCCGCAAGGTCACCTTCGTGGTGTTGCTCCCCCGCCTCGAGAACAAGGTGCGCTTCGCGAAGTGGTTGCTGAACAACCAGGACGTGGCGGGCTGTGACTTCGAGGGTGCCTTCCCCCGTGCCGAGCTGGTGGGCTGGATGCCCCCCTTCGAGGTCCGCGAGGTGCCCGGGCGAGGTCCGCGCTTCGTGCGCGCCGACTTCGCCGAGGAGGTCACGGCGCTCCTCGCGGAGCTGGGCTTCTCGGCGCAGCGGCTGGTCGCGTCCGGCGAGAGCCCCGTGCGCCTCGCCGTGGTCGATGCCCAGCCCCTCCTCGGCCCGGAGCTGCGCACCCACGTACGGGTGACCGCCATCCGACGCCTCCAGGAAGCGGCGCGCCAGAGCGAGGACGAGGGGCCCATCGTGTTGCGCCAGGAGTGGCGCTGGTTCTCCACCGACTCGCTCGCCGTGCCGAGCGACCAGCGCTTCGACGTCATCGTGTGCGTGGGTGTGGGCAGCCATCCGGAGCTTCGGGTGAGCTCGCTGCGCGCGGCCCTCGCCGAGGACGGGGCCCTGGTGCTCGTCGGCGACGGCAGCCCCGAGGACTACGAGAGCCTGCGCGAGGTCCGGAAGCCCGGCTGGGACCCCGACCGGGCCATCGCCGACGTCCGCTACTCGAGCGTGCTCTGGCCCGATCACTCCGGCGCGGTCATCGCCCACGAGCTGGCGTCGCTCTTCGAGGACTTCCGCGACAAGCCCGTGCCGCGTGAGCGCCTGAGCGGCGTGTTCCCCGGCGAGCAGACCGAGCGCCTGTTGGAACAGTGGCTGGCCGAGGGCAAGCTCGAAGAGCTGGTGGCCTTCGAGACGCTGCGCGAGGGGCGGCGACCGGAGAAGCGCCCCTACCTGCGCCGGAAGGACCCGAGCTTCAAGGGCCAGAGCTACGAGGTGCTCTGGGGCTGCTGCAGCCGCGCAGTCTACGGCGTCTTCGACAAGGACGCTCGCAACGAGGCCCGCTCGATCGGCGTGAGCCGGTCCGCGTACGTCGACCGTGACCGGCTGTTCGTGGACCTGTTCCCCTGGGCGATGATCCGCCACAAGCCCCACACGGTCCAGGTGGACGACCGCGAGGACGATCGGCTGAGCGAGCGCGACCGCGCCCTGGGCGCCCAGCGCTGGCTCCGCCACGGGCGGCTGCTCATCGGCACGCCGGACTGGTCCGCCGGGGTCACGGTCGACCGCCGCCGGCCCCGCTTCGCCGTGTCGCTGGCGTCGGAGCGTCCGTTCGACGGCATGGCGATCCCCCGCGACCTGCCCGCCGATGCCGTGCAGGGCTGCCTCGCCACCGATGACACCGCGGCGGCGCAGGCGATCGCCGCCGGCCTCCGGCGGGTGCTCGTCAGCTCCAGCGGGGGCTCGGCGCGCCTCCGGGTCGCGACCGGCAACTGGGTCTGCCAGCTCGAAGAGACGATGAGGGACGTGGCCTTCACCCGCGGCGGCCTCGTCGAGGAGCCGGATTTCGTGGGCTTCCGCGAGCTGACTCCCGCGCTCCGCGAGCGCATGACACGAAGCTACGGGTGCGTGGGCACGTCCCTGTTCCTGGAGCTCTCCGATCGGGGCCGCGACGAGCTGGGCACCGGCTGGTTCGACCAGGCGCTCCTCGATCAGCGTCCGGCGCATCTCGGCCTGTCTCGCTGCGTGCAGCTCTACCTGGAGCGCCGCTTCGTGCGCTTCGAGACCGAGTACCGGCTCGCGCTGGTGCCCAACGCCGGTGCGACGATGAGCGGCTTCCGCCTGCTGGTCCACCGTCTGCGTGAGGACGAGCTGCACCCGGACGAACACCTCAGCCGGACCCTGCGCGACGGTCTGGACGCCCTGTTCGTGTGGGTGCACGAACGCCTGGAGGCCTGCGACTGCGACGACGGATGCTCGGCGTGCTGCGGCGGCCTCGGCGTCATGCCGCTCGCCGACTACGAACACGGACACGACAGCCTGCACTACGGGCCGGGCGACGTGATCAGCCGCAAGGGGGCCTACCTCCTCGCCTGTGCGGTGCTGGGACGCGAGCCGGACTGGCGGGCGTACCTCCGGCGCTGCGACGGAGACGACGGCCTCGCCCCCCTGACCGACGCAGCGCTGCAGGGACTGGTGCGCCAGGTCATCGGCACCGAGGCCGGGGCGTGGACCGACGGCCTGTGGAGCCGCGACCTCTTCGGCGAGCAGATGGCCTTCGCTCCCACCGACGTGGCCAGCGTGCAGTGGATGGTCGACGACGATCCACGGGGCGACGGGAGCGTGGGCTTCTACGTGTCCGGCCACAACGAGATCCACCTCCGCGCGGGCCGGACCGAGGAGGAGGTCCTGGCCACGCTGGTCCACGAGCTCACCCACAACTGGCAGTTCACCAATCCCGGCTTCGATCGCGCCCAGCACCTCGAGAGCGACGAGGCCCGGTCCTACTTCGCGGGCCACCTCGTGCTCGAAGGCCACGCTCGCTGGGCCGACCACCAGTACCGGCTGCACGCCGGCATGGGGGCGATCTACACGCCCACCGAAGCCGAGCAATGGGACGCCTACAAGGTCGGCTACTACCTGATGCAGGGCATCGAGCAGGCCCTGGGCCGCGACGGCCTGTTCTGGTGGCTCCGCCATGGGAACCAGGCAGGCGAGGCTCCCCCCCGGAGCCGCAACCCGCGCCTCACCCTGCCCTTCACGTTGACCGAAGCCCTCGACGCGCTCGGCCTGCTCAGCGAGGCGCGCGAGGGCGTGTTCGACGGCATCGACGTGGTCATCGGTGGGCCGCCCGCCGAGGCCTCCGCGGACGACGTGCCTGCGGCCACCGAGGAGCCGGACGAACCGGAGGCCTGATCTGGCCGGATCGGGCCCCTGCTACGCCGCGGGCGACTGGTGCAGGGCGAAGGCTGCACCCTGGGGATCCATGCACTGCGCCACCCGGTCCCCGCCCGGCACGTCCATCGGTCCGTTGAGCACCTTGCCGCCGAGCGCCGTCACCTGGGCGAGCGTCGCCTCGATGTCGCCGACTGTGACGTAGTGGAGCCACGCGGTCGGCATCGGCATGCCCTCCATCTTGTTGAAGATGCCGCCCAGGTGGCGCCCGGCGTCGGCGGTCTTGAAGAGGCGGTAGGTGCCCATGCCGCCCATGTCGGTGTCTTCGTAGACCCATCCGAAGAGCGCTGCGTAGAAGGTGCCCGCCGCCTCGAAGTCGGTGGTGGAGAGCTCGCCCCAGCTGAAGTCGCCGACGCCGGCCTCTGCGGCTTCACCCGGGGCCTTGGCGTCCTCATAGATGGCGAAGGCCGCCCCCTGGGGGTCGGCCAGCACCGCGAACTTCCCCACGTTCGCAATGGGCGTGGGGGGAACGAAGACCTGCGCGCCGAGGTCCTGGGCCTGCTTCGCGGTGTCGTCGACGCTCACCACGCAGGTGTAGGCCATCCAGTGCGGGGGTGCGCCCATCGCCTTGGCCTCCGCGGGCAGCTTCATGCTGCCGCCCAGCACGCGGTCGCCGTTCTGCCACATCTCGTAGTCGTCGTTGTGGGGGAGCAGCTTCCAGCCGAAGAGCGCCGTGTAGAACGCCTTGCCAGCAGCAGGATCGTCGGTCGAGAGGTCGTGCCAGCAGAACTGTCCGAGCATCGAGGCCATGGGGAACTCCAACAGAGGTGTGCCCGAGTCCTAATCGCTCGCGAGCCTGGCCAGCCAGTCCGCCAGGAAGGCTTCTGCCCAGTAGGTCGGGCCGGGGCCGATCCAGCCCACGTGGCCGCCGAATCGGGTGCGCTCCACGGTGAACTGGGCGCCCTCGAACACGGGGTCGTCGAAGCTCGACACCGGCACGATGGGGTCGTCGTCCGACACCAGCAGGAGGCAGGGACGGTCGATGCGATGCAGCACGGGCAGGCTGGACGCCCGGGTGTAGTAGTCGTCGACGTCGGCAAAGCCGAAGCACGGGACCACGGCCGCCGCGTCGAAGCCGCGCACCGTGCGCACGCCGGCCATGTCCTCGGGCTGGTAGCGCTCCGGGTACAGCGACGCCTTGCGGCAATACATCGCGGTCAGCTCGCGCACGAAGTAGCGGTCGTAGATCCAGGGCAGGCTCTTCGCGGCGGCGCCGAGGTCCACCGCCGCCGAGGTGGTCGCCGCGCCCTGGACCTCGTCGGGAGCGAGACCGAGGCCCAGGTACCGAAGCACCACGTTGCCGCCCATCGAGAAGCCCGCCAGGTAGATGGGTCGCCCGGGATGGTTCGCGACCTCGTCGCGCACGACGGCGGCGAGGTCGTCGACGAGCCCGGCGTGCGAGAGCGTGGGCGAGAGGTGCTCCGTGCCGCCGAAGTTCCGCTGGTTGAGCCGCACGGTGCGGAAGCCCCGCTGGTGCAGCGCGCGACCGTAGCCCGTGGTCATCGGGGCGCTGGCGCTCGACGTCAGGCCGTGCACGAACACCACCGTCGGACCCCCGACGAGCTCGTTCTCGAGCACCGTGACGCGCGTGTGCTCGTCGACCTGCACCACCCGCTCGATCGCCTCGTCGACGTAGGGGCCCGGCGGCACCCCGCGGAACATGACCGCCAGGGTCATCCGGTGTCCCCCGCCGAGCAGGGGGTGATGGCGAAAGGGCTTCATGGCGCGAGAGCAGCATCGCACGCCGATCGGATAGGGTCCGCGGGACGACACCGGGCCATCCATGCTGCTGTTCCTCGCCTGCCACCTCCTCGAGTCGCCCGAGATCGCCACGTGCGAAGCCTTCGGGTGCGCCGACACCTCCGCCGACGACACCGACGGCACGGGGCCCGGCACCGGAGGGGACGACGCGGACGAAGACGGCGTGCCCAGCGGCGACGACTGCGACGACGACGACCCAGACGTTGGCGAAGCCGAGACCGTGTGGACCGACGCCGACGGCGACGGCTACGGCGACCCCGACACCGAGGTCGACACCTGCGACGTGGCCTCGGATCAGGTGTTCGAGGCCGGCGACTGCGACGACACCACGGACCAGGCCGCGCCAGGACTCACCGAGGTCTGCGGCGATGGGCTGGACAACGACTGCGACGGCACCAGCAACGGCTGCGTCCCCACGGGCGAGCTGAGCTCGGAGGACGCGGACCACGCCTGGGAGGCGGAGAAGGGCTCCTACGACCTCGCAGGTCAGAGCGTGGCGGTGTTGGGCGACGTCGACGGCGATGGCCAGGGCGAGATCGCCATCGGCGTGCCCGGCGACGCCACCTATGGAGGCGCCGTGGCGGTGTGCGGCCTGGACGACGCCGAAGGCATCGTGTCGAACTGTGCGGCCCAGCTGACGTCCAGCACCACGAGCGTGGGCCTCGGGTACGCTGTACGAGCGGCCGGCGACGTCGACGGGGACGGCTTCGCCGACGCCCTGGTCGGCGCGATCTATGCCGACGTCGATGGCGTCTCGAACACCGGCGCCGCGGTGCTCTTCTACGGCCCCCTCACCGCCGCCATCGACGAGACCTCGGCGGGCATCTACGGCACGACCGAGGCCTCCGCCCAGCTCGGGCAGGCGCTCGGCGTCGGCAACCTCGACGACGACGCGGAGGTCGAGCTGGTGGTCGGCAGCCGCTACGTCGGCAGCGCCGGGGGCGTCTACGTCCTGGACGGCCCGCACCCGGCCGCGGGCGAGCAGGCCTCGGTCGACGACTACGTGGGCGCCATCACCGCGAGCGACGGGTCGGTCTTCGCGATGGAGATCGGCGACCCGGGCGACGTCGACGGCGACGGCTACGACGACGTGCTCGTCTCCGACTACAGCTACAACGGCGGCGGAGAGGTCTACGTCTTCCGCGGCCCGGTCGACGGGCGCTACGACCGCTCCGACGCCGACATCACGCTGACCGGCTCCACGAGCGGGGGCACGGACTACCTGGGCTACAGCGGCACCACGATGGTCGCCGACGAAGACGGCGACGGCTACGACGAGATCCTCGTCGGCGCTCTGCTCGGAGAAGGTGACGTGTCCTCTGCCGGACGCGCCTACCTCGTGGATGGCCCCACCAAGACCGGCGCCATCGCCGACGCCGCCCACGCCACGCTGCTCGGCGAGGCCTCGGGCTCCTACGCCGGCATGGCCACCGCCTCGGGCGACTTCGACGGCGACTCGATCCCCGACGTGATGATCGGCGCGCCCTCGGTCGACCGGAGCACCTCGGTCACCGACATCGGCAAGGTCTATATGAGCTACGGCCCGCACAGCGGCACCAGCCGGCTCGTGGTGCGCAGCTGGACCGCCACGGGCGTCGGGCAGAGTGACTGGTTCGGCGAGGCCCTCGCCACCGGCGACGTGGACGACGACGGGCACGACGACCTGCTGGTGGGCAGCTACCGCGCCAACGACAGCGACGGCGGCGCCTACCTGTTCCTGGGCTCCAGCTACTGAGCGCGCCGGGCGCCCAACAACAACGCGCCCACCACCGGCACCAGGAGCAGCGGCCACCACGGCCGCGTGGGCCAGGGGGCCGAGACCTCGAGCGGGATCGCCACACGGGGAAGCTCGGTGACAGCCGGCTCCGCGATCGGCAAGCCCTGGACCGAGAGCTCCCAGACCTGCACCGAGTCGGCGCCGGAGAACGACCAGGGCACGGGCGCAGAGAGCTCCACCTCCACGTCGCCGTGCGGGTCCAGCACCACCCGGTCGACGTGGTCGACGACACCCCCCTGCACCACCAGATCGTGCAGCACCACCCGCTCGGCGTCGCTGTGGGTCCGGAGCCTCACGACCGCGTGGGGCGCCTCAGGGGTCGGCGGAACGAGCAGGGTCGCGGTGATCAGGGCCACGCGCGCTCATAGCTCGCTGAACTTCAGCCAGACGCGGTTGTCGCCGTCGTCGATCTGCAGCCCCTTGGCCGCGTCGACATCGAAGCTGAAGGGATCGGGCAGGCCGTCGCCGTCGAGCGCGGTGCCGAGCTTGTCGAGGAAGGACAGTCGGAGGGTGAGCGCCGCTTCGTCGACGCCGTCGACAGCGAGCACACCGGTGGCGGGCTGGGCGACGCTTCCCAGCATCGGTGGGTCGCGGCCGTCCAGGTAGTACAGGTGGTCGCTGATGGTGTCCCAGACCTCGATCGCCGGGCTGTTGGAGCCGGTCACCACGACGCCCTGGACCTCCAGTTCGAAGCCTCCGAGATCCCCTCGGTTGTAGAGCCCGTAGTGCTCGTCGTCCCCCGACTGGTCCCCGGCGTTGGCGTCGTACCAGAAGCTTCCTGTGGCGGTCACGCCCTCGTCGTCGATCCCCACGCCCAGCAGGTAGCCCTCCACGCTGTCGACGTAGGCCTCGAAGGCGACCGAAACGACCAGCGGTTCGCAGCCCAAGAGCATCCACAGCATGGGAGAAGCCTACCGCCGTGCTACGACTTCGCGCGGAAAGGAGCCTCCATGACCCCCTTCGCGACCATCTGGGATCGTGCCGTGGCCCGTCACGGCGAAGCGAGCCTGAGGGAGCACTTCCCCACCGTGAAGACCGCCGAAGAGCTCGCGGCTCTGCCCGACGACCGCTACCTGGCGGCCGTCGCCGAGCGGGTGTTCGCGGCTGGTTTCCGGTGGCGCGTCATCCAGGCCAAGTGGGAGGGCTTCGAGGCGGCCTTCGCCGGCTTCGACCTCGACCACGTCGCCCACCTCGACGGACCCGCGATCGAGGCCTTGGCGCAGGACACCCGCATCGTGCGCAACCGGCCCAAGATCCTGTCGACCATCGAGAACGCTCGCTGGATGCAGGAAGTCTCCGCCGAGCACGGCGGCTTCGGACGCTGGATCGCAGCCTGGCCCACCACCGACACCGTCGGCCTCTGGGCCGCGATGAAGGCCGGAGGCCACCGCCTCGGAGGCGACACCGGCGCCTGGGTGCTGCGGCTCGTCGGCCGCGACACCTTCCGGATCTCGGGCGACGTGGTGGCCTGCTTGATCGATGCGGGCGTGGTCGACAAGAAGCCCACCGGCAAGAAGGACCTGGCAGCCACCCAGGCCGCGTTCAACGCCTGGCAGGCCGAGACCGGGCTGTCCCAGGGGGCGCTGTCGGTCGTGGCCGCTCGAAGCGTCGGGGCGATCGACTGAGCGCGGCCATGGTCTTCGTCACCCAGTCCATCGACCCGAGCGCCCTGTCGCGGCTTCGCGCCGCGGGCCTCCGCGTCACGGTGAGACACGGCGAGGCGCCGATCGGCCGCGGGGCCCTGCTCCGCGGCGCATCGCGGGTCCTGATCCCGATGCCCACCGACCGGATCGACGGCGAGGTGCTCGACGCGGGGCCGGTGGCGTTGGTGGCCAGCCACGCCGTCGGCACCGACCACATCGACCTGGACGCGTGCCGGGCGCGGGGCGTGGCCGTGACGAACACCCCCGGGGTGCTCACCGACGCCACGGCCGACCTCGCCATGGCGCTGTTGCTCGCCTGCACCCGCGGCGTGCTCCAGGGCGACGCGCTCGTGCGCGCCGGGCGCTTCCGCGGGTGGCATCCCCTGATGCTCCGAGGGCTGGAGCTGCGCGGCGCGAGGCTCGGCATCGTGGGCCTCGGTCGCATCGGTCGCGCCACCGCGGAGCGCGCGCGGGCCTTCGGCATGGAGGTCGTGCACAGCTCGCGCTCGGGCGGGCTGCCCCTCGACGAGCTCCTGGCCACCAGCGACGTGGTCTCCCTCCACTGCCCGCTCACCGAAGCCACGCACCACCTGCTCGATGCCCCCGCGCTCGCGACGATGAAACCGGGCGCCTGGCTCGTGAACACCGCGCGCGGTCCGGTCGTCGACGAAGCCGCGCTCGCAGAGGCTCTGCAGGGGCACCTGGCCGGCGCCGGACTCGACGTCTACGAGCACGAGCCGCGGGTGCACGAAGGCCTCGTGGCGCTCCCGAACGTGGTCCTGCTCCCCCACCTCGGGTCGGCCACCCATCGAGCGCGGCGGCTGATGGCGGCCACCGTGGTCGACAACGTGCTCGCCTGGCACGGGGGGCGACCGCTGCCCACGCCGATCCTGTAGGCAAGCGCCACGGGCGGCATGTGCGGCTCCCACGCCACGAACCGGTCGCTGTCGGGCTAAGCTCCCCCTCCCTGGAGAGACGCCATGCGCACCACGTCCCTGTTGATCCCCCTGCTCCTGCTCACCGCCTGCAAGGATGGGGACCTCACCGACGACACCGGCCCGGCCGACACCGGCCCGACCGCAGGCGAGGACGCCGATGGCGACGGCTACGAAGCCGACGTCGACTGCGACGACGACGACCCCGACGTGAACCCGGGCGCGGAGGAGGTCTGCAACGGCGAAGACGACAACTGCGACGAGCAGGTGGACGAAGGCCTCGTGCAGACCTGGTACATCGACCGCGACGGCGACGGCTACGGCGACGAGGGCACCACGCAGGAGTCCTGCGACACCCTCAGTGGCATGGTCACCGAGGGCGGCGACTGCAACGACGACGACGACACCATGTTCCCCGGGGCCGACGAGCTCTGCGACGGCGCCGACAACGACTGCGACGACAGCATCGACGAGGACGCAGTCGACCAGACCACGCTCTACCAGGACGACGACGGCGACGGCGTGGGCGTGGACGGCGGCAAGACCGTCACAGGCTGCGACTCCGAGGACGGCTACGCGGCGGACGTCGGCGACTGCGACGACAACGACGCCACCCGCTACCCGGGGGCGAGCGAGATCTGCGACGGCGTCGACAACGACTGCGACAAGAAGTCGACCGAAGAGGGCTCGATCGCGCTGAACGGCGTCGGCGGCTACGCCAGCATCCAGGCAGCCCTGGACGCCGCGTCGTCCGGAAGCACCGTCTCGGTGTGCGACGGCGACTACGTCGAGGCGCTCACCGTCTCGACCGACGTCACCCTGTCCGGGGCTGGGAGCGACCTGACCACCCTCGACGCGCGGCGCGGCGGCTCGGCCATCGCGGTGGACACCGGCGTCAACCTCACGGTGACCGGGATGACCATCACCGGGGGCTCGGGCAACCCGTACCCCAAGGTCGCGGTCGACGTGGGCGGCGGCATCTGGGCCTTCCAGGCCGGCGCGCTCAGCTTCGACGACGTCATCTTCGAAGACAACCTCACCGACTACGGCGGGGCCATGTTCGTCGAGGAGGCCGACAGCATCACGCTGAACAACGTGGACGTGGTCGACAACGAGTCGGGCTACGCCGGCGGGATCTGGGCCACCAACCTGGGTGATCTCACCATCGCGGACTCCACCCTCGACGACAACACCGCCTCCGGCAACGGCGGCGCCCTCTACCTGGTCGAGCTCGACACCCTGACCGTCACGAACTCCAGCATCAGCGGCAACGTGGCGGGCAACGGCGGGGCGGGACTCGTGGTCACCGTGACGACCGCGGAACTCGACGGCGTGACCATCGACGGCAACCAGGCGGTGGGCGATGGGACCAGCGCCTACGGGGGCGCGCTCTGGACCGAAGCCGTGGCGTACACCACCGCGGACACCACCGTCTCCAACAACAGCGCGGCGGGCACCTTCGGCGAGCAGGGCGTCGGGGGAGGCTTGCTGCTGGTCGACGCCACCTGGGCGGGCGGCACCATCCTCGACAACTCCGCGGACTTCGGCGGCGCCCTCTTCGGCTACACCTCGGGCGCGGGCGACACGGCCTCCGTGAGCGACGCCACGGTGCGTGGCAACACCGCCGCCTACAGCGGTGGCGGCGTCTACGCCCAGGGCGACTTCCTGTGCACCGACACGAGCTTCGAGGACAACACCGCCAGCTACGGCGGCGGCGTCTATGTGCAGTCCGACAAGACCTTCTCGGCCGAGGTCGACGGCAACGACTCCTGCTCGATCACGGGCAGCTACGGCGCGTACGGCGGCGGCGCGTACCTGGGCGGCAGCGTCGAGTCCCTCGACCTGGTCGGCTTCGAGATCAGCGGCAACGACGCGGTCTACGGCGGCGGCGTGTACGTGCTCGACGCGAGCGCCGAGGACCTGGTCATCACCGGCAACACCGCGGACTACGGCGCCGGGATCCTGTCGGCGGAGTCCAGCAGCCTCTCCGACAGCACCGTGTCGGGCAACGAGGCCAGCTACGGCGGAGGCTTGTACGTGGAGACCGGCGAGCTGGTGCTCGACACCGTCACCCTCGACACCAACGCAGCCTCCGAGAGCGGCGGTGGTGCCTTGTTGCTCGAGGACGCCGCCCTGGTGTCCTACGGCTCGGACTGGTCGAGCGGCGGCACCGACAACAGCCCGGAAGACATCGCCGGCGACGGCGCGGACGAGACCTACGACTACGCCACCGGCGACGACGACTTCAGCTGCGAGGTGAGCGCACTCGGTGGTGGTGGTGGTGGTGGCGGTGGCGGCGGTGGCGGCGCCCCGCCCCCGTTCGAGCACGGCCCCGCCGACACCGGCCACGGCGACACCGGTGACACCGGCGCGTCGGTCGACACCGGTGGCGACACCGGCGACACGGGCAGCGGTGGGTCGAGCGCCACCAGCCAGCTGGTCTGCGAGAGCATCTGAGGCGCTTGCAGCGTGATAGCCGCCTTCCATGCACTCCCGTGACGAGCTCTGGTCCCGACTCACCGAGGAGACCTTCGACCTCCTCATCATCGGGGGCGGCATCACCGGCGCCGGCGCCTTCCGCGACGCCGCCCACCGGGGGCTGAAGGTCGCCCTCGTCGAGATGGTGGACTTCGCGTCCGGCACCTCCTCCCGAAGCTCCAAGCTCGTGCACGGGGGCCTGCGGTACCTCGAGCACTACGAGTTCAGCCTCGTCTTCGAGGCGGTCAGCGAGCGGAGGGTGTTGCAGAACATCGCGCCGCACATCGTGAACCCCCTCGCCTTCCTGTTCCCTGTCTACGACACGTCGCGGGTGAGCATGAACACCCTGCGGGCCGGCATGTGGGTCTACGACGCGCTGGCGCTGTTCCGCGCCCCCAAGACCCACACCACGCTGTCCAAGCGGTCGCTGCGCAAGAAGGAGCCCGCGCTCGGGCAGGACGGGCTGAAGGGCGCGCCGCTCTACTACGACTGCGCGACCGACGACACGCGCCTCACCATGGAGACCTTGCTCGACGGGCTCCAGCGCGGTGGGGTCGCTGCGAACTACACCCGCGTCGACGGACTGGTCAAGAACGACGACGGCCGCATCATCGGTGCATCCATCTGCGACGAGATCGACGGACGTCGCTCCGAGGTCCGCGCGAAGGCGGTCGTGAACGCCACCGGTCCCTGGACGGATCGCACCCGCGCCTACGCCACCGGAGCGGCGCCGCTGCTCAGGCCCACGAAGGGCGTGCACGTGGTGGTGCAGTCCTCCCGCCTGCCGGTGTCCCATGCGGTCGTGTGCACCCACCCGGAGGACAAGCGGGTGCTGTTCGCCATCCCCTGGGGCGAGCAGACCTACATCGGCACGACCGACACCGACCACGAAGGCGACCCGGCGGCCATCCGCGCCACCGGCGAGGACGTGGACTACCTGCTCGGCTGCGCCAACCACTACTTCCCAGAGGTCGACCTCACGAGGGACGACGTGATCGCGACCTGGGCGGGCTTGCGGCCGCTGATCTCGCAGGAAGGCAGCACCGCCAGCGTGAGCCGCGAGCACGAGATCGTGGTCGATCCGGCCGGGCTCATCACCATCGCGGGCGGCAAGCTGACCACCTACCGGAAGATGGGCGCCGAGGTGGTGCAGTCCGCGCTCAACCTGATGGCCCTCTTCGGCCAGGTGCCCGACGGGGTGGGCGACGCCCAGACCGGACGCGAACCGCTGCCCGGCGCGGTCGGGTGGCCGGAGAACGACGACGCCAGCACGGTGGCCGCCGAGGTCGTCGAGGCGGGGCTGGGAAAGGTCAGCGACGCCTCCGCCCGCTACCTGACCAACCGCTACGGCACCCGCGGCCTCGACATCGCACGGTTGGCGGCCAGCAACCAGGGCCTGGCCCAGGTGCTGATCGACGAGCGCCCGGAGCTGATGGCCGAGGTCGACTGGGCCGTGGGGCAGGAGCTCTGTCTGCGCCTGAACGACTTCATGTGCCGCCGGACCCAGCTCTACTTCCGCGACAACGACCAGGGCCTGGGCGCCGCCGAGGCGGTGGCCGAGCGCATGGGCGAGCTGCTGGGCTGGGACGAGCAGCGCACCACCGAAGAGGTGCTCGCCTACCAGGCCGAGGTCGCCAGGAGCCGAGCGTGGCGCTCCGACTAGGCGCCCTCACCCGCGCCTTCCGGAGCGACGACGCGCGCTTCGCGGCGGTGTGCACCAAGGCGCTGCGCGGCCTCGAAGGCGGCGAGACCGTGCCCCCGGAGCTGCTTCCGATGGGTGCCCGGATGCTCGCCCGTGGGCTCTTGACCGCCCGAGCCCTGTCGATCGGGCGTGACCGGCCCTGGCCCTACGCCTTCGTCCGGCAGCTGGACCCCGAGGACCCGGGGTTCCTGCCCCGCTCCCTGCTGCCGGTGCACTTCAACCTCAGCTACCGCAACTGGACGACCATCGGCCTGCCAGGCCGAGACGACGAGGCCATCGTCGACCCCGGCGGCTGGCTGTCGCCGATGCGCGACGGCCCGAGCCTGGCGGTCTGGGTCGGCGACAGCCGCCGGTTGTTCACCCTCGGTCCGCTGCCGGGTTGGGGCCGGGACGAAGGCCTGGCCCTCTCCCAACAGCGGCTCGACAGCTACCCGATGGTCCGCACCATCGGGGTCCGCGAAGAGGTCGAGGTCGAGGTCGACGCCTTCCCCGCCGTGGTGGAAGGAACGCTGGTCTTCGGCTTGACGGCGCGCGTGCGGCTCCGCGCACCGGCCCCCCGACCCGTGCGGGTGGGCTTCGCCATCCGTCCCGCGAACCCCGAGGGGATCGCGCCCATCTTCCAGCTCGAGCGACGGGACGACGGCTGGTGGTACGCCGACGACAAGCCCTTCGCCTTCTTCCCCCACGCGGGCGAGGACGTCGCCGTGTCGAGCTGGCGCTCGGGCGACGTCTACGGGCGGGTGGGCGGGGTGCTCCGCGACGAGCAGACGCGGCACGACCAGGGCGGACCGCGCAAGGTCGTGCAGTGCCCGGCCGGCCTCGCCACCGGCGTGGAGCTCTACCGGGTGAACCTGAGCCCCGGCGAGACCTTCAAGCGCACGATCTACGCCTCCGGCGAGGCCCGGGTCGGCGAGGCCCTGAGGCGCTCGTCGGCCACCCGCCTGATGCGCGGCGTGCGCGCCGACTGGGACGGCGTGACACGCTCGGGTGCGCGGATCGAGCTGCCCGCGCACCACGGCAACTTCCAGGCTTGCCGCACCACTCTGCTCGCGCTCACCGACACCCGCCAGGTCACCCCGGGCCCGCTCACCTACCACGCCTTCTGGTACCGGGACGCGGCCTACCACCTCGCCGCCCTCGCACGGCTCGGGTACCTCCGTCGCGCCGCCGACGTCCTCCAGACCTACGCCTCACGGCAGGCTCGGTCGGGTGCCTGGCTGTCCCAGGGCGGAGAGTGGGACGGCACGGGGCAGGCGATCTGGACGGTGCTCGACCACGTGCGCCTGAGCGGCAACCGGCGCCTGCTGAAGGATCTCTACCCGCACCTCGTGAAGGCGGCGGGCTGGATCGTGCGCACCCAGCAGGACGGGCTGATGCCCCCTGGCTGGTCGGCGGAACACCTGGGCCCCGCCGATCGCTACTACTGGGACGCCATCTGGGCCTGCGCGGGGCTCCGGGAAGCAGCGGTGGCGGCCCAGTGGATGGGCAAGCGCGACCACGAGCGACGCTTCTCGATCGCCCACGGCGAGATGCTGGACAAGCTCCGCCAGCGCATGGGCGACGGCCCGGTGCCCGCAGCGCCCGGACGCGACATGGACTCGGCCGCCGTGAGCGTGTTGTGCGCGGTCTGGCCGCTCGGCGTGCTCGGTGGGAGCGAGCCGAGCATGCGCAGCACGTGCCAGTGGCTGCTCGACCACTGCATGCACGAGGCCGGGCTCTTCCACGACGTGGTGCACTCGGGGGTGAACCCCTACCTCTCCGCCCACCTCGCGCAGGCCCGGCTCGCGGGGGCCGAGTCCGGCGCCGTGGCCTGCCTCGACTACCTCTGCGAACAGGCCTCCCCCACCGGATGTTGGCCCGAGGCCTTCCATCCCGAGCGCGGGGGGGTGATGGGCGACGGCGACCACGCGTGGGCCGCGGCGGAGTTCGTCATGCTCGCGCGCAACCTGTTGGTGAGGGAAGAGGGTGGCACCTTGCACCTCTTCAACGGCACCGACCGTCGTTGGTGGTCGGGTGAGACCCTGGTCGAGCGGCTGCCCACCCGCTTCGGTCCGGTGCGCCTGATGGCGGGCAGCGGCGAGGTGCGGCTCGATGGCGAGTGGCGCGAGCGACCGGGGCGCGTGGTGCTCCACAAGCCGGGTGGCGAGCCGGGCCTGCTGCGCGTCGACGGACGCGAGGTGCGTGGGGATCAGGAGCGCTTGGAGCTCTGACGGCTGGCGTGCAGGGCGTCGGCCAGCGCCAGCACGCCGACGATGCGCTCTCGCGCCACGTACGGGGCCGCGCCATCGAGCATGGCCGCGCTC
Organism: uncultured Enterobacterales bacterium; assembly: GCA_964604675.1. GTDB lineage: Bacteria > Myxococcota_A > UBA796 > UBA796 > CAJQPC01 > CAZSAT01. The sequence goes on from CAZSAT010000029.1 coordinate 55,775, forward strand.
GCGGCGAGCTGATCGGTGGCGAAGAGGCCGGTCGACGGGGGGAGTGGGACCTGCTGGTCGTCCTCGAGCAGCACACGGTCGCGTTGACGGATCACGCACCCGTCGTCGAGGTGGAGGTCGAGCTCGAAGCGACGGGGTTCGCCGGGCGCATGGCGCAGATCGAGCAACACCGGAGCGCCGCCCACCCGCAGGTGGCGTCCGTCCACCTCCGGGCGGCCCACCGCGTCCCAGAGCCGGTGGAAGCGTGCGAGGTTGTCGTGGGCGATGCGTCCGCTGGTTGTCGGGCGCTGGAAGGCCAGCCGGGCACGCACGAGTCGTCGCCCCCGACAGCGTCCCAGCAGCCAGATCGCCGTGGGGGTGAGCAACTCGATGTGCTCCACGTGGAGCACCCGCCCGGTGCGGTCGGCGTGCTCGAAGAGGGCCGCGGCCGTAGCGCTGTCCTGAGCGAGGGGGAACTCGCAGACCACGTGACAGCCCGCGTCGAGCGCACGCCGGACCTGCTCGCCGTGGTGCCCATCCGGGGAGCAGATCGCCACGGCGTCGACCGCTGCGAAGAGCGCCTCCAAGCTCGCGAAGCCGGGCACCTGGAGCTCGTCGAGCGCACCGCGGACACCGCCGACGATGGAGGCGCGGGGGTCGGCCCGGAGGGCGTGCACGCGCGCGGCACCGGCCCGGCCCACGCCGACCACACCCCAGCGGATCACGAGGCCTTCGCCCGGGTCACCCGGGACAGCCCGTAGAGGGGCACACCGACCAGGAGCGCGACGCCGCCCGCCAGGATCCGATCCGGCGCGGTGTTCGCCAGCAGCACCACACACAGGCCCACGGTCAGGAGCGGGAGGACGGGCCCGCCCGGGAGACGGAAGCCCGCGCTGGGGGCCTCGCCGCGGCGCCGCAGCACGATGGCGGCCAGGCAGGTGGGGATGTACTGCAAGAAGCGCGCGACCACGCCGAGCGCAGCGAGCTCCGCGAAGGTGCCGGTGGCCGCCAGGATCGCCGAGAGCACCATGGTGACGAGCACCGCGTTGACCGGGACGCCGGTCTGCACGTTCACCCGCGCGAGGGCCGACGGCAGGTCCCCGCGCGCGGCCATCGCGAAGAAGCGCCGCGGGCTGACGAGCGCCGCGCCCGAGTTCGTGCCGAACACCGAGAGCACGATGCCCGCGGCCACCAAGGTGCCACCGAAGGGTCCGAGCACGTTCTGGGAGGCCGCCGCGACAGGGTTTGCGTGCCCGGCGATCTCGGGCAGCGTGCCGATCGAGACCGCCAGCACGGCCACGTAGACCACGCTGACCAGCGCCATGACGATCATCAAGGCGAGCGGCACCGAGCGCTGGGGGTTGTCCATCTCGCCGGCCGGCACGACCAGGGTCTCGAAGCCCACGAAGGCGTAGAGCAGCAGGATCGTGGTGTCGGCGAGGTCGCCGTAGCCCTGAGGAGCGAAGGGAACGTACAGGTCGCCGTCGAGGGCGAACACCCCCACCGACACGAACAGCACCAGCGGCACGAGCTTGGCGACGGAGAAGAAGGTGGACACCGCCGCCCCTTGCTTGGCACCGCGCAAGTTCACCAGCGTGAGGAGCACCATCAGGCCGATCGCCGTGACCGGCTGGTGCCAGCCCTCGGTGACCGCCGGCACGAAGTGCCCGAGCACGAGCGTGAACCCGTTGGCCAGCGCCGCCCAGGAGATGACCGCCACGCAGCAGGTCATCCAGCCCACCTCGAAGCCCACGAAGTCGCCGAAGGCCTCGCGCGCGTAGACGTACGCGCCCCCCGTGTCGGAGAAGCGGCTGCCGACCTCCGCGAAGCAGAGGGCGATGAGGAAGCAGAGGCCAGCGCCGAGCACGACGCCGACCAGGGAGGCCGGGCCCATGAGCCCGGCGGCGAGGCCCGGGAGCAGGAAGATGCCCTGGCCGATCACGCCGTTGATCCCGAGGGCGACCACGGCGGAGAGCGACAGGCTGCGCTTGAGGGAGGCGCTCACCGCTCGTGCTTACCACACCTGCGCTACGGTTCCGGAGCCCCGCCCGGAGCGCCGATGTGCGGCCTCATCACCCTGTTCGACCCCCGCGGCCAGGTGGACCACGAGGCCCTCGAGGCCGGGCTCGACGCGCTCGAGCACCGAGGCCCCGACGGCCGGGGGCACTGGTTCGGCCCGGGGATCGCGATGGGGCACACACGGCTGGCCATCCGCGCGCTGGACGGAGGGCGCCAGCCCATGCAGCACGGCCCGCTGGTCGGCGCGATCACCGGCGAGCTCTATGGGCTGGACCCGGCCACCACAACGTCCCAGAGCGACAGCGCCGCCCTCCTCCCTCTCGTGCAGGCGCACGGTGCCGATGCCGTGCACCACCTGCGGGGCGAGTTCGCGTTCGTGGCCTGGCACCGGGAGCGACGGGTGCTGCACGCGGCGCGCGACGCCTTCGGTGTGCGGCCGCTCTACTACGGCTGGGCCGACGGCACCCTGGTGCTGGCGTCCGAGGTCAAGGCCCTCGCTGCGGCGGGCGTCCCGCTCCGTTGGGACGAGCACGCGCTGGCGTGCTGGCTGGCCACCGGCCTGTTTCCGGAGGGGCGCACCCTGTACGCGGGGGTCTCGGAGCTGCCGCCGGCGCACCGGATGCGGGTCGACGACGCCGGCGTGCAGGTGTCGCGCTGGTGGCAATGGCCTGCGCGCTCGCTGGGGTCCGCCGGTCCGGGAGCTGCGCTGGGAGACGCCGTCGAGCAGGCCGTCGAGCTCCGACTGGCCTCCGACCGGCCCATCGCCTGCGCGCTGAGCGGTGGCCTCGACTCCGCCACGGTGCTCGCGCTCGCGAGCCGGCGAAGCTCGGTCACCGCCTACGGCGTGGGCTTCGACGAAGCCGAGCTCGACGAGCTGGGCCAGGCCGAGCAGGTGGCGAAGGTGCTGGACGTGCCCTTCCGAGGGGTGCGGATCCGCGAACGGGACCTGGCCGAGCACTACGCGGCGACCGTGCGGGCCACCGAGCTACCGCTGGTCAACGCCCACGGCGTGGCCCGCTGGTTGATGTGCCGCCAGGTGGCGGCGGACGGACACGCGGTGCTGCTCACGGGGGAAGGAGGCGACGAGTTGTTCGCGGGCTACCCCCACCTCCGGCAGGACGCCGGTGCCGGAGACCCCGCTGCCCTGGCCCAGGTCGCGGTGGAAGCACGCAGCTCGTGGGGCTTGCTCCACGGGCCGCTCGCGCCCGGTCAGACTCCCGCATTCGTGCGGCAGCGACAGCACGCCGCGACCCAGCTCCGACAGCTCTTGAGGTCCGACGTGCTCGCCGCGTGGGACGCCACCGACCACCTCGCCGAGGTGATGCCGACGCCGAGGCCGAGCGGCGGGTCCCGCCTGGAGCGAGCCCAGCAGCTCTGGGCGCGCCGGGTGTTGCCTCGGTACCAGCTCGCCGTGCTCGGGGATCGGGTCGAGCTGGCCCACGGGGTCGAGGGGCGCCCGCCTCTGCTCGACGTGCCGCTGGCGGAGCTGGCGGCGCAGCTCCCCGAGGACCAGCGGGTGCGCGGGGACCTGGACAAGTGGGCGCTGCGGCACGCTGCCCGTGCGTGGTTGCCCGAAGCGGTTCGGCTACGCCGGAAGCAGCCCTTCCTCGCCCCGCCCATGGCGCGGGCGAGCGGCCCCCTGTTGGAGCTGTTGCAGGACACGCTTCGCGACGGCCCGGAGCTTCCCCTCCTCTCCCCCGAGCGCCTCGGCCTGCTCGTCGAGGTGGGCCTGCCCACGGAAGATCGGCGCCTCGCGCAAGCCCTCGACCCCATCCTGCACGTGAGCCTCAGCCTGGCGCTCATCGCGCGGCAGCTCGGCGTCAGCGCGGCGTGAAGACCAGGATCAGTGCCCGCCGCCAGTCGCCCGTCAGGTTCTCCCCGCTCTGGTGCAGCACGTCGGGATGGTGAAGCAAGGCGGCCCCTACGGGGACCTCGGGGCAGACGGACGCCTGCGGTTCGTGGTCGGGGCGGTGGCTGCCGGGCCCGTAGCGCAAGCCACCGCTGTCGGGTCCCGACGCGTCCAAGGCCAGCCAGACCGCCACGCCCCCCGAAGCCCGGAGCTCCTCTGGCCAGGTGGGTCGGTCAGCGTGCCAGGGGAGCCGGATCGGGCAGTGTGGGGGCCGCCACACCAGGTGCTGCCACGCCACGCGACCCTCCGCGCCGAGCACCTCGTGCACCGCAGCACGCAGCCCCGCGTGGGCGCCAAGGTCCACGAAGGCTTCGTCCCAGAGCTCGGGGGAGCGCACCTGGCTGACGCGGGCGAGCCAGGGCTCGAGGCCCATCGACGCCGAGCATCGATCGAACACACGCCCCACACCCTCGCGCAGCGCAACGGCCTCCCGCTCGCTCAGCAGCGGCGCGGTGACCGCGAAGCCGTGCAACGCAAAGGCCTCGCTCAGGCCGCTCACCCGAGCGCGACGTGGAAGAACCCGCGCGCCGACCGCGCGTCGGCCGGAGCAACGTTGAGCGCCAGCTCGACCGGGGAGTCCGGGCCCGCTGGGATCGCGCCGCGGGCGCCCAGGAAGAAGAGCTCCCCGTCGACGCGCGCCACGAGCGCGACCTCGGGGGCGCCCGGCAAGGGGGCCTCACGACCGGCCGCCACGCCGTCGCCGTCGGGGCTGGCGATCCAGCCCCAGGGACCGCTCACGCGCCCCGAAGCCACCACGGACACGGCCTGGTCCGGTCGACGGCGGACCGGGGTGGTGGTCCAGCCATCGCCCACAGCGACGTTGAGCGATGCTTCGAGCTGGAGCTCGTCCGGGTCGAAGGACTCGGGCTCGGCGAGGCGTCTGGAGCGCATGCGTTCCGCGAGGCGGGTGGCGCCCCAGATGGCCACCGCGAGCAGGCCCAAGCCGGCCAACACGAGCAGCATGCCCGCAGGGTCGCCACATCCGATGGAGCAGAGCCCCATGCTCAGGAAGAAGACACCGCCCAGCGCAGCGATGCCGACCAGCAGGAAGCCGAGCACGGTGGCCGCGCGCTCGTCCCCCGAGGTCAGCTGGGTGCCGTGCGCCGCCAGGCCGGCTTCGATGCGCGCGCGCTCCCCAGGCTCGGGACGCGCGAGCAACTCCGAGGCCAGGGCCTGGGCGCGCGCGCGCTCCACCAGCGCTTCGGCCTTGTCGATCCGGCGCACGACCTTCTTCAAGCTGCGGTCGAGCACCCCCGGTCGGCGGCGGTCACCGGCTTCGGCGAAGGCTTCGTCGAGTATGTCGCGTCGCTCGCGAGGAATGCGCCAGTCCCGCGAGGCCTGCCGGAGCACGCGAAGCGCCCCGTGCAGTTGCTCCTCCTCGGCGTCCTCGTCGTGGGACAGGTAGGCCTTGGCGAGCTCCCGACACGTGAGCACCGCTTGCCCGAACGCACCGGCGGCATCCTTCAAGAGATCCTGGAAGGCCCCGTGCACCTGGTCCTCGAGCGGGAGCAGCTGCACCTCCTTCAGCACGTCCAGCGCAGCGACGCCTCGGCCGACATCGCGCAGGCGGCTCATCACGGGGTCCCGCTGGGAGAAGCGCCCGTCGGGCACGAGGCCCAACACGACGTCGCGTTCGCCCCGTGACCACTGGGCTCGGAGCTCGGTCGCGAGGCGCGACAGGGGGTCGGCCGCGGCGTGCGCGCCAGGGACGACGGCAGCGGTGGCGAGAACGGGCGAGGCGCCCAGGAGGGAACGGCGACTGAGATCGGGCATGCCCGATCCTACGCGCTGGAGGCCGCCTACCGGGCCGCGACCTTGGGCATGTGGTCGCTCGAGACGATGGTCGACAGGAGCATCGCCTTCATCAGCGTGCCCACGTGCTCGCGGTCGGCCCGGTCGAAGCTGCCCTTGCGCTCGATGTGGATCACCAGCCCCTCGATGCCCATCAAGAGCGTGCGGTACACGTAGGGGTCGAGCTTCACGCCGATGGCGCGATGCACCGCCCCGTCGAGCACCTCCACGATGGCCGACAGCGTCTGGTCGCGGCGATCGGCGAGCCGGGAGTCCGGGCGCACGGCCTCGGCCTGCAGCAGGATCAACAGCGTGCCGCCCTGCTCCTGGTGGTCGAGGAAGGCATCCGTGCCGGCCTGCACCTGCAGCAGAGGGTTCGGCTCGGACTCGATCGCACGCCGGATCCCAGCCACGAGGGCTTCGGTGGTGATCTCGTAGAGCGCGAGCAGCACGTCCTCGACGTTCTTGAAGTGCTGGTAGTAGGTGCGCCGTGACACGCCGGCCGCATCGAGCACGTGCTGCACGGTGACCCCGCGCGTGCCCCGCTCCACGATGACGCTGCGTGCCCCGTCGATCAGCCGGCCCCAGGACGCGCGGTGATCCGTCTTCGCGCTCTTGTCCATGTCGTCCTTGACCGCTGATGGGTGAAGAGAGTATACATTATGTATAGGGTATACATTATATTTACCCACCCTCGAGGCACCATGCGCACCATCTGGATTCCGATCACGGCCGCCCTGCTCACGACAGCTTGCGCCACCGACCAAGCGGCGGTTTCCGTCGATGATGCGCAGGACACCCAGTCGATCGACGAAGGCGCCGACGAGCTCGAGGAGCTCGACGACGATGACGGAGCGGACGGCGGGGGCGGCGACGAAGAGGACCAGGACGACGGGGAGGACCCCCCCTTCGCGTCCAGCGGCTCCTGGCAGACCCTGATCGAGACCATGAGCTTCGACGACTGCGGCATGGGGGAGTGGGTCACCGACGGCCCAGGCAGCGTCATCGAGATCGAGGTGACCGGCGAGCAGACCTTCGACCTCACCCACAGCCGCGGCACCGAGACATGCGTCGTGGACGGCGCCGACTTCACCTGCGACACCCGCT
>CAZSAT010000030.1:0-61218 GCA_964604675.1 uncultured Enterobacterales bacterium
CCGCGAGACCCAGGATCAAGAGCACGTTGTAGATGTTGGACCCGACCACGTTCCCCACGGCCATGTCGGGCACACCTCGGAGGGCCGCCCCGACGGAGACGACGAGCTCGGGCATCGAGGTGCCCGCAGCGACGACCGTGAGCCCGACCACCGCTGGGCTCACGCGAAAGCGGAGCGCGAGCGCCGTGGCGCCGCGGACCAGCAGCTCTCCACCGCCGACCAGCAGGGCTAGGCCGCACACCGAGGTCAAGGCATCGACCAGCACGCCCACTCCTGCCGGGAAGCGCCTGCGGTCAGCCGCGACCTCAGCCCGTTCCTCGGGGCACGAAGCCTCTATCCGCCTTCACGGGGAGAGCACGGCATCGGCTCCGACGCGGAAGATCGAACCACTCGCTACTCGGCGGGCACGAAGGCCGTGTCGACCGCCGCCTCCTGCTCGACCTCCGGCAGCTCCACCGCGTCGAACTCCGTGCCGCCTTCGAGCAAGGTGCTGCCCCAGTAGACGATGCCCAGCACGACCAGCAGGAGCACCGCAAGGAAGTGGGTCCGGTTCAGCTGGAGCTGCGGGGCCGCGCGCGCCGGGGCCTTGCTGGCCAGCTTCGGTGCGCTGTAGTCGGCCGATACCGCGCTCCCAGGCTCGAGGCCGCCGACGTAGTCGACCCGACCCCACTGGGCGGCCCGAGGGGCCGTCGTGGCGTCCACCCAGACCACGCCCCAGACCTCGCCATTGGCGGGCAGCAACAAGACGCGCAACGGCATCTTGCGCTGGCGAAGGACGGTGTTGATCTCCGCGGCCAGCTCCGGCGCGTCGACCAGTCCGTAGCGCACCACCAGGGGCAACACGCCCTTGGCGCCGCGGCAGCTCCAGCCCACACCGAGGTCGGCGTCGCCCTCGATCGGGTCGCTCGCGCCCAGCACCGTGCCGCCGCTGTCGGTGATGCCGGTGAGCTGGAAGTCGTGGGCGCGGGCGAAGTCCTCGATCGGGATCACGCGCTCGGCGACGTCGCCGATCGACGCCACACGCACCGGCAGGGCGCGGAAGGGCACGCTGTCCTTGTCGTGGCTGAAGCGCATCTGGTGGGCGAACTCGAGGAAGGGCTCCCACCACATCTCGGTGCGGCCCGACGAGCAGTGACGCATCAAGGTGGCCTTGATCTCGGCGTGGTACCGCTCGGGCACGCTCTTGTAGATGCCGAGCGCCCGGAGCCGCCCGAGGATCGTGGGCGCATCCATCGGCGAGAGCACCCGCGGGGTTCCATCCAGGATCTCGGAGATGATCGACCTCCAACCCTGGCAATTGTAGCGCGCGCGGCTGGCCGCTCAGGCGGCTTTCAGCACCAGCACGCTGGCCGTGTCGGACCCCTCGCCGTGGCTGTGGCTCAGGAGCGGATCGAGGCCGCATCGGCTGCGCACGAAGGCCTCCAGATCGTGCGCGTCGGCCGGCGAGGGTGCGCTGCCGCGGAGGTGCACGAGCACGCTGCGGGCCGTGGCGAAGGCCTGGTCCTGCTGGGCGGCCGCAGCCCGCACGGCTTCGACAGGATCGGAGCCCTGGGCGACCGAGGGGGAAGCGAGGCCGGCCACCGAGGGGAGCACTCCCCGGGCGTGCAGCACGAGCGCCACCCGCACCGCGTCCACCACGTGGGCCACCACCTGATCCGCGCGGTGCACGGCGCCCTGGAGCGGGACCCGACCGGAGGTGAGGAGCAGGTCCTGCAAGGCCACCGGAACCAGCAGCTGAGCGGACTCGGCGAGGGACGCCAGCGCCACGTGGGCGACCCGGCGACGGGCGCGGCCCTCGAACCAGAACGGCGTGGTCACGACGGCGGCCGCGCTGGGCGCGCGGCGCGAGAGGGTGGACAGGGCGCTCGTGGCAAAGCCGCCACCGAGCCCGCCGACCAGGATCGAGTGGCCCGCCAGGCGGGGCAGCAGCAGGGGCAGCTCCGCCTCGCCACGGACGAGCAGCCGATCGGCGGCCAGGGACGCGCGCAAGGTGGGGAGGTCGGCGTCCGCCGCAACCACCTCGACCGGCCCACGGAGCATGGGCAGCAGCCGGTTCGTGGCCGAGATGCCGGCACCCCCGAGGCCCAGCACGGCAACGGACGGCGCGGACGGCGCCGGGGACGGGAGGGCGGCCGCCGTGCCCAGCAGGGTGACGGCGGAGGCGGCGGTGAGGAAGGCGCGGCGGCTGATCGGCATGGGGGCTCCTGCTGCCCACACCGTCGATCGGCTCGCTGCCAGTTTCTGTCCGGACAGGACCGGGCGATCCCTCGGTGCTTCGCCGATCTTGATGCATGATCCCCCCATGACCACGCGCCCCGTCCTGCTCGCCGCCCTGCTCCTCGCGTCCGCGTGCCGCGCCGACAAGATCGGGGACGACACCGGCGCGATCCCTGCCGCCGACGACACTGCGCAGCCGGTGGACACAGGTCCCGAAGAGGCCCTCGACGCCGACGGCGACGGTGTGGCCGCGGACGAGGACTGCGACGACGGCGACCCGGCGGTGGGCGCCGCGGTCACCTGGTACGCCGACAACGACAGCGACGGCTACGGCGGCGACGACGGGGAGACCGGCTGCGACGCACCCAAGGGCCACGTGGCCGACAGCTCCGACTGCGACGACGACGACCCCGAGACCTACCCCGGCGCCGCGGAGCGCTGCGACGACGCCGACAACGACTGCGACGGGGAGTCCGACGAGGACGTGACCGAGCTCTGGTACGCCGACAGCGACGGCGACGGCGACGGCGACCCCGAGACGACCGTGGAGAGCTGCGATCCGGGAGCGGGCTGGGTGGCCGATGACCTGGACTGCGACGACGACGACGACACCATCCACCCCGACGCCGAGGAGGTCTGTGACGATCTGGACAACGACTGCGACGGCGCGATCGACGACGACGACGACGACCTCGACGCCACCACCGCGAACACCTGGCACGCCGACGACGACGACGACGGCTTCGGAGACCCCGACAGCACGACCCCGGCCTGCGACCAACCCTCGGGTTGGCTCGGCGACGCCTCCGACTGCGACGACCGCGACGACGACGTGAACCCCGACGCCACCGAGATCTGCGACGGCCTGGACAACGACTGCGACGACGCGATCGACGACGACGACGACAGCCTGGACGCCGCCACCGCCTCGACCTGGTACGCCGACGCCGACGCCGACGGCTTCGGTGACGAGACCGCGCCCACCCTCGCCTGCGTGCAACCTGCCGGCACCCAGGTCGAGGCCGACGACTGCAACGACGGCGACCCCGAGGTGCACCCGGAAGCCACCGAGATCTGTGACGACCAGGACAACGACTGTGACGGGCTCACCGACGACGACGACCCGGACGTGGACGACCCGAGCACCTGGTACATCGACGCGGACGGCGACGGCGAGGGGTCCGACACGTACCTGGTGGAGGCCTGCGACGAGCCCAGCGGGTTCGTCGGCACGGCCGAGGACTGCGACGACGGCGACGCGTCGAGCCGCCCGGGCGGCACCGAGGCTTGCGACGAAGCCGACAACGACTGCGACGGCGCGGTCGACGAGGGCGTCACCACGACCTTCTACGCCGACGCCGACGGGGACGGTGAAGGCGATCCCGGCACCACGGTCGAGGCCTGCGAGGTGCCGGCCGGCGCGGTGACCGACGCGCTGGACTGCGACGACGACGACGCCAGCGTCTCCCCGGCCGCCACCGAGCTGTGCGACGGCACCGACAACGACTGCGACGGCTCCACCGACGAAGACGACGCCGCCGACGCGGCCACCTTCTACGCGGACGGCGACGCCGACGGGTACGGCGACGCGACATCGCCGACCGAAGCATGCGACGCACCCACGGGAACCGTGTCCGACGACACCGACTGCGACGACGGCGACGCCGCGGTGAACCCCGGCGCCACCGAGACCTGCGAGGGCGACGACCTGGACTGCGACGGCCTCGTGGGCGACGACGACCCCGACGTGCTGGACGCCACGACCTGGTACGCCGACGGCGACGGCGACGGCTGGGGCACCACGGCCACCACCACCTCGGCGTGCGAGGGGCTCTCGGGTTGGAGCGCGCTCAGCGGCGACTGCGACGACGGCGACGCCAACGCCTCCCCGCTGGGAACCGAGAGCTGCGACGAAGCCGACAACGACTGCGACGGCACGGTCGACGAGGGCGTCACCACGACCTTCTACGCCGACGCCGACGGCGACGGAGAGGGCGACGCGGACACGACCGTCGAGGCCTGCGACGCCCCCTCCGGCTACGTGGGAGACGCCTTGGACTGCGACGACACCGCGGCGAGCGTGACCCCATCGGCCACCGAGCTGTGCGACGCCGTGGACAACGACTGCGACGGCGCCACCGACGAGGCCTCTGCAGCCGACGCCGCCACCTGGTACGCCGACGCCGACGGCGACGGCTACGGCGACGCCGACAGCCCCGAGCTGGCCTGCGACGCGCCCAGCGGCACGGTGGCGGACAGCACCGACTGCGACGACGGCTCGAGCGCCCTGTCGCCCGGAGCCGACGAGGTGTGCGACGGCGTGGACAACGACTGCGACAGCCTGGTGGACGACGACGACCCCGACGTGACCGACGCCATCACCTGGTACCTGGACGCCGACGGAGACGGCTACGCGGGCGCGCTGTACACGACCGAGGCCTGCGACATGCCCAGCGGCTTCCTCGGCGCCGTCGAGGACTGCGACGACACCTCGACGAGCATCAACCCCGAGGGCTTCGAGGACTGCAACGACCTCGACGACGACTGCGACGACGCAGTGGACGAGGAGGGCAGCACGCTCTGGTACGCAGATGCCGATGGGGACGGCTACGGCGACCCCGCGGTGACCACCACCGACTGCGAGCAACCCAGCGGCTACGTGGCCAACAGCGACGACTGCGACGACACGGGACCCGGCGACACCGACGGCGATGGCCTGCAGGACTGCGAGGACGACGACATCGACGGCGACGGTCTCCGCGGCGACTGGGACGCGGACGACGAGGACGGCAGCGTGACGCGGGGACCGAACGCGGGCCTCGGCGGGGACGGAGCCTGGACGGAGACGGGCAGCGTGAGCGTGGGCGGCGACGCCACGTGGTCGAGCACCGTGCTCGACGGCGGCGCGGCCGCTGGGGACACGTCGATCGCGGTGCACGATGCGGCCGACTTCGCCGAAGGCGACGAGCTGTTGGTGCTGGCCCAGCAGGGCGAGGACGCGGGCACCCACCAGTTCGTCTACGTCGCCGCAGTCGACGGCGACACGGTGACCATCGAGCCCGCCCTCGGCGACGACTACGCCGCCGACAGCGTGGTGCTGGTGCAGCGGGTGCCGCACTTCACCGACGTCACCCTCGACGGCACGCTGGAGGCGGTGGACTGGTCTGGCGGCGGCGGTGGGGTGGTGGTGTTTCGTGCGACAGGCGACGTGAGCATCGCGGGCGCGATCCGCGTGGACGGCCAGGGCTTCGAGGGCGGCGCGGGGGTGAGCGGCAACGGCAGCGACCCCTACCAGGGCGAGTCGTGGAACGGCGTGGGGGCCACCGGCACGACCACCGCGAACGAGGGCGGCGGCGGCTCCTACCCCCGACGTGGCGACAACGCCGACAGCGGCGGAGGGGGCGGCTACGGCAGCGCCGGCTCGGACGGCCTGGCCTATGGCGGTGAGGCGGTCTGCGACGGCGGCGGCACCTACGGCAGCACCGCGCTGTCGGCGTGGTACCTCGGGTCGGGCGGCGGCGGCGGGTCCCCGGACACCGAGAGCGACGGCGACTCGAGCGGGAACGTCACCGGTACCGGTGGCGACGGCGGCGGACTCATCGCGGTCTACGCTGGGGGCACCCTCACCGTGAGCGGCGAGGTCACTGCAGACGGCGACGACGGCACCGACGCGGTGTCGGTGGGCGGCGAGAACGGAGGCGCCGGCGGCGGTTCGGGCGGTCAGATCCTGCTCGCCGCGCCCACGGTCACCCTCAGCGGAACGGTGAGCGCAGCGGGCGGCGCCGGCTCCACCTCGTCGTCGTCGAACATCAGCACCCCCTACGGCTCGGCGTTCGGCGGGGATGGCGGCGACGGCCGCGTGCGCATCGACGCCGACAGCACGAGCGGCACCACATCGCCGTCGGCCTACGCCGGCGGCTGGGAGGACTGAGCCGAGTGCTCTGGCTGCTGGCCTGTGCGCCCACGCCGTGCGAGGCGGGCTGGGGACGCGCGCGCGACGGGACCTGCGTGGCGCTGGCGGACGGTTCGGTCGCGGACGCCGACACCGATCCGGAGGCCGACACCGGCGGGCCGGGCGAGACGGGTGTCGACCGAGAGACCGGCGACCCCGGCAGCTGCCCGGCGGGCCCCTGGCCCACCACGAGCGACGTGGACGCCACCGCCGAGCAGGTGTGCGAGAAGTTCACCAAGCCCTGCAACCACCAGGTGCGGCTGGCGCTGGGAAGCGGCGCGGCCTGGCGCGTGCTCGAAGCGCCCGTCGCGCTGCACGCGTCGGTGCCCGACCCCGCCTGGATCGCGCACGGCACGATCGACGGCGAGCCCTGGTACGAGCTGCGCATCGCCTACGTCGACGCCGCCGACACCAACCGCCCCGAGGGCGCCAGCCAGCGGATCAGCGTGGCTGCGCTCCCCGTGTCGGAGAGCGAGCTGGGTGACACCGAGCTCGCGGCGGCGCTGGCGGGGGACGGGCGCTGCCCGTGGGTCCACCGGGCCACGAACGCCCACGAGCACGGCGGCAACCTGGTCGATCCGGGACTGGAGGTCTTCGAGGCCGAGGACGGGGAGCTCGTGCACCTGATGGTCGCGCTCGACAACCTCGTCTCGGAGGGCACCTCCTACAAGAGCGAGAAGCACCTCACGAAGAGCTGGTGGTTGCGGCTGCTGTCGAGCGCCGACGGCTTCACCTACGAGCGCATCGGCGACGTGCTGGAGCTGGCGGTGGCCGACGACGGCTCGCGGGCCGGGGTGGACCCCGACCTGTTTCCGCTGGGCTACGCAGGCGACTACCCGGGGGTGCTCCCCTCCGCGTGGTTGCCCGGCGGGAGCGGACCGTGGGGGCTGCACCTCTCGAGCGGGGGCGAGCTGAACCTGTTCGAGGGCGAGCTCGGTGAGGCGCTCGCACGGCAAGGCACGGCGACCACCGCGGGCTCCGTGAGCACCACCTCGGTGCTGGACGGCGAGCTGGTGCTGCATGCCCACGTGGCCGTCGACGAAGAGTTCGCGGACATCGTGCGCATCGAGCGCGACGCCGACGGCCTGTACGGGGCGGCGGAGGTTGTGCTGGCCACGGGGGACGAGGGCTTGCCCCACGGCGGCTTCTCACCCAGTGTGGTGCCCTTGCCCGGAGGCCTCCAGCTGATGGTGCTTCACACCGCGATCGACGGGCCGGACGCATTTTGATGCATCAAAGATATCGTTTGTGCAAGCGTTGGCGGCGGCCGACGGAGCGGGATGCATCGCTGCACCCGGCTTCGATCGACCGCCGCCTGATGTGGTCCGAGCGGCGGACTACTTCGCGCCGACGTCGTGGGGCGGCTCCATCTGCTCCTCGCACTCAGTCGGAGTGGGCACGGTCGGGCAGGTCGTGAAGCTCATCGCGGCGTGGGCGCTCGACCAGCCGGGGCTGGTGGACGGCCAGTCGTCCCAGGTCCGCGAAGGGTCGCTGCCGCTGCCGCGGTACATCTTGTCCTTGTTGTCGCTGTCGTCACCGTACATGGCGTCACTGTCGCTGTTGCCCCAGTGCCGGTCCTTGTGGTCGTCGTTGCTGCTGGTGCCGTCGGCCTCCGGCGACAGGATGTCGTCACCGGACTGGCCGAAGGCGAAGCTCTTGCCGCGGGAGGCCTGGAGCCAGTCGCCCCCGGAGCCACCGAACACGAAGGCTCGGCTGTAGGAGCCGCTGGTCGGGCTCTTGCCCGTGGCGCTGAGCGTGTCGTCGTCGCTGCCACCGAACACGAAGGCGATGCCGCCCGCCTCGTCCACCGAGAGCTCGTCGTCGCCGTCGCCGCCGGTCAGGAAGGCCATGGTGGTGCCGATCTGCGCCACCATGTCGTCGTCGCCGCCGCCGAGGCCGACCAGGCTCGTCTCGATCTCGTCCCGACCCGCCGAGCCGATGCCCACGCCCACGCTGCGGGCCACGTCGTCGCCGTCGCCGCCGAGCACGATGTCGAAGCCGTCCTCGCCGGCGTGGCAGTCCGCGCCGTCGTTGCCGAAGAGCAGGTCCATCTCGGTGCCGCCCTCCAGGGTGTCGTCGTCGTCGCCGCCGAAGAGCAGCCCCAGCTCGGTGCCGCTGGAGAGCGCATCCTCACCCGCTCCACCGAGCAGGAAGTCGATGCCTCCCTCGCCGCGCACGAGGTCGTCGCCGCCGGAGCCGACCAGCAGGTCGAGCTCGGTGCCGCCGACCAGCTGGTCGTCGCCGTCGCCGCCGAAGCCGAGGTCCACGCCCTGCTCACCCCACAGGCAGTCGTCGCCCTCACTGCCGAAGAGGATGTCCAGGTCGTTGCCGCCGAACAGCACGTCGTCGCCTTCACCGGCCCAGGCCAGGTCCACGCCGTCCTCGCCGTCCATCCAGTCGTCGCCGTCGTTGCCGAACATCACGTCCAGGCCGGCGCCGCCGATCACGATGTCGGTCTCGTCGTTGCCGAAGAGCAGGTCCACGGCGCCGTCGCCACCTTCCACCCGGTCGCGACCGGTGCCACCGAAGGCCAGGTCGATGCCTTCGCCGCCCATGACCGTGTCGTTGTCGCTGCCGCCGAAGAGCAGGTCGAGGCCGTCGCCGCCGTTGACGACGTCCTGGTCGGAGCCACCGAAGAGGATGTCGAAGCCCCCCTCACCGTCGACCGTGTCGTCGCCGCTGCCGCCGAACACGAGATCGAGCAGGCCGTCGCCGCCGCTGACCACGTCGTCGCCGCTGCCGCCGACCACCAGGTCGACGCCGTCGCCGCCGGTGACGGGGTTGTCGTCGCCGTCGCTCGTGAAGATCAGATCCAGGCCGTCGCCACCGTCGACCTCGTCGTCGCCGGCACCTGCGAGCACGATGTCGAGTCCGGCGTGCGCCGTGATCGTGTCGTCGCCGTCGGAGCCGATGAGCAGGTCGAGCTTGTCGGAGCCGGTGAGGTCGTCGTCGCCGTCGCCGCCGAAGTGGAAGCTGCCCACCTCGAGGTCGACGCCGTCGATGATGATGCGCCCCTGTCGACGGTTGCGCAGGATGTCGTCGTCCCACTGCCCGAAGATCAGGTCGATGCCGCCACCACCATCGATCGTGTCCTCGCCGGCCGACGACGCGGTGAGCCCGTCGCCGAACAGCAGATCGGTGTAGCCGAAGTCGCTGGCGTCGCTCTCGTCGTAGTCCGGGTCCGAGCCCGAGAGCACGTCGTCGCCGGAGCCACCGAAGAGCACGGAGCCGAGCTCGACCTCCACGGTCACCGCACCCACGGTGAAGCTGTAGTCCTCGCCGTAGCCGGCGTACAGCAGGTCGTCGCCCTCGCCCCCGACGATCAGCTCGTGCTGGTCGCCGCCGTGCAGCTCGTCGTTGCCGGAGCCGCCGAGGAGGATCTCGTGGCCCTTGCGGCCGTTGATGCAGTCATCGCCCTGTCCGCCCCACAGCACCTCGAAGCTGGCTTCGACGTCGCCGCCGCGGATGGTGTCGTCGAAGGGTGTGCCGATGACGAGACCGATGCCCAACAGGTCGATCTGGAAGACCGGCGTGGTGTTGTCGCAGGCGTTCGGCGACGAGTCCGACTTCATCGTCGAGCTGGAGAAGCCGGGGGTGGTGGAGCCGCCGGTGGTGCCGAACATGTCTTCGCCGATCTCGGCGACGATCGTGTCCATGGCCTGCTGGGCCGGTGCGTACCAGCCCGACACACCGTAGTAAGCGAGCTCGTCGCCGCCGTAGGTGGTCTCGAGACCGTCCTCGAAGGTGTCGACACCGGCCGCGGCATCGGCTGCGAGGTCGCTCGCGTTGTCGCCGATCGCCTCGTAGGAGCTCGGGTCGGTCTCGGTGTAGCTCACGGTGGGCTCCCCGCCGATCGCCAGCTCCACGCACAGCTCGATGTCGAGCGCCGTCTCCTCCTGCACGAGCAGGCCCGCCTCGAGCTGGGCCTCGAGCTCTGCCCAGTCGCGGTCGAGCTCGCCCTTCTCGTTCTTGCCGTCGTAGTCGTCGCCTTCCTTGTCGGGGAAGGCCTGGTCGAGCGCGGCTTCGAGCTCGTCGCCCCAGGCCTCGAGCTCCAGGCAGGCCTCGATGGCCTGCTGCAGCACGGCCGGGTCGGGGGCCGATGCCTCCAGCGCCGCCGTCTCGCTGTCGGCGAGGGCTGCGTCGGCCTGCGCGAGGGGCTCGATGAGGTCCATCTCGTCCTGGACGTCGGTGGCCCAGCTGGCGAGCCCGAGCGTGCCCGCCTCGGCGGCGTCGAGATCGGAGCCGTCGAGCAGGAGGCTCATGCCGTCCTGCATCTCCGACAGGGCACCGGTGACCGCATCGTGTGCGGCGGTCACCAGGTTGTCGGCCTGGGCGGTGCGGCTGAGCTGCCACTCGGTGCGCACGGTGTCGCCCATGGTCACGAGCTCGTCGTGCCGGGCGGCCATCGTGCTCGGGTCGCCGCCGCGGAGGTCGTCGAACGCCGACTCGTCGGTGTCGAGGTACGAGAACACCGCCGTCGGGTCGGTCTCGCCATCGAACGCGACCGAGTACCCGGGGGCGGTGGCGTAGTCCGGCGTGGTGACGTAGAAGCCGGCCGCCAGGTCCGCGTGGATGGTGACGCTGCCGGCGCCGGTGATGGTCAGCTGGCCGTCTTCGACCACGGCGCCGTTGCTGTCGAGGATCCAGTAGTCGAACTGGCCGGGCAGCACGTCGGCGGCGAGCACATCGCCTGGCCCGACGTCGATCTCGACGTGGGTGGCGGGGGTCGGGCAGCCGGTCAGCACGAGACCGAGGAGGCCGGCGCCGACGAGGCGACGCAGCGACGGGCGACAGCGATGGAACGTGGAACGGGACATCTCACACTCTCCCTTGGGGGGTTGCGAGACCGTTCAAGGGGGAGCCGCTCGCCCCGTTACACCTGGACCATGAAGTCGCCGATCCTGGGCACCGTGCCCCTGGCCACCCCGTGGCAGACCCTCGACCCCTTCCTCTTCTGCATGCACCACCTGGATGCCTACCCGGAGGGCGACGAGCGCATGGCGCCCAAGGCCTCCCTGGCCGGCCGGAACCTGGGCTCCGACTTCAGCGGGCGGGACGGTTGGTCGATGTACCACGGGCAGAGCGTGCCCGGCTTTCCGCAGCACCCGCACCGCGGCTTCGAGACCATCACCATCGTGCGCAGCGGCTACATCGACCACAGCGACTCGCTCGGCGCCACCGCCCGCTTCGGCCACGGCGACGTGCAGTGGATGACCGCCGGAAAGGGCATCGTGCACGCCGAGATGTTCCCGCTCGTGAACGACGACGCGCCCAACCCGGTGGAGCTGTTCCAGATCTGGCTCAACCTCCCCGCGGAGGACAAGCTGGTCGACCCCTACTTCACGATGCTCTGGGGGCCGACCATTCCCCGCACGCAGGTCGAGGACGAGGCAGGCCGGACCACCGAGGTGGTGGTGGTCGCGGGCACGCTCCTGGGCCTGCAGGGCCCGCAGCCGCCGCCGGACTCCTGGGCGAACCGCGCCGACGCCGAGGTGGGCATCTGGACGCTCAAGCTCGACCCCGGTGCGCGCTGGACCCTGCCGGCCGGGCCCAAGGCCGTGACCCGGGTGGCCTACTTCTTCGCCGGACGGACCCTGACCATGGGCGGCCAGGAGGTGGCGGTGGGGCACGCCGCGCAGCTCGACCCGACCGTGGCCGCGGCGATCGAGAACGGCGAGGAGACGGCGGAGATCGTGGTGCTGCAGGGGCGGCCGATCGGCGAGCCGGTCGCGCGGCACGGCCCCTTCGTGATGAACAGCGCCCAGGAGATCCAGCAGGCCTACAGCGACTACCGGTCCACGGGCTTCGGGGGCTGGCCCTGGGAGGGCTCGGGCCCCACGCACGAGCGGGACGCGACCGCGTTCGCCGTGCACGCCGACGGTCGGAAGGAGCGTCGGGGCTGAGTCCGGTGCGGCTCACCAGGCGCCGAGGAGCGCTCGTCCGAAACGCGGCAGGGCCTCCATGAGCAGCAGACGGCCGCGCCCCTGCTCCCGACGGGCCTCGCACTGCTGGAGCACCGCGGCGAGCCGATCGCGCACGGCCACCGACGAGCGCACCGCCCACCCACCCGGTTCGGGCGGCTCCAGCTGCGTCACCCAGAGCAGCTCGCTGCTGATCTCCGCGTGCTTCCGCAACAGGCGCAGCTCGGTGGGCATGCGGCCGAGCACGACCTCGAGCCCGGCGCCGATGAGGGCCAGGTCCGTGTCACGCGCCAACGAGCTGTGGGTGCGGATCGCTCGGCAGAGCCGCGCCACGTCGTGGGCGAGGTCCAGGTCGTCGCTCCGATCCGCGGCGAACAGGCGGTCCGAGATCCCGGCCAGCCGAGGCCACACGCCATCGCGACGCTCCCGAAGCTCCGGGTCGGTCAGCCACACATCGGCGAGGACCTCCAGGTGCAGGCTCCGCGCCGCCCGCAGCCCCAGCTGGTCGAGGATCCACTTCGCACGCCCGTCGTCGCGATCGTCGTAGGCCGCCCGCCAGCCTGCGATCCACTCTGCGGCATCCACCAACCCAGGTGAGCTGAGGGTGGGGTCGGCCAGGCAGGCCGCGAAGTCCGCCGGGAGGTTGAGCACCGGCCGCGGCCGGCCAGCATGGGTCTCCAGCCGCTCGTTGTCGCCGCGGTTGCGGAGCGTGACCACCACGCCCGAGCCGGTCTTCGCGAGCTGGGTGCGGCGCGGGTTGCAGTCGAGCCACACCCCGCTGGCCTGGGAGCGGACGACCACCCGACCGTCCGAATCGGCTGTCGCGCCCTTGATCGGCGTCACGTTGAGGCCCTCGCCCACTGCGAGCCGATCGAACTCTGCCCGTGCTTCCGGGTGGTGGATCACCGAGAAGCCGCCGTGGACGCGCAGGTCGCGTTCGAAGGCACCGCGCACCCAGCCGTCGCTGTCGCGAAGGAGCTGCTCGGCCGTGGCGGCGTCCGACACGAAGCGCCCGGACCAGCCCGCATGTTCGGCCGCCAGCCAATGAACCGCCATCGTGGCCGGGTCCTGGGCGAGGAAGCCGATCGGCTCGCCGCCTCCGTTCGACACGGCCCGAAGGAGCCGGGCCGGCCCGAAGCGACGCATGCGGTGACGCACCCCGGAGACCAGACCGTGCGGGGTGGAGCGCACCCAGAGACGGATCCCGCCGCCCCGGACCAGCAGCTCGTCCACCACGGGGCGGGTGTGGTGCTGCGGCAGACCGCCCACGATGGCGTCGGCCCGCAGAGGCAGCAGCCACCGCCCCGCGCGAACCAACCAGAAGGACCCATCGAGCGCGCCCAGAACCACCGCAGGCGCCACGCCGTCGAGGCCTTCTCCGGGCAGCGCCTGGTGCCTCAGAGACACGTAGGCACGGGCATCGCGCTGGTGCAAGAGCTCGATGGTGACCGGCAGTGCGCCACCAGCCGCCGCCACGACCGAGCGCGGGTCCCGCTGGAGCCACGGCCGGAGCGGGTGGTTGCGCCATGGGGGGTCGTCGCGCTCCAGGCTCACGCTGTGGTCCGGCAGGCCCGCGATGCGGAGCCGGCCTTCTTCGACCACCAGCAGCGCGGACAGGCCCTTGACCTTGTCGGCGTAGAGCTCGCCAGACCCCCCGAAGGTCTGCAGGAAGTTGTCGGGCTGGAGCACGGCGATCCCGTGGTCCTGCCGGCGCTCCGCCTGCGACACGCTCATGGGCAGCACGATCACGTGGCCCTCCACGCCCAGCCGAATGGCGCCGTCTTCGACATCGGTGCCGCGCACCGGGAGCAGGGCGACGGACCCGCCGAAGAGCGGGCGCAGGCCGGGACGCCAGCGCACCAGGCGGGCCCGATCGAGGCCCAGCGGATCCCCCTCCCGCAGCTGGAGCTCGACCTGGTCGCCCACGTCCAGGGCGTCGCAGCGCAAGCCGTCGAGCGCGATGGCCTGCCGCTTCTTCCCCAGCTGGGCCACCAGGAGCCGCCGCGGAAGGGCCACCACGCGACCCGGGCTCATCTCCACCCAGAGGTGGTCCCGGTCGTGCTCGCCGACCACCGTCACGGTGATGGACGTCTTCGGGGTCATGGGGCCGAAGAGCTGGTGCACGGGGAAGCCGAGGCGCAACAGCGCCTGGCGGCTGTAGCGGAGCCGTGGGCCCTTCGCGCCCTTCGGCCACTCGAAGAAGATCGGTCCCTGCTCGGCCACGACCTCCTCGGGGAGGTCGGTACGGATGGGCCGGAGGCGGCGCGACTTCTTCTGCTTCACCCAGCGCACGGTGAACGCGTCGTGGTAGCGCCACGCACTCCTCTTGATGGCCGTGTCGAGACGCCGCGCGGTGGTCTCGGCGAAGCTCGCCTCGCGCCAGGAGAGCGGTCGTACCTTCTGCGTGTCCCAGTCGTGGGCGGTCAACCGCCACGTGTCCCGATCCACGTCCAACCAGCCGGCCGGATCGTGCCCCGCCTGATGGGGGTCGGCCCGGAGGTGACCGCGGTGCCAGCCCGCCACGCCCACGCGGGGCTTGCTGCTCTCCAGGGTCCGGAAGCCGTCGTCGACCGACAGGTCGCGCCACTGGCCGGGGCGCTGCCGCTCCCCGAACCCCGCGGTCACGCCGGGCAGCCCGCCGAGGGTGAGCTGGTGCTTCTTGCGCCAGAAGTCCGGGCTCTCGGCCTGTTCGATGGCGTCGTCCCGGTTGAAGCCGTCGACGGGCAGGACCACCACGCTCCGGCCGCCCTTCGGCACGAACACCCGATCCCCATAGGTCGCCAGCCGCACGTCGATGCCGGTGACCCCTTCGCGCAGCACGCGACGGACCTGCACCACGTCGCCGAGGTCGAAGCGGCGCTCCGCGTGCACGCCGGAGGCCCGGGCGAACACGCCCGGCAGCACCTCGAGCACGAGGTGGCCCGCGTCCTGCTTCCGGAGGTCCGCGGCCACGGTCATCAGCTGCGGCCCGTCGTGGTGCCCGAGGTAGCCGAGCAGCGCGTGCTCGGTGCGGAGCGGCAGGCTCGACCAGAGCTTGCGACGACGCCAGTTGTTCGGGTCGGGCTTTGGCCGTGGGTGCAGGTCGGCCTCCTCCCAGATCGCTCCCTTGAGCCCCTTCTGGGAGGGGGTCAGCTTGACCAACATGAGCCGGTCCAGCACCGCCTCGGTGGCGTCCCGGTCGAGCACGCGCCTGAGCAGCCCCTCGCGCACGGCGAAGTCCCGCCGCAACACCAGCACCTCAGCGGCGCGGCCGTGCTCGAGCAGACCCTCCGGCGCCGCGAAGAAGACCTTCACCTCGTTGTAGGGCCGCTCGATCTTCACGAGGCGAAGGAAGAGGCGCTCGCCGACGCGCAGGGCGTTGTCGCCCACGGCCAGGTGCACGTGCTCGAAGCGGATCGTGCGGCCCCGGGTGAGCTCGAACTCCCCGCTGTCGAGGCGACCGAGCACGGTGGTCCGCTCGTCGGGTTCCAGCCGCTTCAGGAGCTCCCGCACGCTGCTCTCGGACAGCAGGGCCCGCGGCACGTTGTAGCCTCGGGCCGCCGTGCTGGGATCGATCGCGCTGCCATCGAGACCGCGGATGGCGAGGATGCGGATCTGGTCGCCGACGCGCTGGACGTCCAGCAGGTGCACGATCCTGTGGCGCTTGGCCTGGTTGTACAGGCGGGTGGACTCGGCGTATGCGAGCCGCACCTTGCGGATCTCCAGCACGGTCCGGGTGGTCCCTTCCTCGGACCCGGGCTTCTCGTGGAACACCAGCTCGCGCACGAGGTCGCCGTGGAACAAGGTGTTCTTCAGGCCTCCGAAGGGCTTGTCGCCGAAGCGGAGGTCGGCGCCGGGCACGGTGACGCAGAGACCCGGTCCCCAGGAGAAGCGGTGGGTGGGCACGGGGGGCGCCTCCCCTGTGGCCTCGTCGAGCTCGACCAGGCCCGCGTAGGCGAACTTCCAGCTGCGGCTCCCACCCTCACGGGGGTCGAGGTCGACCACCTCGCCGGGCTCGACGTCGAGCACCTTCTTCAGTCCCTCGGCCGTGTAGGCACGTACCGCGCGGAACGAGGCCTCGAGGTGGCTGGAGAGGCTCCCCTCGAGCACCACGCGGCCTGCGACCTCGGCTTCGCGCGGCTGCACCACCGGCGTCTCCCCTGCTCGGAGCGCCACGCCGTTCTTCGTGCCAGCCACCACCATCGGAAGGGCAAGCCCGGTCACCTCGACGTGCCGCTGCCCCACCTTCCAGGTGCAGGGCACCGGCTCGCGATTCGCCAGCGCCGCCAGCAGGCGTGCGTACACCGTCTTGGGGTCGTCCTGCTTCCGCTCGTCCTCGCTCTCCTTCTTGTTCTTGTTCTTGTTCTTGTTCTTGTTCTTCTGGCCGCGCGAGCCCTCGAAGGGTTGGCGGTCGAGGTCGGGCACGAGGTCGACGAAGCGCTTGGAGAGGTCGTACCAACCGTCCCCGAGCGGCAGTAGCCGCACGAGGGTGCGGAAGCGGTACTTGCCCGCGCTCAACACAGCGTCCTGCACGCCGACGATCCGCTCGACGATGCCGGGTTCC
Organism: uncultured Enterobacterales bacterium; assembly: GCA_964604675.1. GTDB lineage: Bacteria > Myxococcota_A > UBA796 > UBA796 > CAJQPC01 > CAZSAT01. The sequence continues at coordinate 16,634 of CAZSAT010000030.1, forward strand.
AGCGCCTGATCCTTGCCGCCGTGCTTGCGCAGCGAGCGCTGGTTGGTGCTGCGGCTCTCCGTGTCCCGCCACGGGCTGCCGAGCCCTCGCAGCGGACCGCGCTGGTCCCGAGCGCCTCCGTGCTCTGCGCGCACGAAGACGCCCGGCTGCAGCTCCACGAGATCGAAGTCCCCGCTCGCGCCGTGACGCGACTCCGTGCCGGCGACGCGAAGGTGGTTCGGACGGGCTTGCTCCAACCCGGTGACGTCGCGCCACACAGCGCGTCCGAGGATCAGGCGGCTCTCCACGTCGATCCGGAGACGCTGGCCGGCCACGGTGGCCACCACCCGATCGCCGAGGTGCACCGGGCAGCGTCCAGGCTCCAGGCCCTGGAGCTCGAGGTCGTCGGCTTCCACCTCCCAGGCGCCCTCGACCGTTCGGTACCAGGCCACACGGCACGTGGTGGTCTCGGCGGCTTGCGCTGGCACCCGGAGCACGAATCCCTGGACGACGGCGCGATCCGCGGTCTCCCACGGGAGCTGGTCCGACGGCGCCCGCAGCTTGCCGAGCCGTCGCGACTCCCAGTCCTTCACGTCGCGCACCACGCCCTGGCGGCGCACCGAACCGTCGACCCGGCTCACCGGACCGAGCTGCACGGAGTCGGGGTCCAGCACCACGAAGAGGTTCTCCGCGGTCCACGCCTTGACCGACAAGCGCGCCACGCGGTCGCGCCCGGCGGTCACACCACCGTTGCAGCGCAGGCCGTCGAGCCAGTGGCCCGGTTGCAGGTCCGCCCACCACGGCACGAAGGTCGCGAGCGACTCGCCCTCCCGGAGCTCGATGGCGTTCTGCTGGACGAACTCGCCGCGGGCCGTGGCCGTGGCGGCCTGCCAGTCGTTGATGCGCACCATGGCGCGGTTCAGCTCGGCCCTCGGCTTGTTCCGGCCGTGGAAGGCCACGGCGGCAGGCAAGCCCGGGATGTGCTCCGAGGCATGGAGCTCCAACACCCAGCCACGGTCTCGACGCACCGCCTCCCGGAGCTCACCGGGCTCGAGGAGCACCTGCCAGTCGAGCAGGCGGAAGTCCGGCGCCGCGCCCGGAGCGAGCTCGAAGGTGGGGGCGGCGCCGGGCTCGTCGGGCGGGACCCGGGACAGCGGGAGCCTCGCGCCCACGGGCAGGGCCTTGCCTCCTTCGCCGACCAGGGTGTCGTAGAGCTGCTCACCGATCGCTTCGGCGGACAAGGCATAGACCCGCCCGGCCCCGAGCCCGAAGACCCAACCGGCTCCGCCATCGGCCTCGCCCAGGTACACGAGGTCGAGGCTGGGCTCCCCCGCCGGCCAGTCGAGCAGCAGCGACACGGGACCGTGAACGGCTGGGCGCCATCCCTGGCCATCGTGGACCGCCCCGCAGGGGATCGTGACGGGCGGCGTGGGCAGGCCGATCGGGTCGAAGACCCACCACGGTCCCTGGCAGCGCTGCGACTCGCCCGCGACCTCGAGGCGGGGACGGAGCAGCCCGGCCTTGTTCGCCGTGAGCTTCAGCTCGGCGTCGAGCTCCTGCCCGGCGGGCCACGCCACGGGCAAGGGCTCCCAGCGCTGCTGGCTCAAGACCGCGCCGCCACCCCGGTAGCGCACGTCCACGCAGATCCGGTCGCCGAGCGCGGGGAGGGATTCACCCACCGGGACGACCGACCTCGGGTCCCCGCCACCGCCGAGGGTGACGCGAACTCGACCGTTTTCGACGTGCTGGTCGCCCTTGGGCGCGTTGAAGATCGCGGCGGTGGCCGTCCAGTCCTGCAGGCGCGACCAGGCCTCGTCGCCCGGATGGGCGAAGCCGACATGCGTCCCGTCGGTCCGGTAGTCCTTGAGCGCGACCCTGGCGCTCCCGATGTGCGGCGTGCTCGCGGCCAGGAGCTCCGGCAGTCCGAGCACCCGCTGGGCCTCGTGGTCGAGCGCGTGGAGCTCGGCCTGTTCGTTCACGTGCTCGACCCTCAGGAGCCGCACCTGCTGCCCGGGCTCCTGACGCGTTCGCAGCTCCGAGCGGGCGCGGTCCAGCCGCTTGCGCAGCTTGCGGTGTCGCGCATCCACGTCCCGGGCCGCGACCCGCGCCAGGCGATCGCGCACCACCTGCTGCCGCCGACGCGGCTCCAGGCTGACGTCCGGTGACTGAGGTGGGAGGCCACGGGGCCGGGTGACCGGGTCCAAGGCCACGGCCAACAGGCTGGGCAGCACCGCAAGACCCAGCTCCTGGATCGCGTCGGTAGGAGCGCCTTCGGTCTCGAAGAGCGCGTCCATCAAGCGGGCGTGATCCCAGGGACCGCCCGCCTCGATCAAGGGCCCGAGCAGAGCCTGGAGCACGCCGGAGTCGGCAGACGCCGGAGACGCTCGGAGCAGCTCGATGAGGCGCAACCGCAGGAACGGGTCCGCTGCGATGGCGTCAGGACCGCGTGCGAGCAGTTCCTCGACCTGCCGCGTCCAGGCCGCGGGGTCCAGGCTCGGGCTCGAACCCAGGAGAGCCGGGAGCGCGATCTCCTGGCGCCCGTCCTCGACCCCAGCATCGTCCGGCGCGCCCACGTGCAGGTAGTCGAAGCGGTGTTCGTCCGACACGCCCACCACGAACCGGACCAGGAGCGCCGCACGCACGTGGTCGTCGCGGTCCTCGAGGCCCGGATCCCCTTCGCGGAGCTCCTGGGCGAGGCGCTCGATGCGACCGAACCAGCGGCCCGCGCCCTCGTGTCCCCGGCCCACCTGTCCGAAGCGCAGCGTGAGCCAGTGCACCATGGAAGCGGGCGCGGCCCGCTGGAACAAGGCCGCGTCGAGGCGGCCCAGCGGCGGGGCCAGGTCCACGAAGTGGTGAGGCCCCAGCGGGCTCTCGCCCTCACCGAGCCCGGCCCGGGCCAGCCGCCCGCCAACGACGGGTACCAGGCCGGCGAGCGTGGTGGTGCCCCGTTGCTCGAGCCTCCGGAGCGCGTCGGTGGCATGGAGCATCAGCGCGCCGAGCAGCTCGGGCGGACGCTGCTCCGCGTCGAGCCGGGCGAGCAGATCGAGGGCGGAGGTGGAGGCGGCGAGGAGGCGGAGCATCGCGGCGGCGTTCCCGTGGCTGCGGTAGCGCTTCTTCACCGACGACCACTGATCCCGGCCGCTGGCCGGCAGCCAGGGGGAGGTGAGCCACGCGCGGGTGCGGCGGACCTCGTCTTCGTCGACGCTTCGCGCGAAGCCCGTCACGTGCACGTCGGCTTCGCTGGCGTAGCGCAGGCCGAACGCCGCAAGGAGCAGCTGGCCGCGCACGCTGGGCTTCTTGCCGCGAACGCCCTGCTTCTTGCCGCGGGGACGCGGCTTCCTGGGCGGGTCGATCAGCGGGAGCTTCGCGCTGTCCGGATCGCCGGCCGTCGGTGTCCAACTGCCCAGGAGCAGCTCGACGGCGTCGCCAGTGGCCGCCAACCGGTCGCCGCTACCGGCCGCCATGCGCCCCCAGAGCGTGCCCTGCCAGAGCGCGACCAGCACCTCGCGCCGATGGAGGGACAGCGTGCGGTGTGTCGCACTCACGGTGAGCGTCTGCAGGGCGAGCTTGGACGCGGCGTCGGCCTGCGGGGCCACCCGCTCCAGCTCGGCGAGCCGCTTCATCCCCGACAGCTCCTGGGCCACGCCCTCGAGCCACGCAACCTCGTCCAACGCGCCCCCGCGCGGAAGCGCCAGCCGGCTCGCCACCTCGAGCAGGTCGGGCTCGAGCAAGGCATCGCCGGAGAGCTTCCACATCACGGCGCCGAGGTCCCCCGGCAGGATGCCGCTGCGTTCCGCCACGTGCGCCGCCAGCACGAACGCGTGGCGGCCGCAGCGGCCCTGCAGGGCGAGCTTGTGCAGGCGCTGCGCCGGGGTGGGCTCGCGGTCGTCGTCGGACGCGAGCACACGGCTGAGCCAGCCCGACGCGCCCGCACCCAGGCCTTCGAGCACCGCGATGACCAGCGATGCCGCTCGGTGGTCGACCAGGTCGGCGTAGGGGGCGGCCCCGCCCGACGGGTCGTGCTCCACGTCGTAGCCCTCCAGCGCATAGGCCGCGCAGTCCTCCAGCTGAGGGCGCAGGGCCTCGGGCCGCTCCCTCCCCACCACGGCCGCCATCAGGGCGCGCCACGCGGGGTGTTCCGGATCCGGGGCGCAGAAGCGCAACAGCGACGCCACCGCCCTGGCGTTGTCGGGGGGCAGCGCGCCCTCCGACCAGCGCCGGACCACCACCTCGGCGGCGTAGAGCCGGGTCCAGACGTCGCATCGGCCGAGCTCGTCGAGGGCCACAGCCAGGCGGACGCCGTACACGCTCGGATCCCGGAGCGTGGCCAGGATGTCGAGCACGACCACGGTGGTCGGCGCCGCGTGACCGACGCAGAGAGAGACGTACCAGTCCTTCAGCATGATGGATCCTCGGTGGGCATGCGGCGAGCTTGGTGCACGGCGCGCGCGATCCTGGGGGAGGGGGTGACGGTTTCTCCAGCACCGAGCAGCCCCGGCACCAGGCGCAGGGAGGCGGCGGCGCCCAGCAGGTGCTTCACGGCGTCGACCGTGGGCGGCGTGGCGAAGAGCGACCACCACAGGGGCGCGGGCGCCAGCTCCCCGTGCTCGGCCAGCCAGGCGATCACGGCATCCCGCGACGTGGTGGAGGGAAGCGCTGCGAGCACCCGAGCGTCGTTCTCCGTGGCGTAGGTCGAGGCATCCGGGTGGCCCGCGGAGCGATGCCGCTCCAGCACGGTGCGCTGGGACCGTGGCATTCGGTCCGGCACCGCCGGATCCGCGCCGGCTCGCAGGCCTGCGAGGGCGGCGTCGAACAGGAGGTTGGGCAGGGACCCGACCGCGAGCAGCTCGTCCTGAGTCGGGTCCGCCAGGGCGACGAGCAGGTCGAGGAGGCGCGCCCGATCCGGACGCCGTACCTCCCGAGCCCGGTCGAGCAAGGCCTGAACGAGCGGTGCCTTCAGCTCGGGCTTCACGCCCACCATCCAGTGCACGAACGCGCTCTGTTCTTCGGGAGAGAGGTCCCCCTCGGCTTCCGCCTCGGCGAGGACATGGAGCAGGCCGGACGGAGCCGCTGCGGTCTCGAGCTGTGCGTGCATCGTGTTGAACGACGACCCGAAGGCCTCGCCGACCTGACGGGAGCGTTGCCTGGCGCGGTCCAGGATCTGGCCCATGGTGCCGGTGGTGGGCGGCTGTCCGGCCGACGACCACTGGGCCCACGCGGCCAACTCTGCCAAAGCACGGCTGGCGGTGGCCGGGGCCATGAAGCTCGCGAAGGGATCCGCGGCGTGGGCTCGAGGACCTGCGCGGCCTGCGTCGGGGCGCGGCGCGGAGAGCAGGGGCGCGAGCAGCGACACCGCCGGCACACCCGCATCGCGCAGCGCCTCCGCGATCTCGTCGGCGCCCTCCCGCACACAGACCACCAGACCGTGACCCGCGAGCGCTCCCTGCGGAAGCCCGTCGACCACCCAGGGAGCCACGGACACGCCCTTCGGCGGCGTGACGACCTGACCTCGAACAGCCGCTCGGTGCGTTCCGAACACCGACCACCAGCGCGCGGCAGCGTCGGAGGACTCCCCCGCCAGCAGCCAGGTCCGCCGGGGCCAGCGGCTGGAGTCCAGCATCAGCGACGACAGCGCGGCCTCGACGGTGCGCTCCGCCAGCTGCAGCTGTTGACACACGTGCACCGCGTCGACGCGCTGCACCACCACCACGGGGGCCCCACCGCGGCCCACCGGTCGCCGGTCCAGCACCGCCAGGGTGGAGGCGTCGATGCACAGATCGAGCGGCGTGGACACGCCGGATCCGGGCAACATCGGCACACCGCCGAACACGGCCTTCGGCGGTGGTGGCGGGTCGACCAGCACCCAGAGGTGGACGTCGAACGCACGGGCGACGCCCCCCATCACCGCACCCCCGAGCCCCTCGGCGGCGCTCGCCGGCCAACCAAACACCCACACCGTGGCACCCGCCAGCGCTCCGGCCCGGCTCAACACCGCCCGGAGCTTCACGGCCGGCTCGTCAGTACCCGAGACGTCCACGATGTGGTCGGTCCCGGGCTGCAGCCGCAGGTGGGCGCCCCCCCGCGGGTCGCGCAGCACGGGCGCCGCCTGACCCCGGGCTGGCATGTCGGGCGCGGGTGCGGCCACGCGGATCTCCACCCCCAGGTCGACGTCGCGCTTCACCTCCGAGGGCCGCGGTCCGAGCAGCTCACGCAGGGCGGTGGCGTGCTCCTGAAGGGTGGCGAAGAGCGTGGCCACCGGTGCCCGCCAGGCCTGCAACCAGGTCGCACCGCTCGCCCCGTGCGCGGCGGCGTTGCGCAGGATCCAGGTCTCGCGCAACAGCTCGCCGTACACGCTGGGCGGGAACCGCATCTCCGTTCGGGCCGGCCGGAGCATGAGCTCGTGCAGATCGCTCCTGGGATCGCCTGGCAGCAACCCCTGCTTCTTCGCCAGGCCGAGGAGATCTCCGAGCGGCCTGCGCTCGCCGAGCCGGGCCAGCGCGTCGGGCGCGAGGAGTCCGAGCAGCGCGCGGAGGGTCTGCTCGAAGAGCAGGATCAGCTCACGCGCCGCCAGCGCCTGCACAGCCGGGTCGAGGTCCCCCCGGCACACCGCGCCCATCGAGGTGACGAGCAGGCGGTTCAGGTCGGGGTCGGCCTTCGCCGTGAGCTCCTCGACCAGCTCGAGCAGGACTTCGCCGGCCAAGGGGTGGATGCCGAGGCACTGGTCGGGCAGGCTCTCGGGACACGCCTGCTGCACCGCCGCGAGCAACACGCCGACCTCGGCACGCCGCAGCCGCATCACGGACGTGCTCCCGGACCCAGCGGAACTGGCTTCGGCGGGGTGCGTGCCTCCCTCCTCGCCCGCGATGGTACTCCACGCATCCGGCCACAACCCGGCTTCGACCTGCGAAGCGCATGGCTCCCGCTACAGCCCCACCGCCGGCAGCGCGTCCCGCCACACCAGCACCCACCAGATCGCGCCGAGGGTTGCGAACGCGGCGCCACCGCGGATCCAGCGCGCGCCAGGCCGGGCCAGCAGGGCTCCCGCGGACAGCACGTGCAGCACCGCCACCGGGGGGGCGAGCCACAGCACGGTCACCCCTGCGCCCAGGTCCCAGGCACCCGCGACCGCGGCGCACAGGGCGAACACGGCCGCCAACACCAGCAGCCCCTGCGGCCGCGCGCCCGGTGTGCGCCAGCCCCGGACCGCCAGCGGCGCGGAGCCGAGCACGAAGGCGCCCACCGCCAGCCCGGCCCCCCACCCGATCCACCGACGCCCACGCTCCTGGAGCGCCAGCGCCACCCCCTCCCGGGGCCGCGCGGACCGCGGGCGATCCGCCGAAGCTTCGACCGCCTGTGCGTCGGCGAGCCGCCCCTCCGCGACCAACGCCGCCACGTGTGCGGCGGCGACCCGCGGAAACAGCGGATGGTCGCGCGGCACCTCGTGCCAGAGCCGCCCGGTCACCGCCACGCCGCCCTCCGACCACAGGAGCGCCTCCCAGCGCACGACCTGCGGCACGTCCGCCCGGTCGAGCCCCGCGATGCCGCCTTTCCCCCGCCGGGCCCGCTCGAGCTGCGTCAGGGACGTGAAGGAGCCGTCGCGATCCCGGCGCTCCGCCAGCCAGGCGAGCCGGCGTTCGCACGTGGCGGCGTCGCGGGTACCCTGCTCCTCCGCGAGCACCTGGCCGCAGGCCACCCACTCCGTGTGCGGCGCGCCCTCCCGCTCGGCCCGCCGCGCCTCGACCATCGCGTCGCCCGCCAGGGCGAGCGGCAGCCAGATCACGCCAGTTCCGGCACGTTGTCCAGCAGCAGCTGCACGCTCTGCTCGCAGCTCAGGTGGAAGCCGTGCACCGCTCGAAGCTGCGGGAAGCAGGCGAAGGCCCCCGCGAAGAGGAGGGCCAGGCCGCCGACCACGGGATCGGCCGCGATGCGGAACAGGCCGAGCGCACCCAGCAGCACCCCGAAGCCGAGGAAGACCGCGCCGAAGGTGCGCGCATCGGTGTGGGGTCGCAGCTCCAGCAGCACCCGGCTGCCCTCGCCGCTGGCCTCCACGCGGCCACGCAGGATGGGCTGGTAGGGGGTCTGCGCGCGGCCTCGGGGCACGGCGGCCACGTCGAAGCGGTCCGGGCCCACCCGACCGAAGAAGGGCAGCTCGGTCTCCGGCGCTCGGAGCACGCGGGTGACGATGCCGCCCGCCGAGAGCTTGGACACCAGCGAGAAGCTCTCCGCCACCGCGGAGACCCGGGCCAGCGCTTCACCCAGCTGGTCCGGGGGCAGGGAGCAGCGCAGCTCGACCCGCCGCTCGAGACCCCTTGCGATCAAGCGCCGCGCTCCAGGAGCTTGGCGGCCCGGCAGGCACGCTGCTCCTCGATGCTGCACACGCAGTCCTTGCCGCCCGTGCCGCCGCAGCTGCCCTTGAGCTCCTTGCCTGCGACGATCGCGCCCACGGCCATGGCAGCCATGGCGGCGCCCATCACGACGGTTCCGAGCATCAACGTGGCGACGGTGGAGGTCATGCCTTCGGTCTATCACGGCGGCCCCGCGCCTTCATGCACCACTTCTGCACGATCGGCCGGGCAGCCCTGCATGCTCTGCGGCGCGACCGGCACCCGGATGGACCCGTACCTGGACGCCCTCAGGACGGGGCTCGGCCCGAGCATGGTGCGGCGGTGGCCGAAGCGCACGGCGGGCATGCCGGGCGGCGCGGAGACGCGGCTTCGCGTGGCCCTGGTGTAGCGGTAGCTACTCCGCGAGCAGCTCCTCGAGCTTCGACAGCGCCTTGGACGCGTCGCCGTTGGACGTGTGCCAGGTGAAGTCGGCGTCGATGACCCACATCGCAGGCAGCGCGGTGGAGCCGATGATCTTGTTGCGCAGCTTCTCGTCGGAGTCGACGAGCGCCGGGTGGTGCCCGTGGTCGTAGCTCGACACCCACTTGGCGGCGTCGTCGACGTCGGCCGGGTTGCCCTGAGCGTCCTCGTAGACGTAGGTCATCCAGATCACCTCGTCGTTGAGCACCGCCTCCCGGATGTGCGGGAAGTAGCCGTCGTAGGTCGCGTTTCCGTTCTCCAGCCAACTGGCGATGGACTTGCAGGTGCCTCACCAGAAGGCGACCATCTCGAGCAGGATCGGGACCTGCACGTCGGCGAAGTCGTAGAAGTCGACCAGGTCGCCGTACTGGTCGTAGGCCATCCAGCGCATGGGCTGCTCGCCCTTCGCGGGCGGCAGGTCGCTCACGGCCACCTGCTCCAGGTCGTCCTTGTACGGGTAGTAGGGCCAGAAGCCCTCGTAGATCCGGCTGTAGCCGTCGCGGGGGTCGGTGCCCTCGGCGATCTCGTGCTGGTCGAGGTAGGTGTCCTCGTCGGTGTCTTCCAGCAGCGGGTCGGTGCCGAGCTCGACCTCCTCGCCGTCGGAGAGGGTGTCACCGTCGGAGTCCGGGTTCTCCGGGTCGGTGCCCAGGTCGGCTTCCTCGGCGTCGGAGAGGCCATCCTCGTCGGTGTCCCGGTTTCCGGCGCAGCCGACGAGGAACGCAACAGAAAGGAAGGTGCACCCAACGAGGGAGAGAGAGCATCGCATGAAGAGCTCCGGTGGAGGCCGCTACATTCTGTACCAGATTCGGTTCGGAAGTTCGGTTTTCAGCGTGACTCGTCCGGCCCCAGACGGTAGAGTCGCCCCCAGCACGACGCAGGATCCAGCCCAAGAAGTGGCACGAGCACGAACGGGGGAACCTTGATTGCACTGCTACTGGCGTTCGGTTGCCGTTCCGGACTCGCTCCGATCGACCCCGACGAAGAGGCGTCGACCGCTGTCGACCTCGCCCACCCCGCCTCGGACACCTCGAGCGGTGACGACGCGGCCCAGGAGCCGATCGAGATCGACTGCACCAACGGTCCGGCCGTGTTCGCCGAGACCGACGACGGTGCGACCCACGACGTGAGCCAGCGCTTCCTCGAAGGTGCGGACGGCAACCCGATGAGCTGGACCGTCACCTCGAACGTGTCCTCCCTCGCGTTCTGCCCGTCCACCTGATTCGTCGAGCTGACCGTGAAGCACGACCTCGCCGTGCGAGGCCTCGGCGGGATCGGCGACACGGTGCTCTCCGGGGGCGACCGCAGCACCGTCTTGACGGTCAGCGACGGTCGTGTGGAGCTCGAGCTCCTCACCCTGACCGACGGCCGGGCGACCAGCGTGGCGGTGGGCAACGAGCGCCGTGAGGCGGGAGGCGCGGTCCACGCCACCTCGGCGGAGCTCGTGCTCACCGACGTGGATCTCGAAGACAACCGGGCCGAGACCGGCGGCGCCGTCTACCTGGCCGACTCCAGCGCCACCCTCACCGACGTGGTGTTCTTCGACAACATCGCCTCCTTCGAGGGCGGCGCGGTGCTGGCGGAGCAGGGCAGCAGCGTGACGATGGTCCGCGGCGGTGTCTACCGGAACGACGCCAACTCCGGCGGTGGGCTCGCCATCCTCGACAGCGCGGCGTCGCTCGACGAGGTGATGTTCCTGGAGAACGGGGCCACCTACGGCGCGGGGGTCCTGGGCGACGACTCCAGCGTGTCGGTGCAGCGGAGCCACTTCGGCCACAACGCAGCGGGCTACGGGGCCGCGGTGGCGCTCTACGGCGCCTCGGCGCTCGTGGACGACACGGTCATGGAGCACAACGACTCCTGGTACGACGGCGGCGGCCTGTTCGTGTACGAGACCGAGCTCGACGTCCGCGCGGCGAACTTCCACGAGAACGTGGCCGAAGGCGTGGGCGGCGGCGTGCACGGTTGCTACTCGGTGGTGCGGGTGGCGAACACCTGGTTCTCGGGCAACGAGGCCGTCGAGGGCGGCGGCGTGTACCTGCGCTACTCCGACGTCGAGGTCGAGGGCTCGACCTTCGACGAGAACCTGCCGGACGACACCTGCAACGAAGCCAACGGCCAGAGCCTCAGCTGGGGTGAGGACGTGACCTTCACCTGCGACGACAACGGCTGCGCATAGCGCCGCGCCGCAGTCGGCCCCCGCGTCACGAAGGGCGTCGAGCAACACGGCCGCGCTACGGCAGGCCCCCGACACCCCACACGGGGATCTCGACGGAGCCGGACTCCGGATCGTTCGACACCACCGTCACGAAGGCCATCGCCGTGCCCGATGCGGTGGGGGTGAAGGTCACCGAGAAGGTGGACCCGGCCTCCGGCGGGATCAGCACGGAGGTGACGGCGCCGAGGTCGAAGGCCGAGCCGGTCTGGGCGAGCTGGATCTCGGCGAGCAGGAGGTCGCCCAGGCCGTGGTTCGTCACGGTCACCGCGGCGGAGTACTGGCCGCCCACGGGCGCCTCCAGGGTCAGCGACCGGGGCTCGACGACGATGTCGGGCACCGAGTCGTCCCGGGTCTCCGTCCATTCTGTGGACTCTGACCCCTCGTCGGTGGCACAAGCGCCGAGCAGCCACAGGCACGTCATGGGAACCTCTCCTGCCGCTACGCTGGCGGGGAGGGTGCTGTGACGGCGCGCGGCCCGTCAGTCCAGCTCCACCGGCGACCCCAACGCCTCGTGCACCAGGCGCTCCCCCAGCCCGAGGCGGGTGGCGACCGCACAGAGCGCGGCCACCTCCACATCGTGCACGTGCCCGTCGGCGCGCGCCACCAGCACGAGGTCGCGCAGGAGCTGCGCGCGCCGCGACGGGGTCGCGCCTTCGCGCACGGTGTCGAGCCGCCGCGGCAACACCTCGCGCACCCGCTCGATCGCGAGCTCCCGCGGCACGCTCCCCGGTCCGAGCAACGACTCCAGCGTGTCGCGCTCCTCGCTGGAGACCCCCTCGTAGGACGACGCCACCACCAGCCCCGCCGCGAACAGCACGCGGCGCATCGACTCCGCCTCGGGCGAGTCCTCCTGCAGGTAGCCGGGCTCCATCACACCCATCAGGTCCAACACCTCGCGCTCCACCACCGCCATCGGCGTGCCCCCGGCCACCATCGCCTCGCTGCTCGCGAACACCCGCGCGGCCAGCAAGCGGAGGGGGCTGAACGGATGGGTGGACAGCCAGTCGCCGGTGAACACACGGTCGACCCCCGCCTGCAGCGCATCGCTCTCCGCGGTCAGCTCGGAGGCCTGATCGAGGAAGGCCTCGATGTTCTCCGGACCGGGGGCGTTGCGCAGGCCACTCGAGAGCTTGAACAACGAGCGGGCTGCGCCGTCCAGGCCCCCGCAACACAGCAGTCCCGCGCGGTCCGCGCTGATCTCGGCATGGCGCTGCCACGCGAAGGCCCGCAGCACCAGCTCCGGCCGCAGCCCCCTGCCGTGCTGCAACAGTACCTGCGCGGGCACCTCGTGGTGGCCGTACACGTGGTGACCGAGCTCGTGACCGACCACGTACGCGAGCTCGTCCGGCGCGAAGGCCTCCAGCAAGGAGCTCGCGAGCAGCACGAACACCCGCTCGCCCTCCGGCTGGGTGCACGCGGCGTTGTACGCGGGCGACGCGAACACGAACAGCTCCACCTCGGTGGTCACGTCCAGGCGGGCCCGGCAGGCCTGCACCGTGGCGTGCAGCTCGGGCGCGACCTCCGGGGTCAGGCGCAACGCGCTCGCCAGCAGGGAGCGCCGCGTGCCCCGCCCGCCGCGCTCGTCGAGCTGGCCCTTGAGCTGCTGCACCTCGGGCTCGGCGAGCAGCTGCTCCGCGAGGGCCACATCGTGTTCGCTGCGGACGGCTGCTGCGTTCATCGGGCTCTCCCTGGGCGTCACACGATACCGTCGGGCATGGCGTACCACGTGCTCAGCATGGACGGCGGACCCTCCGCCCCCCTCTACATCGCCAACCTGTTGGCCCTCGAGCGGTGGCAACCGGGCTTCCTGGCCCGCGTCGACCACTTCGTCGGCTCGTCGGCGGGCGCCATCGCCGCGGCCTACCTCGCCACCCAGCTCCCCGAGAGCCCCACCACCGAGCAGTCCCAGGCGTGCCTGCAGGGGTGCCTGGACTTCGTGAACCAGTGCTTCGTGGCCCTGGAGCCCACCTCCGACGACGCCTACCTCCAGTTCCTGCTCGGCAAGACCGCGCTCTCCAGCTCCGAGCCCTTGGAAGCGGCGCTCCACGCCACGCTGGGCAACCTCCGCCTGGCCGATGTGCCGCGGCCCTTCTCGTGCCAGGGCGGTCGGATGGACGAGCCCTGGGGCCCGCAAGTCCTCTCCAACACCGGCGACGTCCCGGAGAACCCGACGCTGGTGAGCGCGGTGCTCCGCAGCTCGTCGGGGCCGATGTGCCTGCCCATCCACCAGATCCACGTCGACGGCTTCGTGTACACGAACAACCCCGCGATGAGCGCGGTGACGCGCATGGTCAAGCACGGCGTGACCACCCTGGCCGACCTGGTGATCCTCGCGGCCGGCGGCGACGACGGCTCGAGCAGCCTCTCGAACATCTTCCTGCCGCAGAACGACCTCCGCTTCGACCAGAGAGCCATGCCGAAGCCCGTGTCGGACCTCGCGCTCCAGCTCGACGGTGCGGAGCTGGAGCTCTTGAGCGACCACTACCACCACCTGGCCGAAGCCATGGAGGGCCTGGCCGAGCGCGCGGAGAAGCTCGGCCTGAAGCTCACCCCAGATGCCCTGGGCCCCGACGAGTCGAACTGGGGCTGGCTGGCCTGGCTGGCCTACCTGCCCAACCCGGTCTACCTCCTCCAGGTGCTGTTCTCGAGCGCCGGACGGGGCGTGACCCAGCAGCTGGACGACCTGGTCGGCGAGCGTTCGTTCCGGCTCGCTCCGATGGGCCTGATGACCAGCAACGTCGGCTTCCTGCTCATCGCCCTGCGCCAGTCGGAGATCGTGGCGGGCGCTTGCGCTCGAACGGCCGCGCTCTGGCAGGACCGGATCACCAACGCCCTGCTGGACTTCCAGCCGACCGTGCCCGCCACGCTGCGCTGGGTGGAGCAGACCTGGATGAAGGCCTGATTCAGAGCCCCGTGTCCTCGTCGGGCAGCTCGATCGTGCGCGACCGCGGGGTCGGTCCCAGCACCTTCTGCACGTCGCCACGGAGCTCGTCGAAGCGCTCGCGCGCGGCGCCCAGCTGGTTCGTGCCCGTGTCGGTGGCAGCGTCGGGCAGGGCCTCCAGCACCTCGCGCACCAGCGCGTGAGGCCCCGGGTCGTGCAGGTCGTCGAGGCCCGTGTCGCCGCCGGATGGGGGCGGTGCCGAGGGCAGCTCACCCAGGTAGAGCTGCCGCGCGGTGCCGCAGGGATCGGGATCCTGCTGCACACGCTGGAACATGCCCTGCGCCACCAACGACAGCCCGCTCGTCGCGACCGCCGCCACGGCCGAGGCCGCCGCCTTCCCCACCACCTCCTGATCGAAGACCACGTGGGGCTGCGCGAGCGTGCCCTCGAAGCGCATCAGCTTGGCCACCATGCCCACGCTCAGCCCCAGGCCGCCGCGCCCGTAGGGATGCACCGCCACGTCGATGCTCTCGTCGGTCAACGCGATCTCCGCGCTGCCTTGGAGGTTGGCCGCACGGGTCTGCAGCGCGATGCCGCGGTCGGAGCGGGCCACGCCGTCGGCGAAGTCGACCGCCAGCACGGCACAGTGCAGCTCCCGATCCGCCTGCTGATCCTTCGGGTACACGAGCTTCACCAGGTGGTCGAGCAGGTCGCCGCCGAGCTGGTTCAGGCGCGTGCTCGCCAGGGTGCCCTGCTCGACCTCGACCACCGTCCGGCCACCGGCGCGAGCGAGCAGGTCGCGGGTGTCGGCGCCGCTCCCGTTGAGCAGCACGTGCACGTCCATGGAACCACCCGTGAGGAGGCCCTCGTTGCCCAGGGCGGCGAGCAGCCGGCCGGCGTCGGCCGTGTGACCGTCGAGCTCCAGGTCGACGGAGGTGCGCGACCCGTCGGGGCGCAAGGCCGCGTCCACGTCGAAGCGCGTGCCCTCCCAGCCGAAGCCGCCCTCGACGGCCACGCCCTCCCCGATGCGACGCACCTGCACCGCCACCGCGTCGAGCTCCTCTTCGCCGACGATCAGCTCGCCCGCCTGGAGGCGCAGCACCAGGCCTTCGGGCAGCGCCGGCACCTCCAGCGGCAGGAGCGGCACCACCCGCGCGTCCTCGGGCGCCGGCTCGCTGGCTCCCAACAGCTCATCCAGATCGAGCAGGGCGGCTTCGAGGCGCGCCCTGGGCCCCGCCGCCCGCAGGTCCACGCTGCCCCTGAGATCGCTCCGCCCCACCTGGGCCTCGAGCTGCTCCGCACGCCACCCCTCGTCGGTGGGCACCAGCTGGAAGCGCGCGTCCACCTTCGGCAAGGGGGGCAGCTCGCCGGTCCACGGGCGCAGCGGGCCGAGGTCTGCGCCCGAGACGTGCACCGTCACCGCAGGCACGGGGGCGTCGGGCAGCCCGGTCACCTCGCCTTCGACGCGCAGCGCCACGGCCTCGCCGCCGGACTCCGCCACCAGCTCGCGGGCCGCGAAGGCGTCGGGCACACCGCTCAGGCGAGCGCGCAAGCTCCACGGGCCGAGCGCTGGGAACGGCTCGGGCAGCTCCAGCTCCAGGGGCTCGAGCCAGGCCGGCACCTCGCCGAGTTGCGCACCGCGCGCCCGAAGCTCGAGCTCCATCCGGCCCGTGCTCGGCACGAGCGAACCGGTCACGGTCAGCGAGGGGTCGTCGTCGACGCTGCAGTCGATCTGCTCGAGGCGGGACGGGCCCGCGGTGGTGGCGAGCTGCGCCGTGCACGCCACCGGGCCCCAGGCGGGCAGGGTGCGATCCAGATCGACGCCCGCCTCGCGCAGCCGGGGAGCCAGCTGGTCGAGCCGGTCGGCGCGCAGATCCACCGCCAGCTGCGTGCGCACCGGGGCTGTTTCGCCCGCGAGCGCGAGCGCCACGCCACCGCGGCCCGTCCGAGCTTGCAGGCCGCGCACCACCGGCGCGTCCCAGGTGCCCGTGAGGCGCCCAGAGGCCTCCACGCCGCCCAGCGCGGGCAGGGGCTGGTCGACGTCGGCGCGCTCCAACAGCACCTGGGCATGGCGAAGGTCCTCCGCGCCAGCCGTGACCGCGAGGTCCAGCGACCCGTCGCGCGGATCGACCGCGCCGTCGAGCTCCACGTGCACCGGCTCGCCCGGCCGCCCGACCCAGAGCTCGCCTTTCATCGGGTAGGGGCGCGTGGGTTCGACGAGATCGCTGAGTGCGCCCAGGCCGAGGTCGGCCCGCAGGTCCACGCCCTCGTGGGCGAGGTCGACCGACAAGGTGAACGGCCGGGCCGGGCCGCGGCCCGTCATCTCCAGGCGCCGCAGCTCCACCTCGGTCGTGGCCCCGCCCTCCGCCCACACCACCACGCCATCGTCGATGGAGACCATGGCCAGCTCGGGCAGGCCCTCGAGCTCCGTGCCGCCTCCGAGCGCCCAGCTCTGGCGGCCCTCGGCATCCGTCTCCAGGGCGAGTCGCGCGCCCTCGAGCCGGATGCGCCGCACCACCAGGGCCCCCTGCAGCAAGGCGAACAGGTCGACCCGAGCCTCCACACGATCGGCGCGGAGCAGCTCGGGCTCGTGCGCCCAGTCGGGGTTCGACAGGCTCATGCCCTCGACCAACAGCGCCGGACGCCAGGAGGGCGCGAGCTTCAAGGCGCCCTCGAGGCGCAGCGTCCGCCCCGTGCGCGCCTCGACCTGGGCCACGATGTCGTCCCGATACGGCTGGAGATCGATGGCGCCCAGCGAGGCGACCGCCCACGCGCTCGCGCCGCCAGCCCCGAGGGAGGCGACGACCAACAGTGCGGCGACGGCGCGGAGGGGCCTCATGCGTGCACGTATCCCTTAGCTTCTGGAGCCTCTGGTCCGAGAAGATCCAGACACCGCTCCAAGCCTGTGTGCAGGCCCTCGACAGCAGACCCCTGGCGACGCTCTGGCCAGCCCTCATGCACATGGGGCCGGCAGCCGTTGCACGGGCATGACCTTGTTCGACACCGCACTCATCCTCGCCGGCGCACTCTTCACAGCGAACTGGATGCGCGCCATGAGCCGCTGCGTGCCCGAGCTGGCCCCCGAAGCGCCCGAGCCGCGGGTGACCCTGGTGAGCGTCGTCGAGGACGTGGGCCCGGCCGCCGTTCCGGAGTGGGCGCTGGTCGAGGCCGCCTGAGATCCGCAGGGAGGCGTCGACAGAGGATCGTGGCCGGCCCCGCGATGGGCGATAGGCTCGCTGCCAGCACCATCCTCTCCGAGGTCCCATGGCCACCGCCGCGCTCGCCGCCACCCTGCTCGTCGCCGTGCTCCACCTGCTGTTCTTCGCCATGGAGACCGTGGGCTGGGACAAGATGGCCCGCGGCTTCGGCTACAAGAAGGACGGCATCGAGCTCACACGCTCCCTCGCCATGAACCAGGGCTTCTACAACGGCGGCGTGGCGGCGCTGCTGGTGTGGGCGGTGTTCGCGGGACAGGCGGCTACGGCCGTGGCGCTCCTGCTGTTCGTCATCGCCATGGCCGTGGTGGGCGCGGTCACCGCCAAGTGGACCATCTTCCTCGTGCAGGGGCTGCCGGCGGTGCTGGCGCTGGCCCTGCACCTGCTGGCCTGATGTCCGCCATCGTGATGGGCGCGCTGTACGTGCTCGCGGGGGTCAACCACTTCCGCGACCCGCGCACCTACGAGCGCATGATGCCGCCCTGGGTTCCGGCCCACCGGGCCATGGTGCTGTGGAGTGGCGTCGCCGAGGTGCTGCTGGGGATCGGCGTGCTCGTCCCGGCCACTCGGAGCCTCGCAGCCTGGGGCGTCATCGCCCTGCTCGTCGCCGTGTTCCCGGCCAACCTGCAGATGTTCCGAGACCCGGAGCGCTGGCCGAAGGTGCCGCGATGGGGGCTGGCGCTGCGGCTCCCGCTCCAGGGCGTGCTCATGTGGTGGGCGTGGACCTTGACCTGAGCGCTTCAGCGGCGTAACGCCCCGAAGCTCGCGGTCTGCCGCTCCTCGAAACCCGCGTCCGTCCGCACCAGGAACAGCGCATCGAGCCCGGCAGCCTCCGCGACCCGAAGCCCCTCGTCGGCCCCGAGCACGGTGAGCGCCGTGGCCCAGGCGTCCGCCTCGGCGCAGGTGTCGGCCACCACGCTCACGCTGGCGAGCTGGTGGGTCACCGGCCGGCGGGTCCTGGGGTCGATGGTGTGCGAGCGCCCGTTCACCACGTTGCGGTAGTCGCCGCTCGTGGCCAGCGCCGCGTCGAGCAGCTGCACCTCGGTCCAGACCCCGCCAGCCGGGTTCTCGACCCCGAGCGTCCAGAGCTTGCCGGCCTTGCTGCCCCCTACGCGCACCTCGCCGCCGATCTCCACCAGGTAGTCGCGGTGCCCGGCCGCCCGGAGGTCGTTCGCCACCTGGTCCACCGCCCAGCCCTTGGCCACCGCCGAGAGATCGATCCGCACCTGGGGCGAGGCCTTGGTCACGGCACCCGCCGTGAGCCCGACCCCGTCGAAGCCTAGCACCACCGCCGCCAGCGCTTCCTCGTCCGGCTCGGGCAGGGCGCGGCCAGCGGCGCCGAAGCCCCAGAGGTCGACGAGGGGCCCGACCGTCGGGTCGAAGGCCCCATGGCTCGACGACCAGACCGCCGCGGAGAGCTCCAGGACCTCGGCCAACCCCGCAGACACCGGGAAGGGCTCGGTGCCGGCCGCGTTGAGCCGCGACAGCTCCGAGTCGGGCTTCCAGGTGGACATCGACGCGTCGACATCGCTCAGGCGCTCGTCGACCAGGGCCGCGAGCGCGGCTCCGTCGGCGGGGCCCACCACCTTGATCGAGAAGGTGGTGCCGAACACCTGGCCGGTGAGCTCGGTGAGCTCGGGCGCCGGCGGCGGCAGGGCCGGTCGACGCCAGAACAGCGCCCCGAACAACAGCGCGATGAAGAGGCCGGGGAGCAGGAGCTTGCGCAGCGGCGGAAGCTCCCGTGGGTCAGCCACCGAAGTCGTCGAGCATGACGTTCTCGGGCTCCACGCCCAGCTCGTCCAACATCTCGATCACGCACTTGTTCATGATCGGCGGGCCGCAGAGGTAGTACTCGCAGTCCTCGGGGCTGGGGTGCTTCGAGAGGTACTCGTCGAGCACCACCTGGTGGATGAAGCCGGTGTAGCCCTCCCACTTGTCGTCGGGCAGCGCGTCGGACAGCGCGATGTGCCAGGTGAAGTTGTCGAACTCCTCGGCGATGCCGTCGAAGTCCTCCACGTAGAAGGCTTCGCGCCAGGAGCGCGCGCCGTACCAGAAGCTCACCTTCCGGGTGGTGCGGATGCGCTTGAACTGGTCGAAGATGTGCGCGCGCATCGGGGCCATGCCGGCGCCGCCCCCGATGAACACCATCTCGTTGTCGGTCTCCTTGGCGAAGAACTCACCGAAGGGGCCGGAGATCGTGACCGGATCGCCCGGCTTCAGGTCGAAGATGAAGCTCGACATCTGGCCCGGCGGCAGGTGCGGCTGGCGCGGCGGGGGCGACGCGATGCGGACGTTGAGCATGATGATGCCCTTCTCGCCCGGGTAGTTCGCCATCGAGTAGGCGCGTGTGACGTGCTCGTCGACCTTGGACACGAACTTCCACATGTCGAACTTGTCCCAGTCGCCCCGGTACTCCTCCTCGATGTCGAAGTTCTTGTACTCGGCCACGTGCGGCGGGCACTCGATCTGGATGTAGCCGCCGGCCCGGAAGGGCACCTCTTCGCCCTCGGGGAGCTGCAGGATGAGCTCCTTGATGAAGGTGGCCACGTTGTGGTTCGACTTCGTGGTGCACTCCCACTTGCGCACGCTGAAGATCTCCGGCTCGACCTCGATCTTCATGTCCTGCTTGAGCTTGACCTGGCAGGACAGCCGGCAGCCTTCGCGGGCCTGCCCGCGGTTGATGAAGCCCTTCTCGGTGGGCAGCATCGAGCCGCCGCCTTCGTGCACGTGCACGGTGCACACACCGCAGCTGCCCATGCCGCCGCAGGCGCTCGGGATGAAGATCTTCCGCTCGGCGAGGGCGTTGAGCAGGGTGCCGCCCGCCTTGGTGACGATGGGGTTGTCCACGTCGTCGTTGATGATGATCTTGATGTCTGCGTCGCTGACGAGCTTGGCCTTCGCCACCATCAACACGCCCACCAGGGCGAGGATGATGACGAGGAACATGCCGACGCCGAGGCCGATCGTGAGCATTGCCCGCTCCCCTTAGAGGCTGATGCCGGCGAAGGACATGAAGCCGATGGCCATCAGTCCGGTCAGCACGAAGGTGATGCCCAGGCCGCGGAGGCCGGCGGGCACGTTGCTGTAGCGCATCTTCTCGCGGATGGCGGCGATGGCCACGACCGCGAGGAACCAGCCCACGCCACCCCCGGCGCCGTAGATCGCCGACTCCACGAAGGTGTAGTCGCGCTGCACCATGAAGAGGCTCGCGCCCAGGATCGCGCAGTTCACCGCGATGAGCGGCAGGAACACCCCCAGCGCGCTGTAGAGCGGCGGGAAGTAGCGGTCCAGGGTCATCTCGACGATCTGCACCATCGCGGCGATGGTGCCGATGAAGGCGAGGAAGGTCAGGAAGCTCAGGTCGACCGAGGCCAGGCTCGGCGAAGCCCAGGCCAGCGCGCCATCCTTGAGCAGGTAGGTGTAGATCAGGTTGTTCATCGGCACGGTCATGCCGAGCACGAAGATGACCGCGAAGCCGAGGCCGATGGCGGTCTCGACCTTCTTGGACACAGCCAGGAAGCTGCACATGCCCAGGAAGAAGGCCAGGGCGAGGTTCTCGATGAACACCGCGGTCGTGAAGATGCTGAGGGCGTCTTCCATCAGTACTCCTCCACCTGGTCGGGCTTCCACGCGCGCAGCGCCCAGATGAAGAAGCCGATGAGGAAGAAGGCGCCCGGGGCGAGCACCATCAGGCCGTTCGGGGTGTACCAGCCACCCTCCGTGACCAGCGGGAAGAGCTGCACACCGAGCAGGCTGCCGGCGCCGAAGAGCTCGCGGAAGAAGGCCACCAGGATGAGCACCAACGAGTAGCCCAGCCCGTTGCCCACGCCGTCGAGTGCCGACATGAAGGGACCGTTCTGCATGGCGTAGGCCTCGGCCCGGCCCATCACGATGCAGTTCGTGATGATGAGGCCGACGAACACGCTCAGCTGCTTGGACACGTCGAAGAGGAAGGCCTTCAGCACCTGGTCGACCACGATGACCAGCGACGCGATGATGGTCAGCTGAACCACGATGCGGATGCT
Organism: uncultured Enterobacterales bacterium; assembly: GCA_964604675.1. Taxonomy (GTDB): domain Bacteria; phylum Myxococcota_A; class UBA796; order UBA796; family CAJQPC01; genus CAZSAT01. The sequence goes on from CAZSAT010000030.1 coordinate 37,753, forward strand.
CGACGGGATGTAGTCCCGGATCATGCTGATGCTCACGTTGGAGCCCACCAGCACGAAGGTGAGCGCCGCGCTCATCACGAGCGAGGTCTCCATCTTCGTGGTCACCGCCAACGCGGAGCACACGCCCAGCACCTGCAGGGCGATGGGGTTGTTGTTGAACAGCGGGTCGACGAGGACTTCACGCTGCTTCTTGGAGAGTCCTGCCATGTCAGCCCTTCAGGGTGGAGAGGTAGGGGCCGAAGGCGTCGGGCCCCAACCAGAAGTGGAGCGCGTTGGTCACGCCATTGGACGTGAGCGTGGCGCCCGAGAGCCCGTCGACCTTGTTGGGGGCGTTCGACGCGGGCGCCGCGGCGCCCTTGATGACCTGGATGGCCAGGTCGCCCTGCCGGTTGCGGAGCTTCCGCCCGGGCCACAGCGCCTTCCACCTGGGGTTGTCGACCTCACCGCCCAGGCCCGGGGTCTCACCGTGCTCGTAGAAGGTGATGCCGCCGATGGTGTCGCCATCAGCCTCGATGGCGATGAAGCCGTAGAGCGTGGACCAGAGGCCGGCGCCCTGGATGGGCAGGATGACCTGGTCCACCTGGTCGGCTTCCCCCATCACCTGGTACACGACCGCGTAGTGCGGGACGCGCTGCACCTTGGCATCGTTCTCGGGGGCTTCCTCGGAGAGGCTCGCGTCCTTGCTGGCCTTGCGCTGGTCGTAGCTGCCGAGGTCGATGGCGCCCTCGTCCGCGTAGGTGCCGGTGCGCAGGTCGACGGCGCGGGACTGGATGTTGGCTGCGAAGAGCTCGTTCGCCTCCTCGTTGGAGACCTTGTCCCCTTCGTCGAGGATGCCGGCGACGACCAGCACCTTCTTCTGCTTGTCGGCGAGAGCGTTGGCGGCCTGCCGGTCCTTGAGCGCCACGGCGGCGCCGGAGACGAGCAAGCTGCACACGAGGCACACGGCGATGGCGAAGCCGATCACGTAGCCGACGGAGTTACGCGACATAGCGGGCCCTCCTGCGCTTGATGTTGGCCTGGACGAAGAAGTGGTCGATGAAGGGCGCGAACAGGTTCATGAAGAGGATCGCGAGCATCATCCCCTCCGGGTAGGCGGGGTTCACCACCCTCACCAGCACCACCAACAGCCCGATGAAGAAGCCGTAGATGAGCCGGCCCTTCGACGTGAAGGCGCTCGACACGGGGTCGGTGGCCATGAACACGGTGCCGAAAGCCCAGCCGCCGAGCACCATGTGCCACCAGAAGGGCAGGTCGAACATGGGGTTGGTCTCGCTGCCGATGCCGTTCAGGACCATCGACATGCCCATGGTGCCGAGCACGATGCCGGCCATGGTCTCCCACGAGCCCACGCGGGTGATGAGCAGCAAGCCCGCCCCCACCAGGCAGGCGATGGTCGAGACCTCGCCGATGGAGCCTGGGACCATGCCCAGGAAGGCGTCCATCCAGGTCACGCCGGCTTCGACCGCCTCGGTGCCGCCCTCGGCGGCCACCGCAAGCCAGGTGGCGCCGGAGAAGCCATCGGCGCTGACCGCGGTCCACACCTTGTCGCCGGAGATCGCCGCCGGGTAGGCGAAGAACAGGAAGGCGCGGCCAGTGAGCGCCGGGTTGAGCACGTTCATGCCCGTGCCGCCGAACATCTCCTTGCCCACGACCACGCCGAAGGTGATGCCGATCGCCACCTGCCACAGCGGGATGGTGGGGGGCACGATGAGCGGGAACAAGGCCCCGGTGACCAGGAAGCCTTCGTTGATCTCGTGCTTGCGCACGATGGAGAAGACCATCTCCCAGAAGCCGCCGACCGCGTGCACCACCGCGAAGATCGGCACGAAGTAGCAGAGGCCGTAGATCACGCACGACACCAGGTTCAGCGGGTCGTGCCCGAACCCCAGGAGCCCGAAGATCGTGGTCTGGAAGTCGCCTCGGGGGGTGGCCCCGTCGGCGATGGCCGCGTTGGCCTGGTAGCCGATGTTCCACACCCCGAAGAGCATGGCGGGCCCGAGCGCGATGGCGACCGTGATCATCATCCGCTTCAGGTCGATGCTGTCGCGGACGTGGGCGCCCTTGTGAGTGACCTCTCCGGGGGTGAAGAGGAAGGTGTCCGCCATCTCGTAGATGGCGTACCAACGCTCGAGCTTGCCGCCCTTCTCGAAGTGCGGAGCGACGGCGTCGAGCTGTTTGCGGAGGACCTGCATCAGCCTTCGGCCTCCAGGGTCGAGAGGGTCTTGCGGAGGAGCGGGCCGTAGTCGTACTTGCCGGGGCAGACCACCGTGCACAGCGCGAGGTCTTCCTCGGCCAGCTCCATGCAGCCGAGCTCTTCGGCGCGCTCGACGTCGTTGACGATGATGGAGCGCAAGAGGTGGGTGGGCATCAGGTCGAGCGGCATGATGCGCTCGTAGAGGCCCAGCGGCACCATGGCGCGCTCGGAGCCGTTCGTGCTGGTGTTCAGGGCGAACCGCTTCTTGTTGGGGATGAGCTTCGACAGGAACGCAGGCAGGGTGGAGAACTTGTTCCAGCCCGGGTCGAGCCAGCCCAGGAACTCGCGCTCCCGGCCCTCGGCCAGCGCACTGACCTGGTTGTCGTAGCGACCGAGGTAGCCGAGCCGCTCGCCCATGGCCGCGGCACCCGAGAGCACCGATCCGGAGATGACCCGCTGGTCGCCGTCGTGCAGCTCGCCGGCGGTGAGCTCGTCGAGCGACGCCCCCCAGCGCGTGCGCAGCAGGCGGGGGTTCTTCACCGACGGACCCGCCAGCGCCACGTTGCGGTCGACCGGCAGCACGCCGTGGATCAACAGCTGCCCGAAGGCCACCACGTCGGCCCAGCCGATGTGCCACACCACCTTCTCCCGGTAGACCGGGTCCACGAAGTGGATGTGGGTGCCGGCGAGGCCCGCGGGGTGCGGTCCCTGGAACTCCTGCACCGTGAAGCGGCCCGGCGTGGCGCTGGTGAGGCTCTCGCCCGGCGCCTGGCAGAGGTGGATGTCGCCGCTGTGCAGCACAGCGAGCACGGCCATGCCCTTGTCGAACCACTCCCCGCGCCCGTCGAGCAGCGCCTTCGGGGCCGCGCAGAGCGGGTTGGTGTCCATCGCGGTGACGAAGATCGCCTTGGGCTGCTCGGCCGGCGAGGGCACGCGGCTGTACGGCCGGCGCCGGAAGGCGGTCCAGAGGCCGCTCTCCACCAACAGGGCGCGCAGCTCGTCGGCGGTGTAGCCGCCCACGTCGTCGCCCTTGTAGGCGGCGAAGGGCTGCAGCTCGTCGGAGCCGGGGTTGCCCGCCTGCTCGCCGTCGCTCAAGGCGATCACCACCGACTGCAGGGCGCGCTTGGCCCCGCGGTGGATCGCCTCGACCGTGCCGGCGCCCGGCGAGGTGTGCACCACACCGGGCTGCTTGCGGTCTTCGAACAGGGGCTGGCCCCGCTTCACCGTGTCGCCCACGTCGACGAGCATCCTCGGCTTCATACCGACGAAATCGCCTGCAACGATGGCCACGCGAGCCACGTCCCGAGCGTCCTCGAGGGTGGCCGTCGGCGCTCCGGTGATGGGGAGGTCCAGACCCTTCTTGATGCTGTGAAGCGCCATGTCTTCTGGCTCCAGGGTGGCGGCTTCTAATGTCCTCGGGGGGCCTGTGCCACGACGCCGGTCAGGGAGTTGCCCACGGCACCGCGTGCCCGCAACGCTGAGACGTGATCTGGAGGCCGGATGCTCGCCTGGACCCTGGCCCTCCTCACGCGCCGGAAGGTCGGCCGGCGCGGGCGTGGGAGCATGCACGACCCTCTGGCCGGCGGGGACCCCAGCCAGGGCGCGGTGTGGACCGGCGAGGCCGAGCAGGACCTCGCGGTGGGCGGGGTCGGCGACAGGACCGGCGACGGCTGCGACGACGTGCTGATCGGGGCCTTCGGCGGCGACGGCAGCTCGTATCGACCCGAACTGCTACGCGAGCTGCACGCCCAGCCACAACAGCACCCCGGCCACCCCCACCATCGTCACGAAGCCACCCGCGAGCCAGGCCCCCAGCTCGCGACCACCGTGGCTGGCGGCCAGCCCGCACTTCACGGCGGCGTTGACCGCCACCGCGATCAGCACCGCCCAGGCCGCCGCCCGGGCGTTCAGGATGCCCTCGCCCACCATCGCGGCCACCGACAGCGAGATCGCGCTCGCATCGGCCAAGCCCGCCACGGCCGCGGTGCCGTAGACACCGCTCTCCCCGAACAGGGCGCCTGCCACCTGGCTCGCCACGAAGACCGCCGCCAGCAGCAGCCCGAACTTGAGCGCGGGCAGGAAGCTGTAGGGGTTCGCGAGCACCGCGTTCGGAACCTCGTCCGCACCGCTGCGTCCGGCCAACAGCGCCACCCCGGCCACCGCCGCCAGGAAGCCCCCGGTCAGGGGCAACCACAACACCTCGGCCAGGGCGTGGTCCACCACCCAGACCAACACCAACAGCCGCGGCAGCTGCACCGAGTTGGCCAGCACCCCCGTCACGCCCAGGAAGCGCGCCAGCTCGGGCGCCTCCTTGGCGCGCTGGGCGAGCGACATCGTGACCGCGGTGGTGGACACCAGCCCACCCACCAGGGCGCTCACCTGCAGGCCGCGCGAGCCGCCGAGGGCCCGCGTGAGGATGTAGCCCACGTACCCGATGCTCGAGACGAGGATGACCAGGCCCCAGATCTGCGCAGGATTGACCGCCTCGTACGGTCCGAAGCCGCGGTCGGGCAGGAGCGGCCAGACCACCAGCACGACCACCAGGAACTTCAAGGTGTCGAGGAACTCCACGTCGCTCACGCGCTCGGCGACGAAGCGGTGCAGCAGCTCCTTGCTCGCCAGCACCACCACCAGCGCGACCGCCGTGGCGAGCGCCAGCGCTTCGTGATCCGCGACCAGCCACCCCAGCCAGAAGGTCACCAGCGCCGCGACCTCGGTGGTGCCCCCGATGCTGTCGCCTTCCTCCCGGGCGTAGCCGAGCGCCAGCATCACCACAACACCCGCGAAGCTGACCACCGCGAACAGCGCCTCGCCGCTGACCGCGGAGAGCGCGCCCAGCACCGCGAAGAGCGCGAAGGTGCGCATGCCGGCGAAGCTCTTCTCGCCTTCCTTGCGGGTGCGGTAGCGCTCGCCGCCGATGAGCAGGCCGATGGCCAGGGCCTCACCGACCGCGCGGAAGTCTGCCATCTCGGCCAGGAACATCCCGCGAGCCTACACCCACCGGGACCGAGCCTCAGAACACCAGCTGCACCTGGGTGCGCACGCGCAGCAACTCGGCGTCGGTGCCCGGGATGCCGTAGCTCGCGACCCGGCCCACGTCGGTCTGCCACTTGAGCTTGTGCTGATGAGGGAACCAGCCGAAGCCCACCAGCGCCTCCACGTCCTGCTCGGTGCTGTTCGTGTCGTCGACCATCGCGGCGCTGAGCACCGGCGCGTACTGATCGGCGATGAGGTAGCTGGCCTGGCCGTACACCCCCAACAGGTCGGCCTGCTGGTCGCCCCAGGTCTCCCCCGCCTGCGCCATGCTGTAGTACACGCCGCCCGTGACGTGCAGGCCGCTCACCTTCACGCTCGCGTCCACGCCTTCCCGCACGTACCCGGCGCCCTCGGCGAAGCTCGAGGCCACGTTCGCCCCCACCGCGAGGCGGAGGTCGCCGCCCTCGAGGTCCACGTCGCTGTAGTGCTTCATGCCGTCGGACGACCACTCGGCTCGGGCCACGACCAGCGGCGCGATGGCGTCGGGCACGTTGGACTGCTTGGCGCTGAGCAGGTCCCCGGTGCCGGTGGCCGGATCCACCTGCACGTCGCCGCTGAAGGTGCCCTTGTCGCCGCTGCCGTTGAAGGCGCCGGCGGCCCAGGCAAAGCCGTTCTTCTTGCCGATGCCGTTGTGCAGCTGCAGGCCCACGTCGCGCCCGTTGCCGAAGGCCTTGTCGGTGATGCCGCGGTCCACCTGGCCCTGCTTGCCCGACGAGGTGAGCTGCTCCCGGCCGAAGGGCTTCTTGAACTGGCCCATGGTCAGCTTGAGCTCACCGTCGGTGCCCAGGGTGATGAGCGCGTCCTTCAGGCTCACCTGCCCCTTGCCGAAGTCGGCCTGGAGCGAGTAGGTGAAGTCCTCGTCGAAGGCGTGGCCCGAGGCCTTGAGCCGAGCCCGCGGGATGGAGAACGCCGACTCGGTGCCTGCGTCCTCCGCGGCGGGGAGCTCCACGGCGGCGCGGGCCTGGATGCGGCCGCCGACCTTCAGCTCGTGAGGGACGTCGGCGGCGAGCGCGAAGCTCGAAAGGGCGAGCACGGTCAGCATGGTGCCTCCTGGGGATGGTCGACCATGACCGCCCTAAGTGGGAGCCAGGTGGTGAGAGCGTGACGGGGCGGCAACAATCCGCCGCGCCACCCGCCCGCTCACCCGCCGCTGGTCACCGCGCTTCCGAGCAGCTCGTGGAGGTCCCCCGGAGTGACGGCACCGAGCGCACCATGGGTGGCCGAGCGCTCGTCGAAGGCGGCCGGCTCGCCCTCGGTGGGCCACACCGCCCACAACACCGGGACCGGATCGACCATGTGCGCGCCCGTGGTGGACGAGGTGGCGTGGTCCGCCGTCACCAGCACACGCAGCGGCTCCGTCTGCCGGCCCAGGAACTGCTGGAGCTGTTCGTCGACCGACTCGACCAGGCGCCGCTTGGCCTCGGGCTTCTTGTCGTGCGCCGCGATGTCGGTGCCCTTGACGTGCACGATCACGTGCCGCCACGTGCGGAGGAGCGCTTCTGCAGCGGCGAACTTCCGCGGGAGGTCCGTGTCCAGGTTGGCGGTCATCTGCGGGTGGGTGACGACCTGAAGGCCGGCCAGCCGAGCGAGCCCGAGGGTGGTCCGGCAACCGGCCACCACGGCGGTGTCGTGCAGGGAGCTGGTGCTCCCGAAGCGCGCTGAGACCCGGGCGGCACCGCGAGAGAGCAGGCCGGTGATCGGCACCAGGCCCGCCGCCTGCCGCGACGGCGCGAGGGGGTGGCCACGCAGGTGGGCGGCGGCCTTGGCCAACAACTCCCGGAGCGCCTCCGCCGTCCGCGCGGCCTCGGGGGTGTCGTCGAGGGGACGCGGCGGCAGGAACACCTGGCGCGGCGCGCGGTCCCCGGGGTCGGAGTTCGACACCGCCGACGAGAGGCCCGCGCCCTGGAGCACGACCGACAGTCGGTGCTCGTGCACGTGCCGGATGGAGCCGCGAAGCCCGCCGCGCAGCGGCACGCGCTCGAGCCCGCGCAAGAGCGCCTCGACCCCCTCGCGCGGCCGGCCGGCGCGTCGGTCGAGCACGGTGCCGTCCGGCGTGATCGTGGCCACGTTGGCTCGGAACACGATGGCGCCCGGCGACAGCGGGACCCCAGCTCCGAGCGCATCGCAGAGCCCCCGCCCGAGAGGCTCCGCCAGCTCCAGACCGAACAAGGCCGCCATGGCCGACTCGGTGTGCGGCACCCCATCGCGCCCGGGGGCGGGCGTCAGCAGTCCCTGAGCACCCGAGGCCGCCAGCGCGTCCAGGCACGGCGTGGCGGCGGCCTGGAGCGGCGTGCGTCCGTCCAGGTCGGCGTGGGGCTCGTCGGGCAGTCCGTCGAGGATGACGGTCAGCGTCCTCGGCTGATCGGAGCGGATCTCGGGCACGTGGCTGGTGGGTGGCACCGCCTCCAGCTCCAGCGCCTGCGCGAGGAAGTCCAGCGTGCCGAGCACGGTGGTGTCGGCGGCGCCTTCGCCGAGGATCAGGCACTCGGCCTCCTCGGCGGCGGCGAGCAGGCTGTCGTGGATCCAGCGCACCGACTGGAAGGCGTCGAGGTAGGCCGCCGCCGCGCGCTTCTCGTGGGTGGCGCGGGCCGGGAAGCGCGCGAGGTGGCCGGCCTCGTGGGGCACGCCGAGCACCAGGCCCGCGAAGTGGGCCGAGTCGCTGTCCGGCAGCAGGTCGTGGAAGGGCGGCACCAGGTGCGTGCCTTCGACGATGGCGTCGTTGTTCTCGGTCAACAGCCGCCTCACCACGGAGCGCACGCCCACCGCGACCTGGGCGGCCTGCTGCGAGAAGCCCGCCAGCACGCGCTCCCGCGGGTCCGAGAGCGCGGCACCGCCTTGCAGCACGCCCCGGAAGGAATGGTCGTGCAGCCCGGGCACGAAGCTGGGCGAGACCACGCTGCGCATGGCCTCCCGCACGATGTCGCTCGAGATGACGTGCCGCACGCCGAGCCGGAACGCCAGCTCCATCGCGAGGGTGGACTTGCCCGTGCCGGTGGCTCCTCCCAGGAAGATGAGGGCTGGCTTGCGCCCCTCCTTGTTCTTGAACCAGCGCAGCAGCCGGTAGCGCTCGGCCACGCGCCGCCCGGCCACGCGGAGCAGCTCGCGGGCGAGGCGCCGCTCGAGCTGCACCTCGTCGAGCTCCTGGCTCGGCTGGGTGGCGATCCAGCCCTCCAGGTCGTCGAGCAGCCGGATGGCCTGCTTCACCGGCACGCCGATGGCGACCAGGGGCCGAATCAGCACGCCGCGGGAGAAGGGCAGTGGACCGTGCCGTGTGAGCACGGTGGCGTGGCTGGGCGGGTCGTGGGTGACCTCGTCGTCCAGGTCGACGCCGAGCTCCTCCAGCGCGAGCTGGTGGAGGATCGCCTCGAGCTCGTCGGTTTCGATCTCGTCGCGACCGCCCACCCGGCCGCGGAGCTTGCGCGCCAGGTCGAAGGCCTGCTCCATCGGGATGCCGTGGTGGAGCAGGCTGGCGGTGATCATGCCGGTCTGGAAGCGGTAGCGTCCGTGCTTGGAGACCACGGTCGGGCGCTTCTTGGGGTCGCGGGCCATGCCTCAGGATGGCACACGCCCGCGCAGACGGTGCTGCTCGTCGAAGCCGAGCCCGCAGCACCACCAGCACGCTCCGCGACCTCAGCCGCCCACGAAGTCCGCCAGCGCCCTGTACACGCCGGCATGCGCTTGGAGCTGGTGGTGGGCCACGCCGGGGAAGTGGCACACCTCCACGTGCTCGCCGGGCGGACCCGAGGCGCTGTCCACCGTCACGAGCATGTCGCCCAGGATCGAGGCCACGCCGGGCAGCTCGCCGGCCACGAAGAGGTACTGCACGTGGGGCACCAGGGGCCCGATGGCGTGGTGTTGCCGGTACTGGAGGTCCTTCACCCCCTGGCTGCGCTGGTCGATGATGCGGCCGATGATGCGGGTGGCCGGCAGGTCGAGCGCGAGGAAGGCACCGGCTGCGCTCTCGCCGAAGCGCGCGAGCGGAGCGCCGGCGTGAGGGGAGCCGAGACACGCCATGCGTGCGAGCACCGAAGGCCAGGCGTGGCCCTCGTCCGTGGCGACCGCGGTGGCGGCGCGGGCCACGAGCCCGCCCATGCTGTGGCCCACCAGCACCAGCTCGCTCAGCGCCACCGGCCACACGTCGACCAGCGCTTCGAGCACCTCGGCCAGGCTCCGGCCGTTGTCGCCCACCGGCAGCCCGGTGTTGTAGCGCAGGTACAGCGCCGTCACGCCGGCTTCGGCCTCGAGCAGGCCCCCGTAGTGGTGGCCCGCGTCGCCCAGGGTGCGCTCGGCGTCCAGGGTCCACGAGAGCTCGGTGGTGGAGAGCCCGTGCACGAAGACCACCAGGCGATCCGCAGCGTCGGGCAGCGCCTCGCGCAGCCCGGTCCGGTCCAGCGGCAGCCAGCGATCGCCCCGGCGGAGCCTCATGCCCAGGTCGAGCCCGTTGCCCGACGCGGCCAGGTGGTCGCCCACGAAGCCGTTCACCACCCCCACGAGCTGGTCGAGGGCCCCGGGCATGGTCACCAGCTCGTCGGAGCGGAGCGGCACGGTGGGGAGCGCCGGGGGATCCGGGGCGCCCAGGTCCAGCGCCGCGTCGCTCACCAGCTCGACCGTGCGGTTCACGGCCCGGATCGAGCTGAGCACGCCGCGGGTGATCGTCCGCCGGAGGGTGTCGACCAGCTGCGCGGGTTCTTCGAGACCCGGCACCGCCGACAGGCCGCCGATCACCAGGCGAGCGGTGGTCTCGTGGCCTTCGTCGACCAGCCAGGTCGTCGCGTCCACGGCGTCGTGGACGAGGGCTTTGGCCGGACGGAGACGACCGAGGACGTGGCTCATGGACCTTCCTGCACGGGGCCAAGGGTGCACACCATCGCAGCCGCGACCAGGGGCGGTGGTGACGATCGTGCTGCGTCAGCCGCGGTCCCAGCAGATCCACTGCCGCCCCACCCGCCAGCGAGGCGCGCCGAAGGCGTCGCTCAGCGCCTCCCGCGTGCGGGCCCAGCTCTTGGGCGACATCCCCTTGTCCAGCAACACGATGTAGCGGACCTCGTCCGGCAGGGCGCTGGCGAGGTCGGTCGGCGGCGGCAGCTCGCGCTGCTCGCGTCGATGGTGGGAGAGCCCGCTGGCCCACGCCAACCACGGGGCGGCGGCGTCGCCGTCGGCGCCGAGCAGGTGGGCCTGGAAGCCGTTGGTCATCAGCGGCTGGCCATGGCGGAGCTGCCGCTCGAGCATCGCCACCGTCATGGGGTTCACCCCCGTGGCGAGTGGCAGCTCGAGCAGACCGCCGCGGGGGGCCTCGGCGAGCTCCTCGAGGTGAGGGTGCGGCGGCACGCAGGTCGTGCGGTCGACCGGGAGCGTTCGCGCCTCGGCCGCCGCGCCCAGCACGATCGCCGCGCCCAGGCCTGCACCCCAGCGGCCGCGGCTCGCGACCAGGCCGGCCGCCACGGCCGCCACCACCGACCACGCGACCAGGAGCCGCGACGGCCAGTGGAACCACCCCAGGAGCGGCAGCTGCTGCAACGCGTGGAAGGGGCCCCACGGCTCTCCAGGTGGACCCACCCGCCAGACTCCCGGCCGAGGCCCCAGGGCGAAGAGCAACGCCAAGACCAACACCAGCAGGATCCCGCGCCGCAGGGGGCGGTCACGCACCAGCCAAGGCAAGGCGAGCACGCACAGCAGCGCCGCCCACGCTGGCCGCGGCTGACCGGGCCCGAGCCAGCCGAGCAGGCCCACCGACGCTCCGATCGCCACGTCGAGGGCAAAGGCGCTCTCCACCTCCGCAACGTCGCGGACGGAGAAAGCACGCTGGAGGAACGCGAGCACATGGGGGCCAGCGAAGACGAACGAAACCCCCAGGGCGAGTGCCCACCGGCGCCACACCCCCGGCACCCGCGGGCCGCGAAGCGCGAACGGCGCCAACAACGCGAGCGCCGCGCCGACCATGAGCGCGTACTCCCACGACACCCACACCACCGCGGCCCATGCGACCCCCGTGGCGAAGGGCACCCAACGCCGCTCGGAGCGCACGCACCCGAGGGCTCCGGCGAGCGCCAGCGCGACCACGCCCAGGCCGACCTGCTCGGGCCGACCGCCCACGACCTGCTGGCCGAGTCCAGGGTCGAGCTGCAGCACCAGGCCCGCCACCGTGCCGCCCGGCGCCGACGCGCCGAGCGTGCGCGCCAGGACGTAGCCGCCCACGCCAGCGACGAGCAGGTAGCCACAGATCACGAGCGTGTAGGCCTGCTCGACCGCGAGCCCGGCCGCGATGCCGATCCCGCCCAGGTGGACGTCGGCCCAGCCGCCGAGCACCGGGAGCAGGTCGACGCCCTCGGGCCAGCCCTGCAGCACCGTACGGGTGGCCTCGCCCTGGCTCGCGTTCCAGGCCATCCAGAGGTGACCGACCAGGTCGTAGGAGCGTGCCCCGAGCGCGCAGCCGCCCGACGACCACCAGGCGGCGGCCGGCACCAGGCACAGCGCCGAAGCGACCGCGATGAGACCGAGGATGCGCACCGCGAGAGGGTAGCGCTACTCCTCCTCCCCGAACTCCACGGGCAGCGCCAGGGGCAGCGGCTCGCCGTCCTCCCCTTCCGGCTCGACCTCCTCCTCCCAGCCGTCGTCGTAGCCCTCCTCGGGCTCCCAGGTGTCGAGGTCGGTGGCGCTGTACTCGGCCTCGTCGACCCAGTAGCCCTCCTGCCATTCGTGGCCGTCGAACCACCCGGGAATCCAGACCGATCCGGGCTCGGCGACCACCGGCTCCCAGTAGCCACAGAGGTACACACCGTCGGCGTCGAAGGAGCCGTCCACCCACACGAAGCCGTCGCGCGCGGCCGGTCGCCAGAAGCCCTCGACCCAGATCTCGCCGTCGAAGAAGCCCGGCACCCAGGTGTAGCCCACCGGGGCGGCGTCCTCGGGGTGCCAGTGGCCGCGGATGTAGGTGGTGTCGGCGTAGTACCCGTCCACCCAGGTCCAGCCGGACCGGGTCTCGAGCCGCCAGTGACCCTCGATGTACACGTCGCCTGCCCACCAGCCCGCCACGTACGCGTAGTGCGCGCCGCGCACGACGGGCGCAGCCGCCACCGGGCGCCAGTGGCCCGGCACCCACACGCCGGCCTCCCAGTGCCCGGGCACCCACACCCACCCGGTGCGCGCGGGCGGCGCCCAGGTCACCACCCAGGGCGAGACCACGAAGTCGAAGCTCACCACCACGAACGACGCGTGCCGGTAGCGGTAGTGCGGATGCACCCACCAGTGGCTGTACCAGGACCGGTACCACCAGAAGCGCGGCGGGCCGTGCGCGGCGTGTGGGTAGTGCCGCACGTGCCGCCAGGACGGCCGGTTGTAGCGCGCATCCCGCACGCGCCCCGGGTGCTGGTGGTGCGACGAGCGGTGGTACGAGCGCTTCAGCGCGGGCGCGGCCTTCCGGTCGGCAGGACGCTCGTGCTGCGCCTTCACCACCTGCTTGGGCGCGGCGGGCTTCTTCGAGGCGGTCTGCACCGCGTGCGAGGCCGGCTTCTTCTGGGCGGCCGTGGGCGTGGCGGGCTTGGACGCGGGCTGCACCGCGGGCTTGCCCCCCGCCGGCTGCCGCGCGGGCTCCGCCGCAGGCTTCGACGCGGGTTGCTGCGACGGCTGGCTCGACGTCGGCTGCTTGGCCGGCTCTGTGGCGGGCTTGGACGCAGGCTGCTTCGACGGCTGGGTGGAGGGCTTTGGCGACGACGGCGGGGTGACCTGCGCGGGCTTCGAGGGCGAGGCGCCGCCTGTGCTCGACGACGACTTCGACGACGACTTCGACGTGCTGCGCTCGTCCCTGTCCTTCCGCTTCCTCTTCTTCTTCTTCTGGCGCGCAGGGGCTTCGCGCACCGCGGGCTCGGGTGGCAGCGGCTCGGACGCGAGGGCTGGGGCCGTAGCGAGGAGGAGGAGGGAGAAGAGCATCAGGAGAGCTTAGCGGCGTCGAGGGCGCCTGTGCTGTCCGACGACACCTCACCGACCCGCGCCCGTCCGCCGCCGCTGCGGCCGATCGTAGACTGGGCCCATGCTCAGCGCCCTGCTCATCGCCCCGCTCGCCCTCGGCACCACCCCTCGCTGGGCCTTCGTGCACGCCATGGACAACGTGGCCGACGGCGACTGGCAGCTCGGAGCCAACGACGACTGGGGGCCCACCCTCTCCGGCTCGGAGGCCCCCTACCTGGGCGGTCTCAACGCCATGTTCCGGGCCACCGGCGACCCCGACTTCCTCGTGGAGGCCGTGCGCCACGCTGACGCGATCATGGAGGCCCGCAACGACGCCCGCGGCGTCACCGACTTCACGAACGAGGCCACGCCGTGCTGGCGGGACATGTACTACACGGGCGGCACGCCCTACTGCTGGGTCATCCACACCGGCGCCATCCTCGGGCCGGTCGTGGAGACCGCAGTGCTCATCGAGCAGAGCCGCTTCGGCGACCTGCTCGCCGAGGACGGTGCCCCACTGAGCGAGCACGCCGCCGCGTACACCACCGGGGCGATCGAGACCTTCGACTTCCACGAGGAGCAGTGGCACAGCACGGGCGGCTATAGGATCCGCTCGGACGCCACCTTCCTGGGCACGGAGGCGGGCACGCTCAACCCGCTGAACGGCAGCTCGGTGATGGCCACGGCCGCCCTGCACGTCTACGACCTGACCGGCGACGAGCACTACCTGCAGCGCGCCCTCGACATCGGCGCGCGCTGGTTCGACAACCTCGTCGAGACCCCGCTGGGTGGGGCGACCTGGAGCTACTACACCGACGACATGATCAACCTCGGGGAGGACATCGGGCACGCCGAGCCGAGCGTGCGCATGGCCGGGGCGCTCTGGAAGCGCGGCGAGCTCGTGCACGACCGCCAGATCGAGCTGCTCGTCACCAGCCTCACCACCGCCGTGTACGTGAACGACGAGACGCTGCTCTCCAACCTGATGGGCGGTACCGAGAACTACCTGGACTACCAGTACAGCTCCCGCGGCTGGCTGGGGTTGAGCAGCTTCGACCCGGCGGTCTACGCCGTCGTGCGCAACCTCTACGCGGCCACGGCACCGGCCGAGCACACCACCGCCGGGGGCATCGCGGGGGCCTGGGGCCGGCTGGCCGAAGAGCAGATCCCTCTGTGCCTCGGCACCACGGCCACCGCCACCACCGTCACGGTGACCACCGCCGAGCCCTGCCTGGTCGAGCTCGATCTCACCGCCGACGCCGACGTCACGGCCACCACGGGCGATCAGCAGGTGGCGGTCTTCGTGGCCACCGAGGGTCGAGCGCGCTGGCTGCCGGCCACCGCCGACACCACCTTCACCCTGGCGTCCGAGGGCGCGTTCAGCTTCGTCCTGCGCGACGCCGTCGCACCGACCATCGTCTCCAGCCCCGACCGGGAGGCCACCGTCGGCAGCACCTGGACCTACGAGGCGGAAGGAAGCGGAGCCGAGCCCTTCTGGTGGACCCTGTCCGAAGGCCCCATCGAGGCACGGGTCGACCCGGCCACCGGCGTGCTCACCTGGACCCCGGAAGCCTCGGGCGAGACCGAGCTCGTGCTGCGCCTCGACACCGACGCGGGCTCGATCGAGCAGAGCATCACCGTGTGCGTCGACGTCGACTGCCCGGACCCGGTCGACACCGACCCGGGAAGCGACACGGACCCGCCCGACACCGCCGCGCCCGACACCGGCCAGCCCGCCGGATACGACAGCGACGCAACGGTCCCGGCCGACACCGGCGGCCCCACCGAGACCGGCTGCGGCTGCGGCCACGTGGGCGGCGCGGGCTGGTCGCTCATCCTGCTCGCCGCGGTGGCGACCCGCCGGCGGTGGGCGGTCACCGCAGCGGTGTTGCTCGGACTCGAGGCCGTCCCGGTCGAGGCCACCGCGGGGTCGCCGGTCGCGGTCACCATCACCGCCGGCCACGGCCACACCTGCGCCCTGTTGGACGACGGCTCGGTCACCTGCTGGGGATCCGAAGCCCACGGCCAGACCACGGTCCCTGCGGGCACCTTCGAGCAGCTCGACGCGGGGTGGTTCCACACCTGCGGGATGCTCGACGACGGCTCGGCCACCTGCTGGGGGGACGGCGGCGACGAGCAGACGGCGCTGACCTCGCTGCCCTTCACCGCGGTGTTCGGCAGCTACCACCACGGCGTGGGGCTCACCACGGACGGGGGCTTGTCGGTGTGGGGCGCGCACGGCGAGGCGGTGAGCAGCCAGGCCCCGTCCGGCTCCGGCTTCACCTCGGTGGCCTGCGGCAAGAACCACTGCTGCGCCCTCGACGCCGACGACGACGCCACGTGCTGGGGCCAGAACGGCCTCAACTCGGATCGGGAGGGCCCCTGGTCGGACTGGACCGCCGCCGCGGTGACCAGCTGCGCGCTCGACGACGGAGGCGCCCTGAGCTGCTTCGGCACGGGCGACTACGCTCCCGAGCCGCCGGAGGGCCTCGTGCTCGACGACGTGGCCTGCGGCACCCGCCACTGCTGCGGGCTCGAGGAGGGCGCGATCACCTGTTGGGGCGACGACACGGTCGCCGACCAGCTCGCGGCCCCCGAAGGCAGCTTCGTGGCGCTCGCGGCCGGCACCTGGCACACCTGCGCGCTCGATGCCGAAGGGGACGTGGCGTGCTGGGGGAACGACGCAGCGGGTCAGTCCAGCGTGCCGGCCGAGCTGCAGTAGCCCGCTACCGCTTCCCCTGGGTCGCCCGCGCCAGCGCCAGGATCTCGTTCCGGTACAGCTCCCCGCCCACGGTGCCGCGGGGGTTGATCAGGATGCTCCCGATGCGCGGCAGCGCCGCCAGCATCGGGAAGAGCTCGATGCCAGGCATGCGCCGAACCGCCGGCGAGCGCGGGTCCCACGCCAGCAGCTGGTCGAAGCCGGTGAACGCCGCCACCACCTGCCAGCCCTCCAGGTCGCCCACCACCGCCGGTCCGTCCGCGTGCACGGGCACGAGCAGGTCGGCGCCCAGCACCGCGCCGTACACGCGGTTCCGGCTGGGCATGTCGCGCTCCTTCGCGAGGGTGCGCATCGCGGCCAGCAAGCGCGCGTCGTCGAGGCTCGGCCGGTCTCCGGGCCGCAGCACCGCGGTCAGCTGCTCATCGCCGTACACCTCGCGCAGGGTCTCCGCGAGACGCGCCGCCAGCGCCTCGGGCTCCGGCCTCACCACGATGCGACCCAGGCTCGGTCGACCCGCCAGGCGGGTGAAGCCCCGCGCGCGCAGGGTCTGCACCTGGTCCGGCCGGAGCTTCACGTGCGCCGAGCCCGCTGCCAGCACCAGCACCCGGTCGTCAGCGGCCGCGGCCTCCACGACCAGGAAGCCCGAGGCTCCCGACACGACCACCCGGCTCGCATCGCGGGGGTCGTCGGCCAGCGCGCGGAGCGCGTCGACGATCGAAGAGGTGCTCATCGGCGCCCTGTAGCGCCCGCGCCGCCCCCGCGCTCAGCGCCGGCCACGGTTAGCCTGCTCCCCCGGAGGTCGCCGTGCTGCTCGCCCTTGTCGCCTGCCAACCCACCGCCGACACCGCCGTCGACACGGCGCCGGTCAGCCAGGTCTACGAGGACTGCGACCCCAGCATCCTCATCCCGGTGGGCAACCTCGCCGAAGCCCCGGAGGATCCGGCCGACGCGCACGCCGAGACCTACGGCACCGAGACCCCGGATCCCTTCCACGTGCGCTACCAGTGGCCGGCTCGCGACCCCTCGAAGTCCGCGGGGTTCCTCTGGCGCACCGACCTCGACACCCTCGCCTCGCAGCTCCAGATCGGCCCGGCCAGCGGGTTTCCCGACAACGCCACCACCCACGACGGCGGCAGCTTCCTCTTCGGCACCGGCACCGTCGGCGAGGGCGCCTACCGGGCCCACGAGGTCCGCGTGTGCGGCCAGCTCGAGCCCGACACCGTGTACAGCTACCGGGTGGGCGGCGAGGGGCACTGGTCGAGCACCTTCGGCTTCTCCACCCCGGCCGCGCCCAACAGCTTCGACACCTTCCGGGTGGGCATCGCGGGCGACTCCCGCGGCGCCTACGACACCTGGGGTCAGGTGCTCGCCGCCATGGACGCCCACGAGCCGGACTTCTTCCTGGTCACCGGCGACCTGATCGAGCTCGGCACCTCCCAGTCGGAGTGGGACGACTGGTTCGAGGCCAGCGGCAGCATCCTGGCCCAGAAGGCGCTGATCTCCGCCCACGGCAACCACGAGTTCCTGGCCCAGAACTACTTCGCCCAGTTCGCCTTCCCCGGAAACGAGGAGTGGTTCGCGGTCGAGTACGGCGACGCCTTGTTCCTCACCCTGAACGACACGGTGCGGGACTCCGAGCACCTGGCCACCGTGCAGGTCGACTTCCTGCAGCAGGAGCTCTCCGCCTTCGAGGGCCGCTGGACCGTCGGCAACCACCACCAGTCCACCTACTCCACCTGCTCCACGCACAACTCCGACCTCACCGCTCGGGAGGCATGGACCCCGGTGTTCGACGAGCACGAGGTCGACGTGGTGTTCGCCGGCCACAACCACGTCTACGAGCGCTCGGTCCCGATCCGCAACGACACCCAGGTCGCCGCCAGCGACGGCACGATCTACGTGGTCACCGGAGGCGCCGGCGCGCCGCTCTACAACGGCTTCGACGAAGACTGGTTCAACGCGGTCGCCACGTCCACCGAGCACTACCTGATCGCGGACTTCGGACCCAGCGCCATCGACGTGGTGGCGCGCGACCTGAAGGGCAACGTGATCGACAGCTTCTCGATCGCGCGCTGAGCTGCAGCTGCACAACCACGGGTCGAACGCGCGGAACCTGGGGCACTTCCGGGTGAGCCGGTAGCCGATTAGCCTGGCAGGGTGCTGATGCTCGCCCTTGCCTGCCCCGCGCCTGTCGAATCGGAGCCGATCGACGGGCGCATCGACAGCGCTGCGCCAAGCGCCGACCCGGCCGACCCGGCCGACACCGATCCGGCCGACTCCGGCCCGCCCGACACCCAGCCCCCCGAGGACACCGCCGCGGAACCGGTCACCGCCCCGGACTACAGCCAGCCGGGGGCCTGGTCCGCCGCGCACCTCGCCGCCGAGACGGTGAACGGAGGCGGTGACGCGCTCTACCTGCAGGTCTGGTACCCCACCGAGGCCGAGGGACCCGCCCGGATCTACGGCTGGGAGGGTTACCAGTTCACCGGGGACGCGGTCGCCGACGCCGCCCCGGCGTGCGCCACCCCACGGCCCGTCATGGTGCACAGCCACGGCAACGCGTCCATCTCCTGGGAGATGTTCTGGTGGCAGGAGCTCGCCGCCACGCACGGCTGGATCACCGTCGCGCCCGACCATCCGGGCAACACCTTCTACGACAGCACCCAGGACTTCGCGACGCTGCTCGTGCAGCGGCCCGCCGACCTCGTCTCCACCTTCGACTGGCTCGTGGAACAGAGCGCGTCCGGCGACTCCCCGCTGGCGGGCTGCGTCGACCCGGAGGCCGGCTACGTGGTGACCGGCTGGTCCTTCGGCGGCTACACCGCGTACGTCACGGGCGGCGCGTTGGCGAACGGGTCCGGCGGCGAAGCGACCGCCGATCGGTCGGACGAGCGGGTGACCGCCGTGGTGACCTACGCCCCCTGGGACGGCGCCGAGAACCTGACCACGGGCACCTCCGCCATCGACGTGCCCGTGCTCAGTGTGGGCGCCGCCCGCGACGCCACCGTGGGCCAGCAGTACCTCGACCTCTACGAGCCCGTCACGTCGCTGCCGCGTGGCCTCGCGGCCTTCGCGAACGCGGGCCACCTGAGCTTCACGCCGATCTACTGCACGCTGCCCGGCGACGGCTGTGGCGACGCCTTCGTCGACACCGAGCGCTTCAAGACCGCGGTGGGCCTCGCCACCCTGGCCTTCCTCGGCCACGTCCGCGGCGAACAGGGCGCCGTCGAGCAACTGCCCGCCGAAGACGAAGAGCTCAGCTGGGATCTCACGCTGGAGTGAGCCCGTCGCGGCCGGCAAGTCCCTCCCGGGACGTTAGGCCCCCTATCGATGAAGGTCCCCGCCCAGCTCGAGCCGCTCTTCGAGGTCGGCGTCGTCCTCGAGGTCATCCGCCCGCTGATGTCGGGCAAGGAAGCCGCCGTCTACCTGGTGGACACCACCCACGGGGTGTGCGTCGCCAAGATCTACAAGCAGGCGCACGAGCGCAGCTTCCGTCAGCGGTCGGCTTACGCCGAAGGGCGCCTGGTGCGCAACAGCCGCCAGAAGCGCGCCATGGCCAAGGGCAGCCGCTACGGCAAGCGGCTCCTGGAAGAAGCCTGGCAGAACGCCGAGGTCGATCAGCTCTTCCGGCTCCATGCCGCCGGCGTCCGGGTGCCCCAGCCCTTCCACGCCGGCGAGAACGTGCTGTTGATGGAGCTCATCGCCGACGAGCACGGCGATCCCGCCCCCCGGCTCTTCGACGTCGACCTCAGCAGGGGCGAAGCCCGCGCCATGCACAGCCACCTGGTCCACCAGGTGATGAAGATGCTGTGCGCCGGCACGGTGCACGGCGATCTGAGCGAGTACAACATCCTGATGGCGGCCGACGGTCCGGTCATCATCGACCTCCCCCAGGCCACCGACGCCAGCCACAACCGCAACAGCGAGCGGCTGCTGCTGCGCGACGTGAAGAACCTCAAGAACTACCTGGGGCGCTTCGATCCCGGCCTGAAGAAGACCCGCTACGGCGCCGAGATGTGGTGGCTCTACACCCGAGGCGAGCTCGACCCCGACACCGTGCTCACGGGCCGCTTCACCAACAAGCGCGACGCCGACACCCGGGCCGTGCTCCGTGAGATCGAAGCCGCCGCGGAAGAGGCGGCGTTCCGGCCGGAGAGCAAGTACGCGGCCAAGAAGGCGAAGAAGCTGGCCGAGGCGAACGCCGAGCGCGAACGCGCCCGCCAGCAGAAGGCGGCCCCCAAGCCCGCTCGGAACAAGCACGACCGACCCCAGGGGGGCCCGAAGCACGACAGCAACCAGGCGCCGGACTCGAGCAAGAAGCCCCGTCGCCGCCGTCGCCGTCGCCGCCCCCGGGGCAACACGGGCTGATGCTGGCGCTCCTGTGGGCCTGCCACGGCACGCCGGGTCCCGGGGTGGTGGTGGTCATCGCCGACGACCTCGGGGTCGACGCGCTCGCCGCCTACGCCGACGTGTGGCCGGGCGACGAGCGGAGCTACGCCACCACGCCAACCCTCGACGCCATCTGCTCCGACGGGCTGCGCTTCGAGAACGCCTGGAGCTACCCCACCTGCTCGCCCACGCGGGCGGCGATGCTCACGGGGCGTCACGGGTACCGCACCGGCATCGACGGCCCGATGGACGACAGCGAGGCCCTCGCGGCCGACGAGCCCTTCCTGCCGGCGGTGCTGGCCTCGGCCGGGGTGCGCTCCGGCCTGTTCGGCAAGTGGCACCTGGGCACCGCCGGGGGCGACGACAGCCCGCGCGCGGCGGGCTTCGAGCGCTACGCCGGCTACCTTCACGGCGAGCTGCGTTCCTACGAGGACTGGGGCCGCACGGTCGACGGCGTGACCGAGCAGGAGACGGGCTACGCCACCAGCGTGCACGTCGACGACGCCGTCGACTGGTTGCGCGGCATCGACGGCGATCCCTGGATGGCGTGGTTGGCGTTCACGGCTCCCCACGAGCCCTTCCACGTGCCGCCCTGGCGGCTCACCACCTCCGACCTGTCCGGCGTGCACTGCGACGACGACCCCGAGCCCTGCTTCCAGGGGGCCCTCGAGGCCCTGGACACCGAACTGGAGCGCTTCCTCGACAAGGCCGGGCGCTGGGGTGAGGCGCCCACCGTCGTGCTGGTCGGCGACAACGGGAGCCCGCACCGCGCGGGGGCCGGCGGGCCCGGTCGCGCCAAGGGAAGCCTCTACCAGGGGGGGTTGCACGTGCCGCTGTGCATCTCGGGGAGCGGCATCGAGGCCGGGAGCGAGGACGGGCTCGCGCACGTGGTCGACGTGTACGCCACCGTCGCCGAGCAGTTCTCGGTCAACCTCGAAGAGGCCGAGGGGAGCGACTCCGTCAGCCTCCTCACGGGGTCGCGGGAGCTCGCCTTCGCCGAGACCTGGGGCCTGGAGCGCACCTGGCTCGAGGGCCGCGCGATCCGCGACGAGCGCTGGAAGCTCTTGCCCGACCACGACGAGCTCTACGACCTGGTCGACGACCCCTTCGAGGCCTACAACCTGCACGGGAAGCAGGAGGGAGCGGAGGCCCAGGACCGCCTGGAAGAGGCGCTTCCGGTGGGCTCGGGTCGGTAGCCGGGCGCCCTCGAGCGCGTCAGCTCGCCGCCACCACCACCCCGAGCACGGCGGCCACCGCGCCGCAGCACCACCCCGCCACCAGCAGCGCTCGGCCGGTGCGCCAGGCCTCGGGCCGACCGAACAACACGCCCACACCGCCTGCGGCCAGCGCCAGCGCCATCCACGCCAGGTGCTCCTTGCGCTCGAAGAGCAGGCTCACCTCGACCGGCAGGTCGGGCTTCACGAGCTCCCGGTACTCCGGGTAGAGCCACCAGCCCCCCGCGTAGGCCACCAGCAAGAGCCCCGCGCCCGCGCCCACCGCCCACCGCGTTCCCCGGGTGACCCGCTTCCTCCGACCAAGCGTCACCACCGGGTGCAGGAGCGCCGCCAACGCCAGCACGGCGAGGTGCCCGTGCACCCGCTCCAGCAGGTCGAAGCTCACGGCACCGCCACCACGGCCGCCGCCGAGGCGGCCACCGCCCACCACCACCACCGTGCTTCCAGCACCCGCAGGGCCTCGGTCTCCGAGAGACCCCAGCCCGCCAGGAGGCCCACCACCAGCCCCACCACCCCGGCCGACGCGGCCCGCCAGTAGTACGGCACGGTGGCGGTCAACAGGATCACCCCGCCCTCGTCGCCAGCGTCCACCAGCCGCAGCACCGCGTAGGCCACGCACGCCAGCACCGCGCCGAGCAGCACGCCCGCGGCCCCCCGCGCGCTCACCCGCGGACCCGTGGGCACTCGGGGTCGGGCGCCAGGGAGTCGCCCGTGACGTGGCCGGCCACGATCCGGCAGCCGCCCCGGCACAGGCTCTGCCACGTACAGCTGGCGCACGGCTCCGGCGGTGCCGCAGCGCGCGCACGCCAGGCCTGGTTCGTCGCACCCGAAGCCCAGGCCGCCTCCAGCGAAGCCACGGCCTCGCCCGCCGCGAAGCTGCAGGGTGCCCAGGTCCCGTCCACCCCGCGCGCCCACAGGTCCTGGCCGCCCACGCAGCCCCGCACCCCGAGCAACCCCGCCACCTCGGGGTCCAGCCCGGCCTCGGCGAGCCAGGGCACGAGCGCACAGTCCACCCGCATCACGATCCCCTGCGCTTCCTCCACGAGCAGGCGCTCCCAGAGGCCGTCCAGGCACGGCGCCAGGTCCGCGTACACGTCGGCCCCCCGGCCCGTCGGCTTCAGGCGCAGCCACTGCCACTCCTGCGCCCCGGCGTCGCGGATCGCCGCCCCCAGCGAAGCCAGCGCACCCTCACGCTCCCACACCGCACGGGTGAGCACGGTGTTCACGCCCACGCGCACCCCGGCCTCCCGCAACGCCCGGATGGCCCGGAGGGCTCGGTCGGTGCCGTCCCAGCCGCGCGCCGCGACGTACACGTCGCCCAGCCCGTCGAGCGACACGTTCACCTGGCCCACCAGCCCGGCCAGCTGTACGGCCAGCGCCGGGGTCACGCCGAAGCCGCTGGTCGTCAGGTTCGGCGTCATGCCCAGCCGCCTGGCCTCCTCACAGAGCGCCACGATCTCCGACCGCAGCAGCGCCTCGCCGCCGCCGAAGGCCACCTCGAGCACCCCCAGCTCGGCCAGCTCCGCCAGCTGCCCCCGCAGCCGCTCCAGGTCCACCTCGTCCCCCTCCGGCCCGGCCGACAGGTAGCAGTCGGTGCACGCGACCGGGCACCGTCCCGTCACCGCGAGGTGCGCCTCCGTGGGCCCATCCCCCACCTGCGGCATGCCCGCGAGCAGGGCCGCCCCGTGCTCCGACACCTCGACCACGGCCCCGTCCAGGCCCACCTGGCCGTCGGAGCGCACCCGACCGCCGCCCTCGCCCACCCAGCGCAGGAAGCGGTCCGCCCACACGTTGAGCACCACCGACGCACCAGCGGCCGTGAGCAGCATGGTGCCGACGACGCTGCCGGCACTGGAGCAGTTGGGCGCGTGCCCGAGGCGCACGCTCTTCAGGAGCTTCACTGGTAGACCTCCTACCGACCCGCCGGCATTGCGGCACGTCGGGTCAGT
>CAZSAT010000031.1:0-60827 GCA_964604675.1 uncultured Enterobacterales bacterium
GATCTCGTAGAGGGCCGGGTCGCCCTGGAGGTTCGGGGCGGCGTGCACCCCGGGTGGCCAGCTCATGCCTCTCCCGCGTTCGGGCGGCGCGCGAAGCCCTGGGTCGGCTCGCGCGACCCCATCAGGATGTATATTGCCTTCCGGGCGACCTCGGCCCGGGGGGGAGTTGCCCATGAACTCGCGCTTGGCACGATGCATTCTGGCCCTGGGCCTCCTGCTCCCTGCACCGGGCCTTGCCGCGCCAGCGCTTCCCTCCGACCTTCGGCCAGCGTGTGCCGGGGGCGTCGAGCTCGACGTCGAGCCCTACAAGTACAGCGACTACAAGGCCTACCTGTACGCCTGTCCGGGCGACGGCCCGCAGCCCTTCGTGATCCTGGCGAAGGACGGAGGAAGCTGGCGCCGTGCCTACGCCGGGGAGGCCACGCGCACGCTGCAGGAGGACTTCCTGCGGACCAGCTGGGAGTCGGTCTTCTACGAGATCCGGAGCTCCGAGGGCACCTGGCGCTACGCCGAGCCGCAGGAGGGCCGGGTCGGCATCTGGCTGGACCATGGGGAGCGCCCGCGCCTGGAGCTGCTCATCGAGGACAGCCAGGTGGTCGGGGTGACCACCTGGTTGGCCGAGCACTTCGTGGGCAGCGAGCGTCCCTCGGACCGGATCCGCTTCGAGCTCCAGGATGGTTCCTACGTGTCGACCCCGAAGGAGGCGGGCGGCTCGGTCCGAGCCGTCGAGGACCGAACGGGCGTGGTGCTCTGGTCGTGTGGCTACACCCGCACCGCGGAGGGCAAGCTGGCGCTCCACGGGGCCTTCGAGGCCTATGACGAACGTTCGGGGGAGATCCGCCGAACCGGACACTTCTCCCACGGGGTGGCGAGCGGCGAATGGGTGGACGTCGAGGCTGGCGTGGCGGCCCCCGCCACCGACCTGCAGGCCGGCTACCTCGAGGCGCTGCGCGAGAAGCAGGCGCGCCGGTGCGACGACCCGCAGTGCCTCGAGCTCGTGGTCGCTTCGCAGCCCGACTTCGAGGACTGTAGGACGGAGACGTGGGTGCGTCCGTTGAACGATCGGACCGTCAGCCAGCTGCGTGGCTCCAGGTTCCCGCTCACGCACGTGGACCGCGGGTATGCCCGGACGTGTGAAGAAGATGGCCGCGTCACGCGGCAACGGATCTGGGACGCCGACGGCCGCGTGTGGTTCGACGACCACTGCAGTCTCGATCATCCGGAGGGTCCGGGGGGGAGCACCTGCCGGGTGGAGGTGGCCCTCGGCGACGTGCGCGGCGTGGAGTGGATGACCTTCGACGAGGTGCCGGTCGGCGTGTGGCGCTACACCGATGCGCTCGGCCAGCCCACCTTCGCGGTGGCCTACGAGGGCTGGGGGGCCGTGGCGTGCGACGGGCTCTGCGAGGGGGAGCTGGAGCGCCTCGAGCGCCTCTCGCAAGACCAGCTGGCGGCGCTCGACGCCGTGTACCGGGCGGACCTCGCGCGCGTGGAGGCGGAGGCCGGTGCCCGTCGCCGTGC
This sequence comes from uncultured Enterobacterales bacterium, assembly GCA_964604675.1. Classification (GTDB taxonomy): domain Bacteria; phylum Myxococcota_A; class UBA796; order UBA796; family CAJQPC01; genus CAZSAT01. The sequence goes on from CAZSAT010000031.1 coordinate 1,519, forward strand.
TGCGGAGGCGGCAGCGTACGCGGCCGGTGCCGCCCGGGCCGATGCGCAGCGGCAGCAGCGCTACCAGCGCGATCTCGCGGTCTTCGTGATGTCCAAGTACCTCGAGATGAAGTCGGGGGTGTTCCCGGACGCCAGCACGCGCGAGGACCTGGGCAAGCGGGTGGACAACGACATCCGCCTCTACGGGCACCCCGCCGAGCTGAGCGGAACCCTGTCCGATCCGGGCTACCGGCAGTTCGTGGGCTTCGACACCCGAACGCTCATCCCGTGCATCTACGAGGCGAGCGCCTGCCCCGTGGCGGAGTTCGGCGACGCCTTTGAGCTCGCCGAGCAAGCGTCCACCGCCGCGACGGACGCCTTGGTCGAGGGGCTGGAGCGGCAGGTGGAGGTGCTGCGTCGGGTCCTGGCCCGCGCCGACGCCGAGGAGAACGCCATGCTCGAGCTCCGGCTCCAGACCCTTGAAGGCCTGCTGGACGTCGGGGCCTCCGACGAGGGAGGGAGCCTCCGCGGCGCGGCCGCTCAGGCGGCAGAGGCCCTGGCCTGTCCGGGTCTCCTCGACGCCTCCGAGGGTGTGGACCTCGAGCGAGCGGACCAGACCACGCTCCTGGGCCTGCTGGCCACCTGCGAGGGCCTGGACCGGGAGGCGATGGCCAGGCTGGAAGCCAGGTCCCGGTCGGCGCTCGGTGGCGGCGATGTGCTGACCGTGGCGCAGGCGGGCGGCGCCTGCGCGGAGCCCCGGGTGTCGCCACAGGGCAGCACCGCCACGCTCTACGAGCACGGCCGCGTGGGGGCTCCGGCCCGACGGGGTCCGCACACGGGACCGGTGGCCTGCCTCTCCGCGTACGAAGCGCCCTTCGCCACCTCCCAGGGCGTGTTGCTCTGCGAGTCCGCCGCCGGACAGATCACCACCCCAACGTGTCCTGTGGCCTCGGGTCGCGTGGTGATCGCCACGGCCGCGGGTGCCGAGAGCTGTGAGCTGAGCTGTGGAGCCATCGTCGCGGGCACCTGCCATGACGTGCAGGGGAACCACCCGCGCTGCGAGTCGTCCCGAGTCGGCGCTACTCCCCCGTGACCGAGATCGCGCCGGCGCCCGCATGGATCGCGATGAGCCGCCCGGCACCGTCTTCGTCCCACACACCGTCGGTCTCCACCGAGCCCGCGCCGGCCTTCAGCTGGAGCTGGTAGCCGCCCTCCGGCACGTACACGTCCACGTCGCCAGCCCCGAGGTCCACGTCGAGCACCGGCGGTGCGAGGTCGAAGTGGGTGGTCACCGCGCCGCTGCCCACGTCCACGTAGATCTCCGCGTCGGGCGGGACCTTCAGGTCGAGCTCGCCGCCGCAGGTGATGCCGCAGTCGAAGTCCACGTAGAGCACGCCGTCGACCACCTCGTGCCCGACCTGGTCGAAGGTCAGCCCGCCGAAGTCGATCTCGACCGTGGTCTGGTCCCTCGCCGAGCCGGCGAGCGTGATCTCGCCGTTCGAGAGGTTCACGACCACCGCGTCGATCGGCTCGTCGATGACGAAGCCGTCTTCGATCGACACGACGGCGCAGCCGGTGAGCAGGGGGGCGAACAAGAGGGGGGTCAGCACGCGCATCGTCGAGTCTCCGATGCCAGCTTCGACACCACCGGCTATCGACAGCGCTACCGCCAAGTGTGTGGAGTGCCGGCCGTGATCGAGAACCTGTTCACCCTCGGGATGCTCATCTTCCTGCAGGCCGTGCTCGGCTTCGACAACCTGCTCTACATCTCGCTCGAGTCGAAGCGCGTGCCCGCCGACAAGCAGCAGATGGTGCGGCGCTGGGGCATCGGCATGGCCATCGGCCTGCGCATCCTCCTGCTGTTCGTGGTGGTCTCGGCCATCGACACCTTCCAGGAGCCCTTCGCCGAGTGGCACAGCGGCGTCACCGCGGGGGCGATGAACGTGCACGCCCTGATCGTGCTGTTCGGCGGCATCTTCATCGTCTACACCGCCTTCAAGGAGATCCACCACATGCTGGCGATCGACGAAGTGGGCCAGGGCGTGGGTGATCAGCCGCAACGCTCCGTGGGCACCGCGGTGGCCTGGATCGCAGCGATGAACCTGGTGTTCTCGTTCGACTCCATCCTCTCCGCGATCGCGCTGACCGAGGTGTTCTGGGTGATGGCCAGCGCCATCGTCATCTCCGGTGTGCTGATGATGGTCATGGCCGACACGGTGAGTGACTTCCTGCAGAAGAACCGGATGTACGAGGTGCTCGGCCTCTTCATCCTGCTCATCGTGGGCGTGATGCTCCTGAGCGAGGGCGGCCACCTCGCCCACCTGAGCTTCTTCGGCTACCACGTGGAGGCCATGTCGAAGACCACCTTCTACTTCACCCTCGCGGTGCTGGTGGCGGTGGACGTGGCCCAGGGCCGGTACATGAAGAAGCTCGACGCCGAGCGCAAGGCCGCGTAGCGGGTCGAAGCCAGCTCAGAACAGGCTGGGCTGGTTCGGGTCGGGCCGCAGCGCGTTCCAGGGGAGCGGATCCACGGGGGCTCCCCGTGCCTCCAGCAGCTCCTGCAGGCGCCGCGCCAGGGTGGGGGAGTGGTCCTCGACCGGGCAGTGGCAGTAGGCCCAGACGTCGACGCCCCGCCTGAGCCAGCCGTCGATGCGCTCCGCCCACTGGGCCAGCCACGGCTCGTTCTGCGGCACGTCCGGGTGGCCGACGTAGCGGACCATCACCCAGTCGGTGGTCAGGGTGGGCTGCAGCGGCACCCGAGGCTTGGGCCGCACGGCGTCGGCCATCGGCCGGCCCACGCCCTGGTAGCAGGGCCGGGTGTCGAGGTGGACCCGCGCCAGGCCGGAGCGCGCCAGGAGCGTGTCGAGGCGCTCCAGCCATCCGGGCTCGAACCACGCGGGGTGCCGGACCTCGACGGCCAGAGGATGGCCGCTCGCCCGCCGCCAGGGGTTCAAGAAGCGCGCGAGATCCGCCCCGCGGTCGGGGCCGAAGCTCGGTGGAAGCTGGAGGAAGCACGGGCCCAGGCGCTCGCCGAGTCCGGTCTTCATGTGCGCTAGGAATGCCAGGGCCTCGTCGACCGCGTCCTCCAGCCGCCCTTCGTGGCTCACGTCCCGCGGCAGCTTGGGCAGGATGCGCCAGGTGCCAGGCGTGTCGCGGACCCACTTGGCCAGCGTGGCCTCTGGTGGCGTGGCGTAGAAGCAGCTGTTGCCCTCGACGGTTTCGAAGCGGCGGCTGTAGAGCTTCAGCAGGTCCTGCTGGCGCGCGCTCGGCGGGTAGAGCGTACCGACCCAGGGCTTCCACGTCCAGACGGCGCAGCCCAGCCGGAAGGTTCCGACGGGGGTGCTCGGCGGATCTACCAGTCGGTCATCTCGGCGCGGCGGGCCACGTCGCCCTGCTGGGCGCGGTCTTCGAGCGCGGTGAGGGTGGCTCGGGGCCAGTCCTTCTGGATGGCGTTGACCAACCACGCGGGCAGCGCGCCCTTGGGATCGGTGTGCACCTCGACCTCGGCGAGCGAGCGCCCGTCGTCCAGCGCGGTGATGCGCCAGTAGGTGCGGTGGGCGTAGGCTCGGATCCAGTCGGCGTCGACCGGCCAGCGGGGATCTTCGATGGACTGGAACTCCAGCGTGAAGACCTCGGACGCTGCGTCGAAGACCAGCGTTTGCCGCATGATGTAGTCGCGGTCGGCCAACGGCCAGGGCAGGTCGTAGCCCTGGTGCACGATGCGGTGGCCGCCGCCTTCGTCGGCCACGAGCTTGGAGAGGACCATCAGGTCCACCCACTCGGGGCCCAGCCCGTCGCTCAAGAGCACCCCGGCGAGCACGCCGGCGTGCACGTCGAGGGTGGCTTCGCCGCGGAAGGCGAAGAGCGGGCTGCCCTCGATGGTCTTGCGTGCCACGGTCACGCCGTCGCTGGTGCCCAGCTCTTCCCACCCGGGAGGTGTGGCCGCGAGCGCCAGCGTGACCAGCCACATCTCAGGCGCCGCCGCCGAGCACGGTGAGGATCAGGCCCACTGCCAGGCCCACGCCGCCGCCGATGAGCAGCTTCTTGGCGAACTCGGCGGTGCCGCCGGCCAGCTCTTCGTGGGTCTTGGTGGACAGGATCAGGCTGGCCCAGCTGGGGCTGCCGATCACGCCGCTGTCGTCGATCTTGCCGCACACGAAGTAGGACTCGGCGGGGATGAGGCACTCCTCGACCACCTCGAACTTGGCGTCTTGCGGGATGATCTTGTTGCCCACCTTGCGGGGGCCGGGGGCGATGGCGAAGCCGCCCTCACCGAACTGGATGCCGCCGCCCTTCAAGATGCCGCCGAGGCCGAGGCCCTTGGTCTTGTTGAAGGTCTTCGTGAGCTCGAGGTCGCCGCCCTTGGACACGTCGATCGTGACCGGCCCGGAGCCGTCGTCGAGGGTGAAGGTGGCGTGCTGCTTCTCGTCGCGCAGCATCAGCGTCTCGCTGGAGTCGCCGACCTTCCACTTGGCCTTGACCTTGAGGTGCACGTAGAGCGCCTCGGTGCCGGTGACCTCACCCGTGACCAGGCCGCTGTGCGCGACCTTGCCTTCGGTGCTGATGGCGCCCTTCTCGCCCGCGGCGGCGGTCTTCTGGCTGGCCGCGTCGCCGGTGGAGACGAACGGGGTCTTGGCCAGGCGACCGGCCTTGTACTTCTGGACCGCGCCGCCGACGAGGGCGAGGCCTCCGACGAAGGCGAGGAGGATTCCGATGGCGGACATGGGTGTGCTCCCTACGTGAAAGTCAGGTTGCGAAGGCACTATCCCGACCCATGTCACGGAGCGTCACCGGAGCCGGAATCCGGCATCACCGCCCAGGCGCGGGGTCCGTTCGCTCCCGCTCCAGGCTCCATTGCTCCCAGAGCGTGATCGCCTGGCCGGGCTGCAGGGTGACCAGGGGCGAGAGGGTCTCGAGCTCGAGCATCTGGGCGTTGGTGTAGACCTCGAGGTTGCTGCCCAGGTCGGGGTAGGGGGCCCGCGCATCCCACGCGCCGCGCTTGGTGAAGCGCCAGCCGTCGACGACGTAGCTCAGCTCGGCGAGCGGGTTCCCGAAGCCCACCTTCAGGCTGTCGGGGCCGCCCTGCCGGATGGTGACGCGCTCCCGGGCCCAGCCGATGCGCGGGTCGGCCGGGTCGGTGTAGGGCCAGAGGGTGACGCGGCGGTCGGGGAGGAGCGCGTCGGGGTGAGCACGGGCTGGAGGCTGGGGCACCTCGGCCACCCCGCCGGGCGCCATGCAGGTGATCGCCCAGGCGGCGATCTCGACCGGCCCGAGGCCGTGGTTCTCCAGGGCGTGCACCAGGCGGACGCCAGGCCCGTCCAGCCGGACCTCCATCACCTTGCCGAGGCCGTAGCGATCCGGCTGCTGGCGCACCACCGCCGTGCGCTCGTCGCCTCGGACGAGCACCTCGGCGTTGTCGGGCTCGTAGGTGGTGTCGGGGTCTTCCGGGGCGCGCCACAGGCGATGACCGCCGTAGACGTGCCACTCGCCGTCGTCCTGCGGTGTGTCCTGGTCGACCCAGAGCAGGTTGGGGCCGACGCGGGGTCCGAAGTGCAGGATGCGCGGCCCGAAGGCCGTGCTCAGCGCGAGCCGGACATGCTCGTTGTGGAGGCGGTGCACGCCGCGCTCATAGCGCTACGGAGCTGGGCCTGCCGGGTGCGGAGCTGTGGCTGCGGCTACTGCGCTGCACCCGCGGCTACGGCGCGGCGCCCGCGTCGATCCAGGCGGCGACGAGGTCGATCTTGTCCTGCTCCCAGCCGCCGCTCGGGGGCGGCATGAGGTCGCCGTCGATGCCGTCGCCGATCAGGATCTTGTAGAGGTAGCTGTTGGCGGCGTCGCCCGGGATGACCAGGGTCTCGCCCTCGGCGGTGTTCGAGGCGGCGTCGACCAGCGCCTGGTAGTCGCCCTCGCCGCCGTCGAGGGTGAGCCCGCCGGTGCCGCTGCCGTGGCAGCTCGAGAAGCCGCACGACTGCGCGAGCTCGGTGTCCACCTCGGCAAAGGTCGGGGCGTCTTCGCCCCCGCAGGCCAGCATCCAGAACAGCATCAGTCCACGTCGCAGATGATCGGGAGGACCGTAGGGTAGGCCATGCCGACGGAGGCGCACATCTCGGTGGGGAACCCCAGGGTCTCCGGGGTGTCGTTGTACCAGCTGCAGGTGGTGCGGAAGGTGTCGCCCGCCTTCACCTGGAAGGTGTCGACCGGGTACTCGTCGATCGGCGGCGCGTCGCGGAAGACCGGGTCCCACTCGCTGATCTCGTAGAGCCGCATGGTGTCGCCGCCATCGGCGGGCAGGTGGTCGACCGAGATCGCGGTGCCCCACTCGTGCAGGTGGCCGGTGACGCTCAGCAGGTAGACGTCTTCCTCGAACGCGCAGTCGATCTCGATGGTGTGCTCGCTGTTCGCCGGGACCTCGAGCCCGCTGTCGGTGTGGGCCCAGGGGGCGGCCCAGGTGTCGACCTCCGCTTCGGGCAGCACCTCGAGGAACGCCGCGTCGTTGAGCAGCAGCGTGTCGGCGGTGGAGTTGATGTGGTGCGACTGCAGCATCAGGCGGTCGCCGCTCTCGAGCTTCACGCCGAAGCCTTCGGGCAGCACCAGCTCGTAGAGCCCCTCGTCGCCGAGCTCGGTGTTGTTGGCGAAGAGGATGGGCTCGAGCTCGGCCATGGGCAGGTTGGCGGACTCGGTGCAGTCCCAGCTGTAGCCATCGGGGTAGTCGTCTTCGTCGGCGTTGCTCGACATGATGAGCAGGTGGTGGCCCCAGTCGGGGTGCTGGTAGAAGTCGCCGGCCATCACGCCCACGGTCTCGCCGGTGTAGGGCAGCATCGTGCAGATCTGCTGGTCGGTGTAGGGCGGCACCTCGATGGGCTCCGACGCGAACACCAGCTCGCCTTCGACGGGCTCCCGGTAGGTGAGGGTGGCGTCGACGACGAGGGGTTCTTCGTCGGCGCCCGTGCAGGCGAGGGCGAGGAGCAGGGTCATGGCGGCCTCAGGGGTTCAGGAAGGCGAAGTAGACCTCGGCCTGCAGCTCGGTGTCGGCCACGAGGTCGAAGTCGTTGTCGCTGGGAAGGGTGACCGGATCCTTGTCGTCGGGATCCGGGTCGTTGGGGTCGGCGTTCTCATCGGAGTCGAGGAAGCCGAGCACGACCACCTCGATGGCGGGCAGCGCCTCGGAGACGAAGAGCACGTCGGTGGGCTCGCCGCTCGTCAGGTCGATGCCTTCGACCACGATGCCGCCGAGATCCTCGGCTCCATCGTCGGGGCCCACCCCCGTGACCTCGTCGCCGCGCCAGAAGCTGCCGTAGAAGGTGCCGACCGCGGGCTCGTCCATGGCGTCGTGCCAGTCCGGGTGGATCGCGAACGAGAGCGCGAGGGTGCCTTCGCCGACCGCGGTGTCGATCGCGGCACCGGTGTCGGGCGCGGGGTCGGTGCCGGTGCAGGCGAAGAGGGCGAGAGCGATCACGTCGGTTCCTTGCAGGACAAGGGGGTAATCGCGCCGTGTAGCTCCTGTCGACCGGTGAAGGCGGAGCCCGCCCACCTGCTCACGGCCAGGCCAGCACCTGCCGGTAGATGTTCGTGTCGCCGTGCTGGCCCTCGACCCAGCTGATGTCCAGGTCGCCGTCGATCGGGCTCGAGTAGTTGTAGACCAGGTACTCGCGCTCCGAGAGCGGCAGCAGGCCCGGGAAGCAGGTGTCGCCGGCGCTGGGCAGGTCGAGCACGAACTGCACGCTCAAGGCCTCCGGGTCGACCTCCCACAGGCTGCAGCGCTTGGGCTGCTGCCAGTAGTCCGCCGAGTACGCCAGGCCCTCGGCCGTGAAGCTCATGGTGTCGTAGCCCAGGTCGTAGTCGCCGGTCTCGGTGACGTTGCGGCGGGCGAGGAGGAAGGGCCGCCCGTCGTGCACGAACATCAGCGGCGAGTCGTACTTCTTCGGGTCGCGCTCGCAGGTCCAGGTGCCCAGGTCGCCGGCTTCCGCGCGGCACACCTTGCTTCCGTGGCCCCCCACGCCCTCGTACCCCTCGTCGCCGCGCTCGTTGCGCTGCACGGCCACGAGCGCGCCGTCGCCCAGGATCACGAAGGCCGTTTCGCTGCCCCCGCCCGTGGTCACCACGCCGTTGCCCGCGACCGGCTCCCACGACCAGCCGTCGGAGGTGGTGAGGAAGTGCACGTCGAGCTCGCCCGTCTCGTCGTAGATCTTCCCGCCGCCGGTGTAGCCCAGCAGGTAGGGCACGCCGTCGATGACCTTGGTGCGCCAGGGGATCAGGTCGCTTCCCTCCATCAGAGGCACGGGCTCGGTCCAGTCGCTCACGCCGCCGTACTCGGTGACCCACGCCCCCTGGGGCTCGAAGTCGGTGGGCTCGCTGCCGAGCTCGGCGAAGTACAGCCAGAGCCGCCCCTCCCAGGCCAGGAAGCGCGGCTCCCGCAGGTCGGTGCCCCATGCCCAGCTGCCCTCCCAGCGCCAGGTGTGCTCGTCGGTGGTGGACACCACGTGCAGCTCCACCTCCGGTGCAGCGAAGTGGCTGGGACCGGTGCGGAAGGCGAGGAAGGTGCGCCCGTCGTGCACGGCCAGGTCGAGGTTGTTGTTGGAGGCCTGGGGAGCGACCTCGCTCGGCACACCCTCACCGGGCACCACCTGGCGGACGTCCAGCACCTCGGGGAGCGCGGAGGGCTCCGCGGTGTCGACGGGATCGGGGGTACAAGCCCACAAGAGCAGCATGCACCCCCTCTACTGCGCGTCGAGCCAGGTCTCCAGGGCCTCGTGGTTGTCTTCCATCGAGCCGGTGACGAGGGTGGCGACCATGTCCTCCAGGCTGTCGGTGGCGTAGATCGCCCACGTGGCCTGCAGGCGCCACGCGCCGCCGGCCCGAGGGAGGAAGGCGTTCAGGTACATCTGCTCGGTGATCTGCGCGAAGTCCACGTTGACGTCGGGCGGCTCGACCATCCAGTTGCGCTGCACCATCGCCGGCCCGGCGTCGGTGTCGGTCCACAGGTACTGGTTGTAGGGGCTGCCGAAGACCTCGACGCCGAGCGCGAAGTGGCTCTCGTAGTCCTCCTGGGCCTCCAGCCGGGGGCAGCCGTGGTCCAGGAAGCAGTCGGGGTCGCCCTCCCAGGTGCGGTCGTAGGCCACGAACATGTCGGGGTAGACCTCCATGAGGTCGGCGCCGATCATCGCGTAGGCCTGGTCGTCGACCGGGTGGTCGCTCTGGGTGACGAGCGCGATGGCCTGCATGCCCTCGTTCGTGCGATCGGTGCCGTCGAGGCCGTCGACCGTGGCCTCGGTGAGCGTGCCGACCAGGTAGCTCTCGTCGAGGGTGTCGCCGTGCTCGTCGAGCCAGGTCTGGAGCTGGGTCACCCCGGAGACCATGGCCTCGTCGTCGGCGTGCTGGCTGTAGAGCCACACGACCAGCTCGTCGAAGGCCGCGGGGGCTTCTGGGGGCGGAGAACAGGCGAGGAGGAGCAGCATGGCGCGTCCTACCCTCTCATCGCTGGACAGGCGTTGTCGATGTTGTTTCAACTCGGTTGCACGTAAGCCCTCCGCCAAGGGTGGGGGTCGCCTACGCGCCACCGGGTGACATTCATGCGTGACACGAGGAGGTCCCCATGGTGCCGCGCAGGAAGGTCAGCGACAGGGAGGAGGCCGTCGAGCTCCTCGACGAGCTCTCGGCGAGCGGACTCGCCCTCTCGGAGTTCTGTAGTCGGTACGGGCTCGACGCTCGTTCGCTGAACTGCTGGCGGCTGAACCTCGGGCGCGCGGGCTCGGGGAAGCCGCGTGGTTCAGGAGCGTCGCCCTGATCCGGAACAACTCGCTGTACGCCGGGGGGGAGCAGGGGGCGAAGCGGCTCTGCACCCTCTTCACGCTGGTGACGACGTGCAGGCTGCTCGGCGTCGACCCCTTCGCCTACCTCGAGTGGGCGATCACCCGAGTCGTCCCGCACAGCACCAACCGCGGCATCGCTGCGAGCGACCTCACCCCGGCCGCCTAGAAGGACCTGCAGCAGGGCGACGCTGGGTAGGGCAGTCGAGGGGCTCGACGAGGTCTCGCGCATGAGCGAGCCTGTATCGACCGGGAGGTCACGCGCCTCCCACCCTTGGCGGAGGGCCTACCATGAAAGGATCCGCACCCCATGGCTTCTACTCAGTCCTCAAAGCAAGGAGCAGAACCCGCTCTTGTCGGCCTTTCCGTCGTATCCGTACAGATCCAGATTCCAAACATCACCGGCCGCAAGTTCCTGGAATTCAGAAAGCGTGCAGGCCGAAATGTCGATGGAGTAGGCAAGGACGGCCCACACCCCAGGCTCGACATCGGCTACCACGGTCACAACGGACTTCGGATCCAGCTCGAGCCCCAGCATCATTTTCCAACCACGGCCGTCAGGTGGAACCGCATAGATTTGGTAGACTGGCACGTAGACGTCCACACTGATGAGCGCGTGGGTCCGTGCAGTGTCGATAGAGTCCGCCGTATCGATGACCACGGCTGCGGTGTCAGCGTGGTCCTTCGACGGCACTGTGCAGGACAGCAGACTTACGACTATCGAACTCATCCTAAGGGGCCTTGGACTTCAGGCAGGTCGTCGTCATCATCGTCTGGCTCGTCGAGGCCTGGCACGTCGGGTGGACCAGCCAGATTGCAACAGCACGTCACAACCGCGATCCAAACCAGTTGGAACGTGTCAAGATCCATCGTTTGCTTGATCTCCACGCCGTTCAGTTCGCAACTCCAGAGCCTCCCGTCGGTCGCACACCTGGTCTCGCAGCCGTCGATCGCCGCCAGGTAGTAGAGCGTCTCGACCACCATCCTGGTGAACCCACCTTTGGAGTAATACTCGCCGGCAAGCGCAGGCATCGCCAGGTTGTAGGTGCAGGTTCGGTTCGGGAAGCACTCACCGAATAGGCTGGGGGCCACCGCGGCTGTTGATGTCGAGAGCTCCGAAGACAAGAGCTTCAGCGCGAACTCTCTTGTCACCGCGGCTCCGAGCCAGGGAAACGCAGCCGGGTACGGATCCTGTGGCTGCCAAAGCCGCGAGAGGCTCTGGCCACGCGCAGCCAGTTGCTCGCTGACGGCGGCCTTTACTGCACTGGTACATCCGCAGCCCATCAGAACGGCTTCCTCATTTCATAGACCTCGACCTCGACCCATTGCTCATTGACATCGTTGGAGTCGGCCGTGAGAACGACCTGCGTCCACTCGTTGATGATGGTCGTACCGGAATCGCCGGACACGAGCGCCGGGACATTGCCGGGGTCAGTCGTGCTTGCAATGGGCGTGGAATGAGTCTCGAAGATCTGCGAAGTCGGGCCGTGATCAAGTCGAGCGCCAAGCCGCGCCTGGTTCGAAGACTTGTCGGTGACAACAATGCTCAGCTGAAGGTTCTTGTAGAGGCGCCCGCCCGGACGCGGCGTCAGCTTGCGCTCCTTCGGATCGCCGCTGGAGGTGGAGTTGATTCGTGTCGGGCCGAAGATCTTCGTGAAAGTCATGTCCGTTCCCCATACTTGGTGTTGAAGAGTCGCTCCTTGCAGAGGGGCACCATTCGGACTGGGGGCTTGCAGGCCATGCTGATTCTCCTGAAGTGTAGCCGAAACGTTCGGCTGCAGACACCAGAACACCGAACACGCGAGGTGGACAGAACTTTGGGTGCGATGGGTGTTTCCAGGGAAAAGTTGACTCGTCGAGGGCTCGCAGTTGTCCAGCCTCTAGTACATCGGATCCGAAGTCCGTACCGAGGCTAATCGACGGGCGCGATGGTCCAGGGGAAGGCGTCGACCAGCATGTCCATCAGTTCCTCCATCTGGGCCCTGAAGGGCGTGCGCTCCCAGCGCCCGCCACGAACCGCCATCTCCAGGCGCCAGAGGTGGACGGTGTCGCGACGTAAGCGCGCGTGCGGCCAGGGGTCGGCCTCGTCGCCGGAGACGATGGTCAGCAGGGCGCCGCGCTTCTTCACCCAGAGGTGATCAGCGCCGCGCTCATGCAGCAGCGTGGTCAGCTTGTCGGCGTGCCAGGGCTCGGCGCTTGCTTGGGCATCGAGTGCCCTCTTGTCCCGCTGGGCACGGAACGTCCAGCGATAGGGCCTCGCCTCGTGCTCGTCGTAGTGAACGATGACGTGCGCCCGTCCGTCGGCTCGGTGGGCGACTGCTACGACAACGCGCTCTGCGAGAGCTTCTTCGCCACCTTGGAGTGCGAGCTCTTCGACCAGAACAGCTTCCGAACAGATGGCGGTGGCGCTTGACAGCCATCTTCAGCTTCATCGAGGGCTGGTACCTGATCTGTCTACGAGATCGGGTCAGCCTCGCGCGCTCAACCCGTAGAGCGGGTCCCCAGTGCGTGGGAGGGAGTCGTGGAGGCTCATCGCGGGCCGACGTCGGGGGGTGGAGGCGCCAGGCGGCGCCTGCACGCAGGCGACGATGCCGAGCCGCCCGTACCCGACCGGTGCGGCCGGGTCTGAGAGGGCAGAACCGTCGGGCCTACGAGTGTTGCCACGTGGCAGGACTCCTGCCCGAGCAGGCTCCGCTCGATCGCCTCCAGCCGGTCGAGCACGCCGCCGACCGCGCGCTTCAGGTCGCCGACGAGGCCGAGGGCCACCGGCGCGCTCATCAAGCCGATCTCAGCTCGCTCGTCGTCGAGGTGTGCGGCGACCTCTCGCAGCCGACGGTGGGAGCGCTCCAGAGGACCGATGCGCGGGCGTCCGCCGCCGGTCTTCGGCGTGCCGCCACGTGGTTTGACGCCGAGGGCGGTGTTCACCTTGGCCTCCAGTCGACCCACCGTCCAGCCCTCCGCGACGGCAGAGCCAGCTCGCGCTCACGCCACTGCCCGGCGTCGAGGCGATGCGTTCGAGGCTGATGGTCTTCCGGCCGCGCGAGCGCGCCAAGGCCTCGTCGCCGCCGTAGACCTGCTCGAAGAGCACCTCCCCTACCTTCAACACGGCGTCCAACATCGAGCTGCGCACACTCGCCACGAGCACGTTCAAGACCGCCTCGACCTGCTGCTCTTCCACGTCGACTACCCCCCTGAGCACCCTTCCACGATAGGGAGCTGGCCCACCGATGATCAAGGGGAGACGCCGGATTTCATGGCATCTCCGTGAAGGAATCGGGGGGGGTGTAGTCCAGATTACCTCCACATCGTGATCGCCTGTGCCCGCGCCTTCGCCCGGTCGGTGGTGTTGGGCGACACCACCTACGACGCCTGGCTCGGCGGCGACGAACAGCCCTGGGCGGAAGCGAGCTACCAGCGCCGGAGCCCATGAGCAGGAACGGTTAGACCCGCTGCATGCACATCTTCTTCGCCCTGCTCCTCGCGTGCGGTCCCAACTACCGCGACATCCAGAAGGCCGACGAGCTCGAAGGCTACGAAGCCTTCCTCGCCGAGGTCTCCGACAACCACCCGGACTTCTGGAAGGCCACGCTGCGGCTCGAAGAGAAGTACCTGGAGAAGGCCCGCGAGCTGAAGTCCCTCGAGGGCTACGACGGCTACCTGGCCAAGTACCAGGGCGTGGCGAACGCCAAGCTGGTGTCCATCGCGCTGGAGGAGCGCGAGGAGTTCCTCTACTCCTGGGCCACCAGCGAGAACACCCCGGCCGGCTGGGAGAAGTTCCTCGAGGAGTACCCGCGGGCCAACAAGAAGCGGAAGCAGGAAGCGCGTCGGCGCATCAAGATGCTGGGCTACGCCGACAAGCTCGCCCAGGGCGAGGTCACCCTCGACAAGATCAACCTCGCCGAGGACCCCGAGGGCCCGCTCAACGGCTGGGGCATCACCTGCCCCTTCACCAACAACGGCGACGCCACGATCGAGTACGTGAACGTTCAGATGGAGTGGCTCAACGCCGAGGGCCGCGCCATCCAGACCAAGACCTGGCCGCTGGTGGCGCCGCGCTACCCCACGCCCATCGAGGAGGAGTACAAGGTGCCCCTCGAGCCCGGCGAGACCCGCGACTTCTACTACATGGCCGAGAACCCCGAGTCCGACAGCTGGGCCGAGACCGTGCGGTTGACGCCAGTGGCGATCCGGTTGGCGGGGGAGGACTCCACCGAGGAGTAGCTACCCTGCGTAGCTCCCCTCCAACCGCCCCATCAGCACACAGTCCAGGTCGAACTCCACCTCGGCCTCCAGCGCGCTGCAGTCCGGGCCCTCGCAGCTGCGCTCGAAGGTGTACGCGCCGTAGAGCTGGCTGGACCCTTCGAAGGTGCCGATCACGGCATCCCACTCGGTCCCCACCGCGTCGAGGCCGTCTACGGTCACGCTGTTCTGGAGCGGCGTGCACAGGAAGCCGCTGTCGTCCAGGGCACAGGTCAACACGTAGTCCTGCCAGTTGGCCGAGAGCGTGATCGCGCCGCCGCCTTCGTCGATGAGCTCGAAGGTGCCGCACCCGCGGGAGCAGGGGTCCTCCCGCTCTTCCTCGGTGGTGATGCCGCAGGTGTCGAAGTCGCTGGTGTGCACGGTGAGGTCCCACGTGCCGAAGCGCAGAGCGCCGTCGTCTTGCACACCCGAGTCGCCGGTGTGGCCGGTGGTGGGCGCCTCGCCAGCGCACCCCGCGAGGCCCACCAGTACCAGCACCTCACGTGCCACAGACGAACCCCGCCCAGTAGTCACAGCTCACGTCGTTCCACCGACCGTCGGTCACACCGTGCCAGTGGATGACCGCGCAGTGTTCGCCGTCGTCGTAGTTGTCGGGTTGGTAGTCCGCCCAGTTGGCCCAGGAGACCTCCGAGCCGTCGGGCCAGAGCCAGGTGCCCTCGGTCTCGGCGTCGGTGGCGCCGATCCAGAGCACCTCGGAGGTGAGCGTGAGCGTGGCCGCGACGGCGGCGGCGTTCCGCTCCTCGGAGTCGAGCACCGCGAGCCGGAGGTCCATGCCCGCGCAGGCCTGGGCGGCGGTCGCCTGCGGGCCGGCGGTCTGGCAGACCAGCCAGTCGTCGACCTCGGTGCAGCCGAAGCACTCGGGGGCGTCGTCGAACGAACCGTCGCAGTCGTCGTCCTGCCCGTTGCAGCTCTCGGTGGCCCCAGGGTTCACCGCGGTGTCGGTCTCGTCGCAGTCGCCGTCGCAGCGGGTGAAGCCGTCGCCGTCGAGGTCGTCGGTCTCCACGCTGGCGGCGTCGCAGTCGTTGTCCAGGCCGTCGCAGAGCTCCTGGGCGCCCGGGTAGGTGGTGGGCTCGCTGTCGTCGCAGTCGCCCAGGCACGTGGCCCAGCCGTCGCCGTCGTCGTCCCAGCCTTCGTCGGTGAGGCCGTCGCAGTCGTTGTCCTGGCCGTCGCAGAACTCCACCGCGAGGCCACCCACCAGGGGATCGGTCTCGTCGCAGTCGAAGCACGCCGGGCTGCCGTCGCCGTCGGCGTCTTCGAGGTCGTAGCCTTCGTCGACCGCGCCGTCGCCGTCGTTGTCGACGCCGTCGCACACCTCGTCGACCAGGAGGGGGCCGGTGTCGCTGGCCGAGTCCGACGGAGCTTCGGTGTCGGTGGCGCTGTCGTGCACCACCTCCCAGCGGCACCCGACCACCAGGATCAGCTGCCAGAGGCCCATGCGGCCATCTCCTCGGGGCGGGTGGCGAGCACCTCGGCCGTGATGGCCCGCTGCGCCTTCACCACGTCGTCGCCGTGCTCCAGCAGCGGGTCGGCGGCGATGCGCGGGTCCAGGGCGGCGTCGAGCCGTTCGAGCTGGGCCTCGAGCTCCAGGTCGGTGACCAGGGCCGAGGCCTCGAGCAGCGCCGACTGGAAGAGCTCCAGGCAGGCCGTGTCGGCCAGGCAGAACTGGAAGAGCACGCCGTCGCCCGCCTCGACCGCGCTGTAGGTGTCCTCGAAGGTCTGGTCGCAGCCCCAGGGCAGCAGCTGGATGCCCTCGGTCGGGTGCACGTAGATCCGGTAGTTGTTGGGCGAGCGGTAGCCGTCCCAGTTGTCGATGAGCGCTTCCACCGCGAAGAACGCCGCCACCTGCTCCAGGTCGACCAGCTCGTCGAGCGTGGCGGCCGCGTCGCCCTCGAACGCGCCGTCGCCCACCTGCTCGATGAGATCGGCGAGGGCGTAGAGCTGGCTGCGGTCGTCCTCTCCGCCGTCGTGCTCCATGTCGTCGATCTCGTAGTCCACGAAGTCGATGCCGCCGCCGCCTTCGTAGTAGGGGCCGCTCGGGTCGTCGTACCAGCGCTCCAGGAAGCGGTCGTCCATGGTCTCGACCAGGAGGTAGAGCCCCTTGTGTTGTTGGTTCACGTAGAGCTCGACCCAACCGATCTCGGGGGCGGCCACGCCCATCGCGCGGAACAGGCGGTAGCTCAGGAACTCGTGGGTGTAGGTGGGGTCCTGCACGGCGTTGTTCAGGGTGAGCACCTCCAGTCCGCGCCAGGTCCACGACTCGAAGTCGCCCAGGTCCAGCCGGAAGCCTGCCTTCTCGTCGAGCTCGCGGAAGGAGCCCACGCCGCCCTTCAGCCGAGCATGGATCTGCGGGAACACGGCGAGGCCCGCGACGAGGCTTGCGCTCACCTCGGTGTAGGGGTTGGCCGTGAGGGCCTCGACCGACGAGGTGGGCAGGGTGAGCCGCAGCTCGTTGACCACCGCCTCGCCGAAGAGGGCGCCGCGCGCGTCGGTGGCGCCGTCGCTCACGACCCCGTTGGTCCAGCCCGGCGAGGCCGCGTGGGAGGTCACCCAGTCGCCGCCGCTCGGGGTGCGGAGGCGGGCGATGTCGGTGTCGAGGGCGCCGATCACGAGCCGATCGAGCTCGACGCCGTCGTGCCGGAGCACCAGGGTGTCGCCGGACTTGGAGAGTCCGAAGGGCAGGTCGTCGGCCCACAGGAGCAGGTGACCGCCCGGGGCCAAGGTGCCGCTTCCCTGCCAGGGGTCCGCGCCGTCGTCGAGGGTGACGAGGCTCAGATCGACCGCCCCGTCGCCGCCGTGGAACAGCTCCACGTAGTCCTGGAAGTCGCCGGGGTCGTGGCTCACGGAGCTGTCGTTGTCGGTCATCACCTCGTTGAGCACCAGGCCTTCGGCCGGGCCCCCGAGCGCTCCCGCGGCGGTGTCGTCGGCTCCCTCGAGACCCTCGGGCCCGGTGCAGGCCAGCAGCAGCAGGGGAAACGTGGCACACCTCCGCACCCAACCCTCCCTCGCCGGGCGGCCGAGCGCTACCCGAACCTACTTGAACTTGCGCAGCTGGTCGACCGCGCCCGGCGCGAGCACGCTCAGGCCGTAGAGCAGCTTGGCGCGTGGCGAGAGGATGCTCTGGCGGCGGCCCTTCTCGACCGCCTCGACGATGCCGTCGGCCACCTGCTCGGGGGTCATCGGCACCAGCTTGGGGTGGTCTTCGTCGAAGGTCATGTAGCCGGCGTTCTCGAAGAAGGGCGTGCGCACCGCGGGCGGGCAGATCACCGTGACCTCCACACCGGTTCCCTCGAGGTCGCACCGAAGCGCCTCGGACCAGCCGATCATCGCGTGCTTGGAGGTGCAGTAGGC
Source organism: uncultured Enterobacterales bacterium (assembly GCA_964604675.1). Taxonomy (GTDB): domain Bacteria; phylum Myxococcota_A; class UBA796; order UBA796; family CAJQPC01; genus CAZSAT01. The sequence continues at coordinate 18,912 of CAZSAT010000031.1, forward strand.
GGTGTGCCGTGCGTAGCCGCGCTTGCCCGCCACGCTGGCCACGTTGACCACCCGGCCCGAGCCCGCCGCGATCATCGCGGGCAGGAGCGCGTTGGTGACGCGCACCGAGCCCCACACGTTGACGTCCATCAGCCGCTTCATGTCGGTGATGCTGGTGGCGTCCCAGGCCTCGAAGAGCCCCACGCCCACGTTGTTGATCAGCAGGTCGACCCGGCCGAAGCGGTCGAGCACCGCGGCCGCAGCGGTGCGCACCGAGGCATCCTGGGTGACGTCGAGGGTGAGGGCGAGCTCGATCTCCTGCCCGAGCTCGGCCAGGCGGCTCTGATCCCGGCCGGTGCCCACCACCGTGGCGCCCTCGGCGGCGAAGGCGCGCGCCGTGCAGAGCCCGATGCCCGACGTGGCACCGGTGACCAGGACGACGCGGTCGATGAAGCGCTGCGGCAAGATACCTCCGAGTCCAGCCGTCTATCCCGGAGCCCCATGCGCATCCTGAAGGTCGCCGTGGTCTTCCTCACCAGGCTTCCGGTGCGGCTCGACCCCTGGCACGACGAGCAGGAGCTGGCGCGCGCCAGCCGCTTCTTCCCTGCGGTCGGTGCCGTGCTCGGGCTGGCCACGGCCGCGCTCTACGTGCTCTTCTCTGCGCTCCTGCCGGTCACGCTCGCTGCGGTCCTGGCCGTGGCGTCGGGCATCCTGCTCACCGGCGCCCTGCACGAGGACGCGCTCGGCGATGTGGCCGACGGCTTCGGCGGCGGGTGGGACCGCGAGAGCGTGCTGCGGATCCTGAAGGACCCGCGGCAGGGGACCTACGGCGTGATCGCCATGGTGCTGGCGTTGTTGTTGAGGGTCGGGGCCCTCGTGGAGCTGGGTCCCGAGCGGGCCTGGGCCGTGTGGCCGGCGGTGGCCGCCCTGAGCCGCGTGGGCATGGTCTGGATGCTGTGGCGCCTGCCGAGCGCCCGCGCCGAGGGGGCTGCTGCGGGCGCGAGCCGGGACCTCACCGGCCGCGACGTGGCGGTCTGCACGGTGATCGGGCTGGCGGTGGCGGTGGGCTTCCGGGAGCTCTTCTTCCCGTGCCTCGCGGTCGTCGTTGCGGTCACCTGGTGGTGGGCGCGGGTGGCGCGGAGGCGTCTGGGCGGCGTGACCGGCGACGTGGCGGGCGCCAGCCAGCAGCTCGGGGAGCTGGGCCTGTGGCTGACGCTGGTGGCGCTGGGCTGAGCTTCTGGGCAACCGGGTGGCTACTCCGCGAGCTCGGCCTGGTAGTCGCCGGCCACGGTGTCGCGCCGGAAGCCCGAGCGCCTGCTCACGGCCTCGCCATCGACGTCGGCGTCGGTCCAGCTCACGGTGACCGCCTGCAGGCGGGGGTTCTCGCCGTAGCTGTGGATCGAGAGGTCCACGCCGTCTTCGCCCTGGCCGAGCGCTTCGTGCACGGGGGAGAAGCTGGTGGTCCAGACCTCGGGATCGGCGTCGAGGTGGCTCTGCATCCAGGCGATGCAGGGGTACTCGCTGCAGTCGACCTCGAGCAGCTCGCCACCTTCGACCTGCTCGAGGGCGGCCTCCACGGAGGCTTCGACGCTGGCGGCCGTGAAGCGACCGGGGAGCTCGTCGGGCCAGGGCTGCTCGGTGCCCTCATGGCCCTCCACCCGCCCGCTCGCGATGGCGCCCATCAGGCTCAGCCGCTGGACCTCGGCCTCCAGCTCGGCGACGCGGTCGCCGCAGTCTCCCTCGACGGTGACCCGCTCCACCACCCGCCGGGTGGTGGTGTCGGCCTCGACGGCGGCCTGCTCGGGCGCTTCGGACGCCTCGTCGTCGAAGCTCGTCCAGGCCAACGCGGCCGCGGCTCCGGCGATGGCGCCGGCTGCGAAACTCTTCATGGAACCTGCCCTTTGCTGGAGCCGATCCTAACGGTTCCACACCTCCAGCGGGCGCGGCGTGCCCTGCGGAAACTCGAGCAGCTCCCAGGTCACGTAGAGCTTCGCAGGAACGGCCGGCTCGAGCGCCGTGCCGATGCTCACGTGGGTGCAGCTCTCGCAGTGGAGGTTGCGCAGGTGGCCGGGCGACAGCTCCACCAGCGCGAGCGCGTCCTGCCAGGTGGGCGCGGCCGCCAGGTCCTCGTGGTGGCGCGCCTTGGGGTGGAAGCTCTCGCGAGCCCGCGCCGCCACGCCCTCGGTCACGCCCGGCAGCACGTGGTCGACCACGCCGGTGTGGGCCATGTACGCGCTGTGCTCGCGGGCCAGCGGCTCGAACAGCTCGAAGCGCTCGAGCGTGGGCAGCCCGGCCTCGGCGCGGAGGGTGTCGAGCGCGCCGTAGAGCGCTTCCGCGTCGACCATCGGGTCGGCCGTGGCGGGCTCGCCGCGGGGGAGCGGCACGGGGCCGGGCGGGTCTGCGTCGACGTAGACGGTCCAGATCAACGCCACCTGGCTCTCGGTGCTGCTGGTGGTGACCACCTCCAGCCGCCAGACCCCCGGCACGTGGAAGCCGTCGATGTACTGGTAGCGCTCGGTGGCCAGCTCGTACGCGCGGACCGGCTGGTTGGGGCCGTCGACGAACAGCACGGCTTCGTGGCCAACCGCCCCTTCGCCCAGCTCGATGCGCACCGGGAGGGTCTGGTCGAGCGCCAGGTCCCGCGGCATCGGGTCCACGAACACGGGCCGGAAGGCGTAGGCCACGAACCACAGGGTGGTGCCATCGCCGTAGTCGCGGCGGGCCAGCGCGACGTCGATGGGCTGGGCGCGCGCCAGCGCGAGGTCGGCGAGCAGCTCGGCCAGCTCGTCGGGCCAGGCCCCGCTGTTCAGGGTCTTGGCGAAGCTCGCGTGCCCCGGGTAGCCGGCCATGCCCAGGGCGCTGGCGGCGGCCTCGGGGGTGATGCGCGCGGTCGGATCCGGTGCCATGGCCGCGAGCAGCCGGGCCGCGCGAGCGAGGCCGCGGTCGAGGCTGGCGCCCGGCACGCGCTGGAGCAGCCAGGCGTCGGCCTCGGTCTCGGCTTCGGGGATGGGGGTGTAGCGCACCTCCGGCACCGGCTCGGCGGCGGGGGTGGGCGGCTTGCAGGCGAGGGCGAGGAGCAGCACGGGGCTTGCTTACCCCGTCAGCTCAGATCACGAATTCGTTTCTCGAGGTCCTGCCGGTGCACCAGGTCGATGACCTCCATGCGCCCCTCGTCGAACTTGAAGAACAGGCGGTAGCTCCGGCCCACCTTCTGACGCCAGAGCCAGCGCCGGCCGCGCAGGGGTCGGGCGCCGCGGAAGGCGTCCTCCCGGCCAGCGGCCAGGCGTCCGGCGATCTCCAGCGCCTGGCGCGCGGTGGCCTCGGGCAAGCGCGCCAGCAGGTCGTCGAAGCGGTCGGGGAACACCAGCGTGCGCCAGGGCTGCACCCCGAGCTGCTCGTCTTCCTCCTCCTCGGCCTCGGTGGGCTCGTCGGCTGGCTCCGGTGCCAGCTCGGCCAGCTCGGCCTGCAAGCGCGCCACGGTGTTGCGCAGCTCCGCGCGCTCGGTGTTGCGCGCGTTGAGCTCGGCCTTGAAGCGCCTCGCCCGCGCCCTCAGCTCCCGCACGACCTCGGGGTCGACCTCCTCCGCTTCGCTGGTCTCGACCTCGTCTTCGACTGACGGGGCCGCGCGCGCCTCCTCGAGGGCCTCGACCGTGGCCTGCAGCTCGGCCCGGACCCGGCCGAGTTCCTTGTCGAGGGCTTCGATGCGGGCGGCCCGCTTGTCGAGCTCCGCCCTGTCGCCGGGGTCGATCAGCGGCCGCCCGGCGTTCATCCAGGGCAGCACCTGCCGCTCCACCGGGTCCACCGGGTCGAGCCCCAGCCGGTCGCGGCACTGAAGCAGCACCTCGAGCACCACCGCGGCGTCGCCCTGCTGGGCTTGAGGCAAGGCACCCCGCCCCACGTGCAGGGCCAAGCCGTGCAGGCCGACGTCGGCGAGGTCGAGGCTGAGCTGGCTGCCGTCGTCGGGCGCGGCGCACGCGGCGGCTTCCGCCAGCCGGAGGCGCTCGCCGTCGTCGCTCGCGAGGAGCAGCTGGGCCGCCGTGGGGAGGGTGTCGCTGAGCGCCGCGAAGCGCGCGACCACCTCCCGCTTGCCCGCGACCGTGCTCCACCGCAGGCCGTCGGTCACGAGCTGGTCGCGCTCCGCGGTGCCGAGGCGCTCGAGCAGGTCGGCCGCCCGGTCGTACTCCCGCCCCATCAGCAGGAGCTCGATCCAGCGGGTCTGGAGCGCCTCGGGCACGCGCTCCACGGTCAACTCGCAGAGCTCCCAGGCGCGCAGCGTGTCGAGCTCCGAGGCGGTGACCGGGTCCTTGTCGACCGGAGCCGCGCCCGTGGCGATGTCCTTGAGCGCCTGCTGGTCAGCGATGCGGTGGCACTTCTTGTACTTCTTCCCGCTCCCGCAGTGGCACCGATCGTTCGGTCCGAGCTTCGGCGCGGCGAGGGCCGCAGCGGTGGCCCCCTGGGCCTCGGGCTTCGCGGGCAGGTCGAGCAGGGGGGGCGCCGAGAACCAGGTCTCCAGGTCGCGGACCACGGCCTTGCTGGTGTCGTCGGGCAGCGTGTGGCCCTCGTTGCGCAGCACGACCTTCAGGTGGTGGTCGTCGACCAGCCGGGCGAGGGCGTTGGCCACCTTCTTGGGCTCGTCGGCGAGCGGCCGTCGGCACATCACGCGGGCTTCGCGGAGCACCCCCTCGAGGTCGGCTTGCTGCCTCAGGCCCCACCAGGCCGCGAAGTACAGGGCGTAGGCGTCCCAGTCGCCGAGCCGACCGTCCTGCACCGCGGCGACCATCGCCGCTGGAAAGTCACCCTCGGCTCGGAGCGTGGCGGTGGCCAGGGCGCGCATGTCGGGCAGCAGGGCCGCGCCTTCGACCAGCACGGTGGCGTCGAGCGGCAGCTCGGCCTGCAGCGCGGCGAGCACCAGGCGGCTGTAGGCCCCGGCCCGTCGCTCGCGCGCCGCGGTTCGCAAGGCGTTGTCGAGCTCGGGCCCGCTGCGCAGGTCGGCGGCGAGCTCGCGCAGGTGTTGCACGCAGGTCTGGAGGCGCTCGGCGCGCTCGATGAGCGGATCCGACATGTCTAGCTCGTCTTCTTCTTGCGCGGCTTCGCCACCTTGGCGGGCATCTTCGCGGTGTGCTCGAAGGCTTCGAGCGCGGCCGGCGTGGGCTCGTCCATGGGCATGGCGCCTCCTGGGATAGGGTGGAGCCATGATCTGGCTCGTCGCCTGCACCGGTAACGCCGTGGACACGGCGGTCGAGGCCCCGTGGAACCCACCCGATCAGGCGGGACCGTACGGGGTGGGCAAGGACACCTTCGAGTGGACCGACGCCCGCGGCAAGGAGCTGGTCGCCGAGCTCTGGTACCCGGCCTACACCGACGGGGAGGAGCCCGACGCCTACGAGCCCCTCACGCTCACCGGTGTGGCGGTGGACCGGGCGGATCCCGTCACCGCCTACGGTGCGTGGCCGCTCGTCGCCTTCTCCCACGGCGCCGGCGCCATCCGCTACCAGTCGATCTTCTTGACCGAGCACCTGGCGTCGCACGGCTACGCGGTGGTGGCCGTGGACCACCCCGGCAACACCATGTTCGACTTCGACGAGGAGCTGACCCTGCAGGCCACGCTCGAGCGGCCGGGCGACGTCAGCGCTTCCGTGGACATGGTGATGGACGACCCCGACTACGGTCCGCTGGTCGACGGCGAGACCTTCGCGGTGATGGGGCACTCGTTCGGTGCCTTCACCTCGCTGGTGGTGGGGGGTGGTGTGTGGAGCTTCGAGGGCATCCCCGACGCCTGCGAGCAGGGCTACGCCGAGAGCATCGTGTGCAACACGATGGAGGGGTCCGAGGACGTCGACCCCGCGGACTGGGCGGGCGTGGACGAGCGCGCGGTGGTGACCGTGCCGATGTCGCCCGGGGTCTGGTACGCCTTCGGCGCCGACGGCTCCGGGTTGGCCAGCGTGCGCAAGCCGCTCGTGCTCGCGGGCGACGCCGACGGCACGCTCTCCTACGAAGGCGAGATCCGGCCGGTGTGGGAGCACATGAGCGACCCGAAGGGGCTCTTGACCTTCGCGGGCGCCGGCCACTACGCCTTCTCCGACATCTGCGAGCTGGCCTCGTTCATCACCGACGAGTGCGAGGAGGAGGCCGGCGGCTGGCCGGCGATGGCCCCCATCCAGGAAGTGACCCGCGCCTACGTCACCGCGTACGTGGGCCGCACCTTCCTCGGCGACGCGCGCTACGACGACTGGCTGGCGCTCGACTGGACCGACGTGGACGTGGTGCTCGAGTAGCTCAGCCCGGCGGGGCGATGGCCCACTCCTCGACCACCAGGCCGTCGAGCGCGCCCACGGGCAGCTCGGCCCGGCACACCGCCACCCGGTACGGCATGTCGGGCGCCACCACGACGGGGCGCATGCCGCTCAGGCGGCTCTCGACGAGGTAGAGCTCGGCCGGGTTCTGGGCCCCACCTTGGAGGAAGACGAGCCGGTCGGGTCCGCTCACCGTGCAGCGTTGCACCAGCGCGGTCGAGCCCGCTCCCACCCACACCGCGCTCCCCCGGGCGGCCTGGTTGTCTTCGAAGGTGGTGTCGCGGACCACGAGGTGGGCCTGCTCCAGGGCGGCGATGGCGCCGCCCTCGTCGGCCGCGTTGCCGACGAAGCGGCAGCGGTCCACGTGGAGCACGCCGCCCGCCATGTTCACCGCGCCCCCGCGCTCCTGCGCGCGGTTCGCCCCGAGGGTGCACCGGACGAGGTGGGTGGTGCCCGCGACTTCGATGCTCAGGGCTCCGCCGTGGCTGGCGTCGCCGTTCAGGAAGGTGAGGCCCTCGAGGCGGACCGTGGCGTCGCGGCCGAGCATCGACAGCGTTGGACGTTCGCCGAAGCCCTCGATGATCACGTCACCGCTTCCGCGCACGACCAGGTCCTTGTCGATCACGCCGTCGAAGCAGGCGTAGGTGCCCCCCCCGATGAGGATCTCGTCGCCTGCTTCGGCCTCTCGGAAGACCAGGCCGAGGTCGGCGTGCTGAGCGGGGTCGACGTGACGGATCACGCTACCCGTCCAGCGGCGTGTAGCCGCTCACGACCACGCGATCGATGCGGCCCACACCGTCGGCGTCGAAGTCCACCCAGAACTCCCCGTTGGTCTTGCCGTGCTCCTTCGAACGGCCACCGTGGGGGTCTCGCAGCTTGACCATGCGGCGGCCGTTCTCGACCTTCAGGTCCATCACCGTGTAGGCGTGGCCGCTCACGAGGCCGGCCCCCATCTCGCTCTCGCTTCGGCCCCGACGCTCGGTGCCCAGCACCACCGGCTGCTTCCGAGCGCCCGCGTCGGACATCTTGTCCCAGGCGCGATCGGCGCCCTGTCCCTTGAGGTGGGCCGCCTTGGCCACCTCGGTCTCGATCTGACCGGGGGAGAAGCCGCGCTCCTTCATGAACTTGATGCGGCCCTCTGCGGCCCGGTCCTTCCGGGCGGTGGGCAGATCGAGCACCGTGGACTTCTTGCCCGTGAGGGTCTCCAGGGCCGCCGCCGCCTTGCCGCCAGACGCGGCGTCGTAGCCGCCCTCCTTGGCCGCGTAGGCCTTCTCCACCAACGGCGACCAGCTGGAGCCTTCCCCCGCGCCGTCGACCTGGGGCTGGGCGTACATCACGTCACCGAAGATGGGGTCGCTGAGCACGCCCTTTGTCACGCGCACGGTCTTGGCGGTGCCGTCGGGGTTGCTGAACTTCACCGACACCGTGCCGTCGCCGTTGTCGGTGACCATGCGGCGCACCGCGCCCGAGTCGCTGTCGGCGACCGCGGCCATGCTCGCCAGCAGGTAGCAGGTGCCCGCCTCGCCCTGGTGCACGTCGCCGGCCGACGGCCCCCGGTCCGTGAACAGCTTCACGTCTGCCTCGATCTCCTTCATGTGCTTGTGGCGGGACCCGTACCGACCCTTCTCGCGCCGCGGTGCGTCGGACACCTCGGGCAGATCGGTGGCGGCGCCGTCCGCCGCGGGCTTCGGGGTCACCGAGCCCTCCGAGTCCTCGGGCGCGGGCCGGCGTCGGGAGCTGGCGGGCCCGTCGACGATGTCGGTTGGCTCCACGTCCACGGTCATCTTGGGGGTGCCGCCGCCATCCGGCTCCAGGGGCCCCGGGGTCCGCTTGGCCGCGCTCGGAACGGCGTCTGCGCCGCCTTCGACGCCGATCCGGCCCATGCCCACGCGCCGCCCACCGCCGATGCCGCCATGACCGGCTGCATCGGGTGTGTCGACGCCCATGCGTGAGCCCATGCCGATGCGCTGGCCGCCACCGATCCCGGCGTGGCCGGGCGCGTCGGGGGTGTCGACCCCCACGCGCCCGCCCATGCCGATGCCGGGGCCGTCGCCGATGGGCGCGCCGCCGGTCGGGTTGGAGACCGGGGTCTCGAGTCCAGCGTCGGGGGCGGGTTCGCCCATCTCGCGCCGCAGGCGGGCGGCGTTGCGCTTCTCGACCTCCGGGTACAGGGTCGAGCCGTTCTCCAGCACCGGGTCGGCGGGCAGGCGCGGGTCCCGGGCACGGCGCGCGGCCCTAGCGTCGGGGCTCGGGTCGACGCCGTGCGTCTCGAGCTTGTGGGTGGACGCGTCCTGGAGCTGCGCCGGATGGTCCGGGTGGTCGTAGGACACGCCGTCCTTGGCCCCCTTGCCGCGGGCATGGGCCAGCTCGGTGCCCGGGGTCCGGACCACCGGGTAGTCCACGCCGCGCTTCGATGTCATCGAGCCGTCGGCCGCGGCCGGGTTGGCATTGCGCGAGTTCCGCGGATTGCGCACGTTCAGGCCGGCCCCTCGCTGGTTCGGGGTGCGGGTGTCGTTGGGGTGGGGGTTGTTGCGCGCGCGGCGCTCGTTGCGGATGCGCCGGTCCTCGTTCTGGATCCAGCCGCGGTCGGCCGCTCCGACCTTGTCGTCGGCCCCGAGCTGGCGCAGGCGGTTCTGCTTGCCAGCACGTCCGGCGTTGCTGCCGGCTCCGGGGCGCTTCTTGTACTGCCCCGACCCCGGATCGAAGTAGTACTTGTCGGGGTTGTCGAGCGCGTATTGCTTGGGTTTGTGGCCGGCCGCCACACGGTCTGCGACGGACACCCCGCCGCTCGGCACAGGCGTGCCGTCGGCCGCCGGGGTCGGCGTGGCACCCCCCGCGTCGGTGGCGTTGCGTGTGCTCACCGGCGTGGCGCCATCTCCGATGGCCGGCATGTCGACCTGCGTCGGGAGGCGGTCACGTTGGACCGGGAGGCCGGTGAGGGTGCCGGTGCCGTCGCGTGGCACGGGTGCGGGTCCTGCGTCGGAGACGGCGGGGAGGTCGACCTGGGTGGGGAGCCGGTCGCGCTGGACCGGGAGGCCGGTGAGCGTGTCGCCGCTGGCGTCTGGGCCGCTGGCGCGCGGGGTCGGGGCGGGCCCGCCGCCATCGGCTCCATCGCCGGCATCGGCGCTGGTCCGACGCGGCGTGGGCGCGGGGTCGGCACCCTGCGCGCCCGCCGCCATCGACCGGCCCTTGTGGGCCACCCCCACACCCGCCGCGCTCGACACCATGGGCGTGGCCACGTTCTGCATCAGGCCCTTGCGCGTGGTCAGAGCCTTGGCGTGGGCGGAGGCCTGCTTGCCCAGCTCGCCCGTGATGTCGAGGTCCTCGCCCTTCAGGCCGCGGTCGGCGACCGCCATGGTGGTGTTCCGCGCCACCGTGTCGACGTTGTGGGTGAGAACGTCGGTGCCGCCGCTGATCAGCATGTCCTTGGCGGCGCTGTTGGAGAGGTGCTGCGGCATGCCGCCGTTGGCGCCGCCCGCTGCGTTCCGACCGCCCGACAGCTTGCTCGCGCCTGTGTTGACCACGGCGCTGGCGGTCTCCGCGAGGGTGTGCTTGGCCAGGATGTCGCCCGCGTCCGTGGGCTTCTCGCCAGGCCGGATGGGCGGGGCGTTCCGCATCTCGCGGACCGCTCCGTGGACCGCCTTCGGAGCGATCTGCGCGACGTTGGCCGCCGCGGCGTTGGCCAGGGGTGACGCGAAGCGATCGACCGCGCCCTTGCCCAGGCCGCCGGCCTTGCCCGCGAGCCCTCCAGCAAGCGCGGTAGCGCCGCTGAGCGCACTGTCCTGGGCCGCCGCCGTGAGCGACTCGTCCCAGGACTTGTCGTTGACGTAGCGCTCGGTGACGGCCGTATCGAGACCCTCCAGCCCGGCCGACATCGCCGCACGGCCCGCCGGCCCGCCCACCACGCCCGCCAGCTCGGTGGCGCCGACCTTCAGCCCCTCCTTCACCACCACGGCGGTGTCCACCGCGGTGTCCAGGTTGTCCATCTTCTCGTTGAACGCGTGCTGGTGCATCGAGTTGAGCACCTGGTAGCGGCGCTTGAAGGCGTCGTACTGCCGTGGATCAAGGGTGCCGCCGGCGCTGGCCGCGCGGACCTCCGCCTGCAGCTTCCTCATCGCGGCGTCGTTGTTCGCGCGCTTGTCGCCGGTCTCGAAGGCGTTGCCGGTGTTCGCCATCGCCCCGTTCAGGTTCGTGTCGAGCAGGTCGACCAGCAGCTCGGCCTTGTGGGCAGCCTCCTTCTCGAAGCGCTGTGGGTCGGACACGATCTTCAGGCCCTCGTACGCCGCAGGATCCTGCCCACTGCGCTTGAGCACGTTGAGCATGGTCTCGCGGTCCACCACGCCGTCGGAGATCATGTCGGCGATCTCGTTGGGGCTCTTCTTCAGGAGCGTGCGCGGGTCCTGCGGGTCGACGCCGAACTCCTCGAGCCGGCCCGCCGGCACCTTCGCGAAGTCCGCTTCGGCGGCCGCGGCCTCGTTCTTCGCCTGGTCGAACAGGTCCGGCACCATCGCCACCACCGCAGCGGCCTTCGGGTCGTTGGCGGCTCGCGCGCGCAGTTCGTCGATCTCCTGCGCGCTCAGCGTGGACAGCGCGGTGCGCACCTCGTTGGGATGCAGTTGTTTGATCGTGGCGACGCCGAAGGTCTTGTCGCGGTGGGCGCCCGCGATCTCCGCGAGGGCCCCGGCCACGCGGTCGCCGTTCAGGTAGCCCTTGGCGGCGGCGAGATCCTGGCCTTTCAGGCGGCTGGAGAGGTCGGAGACGAGGTCGCGGCTGGTCTTCTCGGCGTACATCTCCTTCACGGCCTGGACCTGGTACTTGTCCAGCCCGCGCAGGGCCTCCAGGGTCAGCGTGCCGCCGGGTCCTGCCGTGACCAGGGTGTCGACCCTGCCCTGCAGGGTGGCTCGATCGACCTTGGCGACCTCCGCCGCTTCGATGCGCTCCTGCTGGAGCACCGCGCGTCCCCGTTGCACGGCCTCTTCGGCACCCAGGCCGTCGCCGAAGGGCGCCATCGCGCTCAAACGGCTCGCGACGACCGCACGCTTCACGACCTGCGGGATGTCCTTGATGAGGGTGTGCGCGAAGCTGCCGAGCTGCGACGCGCTGGTCTTCATCTGGGCGCCGATGCCCTTGAGCGCGCCGTCGAGGGTGGTCCGTGAGCTCCCGATTCCCTTGCGAGCGGCCTGCACGGCGCGGTCCCGGGCGGCGTCGACCTTGGTCGAGAGCTCGTCCGGAAGGGCGGCCATCGAGCTCTCGTAGCCGGAGACCTCGCCTTCCCCCGTGCTGACGAAGGCCGAGGCGGCCGCTGCGGCGCTGGTCTCGGCGTCGGAGATCTTCTTGTCGACCGCGTCCTCGAGCTGCTGGGCCCGTGCGCTGATGCCGTCGCGCACGGCGGCGCGTTCCTTCTCCAGGTCGTCGAGCGCGGTCTTTCGGCAGGTGTCGAGGTTCTTGGTGACCTCGTCGAGCAGCCTCTTCACCTGCTCGGGGTCCTCTTCACCGCGGAGCTGATCCAGGCTTTGGTCGATGGCGTCCAGGTTTCGGTCCATCGCGGTCAACACGTCGGCGGCCTTGCCGGGCAGGTCTGCGGCGCCCAGGGTGCCCAGGGAGTCGATGTCGGCGCGGGCAAGACCGACCTCCTGGTCGATGGCCGGCTGCAGGCCCTGCTCCGTGCTGTCGACCGTAGCCGCCGCGGCCGATCGCGCTGCGTCGATGGTCGCGATCACGCCGTCGCCGGCTGTGCGCGCGCTGCTCTTGACCTCCAGCTCGGCCGCGTCGAGGTCGGCCTGCAGCGTGAGGCCCGCCGCGTCGACCGCGGCCTCGGCCTTGACCACCTCCCCGTCGATCAGGCCGCGCGCCTTGGTGGCCGCGTTCTCGATGGCCGTCACCCCTTCGCTCGCCCGGCCCTGGATGTCCTTGGCGGCCATCGTTCCCGCCGAGCGCGCGATGCGCGGCCCGTCGCTGTCGGAAGCGTCGCCTTCCGCTTCCCCTGTTCCCGAGGCTTCCTTCTCGAGCCGCTTCGCTTCGCGCTCGCCAGCGGCGGTCGCCTGGCCGCTCAGCTGGCCGGCCACGGTGGTCAGGCCCTTGATGGACGCGGCCTCTTCGGCGTCGAAGCTGGCCTTGAACTCGGTCTTGAGGCCGGTGGCTTCGGGCATCACTGCGGCCAGGGCCGACTCGGCGCTGGAGCGCAGTCCGGCTGCGCTCGCTTCGACCGCTGCGATGGCGTTGTCGCGAGCCATGGCGACGCGGCTGGGCACGTCGAGCAGCGAGGTGCTGATCTCGCTGCGGGGGGCGTCGAAGATGCCGGCCACCTTGCCCGGAACGCCCGCCTCGGCGGCCTCCACCCGGGCCTGGCCGGCGCTCTGCCATGACGGCACGTCGGCGCCGATCGTGTTGGCCTTGGCGTCGACGTCGAGCCGCAGGGTCTCGGTGCGGGAGCGGAAGCCGTTCACGCGCCGGTCGATCTCGGTGGCGAGCTCGGCGGGCGACATGCCCGTGATCTCCTTCTGGAGCCGGGCCAGCGCCCGCCCGGAGCCGCGTGCACGGCGCGAGCTGCCGCCTCCGCCCCCCCCGCGTGCTCCCCCACCTCGACGTGCACCACCGCCGCCACCGCGCGGGGCCGAGGGCGCACTCGGCGCGGCCGGGGTCGCTGGGCCGCCTGGGTTCGCGGGCGCGGGGGGACCGGCTGCCGCGCCCTCGTTTGCGGGCGGTCCTGACACGTCGGCGGGGGCGGGTGGGCCGTCTCCCTCGGGTTCGTCGGTGCCGCCGAGCTCCGGGCCGGGCGCCTGGTCCGCGTCGGCGCCCGCTTCGGCACCTTCGTCGTCGGCGTCCACCTGGTCGGCTTCGCCGGCGTCGCAGGCCTCGTCGCTTTCGGGGCCCGCGTCCTCACCCTCTTCTTGGTCCTCGTCGGCGAATGCGTTGGCGGCGACGGCGGCCTCTTCCTGTTCGCGCGCCGCGTCCGACGCCGGGCCGGCCGGGTCGCGCTCGGCGCTTGGGACCTCGGGGCCGGCGCCCTCGTCTTCCTCGCCCAGGAAGGCCTGTGCGGCGCCCAGCACCTCGGCGGGCAGGCCGCTGAGGCCGCCCTCCTCGTGCGCGCCGCCCGCTTCGTGCTGTCCGCCGGCGTGCTCTGCGAAGCCCAGGGCGGCGGCCATGGGGTCTTCTTCGGTCCCGACGCGGTTCGCCACAAGCTCCTGCATCCTGGCGTTGCCCATCGACGCGGCGAGGCCCAGGATGTCGCCCCCCGACGACGGGTTGGAGGCCCCTCGATCCTGCTGCGGGCGGCGCGTGCGCTCCTGGCTCTTGGTGCGCAGGGATCCGAACGCAGATCCCAGGCCGGAGTTGCGTCGCTTCGCCACGACCGAACGGTACCGCGGAGCCGATCGCGCGGCCACCCGACCCTCAGTCGCCCACCTTCACGTCGCCTTCCCCGGGCTGCCAGACGTGCGGTGCCATGTCGCGCCGGGCGTCGGCGGCACACACCCCCTCCACGACCCGGACCCCAGCGGCCCGCAGCATCGCCACGCCGGCGCCGCTGTTGCGTGGGTGGGGGTCGGCCATGCCCACGTAGATCGTTCGGATGCCGCGCCGGATCAGCTCCTTCGCGCAGCTCGGCGTTCGGCTGTGGTAGCTGCACGGCTCCAGCGTGCAGTAGCAGACCACGTCGGCCAGGTCGCCCTCGAGCTGGGCGAGGGCCATCGGCTCGGCGTGAGGCTGGTACGGCGGCTGGGTGTGGCCCCGGGCGACCACCTCCCCGTCGCGCACCAGCACGCAGCCCACGGGCGGGTTCGGCAGGCACGCGGGCAGGGCCTTGCGGCCCTCGGCCAGGGCCTCCTGCATGAAGCGCTCGTGCTCGGTCATGGCCCGATTGTCCCACGAGGTGACGGCTCTGACGCACATGTGAAACCTGTTCTACGCCCCCCCCGGTCGCGGGCTACGGTGCCGCCATGGCTGACTGGACCCTGCTCGGGCCGAAGATCCCGGTGCCCGTGTGGCGGAAGCGCCTGCTCCGCGCGGTGGGCTACGACCAGGGCGCCATCCTGTGGGAGCCGATGGTCAAGGGTTGGGAGGCCTTCGACGCCGGCCGGCTGCCCTCCGACGCTCGCACGCTGCTCTTGCTGCACGGCACCGGCATGATCACGCGACCGGGCTTCCACGGCTTCTCCGAGGGGGAGTACCACGAGCTGGTTCGTCGCTACGAGGGCCGCATCCTGGCCTTCGAGCACCAGGCGCTCCAGCGCGCGCTGCCGACCAACGCGAAGGCGCTGGCCGGCTCCTTGCTGGCGGGAGGGGTGCGGCTGCACCTCGACCTGGTCGGCCTGTCCCGTGGTGGCCTGCTCGGGCGGTACGTGGCGGAGGGCTGGGCCGAGGACCTGTTCGGCGACCGGGTGGAGGTCGACAAGCTGGTCTTCCTGGGCACGCCCAACGGCGGCACCCCCAGCGCTCGGCGCGACCCGCTCGGCGCGGGCGCGCGGGAGATGAAAGCCTGGCGCGTGGACGTGCGCCGGGTGGCGCTGATCGGCGACCCCGATCGGCACGTGGAGGAGGTCGACGACCCCTTCACGCTCGACCGCTACCCCGCCGAGCCGCCGTACCTCACCTGGCCGATGTTCCGCGGCACCATCGATCAGCTCCCGGGCAGCCGCATGCTCCAGAAGCTCAACGGCTTCGACGGCCCGGCGCCCGGCCAGCGCTGGCGGGACCGTCCCGCGACCTACTTCGGCATCGCCGCGGTCTTCACCTTCGACCACGGGGCGCCGAACCCGGTGCTGCTGAAGGGCAAGCTGCCCCTCCGGCGGAGCGAGATCGCCCACCACGCGCTGCCGGTGCCCAACGACCTGGTGGTGCCCACCAGCAGCGTGTTCGCGCCCGTGCAGGGGCCGGATGCCTGCGGCCTGTTCCCGCTCGTGCGGGAGCGGTTGCTGGTGCTCGCTCCGACGGCGAACGTCACGCACACCGGCCTGATGCGCGTGGCCGCGGTGAGGCAGCGGGTGGTGGACTGGCTCAGCCGGTGATCAGGCTCCGGTCGAGCTCGGCCAGGGTGCTCGCACCGCAGAGCGCCATGGCCAGGTCGATCTCGGCGCGCAGCAGCTCGTAGACCCGCTCCACCCCCTGCTTGCCGCCCAGCGTCAGCCCCCACAGCACCGGGCGACCGATCAACACGGCGCGCGCCCCCAGCGCCACCGCCTTGAGCACGTCGGTGCCTCGCCGCACGCCGCCGTCGAACAGGAGCGGCACGCGGCCGTCGAGCGCCTCGGCGATCCGCGGCAGCACCTCGATGGTGGCAGGCGAGGTGTCGAGCTGGCGCCCACCGTGGTTGGAGACCACCACCCCGGCCGCGCCGTGCTCCACCGCCAGCAGGGCGTCGTCGGCGCGCACGATGCCCTTGACCAGCACGGGCAGCCGCGTGATCGACCGGAGCCAGGTCACGTCGTCCCAGCTCAGCGCCGGGTCGAGCAGCTGGTAGAAGTACGCGGCGAGCCCGGAGTCCCTGACCGCGGGCGGCAGGTCCTTGCGATCGCCCGACAGGTTCCGCACGTCGAGGTCGCCGCGCAGCGTGAAGCCGTTGCGCACGTCGCGCTCGCGCGTGCCCAGCAGCGGCGCGTCGACCGTCAACACGAGGGCCTTCGCGCCGGCCGCCTCGGCCCGCTGGACCAGGGCCTTGGTGGCCTCGCGGTCCCGGTACACGTAGAGCTGGAACCACAGCTCCCCGCGCGCGGCCTCGACCACCCGTTCGACGTCGGTGTTCGACAGCGTGGAGAGGATCATGGTGCTGCCCGAGGCCGCGGTGCCCCAGGCCGTGGCCAGCTCGGCGTGCTCGTGGGCCAGGCCGTGGAAGGCGGTGGGAGCGGTCATCACGGGCAGCGACAGCCGGCGACCCAGCACCTCGGTCGAGAGGTCGCGGTCCGAGACCCCGGTGAGCACGCGGTAGTGCAGGCAGAGCTCGCGGAAGGCCTGCTGGTTGCGGGCCAGGGTGAGCTCGTCGTGCGCGCCGGAGCGGTAGTAGTCGCGGGCCATGGGCTCGAGCTTCTGGTTGGCCAGGGCCTCGAGCTCGAACAGGTTCAGGGCGTCGGTCATGGCTGGCCCCTATTGCGGACCTACAAGAGCTCCCAGATCCCGCTCACCGCGACCACGGCCTCTGCGGCCGACGGCGGACGCGGTGTGGGGGGCGGCGGCTCCTCGACCAGTCGCTGGATGCAGAAGCTTCGGCCGGTCCCGAGCAAGCGGACCAGCACGGTCCGCTCGCTCAGGTCCACCCGCTCCAGGGCCATCGGCTCGAAGCGGTCGCCCATCCTCTCGGTCGCGAGCCCGAGCGCCTCGAGCCAGTTGCTGGCGGCGACCGTGTGCTCGATCGAGAACTCGCCCGCCACCACCCGGAAGGTGTGGAGGGTGGGGGAGGGCCGCCGCACGAAGCGGCGGAGGGCGATGGCCCGGCGTGCACGCATGCTGCCTCGGTTCGGCCCTGCGGGTGGGCCGGAGAGTAGACACCGGAGGGGGCCATGGGCGTCACGCGGGGGCTGTCACGGCTTGTCGTGCTCCCCTCAGCGCGCCTCGACCGCGAGCTGCGCGTAGGCCCCGTCGATCGGTCCTGTGCCGGCGAGCAGGGCCTCGTCGAAGAAGCTGGTGCTGGCGTAGCGGATGATCTCGGCCGACACATCGAGGTCGAGGTACCCGCCCTCGCAGCCCTCCAGGGCCGGGGGCAGGGCCTCGGCACAGCCGCTCGTGGCGAGCTCCAAGAGCTGCGCGTACCAGGTCTCGTTCAGGTCGTCGCGGCCGGCGAAGTGCTGCTCGGCCAGCTCGGTCACCTGCATCTGGCAGAGGTCGGTGAAGGCCATGTGGCCGGCGCCGGCGAGCTGCAGGTACAGGCCGGCGTCCATCGCGTCGGACGTGTCCGACGGGTCGGCGAAGGCGTCGCAGCTGCCGCCGAAGGACGCGAAGGGCACGTCGCGTTCCACGCCTGCGGGGATGGCCATGGCGAAGAGCGCATCGAAGCGCTCGTCCTCGTTCCCCAGGGTGGCGGTGGTCGCGCCGCCGGCGGAGTGGCCCGAGAGCCCCAGCAGGTCGAGGTCGAGCCGCTCCGCCAGAAGATGGTCCGCGCCCAGGGTGCCGAGCAGGTCCAGCAGGTCCTCCACCTGGCCGGGGCCGGGGTCGTCGGTGTCGATGGCGCAGCCGTCGAGCGGCGGGGAGAACAGGCAGGGCAGCACGTCGGCCAGGCGGCGACCGGCGTGGTCGGTGGCCACCACTGCGTAGCCGCGCGACGCCAGGTGCTCGACGAGGTCCAGGGACTGGGCGTTGAAGCCGCCGAAGCCGTGGCTGAACACGATGACCGGGTAGGGCGCTTCGGTCGGGCGCGGTGCAGCGTCGCGCACGCCACGGCTGGGGATGGTCGGCAGCGTGGGGTTGCCCAGCAGGTCGGCCACCTCGGTCGGCACGAAGTCACCCAGGCCGAGCTCCTCGCCGGCGTCGTCGGCATGGGCGTCGGCGGCCGGGTACCAGACCTGCGCTGCGTCGGACAGCGCGCTGACGCCCACGGGCACGCCCCAGGCGGCCTGGTCGGCGGGCAGGTCGAGGGGCTCGAAGGCGGGGGCGCACGCCAGCAGGAAGAGGCTCATCCGGTCGCTCTATCCGCTGGGAGGGCGCCTCTGCGCGGGCCACGGCTCCGGCCTGCGGTCAGCGGGCCGTGTCCTCGCCCGCGGGTGAGCATCGGGTCTCCGTGAGGGTGGGGTCGGGAGTGTGGGGTTCAGTGGCCGGGCTCGTCGTCGTCTTCACCGACTATCGGGCAGACCTCGTGCAGCGCGGTGCGTAGATCGCGCAGCGCGGTCCGGAGGCCCTCCTCGATGACCGGGTGGTAGAAGGGCATCGACAGGGCGTCGTCTACGGTCAGCCCCGACTGGATGGCCCAGGCGAGCAGGTGCGCGGTGTGCTCGACCCGCGGACCACACAGCTCGGCCCCCACCAGCCGGCCGCAGTCGCGGGTGGCGTAGAGGCGCACGATGCCGCGGTGCTGGTTCATCACGCGCGCTCGCCCCTGGTCGCCGTAGTCGATCTGGCCGACAGCGCAGCGATCGGGCATCGCCGACCAGGGCTCGCCGACGACCGCGAGGTTCGGGTCGGTGAAGACCACGGCCAGCGGCGTGCGGCGGCGACCGGCCTGCACCCGTGGGAAGGTCGCGGCGTTGGCTCCGGCGATGCGCCCCTCGTCGGCGGCTTCGTGCAGGAGCGGCCGGAAGCCCGAGGCATCGCCCGCGACGAACACGTTCGTGTCGCCCACCTGGAGGGTGGCGAGGTCGACGGCGGGGAGGCCGCGGTCGTCCAGCGGCACGCCGGCGTTCTCGAGGCGCACGCCGTCGAGGTTGTTTCGGCGTCCCGCGGCGACGAGCACGTGCTCGAACACCGCCTCGCGCGGACCGCCGGCTCCCGACCAGGTGACGTGCACCCCGTCGGGCGTCTCCACGGCGCCGTGGAGCTCGTGGCCCATCTGCAGGTCGAGCTCGCGGCCCAGGGCGTCCCGGGCGGAAGCCGCCACCACCGGATCCGACAGCGGGCCGAGACGCTCCCGTCCGACGATCGTGACCCGGACGCCCAGCCGGTGGAGCGCCTGGCCCAGCTCCAGCCCGATCACCCCGGCGCCGACCACGAGCACGCTCTCGGGCAGGGTGGGGAGGTCGAAGACCTGGTCGCTGGAGATCACGCGCGTGCCCAGCCCGCGGAAGGGGGGCGGCACGAAGGGGCGGCCGCCCACCGCC
Source organism: uncultured Enterobacterales bacterium (assembly GCA_964604675.1). Taxonomy (GTDB): domain Bacteria; phylum Myxococcota_A; class UBA796; order UBA796; family CAJQPC01; genus CAZSAT01. The sequence continues at coordinate 37,921 of CAZSAT010000031.1, forward strand.
AGCACCACGCTGCGTGCCTGCACCTCGCCGTACCCGTCGACCTCCAGCCTTCCGGGCGCGAGGAACCGGGCGCGTCCTTCCAGGAGCACGCCACGGTCGCGGAGGCCCTGCACCCCCCGGAGCACGAAGCCCACGAAGCGGTCGCGCTCGGCCTGCACGCGCGCCATCACGGCGGCACCGTCGACCTGCACGGTGGTGTGCACCCCGAACACCTCGGCCTCCCGCGCGTGCCACGCGGCGTCGGCTGCGGCGATGAGGAGCTTCGAGGGCATGCACCCCACCCGCGCACAGGTGGTGCCGAAAGGACCCGGATCGATCACGGCCACCGACGCGCCCGCGTTCTCGGCGGCGCGGCGCGCGGTGAGGCCGGCCGTACCGGCTCCGAGGATGGCGACGTCGACGTGCATGCGAGCTCCCCCGAGGCGGCCGCGAGGCGTTCGCGTGCGCAGGAGCCTGCAGGATGCCTCACACCGGCCGAACGTTGCGCGCGTTCCAGGACCAGAGGAGGTCTGCAGCCGATTGTCCCAGTTCGTGGGTAACTCTGCTGCTGGAGCGTTCTGGTGTTCCGGGCTGCTCATGGGCGGCGGCGTGATGGTGGTGCTCGGTCTGGTTCGAGAGAACGCCACCTGGCTGCACGCGGTCGCAGTGATGATGGGCGTGGTCTCGGTCGGCCGCCTGGTCGGGATCGTGGCCGACGGCTCCGGTCAGGTCGCGATCCAGGCCAGGGTGTTGGAGCTGGTCATCGCAGGGGTCATGGTGGCGGCGGGGCGGTTCGTGAAGGGCTGATGGCCTGCAGCAGCCCCGCGGGCGTTACCTGCCCGCATCCCACCCCGGAGCACGTATTTCCTTCGATTCCATGGGCCTCGCCCCCGAGGTCCTCGCCGGCCTGTCCGACATGGGCTTCACCGAGCCCACCCCCATCCAGGCCAAGGCCATCCCGCTGGGCGCCGAAGGACGCGACCTGATCGCGTCGGCGTCCACCGGCACCGGCAAGACCGCGGCCTTCCTGGTCCCTATCCTGCACCAGCTCGCTGGCACCAAGCCGGGCATCCTCCGGGTCCTGGTGCTCACCCCGACCCGTGAGCTCGCCCTCCAGATCGACGAGCAGGCCTTGGCGCTGGGCTACCACGTGGGCCTGTCGAGCGTGGCCATCATCGGCGGCGTGAAGATGAACCCCCAGGAGGACGCCATCCGCTCCGGCGTGGAGATCATCGTCGCCACCCCCGGCCGGCTGATGGACCACATGAAGCAGGGCTACCTCGACATGAGCACCGTGCAGTTCCTGGTGCTCGACGAGGCCGACCGCATGTTCGACATGGGCTTCCTGCCCGACGTGCACCTGATCGTGGCGAACCTGCCCCGGGACCGCCAGACGCTGCTCTTCTCGGCCACCATGCCGTCGAAGGTGCGCAAGCTCGCCGACACCATCCTGCGCGACCCCGAGACCGTGGCCGTGGACCCGAGCAAGCCCGCCGACACCCTGGTCCACTGCGCGTTCAGCGTGGCGGGCCGGCGCAAGGCGGCGCTGCTCGGCCGGATCCTCTCCTACGAGCGGCACACCTCGGTGATCGTGTTCGTGAAGCGCAAGCGCGAGGCCGACTCGCTCGCCCGCGCCGTGCGTCGCTCGTCCCGGCGCGAGGCGGCGAGCATCCACTCGGGCCGCACCCAGCAGGAGCGCATCGCCGCGCTCGAGGACTTCCGCACGGGCACCTGCCCCATCCTCATCGCCACCGACGTCGCAGCCCGCGGCATCGACGTCGACAAGGTGTCCCACGTGGTGCACTTCGACGTGCCCAGGTCGCCCGAGGACTACATCCACCGCAGCGGCCGAACGGGCCGAGCCGGGGAGGACGGCGAGGTCATCACGCTGGTCTCGCCCGAAGAAGAGCGCGACCTGGCCGCCATCGAGAAGGCCATCGGCACGACGATCCGGCGCGAGGTCATGCCGAAGTTCGACACGGGCCTCGAGGGCGGCGGTGGTCGTCGCAGGAAGCCCCGGACCCCCAAGAGGTAGGTGCGCGTCGCGTGCTGCGCCGCCCCCGTCGATCCAAGCGAGGAGCTGCCGAACCATGCCGAGCCTGCTGTCCACGGCCCTGGGCCGCTTCCGCGCCGTGAGCGGCCTGGAGGGCCTGTCCTACCTGGTGCTGGTGCTCGTCGCGATGCCACTGAAGTACGCCGCCGATCTCCCCGCGGCGGTCAGCCTCGTGGGTCGCCTCCACGGCGGGCTCTTCGTGCTCTTCGTGCTCACGCTGCTCCTCGCGCAGCGGGAGCGGGAGTGGAGCGCCCAGCGGGCGATGGAGCTCCTGGGCCTGTCGCTCGTCCCCTTCGGGGCCCTCTGGATCGACCGCGCGTGCCAGGCCGAGACCTCGCCCTGAGCGCGCCTCACCGCTGGTCCGCCGTCTGGACGCGCGCTACACCGGGGACCTCGCTGCGTGGAGATCCCGTGCTCGACGACTTTGACGCCGACGGCCCCGCCCAGCACGACACCCTCTTCGGCCTGCCGCCCACCGACGCGCTGGTGCGGGTGCTGCCGGTCCCCTTCGACGCCACCACGTCGTCGGGCCAGGGCACCGCGGAGTGCTTCCCGCACGTGCTGGAGGCCAGCTGGCAGGTCGACCTCTTCGACCTGGAGACCGACCAGGCGTTCCGCCGCGGCATCGCCGCCGCCCCCCCGCTGCTGCCCGAGCTCAACGCCGCCGCCCGCCGCGACGCGGCCCTCGCCCGTGCCGGGGACCACGAAGCCCGCGCGCGGGTCGACGCGGCCAGCGCCCAGCGCACGGCCGCCGTCGAGACCTGGACCGTGCAGCAGCTCGACCGGGGCCGCATTCCCGGCATCCTGGGCGGCGACCACAGCGTGCCGCTGGGGGCCATGCGCGCCGCCATCGAGCGGTTCCCGGGGCTGTCCATCCTGCACGTCGACGCGCACGCCGATCTGCGGGTGGCCTACGAAGGCTTCGCCGAGTCCCATGCCTCGATCCTGCACAACGTGCTCGATGGCCACCACGTTCGCGTCGTGCAGGTCGGGGTGAGGGACCTCGGCAGCGCGGAGGCCAGGCGCATCGAGGACGATCCCCGGCTGCACACGTGGACCGACACCGCGCTGGCTCGAGCCCAGCTCGGCGGCCTGTCCTGGCTCGACCTCTGCGCCCAGATGCTCGCGCCGCTCGGCGAACCCGTGTGGGTCACCTTCGACATCGACGGCCTCGACCCGAGCCTCTGTCCGAACACCGGCACCCCGGTTCCCGGCGGCTTGAGCTGGAGGGAGGCGCAGCTGCTCCTGGCGGAGCTCGCTCGTGGCCACCGCATCGTGGGCTTCGACCTCTGCGAGGTGGGCGCGGCGCCGTGGGACGCGAACGTCGGCGCACGCCTGCTCTACAAGCTCGCCTGCCAGGCGATCGCCTCCCAGGGGCCGGCCGGAGCCAAGCTCAGGTCCTCCGGTTGATCGCCTCCAGCTCCGCGAGGAGCACGGGGTCCTCGTTGAGCTCGGCGAAGAGCCTGCGCCGGAAGCGCCCCTTGCTGTCGTGGAGCGACACGGCCATCGCGTCGATGGCGAGGGTGGCCAGGGCGGTCTGCACGAAGCCCGTGATCAGCTCGTCGACCCCGAGCCCCAGCGGGTTGAAGTCCCGCCGGTCCACGAGCATCAGCCGCTCGGTCTCGGTGGTCCATCCGTCGGGGGTCTTCACCGACAGGTTCGTGCCCAGGATCTCCCAGCTCGACTCCCCGGGTGCGAGCGCCGGCACCAGCGGCTGCCGAGCCCGCCGGGCGTAGATCGCCAGCGGGCGAAAGCCCTCGGTCGTGGCCTGCACCATGAAGCGGAGATCGGCCACGAAGGCGTGGCCGCGCTTGTTGGGCAGGGTGCCCACGTGGAAGAGGCGTCCGTTCCGACCGTGCGAGCTCCAGGAGTAGTTCCCCACGAGCCCCTGCACGATCAGGCGCTCGTAGCGCTGTGGGATGGTCTGGAACGCCTCGAGCTCCGCGGCCGACGTGATGGTCCACACCCCCTGGCCGGCGTTGGAGTAGGGGACCTTGATCACCGCGTGGCCGCCCCAGCGTCGGACCCAGAGCGGCACCTCGCGCGGCGACACGTCCCAGATCGTCTCGGGCAGGTCGATCTGGAGTCCGGTCCCCTGCAGGTCGCCGTTGAAGATGTCGTAGGCCTTGGCGGCCACCGCCTTGTTCCGGCCCCCTGCGAGGCAGGCCGCGATGGGGTTGAGGATGCGGGTCTTGCTGTGCAGCGGGATCCGCGTCCACGGGCGCTGCGTGACGTACCGGAACGCGGCCCGCACCCGTCGCCAGGCGCCCTCGACCCGCACCTCCAGCCACCCGTCCTCGAAGCGCGCGGGGGGATCGGGGTCGTCCTCGTAGAAGGGGACCAGGTGCACGGGCTCGGCGGCGAGGTCGGCCATGACCGCGGCGTAGCCGCTGGCCTCCATCTCGTTCTTGTCGTAGATCACCGCCAGGTCGCCGTGCTCGCGGGGGCGCCCCTTGAGCATGGGCCAGAAGGTCCTCTCCAGCAGATCCCGGTACCCGCCCTGTTCTTGTTCTTCCTCGTAGAGCGGCATCGACTTCTGTCCGCTGGGCGACGAGTTGGTCTCCACCACCACCATGCGGCGCTGCCCCGCCTCGGTCGTGACGTGCAGCAGGTCGCAGCCGGCCCAGCGGAGGTACCGGGGCCGTCGCGTCAGGAGCTCGCCCAGCACCTCGGGGTCGACCGTGGGGTTCAGGTGGCAGTACCGGGCCACCACGCGGTCCAGCCCCAGCCCCAGGAAGTAGCGCACCAGGGGGTGGATCTGGGCGTTGAGCACCCGCGGGTAGAAGTGCGCTGCGGGCTCGAAGGCCTCGGGCGCCACGGTCCGGGTCACTCGGGACCTCGACGCAGGAAGCCATGGTCGTCGTCCGCCACCTGCCCGAGGTGGACCACGCGCCCGCCGGTGCCGACCACCGGGTCGATGGCCCGGCCGATCACCACGCCCGCGTGCGGCGCCACGATCTCGTCGATCACGTCGCCGAAGGGGTCGGTGAGCGTGGCGAGCACCTGGCCGGCCTCCACATGCTCGGTCACCTGGGGCAGCACCCGCAGGAGCCCCCCGCGTCGGGTGAACAGCCAGTGGCTCGACGCGCACAAGAGCGGCTCCGGACCGGGCGCCACGGCCCGGCGGGGGACCATCTTGAGATCGGCCAACAGCCGCCGGATCCCCACGAGCGAACGCCGGATGTACTCGGGCTGGAAGCGGTGGGGGTTGCCGATCTCGACCGTGATCGCGGGGATGCCGAGGTCGTCGGCCGCGCCGCGCAGGGTGCCGTCGTGCGGTGGGTTGTGCACGATGATCTGGGGCCGCTGCAGGTACGCCATGCGCGCGGTCGTGGGGTTCAGCATGTCGGCTCGGACGTAGAGCGAGTTGGCGCGACCGAAGCTCGCCGTGTGCAGGTCGACCAGCACCTCGAGCTGCCTCACGATCCGTTCCATGAAGCGGTGCGCGTAGACCTCGGCGGCGTGGCCCTCGGCCTTGCCCGGCATCAGGTGGTTCAGGTCGCGGTCGTCCCGGAAGTTCCGGGTGCCCGCCAGGAAGCCGGGCACGTTCACCACGGGCACCGCCACCACCGTCCCCCGCAGCTTCTGCAGATCGAGCTTCTCGAACAGGCGATGGATCACCGGTACGCCGTTGATCTCGTTGCCGTGGAGCGCCGCGGTCACCCCCACCACGGGCCCGGGAGAGGTCCCGGCGGCCACCATGACCGGCACGCGGACCGGTCGGTCGAGCGCATCCCGATGGAGCAGCACCAGCAGTCGGCGGATGCTGCCCTCGGGCACCGCGGTCAGGTCGAGTCGTTCGACCAGCTGAGCACTCATGCCTTCCCTTCCACCGCGTCGAGCACCGCTCCGGCGACGTCGATCCCAGTGTGTGAGTGGATGTCGTGGAAGCCACCCGGGCTTGCCAGGTTCACCTCCACCACCTGCCCTCCGACGATGTCGACCCCCGCCACCAGGAGCCCCGCCGCTGCGAGGTTCTTCGCGGTGGCGGTCGCAGCGCGGAGGGCGTCGGGCGGGACCGTGTCGGGGAACCAGGCCGTCCCCCCCGCGGCCACGTTGCTGCGGAAGTCGCCCTTCGGCGGCCGCCGGCCGACCGCCGCCACACGTCCCTTCGCCCGAAGGACCTGGCCTTCGATCACGATGATCCGGATGTCGCCGGCCGGCGCCTCCTCCAGGTAGTCCTGCGCGATGATGCCGCCGCCCTGCAGCATGCCGTCCATCACCCCACCGCGGGACCCGTCCTGGTGCTCGAGCCGGACCACGCCCCGCCCCTGGGTGCCCACGAGCGGCTTCACCACGCTTCGCCCCTCCCGTCCGAGCAGGAAGGCGTCCACGGCCCCACTCGCGAGGCCAGCGCGCCATGGAGGCCGGTAACGCTTTGGCACCAGCGCCTGCGACAGCTTTCCGCGCCACGTCATCAGCGCCCGTGGTGAGTTGTGCACGCGCACCCCGTTGTGCTCCGCCATCGCGAGCATGGCGATCGCGGTGTCGTGGTCGGTGCCGGTCCCCCGGCCGGGGTTCGTGCGCACCAGCACGGCGTCCACCTGCCCGAGCGCAACGGCGGTCAGCGGCGCGGCGGCGAGCTGCTTCTGCCAGCGGCTCACATCGGCGGAGCGCGGGACCTGCCGCGCGCGCACACACACACCCTGGGCGCCATCGACGTACAGCTCGCGGGCGTCGCCGACCCACGTCTGCCATCCACGCTCCGAGGCTCCAAAGCCCAGGAGCGTCGTGGCCTGCTCGGGCTTCAGCGCACGAGCGTCGTTGGTGATCAACAGGATCCGCACCCTGACCTCCGGGCGAACCGGTCGCGCGCAGGACTGCACCAACCGTGCCGACGTCCATAGCCGCGGCCCGCGGCGGCGTTGGGGCGTCCTGACCCGGGGTGGGGCGAATCGCCCCGGCCTCATGCGGGGCGTTCCGCCTCGATCCCGTAGCGGAGAAGCTTCCGGCGGAGGGTCTTGCGGTCGAAGCCCAGGATGCGAGCGGCCTGGGTCTTGTTGTAGCGGACGGCCTGCAGCACCCGGCGGATGTAGCGCTCCTCCACCACGTGCATCGGGACCAGCTCCTCGGGATCGCTGGCGGCCACCACCACGTGGCTCGAACGGTAGCCGCGGATGCGCTCGGGGAGGTCGTCGAGGTCGATCCGACGCGAGCGGCTCAGCGCCACCGCGTGCTCCATCGCGTTCTCGAGCTCGCGCACGTTGCCCGGCCACCGGTAGGCCATGAGCCTGCGCTCGGCCTCGGGGGTGAGCCCGTCGATGACCTTCTCGGAGCGCACCACGAGGCGCTCGAGGAAGGTGCGCGCGAGGAGGAGCACGTCCTGGCCGCGTGACCGCAGCGGGGGCAGCTCGACGTGGATGACGTGCAGCCGGTAGTAGAGGTCTTCGCGAAACGTCCCGTCGTGCACGAGGGTCTCGAGGTCCCGGTTGGTGGCCGCGATCACGCGGGCGTCGAAGGGCTTCTCGCTGGAGGAACCCACCCTCCGGATGGCCCGCTTCTGCAGCGCGCGAAGCAGCTTGGGCTGGAGCAGGGTCCCGAGCTCGGCGACCTCGTCGAGGAACAGGGTGCCGCCGTTGGCTTCTTCGAAGAGCCCTCGGTGCGTGTTCCGCGCGTCGGTGAAGGCGCCCTTCTCGTGGCCGAAGAGCTCGCTCTCGAGCAGGGCGTCGGGCACCGCCGCGCAGTTCACGGCCACGAAGGGGCCACCGCACCTCCGGCTCCTCTGGTGGAGCGCCTCGGCGACGAGCTCCTTGCCCGTGCCGCTCTCGCCGGTCAGGAGCACCGTCGCGTCGCTGTCGGCCGCGCGCTCCAGCAGATCGTAGAGCCTGCGCATCGCGGGGCTGGCGCCGACCAGGTCCTCGAAGCCCTTGCTGTCCTGCACCACCGCCTCGAGGCGCTCGACCTCGCGGCGGAGGGCGGCGTGTTCCACCGCGCGGTCCAGCGCGAGCTCCAGGGCGCCGGGATCGACCGGCTCCATCAGCGCGCCGAAGGCCCCGGCGCGGCTGGCGGCGTCGAGGAACTCGCTGCCTTCCTCGGGCACGATCAGCTGCACGGGCAGGCCGTCGTGGTGCTGGTACACCTGCCGGGCGAGGGCCGACCCTTCGCCGTCGTCCCACGCGCAGAGCACCACGTCCACCTGGGTGGTCGCCAGGGCTTCGGCCGCCTTCTCGATCGGCCCGACCCAGGCGAGCTCGAAGCCCCTCCGGGCCATCTCCGTGGCAAGCCCCCGGAGATGTCGTCTCCGGTCGACCACGACCAGCAGCCGACCGCGCTTCGACATGGGCGTCTCCCAGCGCGTCCAGTCTACCGAGTTGGCACGGGATGTGCTTGGCAGAGGGCGGACGACGGGCCCCGCTGGCCCCAGGAGGTCCCATGCCGATCACCTCACGCACGCGCATCTCCACGCTCCTGAAGGCCGACCCGGTCGTGCAGGAGGTGCTGGAGGAATTCGACATCGACCTCGAGGACCTCGAGGGCAACGAGACCCTCGAGCAGCTCTGTCGCGACGCCGGTGTGAACTACTGGGAGCTCAAGGGCGAGCTGGTCGCGGCCCTCCCGGGGAACGACGACGACATGGACGACGCCTGGAACGACGTGGGCGACGACGACGAAGACGAAGACGACGACGAGCGCGACGACGAGGACGACGACGACTGGGACGACGAGGACGACGACGACTGGGAGGACGAGGACGAGGACGACCTCGACCTCGACGACGATGACGACGATGACGTCGACGACGATGACGACGACGAGCTCGGCGGCGTCCACCGCTCCCCGCGCCGGCCCCAGCGCTCGGAGGACTGGCAATGATGCTGGATCGCCGCGCCTCCGTTCGAAAGCTGGCCGCCACCAGCCCCGAGGCCGCCGACGTGCTGGCCTGGTACGGGCTGCCCATGAGCGAGTTCACCGTCGAGGACGCCTGCCGTGCCGCCGACATCGACCCGGAAGACGTCTGGGCCGAGCTGGAGGCCACGGGGGCGGATCTCGACGACGACGACGACGACGACGACGACGACGACCACCACCACCACGTCGACTGGTAGCGTGGATCCGTGGAAGAGCCGCCTCGTCGACCACAGCGACGAGGACGGCCTGACACCGCTCGACACCCTCGATCCCCGCGCGCTCGACGACTTCGACGGGCTGTTGCGGGCGATGGCGCGCACGAGCTTCGGCGGTCGTCGGCTCGGCGAAGCCGCCGACGTGCTCGAGGCGATGATCCGGGACCCGGACTGCCGGGTGGTGCTCACCCTCTCGGGTGCGATGACCGTGGCCAAGATGAACCTGCTCATCGCGGAGATGATCGAGCGGGGTTGGGTGCACGCGGTGGTCTCCACCGGCGCCCTGATGACCCACGGCCTGGTGGAGCTCGCCGGCATGCGCCACTACAAGGCGCGGCCCGACGTCGACGACGCTGCGCTCTTCGAGCGCGGCTACAACCGCGTGTACGACACCTACGAGCTCGAAGCCAACTTGAACCGGCTCGGGGAGGTCGTGGGCCGCCACATCTGGCCGCGGCTGCCGCCCACCTTCAGCTCGGCCGACGTGCTCCGGGTCTTCGGTGGCTGGCTCGACGAGCGCTCGCCGGGCGCTCGGGGTCCGGTGGCCGAGGCCTACCGCCGTGGGGTGCCCATCTTCGTGCCCGCCTTCACCGACAGCGAGATGGGCCTCGAGGTCTGCACCGCCGCGCTCACCGCCCACATGCGGGCGCAGGGGTGCGACCGGAGCGACGCGATGGAAGCCCTGCAGGTGGGCTTCGACCCGTACCGGGATCTGGTGCACTACACCCGCTTCGTGGCGAAGGCTCCGAAGCTGGGCATCTTCACGATCGGTGGCGGCGTGCCGCGGAACTGGGCCCAGCAAGCGCCTCCCTTCCTCGACTGCCTCACCGAGGCGCTCGGCGACGACGGGCCTCGAAGCCGCTTCAGCTACGGCGTGCGGATCTGCCCGGAGCCCGTGCATTGGGGTGGACTCTCCGGCTGCAGCTACAGCGAGGGGGTGAGCTGGGGCAAGTTCGCCCCTCCAGCGGAGGGCGGCCGCTACGCGGAGGTCCACGCCGACGCCACCACCGTGTGGCCGCTGCTCGTGGCGGGGGTCGCGCAGCGGCTCGCCAAGTCCTGAGGGTTCGGGTCTCGTGAAGGGGAGGGCAGCGCATGCGCCCGTGGAAGGTCAAGGACAGCCTGGAGCTGTACAACGTCGAGGCTTGGGGCAAGGAGTACTTCTCGGTCTCCGCCGAAGGGCGCGTGCTGGTCACGCCGCGGGGCCCGCGCGGTGGCGCCATCGACCTGTACGGCCTGGTCAGCGAGCTCGAGGACCGCGGGCTGCCTCTGCCGCTGCTGATCCGCTTCACCGAGATCGTGGAGCGGCGCATCGCGACCTTGGCCGGCGCCTTCCAGAAGGCCTTCAAGGCCTACGACTTCCAGGGCCGGTACCGGGGCGTGTACCCCATCAAGGTCAACCAGCAGGCGCACCTGGTGGCGGACATGGTCCGCTTTGGTCGGCCGCACCACCTGGGCTTGGAGTGCGGCAGCAAGCCGGAGCTCCTGGTGGTCCTGGCGTTGCTCGACGACCCCGAAGCGTTGATCGTGTGCAACGGCTACAAGGACGAAGAGTACATCGAGACCGCCTTGCTCGCGCAGAAGCTCGGGCGGAACCCGATGATCGTCGTCGAGCAGCTCGCGGAGATCCCCCTGGTCCTCCGGGTGGCCGAGCGGCTCGGGGTGAAGCCGCGCCTCGGCCTGCGCGCCAAGCTCAGCCGTCCCGGCAAGGGCCGCTGGCAGACCTCGGCGGGGGACCACGCCAAGTTCGGCCTGTCCACCGCCGCGATCGTGACCGCCGTCGGCCAGCTCGAGGCGGCCGGGCAGCTCGACACCCTCGAGCTCCTGCACTTCCACATCGGCTCGCAGGTCACGGCCATCCGTTCGTTCCAGAGCGCTCTGCGCGAAGCGTCGCGCCTCTACACCGAGCTGGTTCGGCTGGGCGCCCCCATGGGCTACTTCGACGTGGGTGGCGGTCTCGGCGTGGACTACGACGGCAGCCGCACGAGCTACGAGTCCTCCGTCAACTACTCCGAGACCGAGTACGCGCACCACGTGGTCGCCGAGATCGCCTCGGCATGCGCCACGGCCGGCGTCGCCCACCCGAACATCGTCACCGAGACCGGCCGGGCGCTGGTCGCCCACCACTCCGTGCTGGTCTTCGACGTGCTCGGCCGGTCGGGCCACAGCTCGGAGGGGGCGCCGCCTCCCGTCGCCGCCGACGCGCCGCAGCTGCTCCGCGAGATGGTCGAGGTCTTCGAGAACGTCACCTCCAAGAACGCGCAGGAGTGTTGGCACGACGCGGTCGCGCTGCGGGAGGATGCGCTGACCGCCTTCACGATGGGGATGCTGCGGATCGAGGACCGCGCAGCGCTGGAGCGGGCGTACTGGCAGGTGCTCGGCCGCGTCCGCGAGGCCGTGCGAACCGCCCGCTACGTGCCCGACGAGCTCAAGGCGCTGGAGCGCGCGCTGGCCGACATCTACTTCTGCAACTTCTCGGTGTTCCAGTCCGTGCCCGATGCCTGGGCCATCGACCAGCTCTTCCCGTGCATGCCGATCCATCGGCTGGACGAGCGCCCCGATCGCCGGGCGGTGCTGGCCGACATCACCTGCGACAGCGACGGCAAGCTCGACCGCTTCATCGACCTGCGCGAGGTCCGGGCGACCCTGGAGCTCCACGCGCTGCGCGAGGGGGAGCCCTACCTGCTCGGCATCTTCCTCGTGGGCGCCTACCAGGAGATCCTGGGGGACCTGCACAACCTCTTCGGCGACACCCATGCCGTGCACGTCTCGCTCGACGGGGACGACGGCTACGTCATCGACCACGTGCAGGAGGGCGACACGGTCGCCGACGTGCTGAGCCACGTGCAGTACCAGCCCCGGGATCTGTTGGCGGCGGTGCGGCGGGCTTCCGAGGACGCCCTGCGGAACGGCCGCGGCTTCACCCGCCAGGACGCGCGGCTGCTGCTGCGCCACTACCGCGAAGCGCTCGACGGATACACCTACCTCGAAGGCGACGAAGAACCCTGAACGACGGATGCGTCGTCAGCGCCCACGACCTGACCCGCGTCGACCGCGTGGAGCGCGTCGCGAACGGAGACCGAACCATGGACGACCAGACCCTTCCAGACGGTGCAGGTCCTGCATCCCGCAGCGGCGTAGGTTCATGATGCGCATCGACCTCGAGGACTTCGAGACGCGGATCGAGCTTCGGCCCCTCACCGTTGCGGACTTCGACGCGTTGGTGGAGCTCCAGCGCCTCTGCTTCCCCGACATGGAGGCCTGGACCCGCGAGCACCTCGAGGCACAGCTCCGGCGTTGGGATCAAGCCCAGGCCGGGGTGCTGGCCGACGGCGTGCTCGTGGCCACCTGCGCGCAGCTCATCATCGACTCCGGCGACCACGACGTCTGGGGGGATTGGAGCGCGATCTCCAGCGACGGCTTCCTGAGCAACCACGACGCCGACGGCGACACGCTCTACGGCGTGGAGCTGCAGGTCCACCCGGACTGGCGTGGGATGAAGCTGTCGCGTCGGCTCTACGACTGGCGCAAGCGGCTCTGCCGCGACCGCAACCTGAAGCGCATGGCCATCGGCGGGCGCATCCCAGGCTACGCGGCGCACGCCGACTCGATGAGCGCGGCCGAGTACGTGGAGGAGGTGCAGGCCAAGCGCCTGTTCGACCCCGTGCTGACCGCGCAGGTCTCCAATGGCTTCCTGCTCCGCGAGCTGCTCGCGGACTACCTGCCCGAGGACGAGGCGTCGCTGGGCTACGGGACCTCGCTCGAGTGGCTGAACCTCGGGTACGTGCGCAAGCGCTCGGCGCGCCGGGTGTTGAGAGCGACCCAGCCCGTGCGGGTGTCCCTGGTGCAGTACCAGATGCGCGCCATCGCGAACTTCGAGGAGTTCGAGCGGCAGGTGGAGTTCTTCGTCGACACGGCGAGCGACTACAAGGCCGACTTCCTGCTCTTCCCCGAGCTGTTCACCGTGCAGCTCTTGAGCCTGGTCGGGAGCAACCGCCCGGGCCACGCCGCGCGGGAGCTCGCCACCTTCACGCCGCGCTACCTCGAGCTCTTCAACGACCTCGCCACCCGCTACAACGTGAACGTGATCGGTGGGTCGCAGTTCACGCTGGAGGGCGACCAGCTCTACAACGTGGCCTACCTCTTCCACCGCGACGGACGCATCGACGCCCAGAAGAAGATCCACATCACGCCCTCGGAGGCGCGCTGGTGGGGGGTGCGCGGCGGTGACACGGTCGAGGTCTTCGACACCGACAGGGCGCGGGTCGCCATCCTGATCTGCTACGACGTCGAGTTCCCGGAGCTGGGGAGGAAGGTGGCGGCGGACCAGGCGAGCCTGCTCTTCGTTCCCTACAACACCAACGATCGCTACGGGCACAACCGTGTGAGGGTCTGCGCCCAGGCGCGCTGCGTCGAGAACCACCTCTTCGCCGTCACGGCAGGGTGCGTCGGCAACCTCCCCTTCGTGGAGAACGCGGACGTCCACTACGCACAGAGCGCGGTGCTGACCCCCTCGGACATGCCCTTTCCCCAGGACGGCATCTCGGCGCAGGCCGACCCGAACGTCGAGACGGTCGTCGCCCACGACCTCGACCTCGAGGTGCTCCGGCGCCACCGGAGGACCGGCACGGTCCAGTGCTGGAACGATCGGCGCACGGACCTCTACACCGTGCGCTTCGGGGACCGCGAGATCTGAACCCGCCGCTCAGGCGGGGGCGCGTCGTGGCGGCTGCTCGCGGGGTCGCTCGTCATGGGGCCTCGCACGCGGTGCTATCGCGGTGCGCCCCACCGGCAGCGGGTGAGCCGCGCGCGTCCGGGTGGAGGGAGAACACCTCGGCGCTCGTGCGCGGCAGCACCACCAGCTCGCCGGGATCGTCGACCGGTGGCACCGCGAACCCGCGGCGCGCCGCGGCGAGGGCCAGGGCACACGAGGCCAGCGCCATGCCCCACCAGAGCCCTGTAGGCAGCGAGCAGGCTCCCCCGCGCGGCCTTCGACTCCCCGGCGAGCCACGACTCGGCCACCAGGAAGAGCCCGACGATGCACCCGCCGGCCAGGAGGCGGAGGGTCGCCCAGGATGCGATCGCCGTGACCTCTCCGAGCGCCAGGCAGCTGGCGGCCAGCAGGGCGCCGAAGGCCGCGAAGGCCCTCACGTGCCCGACCGCTTGCACCACCCGGTCCAGGGTGAGCGCTCCAACGAGCATGCCCAGGTAGTACGCGGAGCCCACCAGGCCGACCGCCAGATCGGAGGCCCCTCGGTCGCCCAGCTCCAGGGGAACGAGGGTGCCCACCAGCCCGCAGCCGGTGAGGATCAACGCCACGCCCGAGAGCAGGGCGGCGACACGGCGAAACATGGCGCGACCCTCCGTCCTGGAGTGTGAGCGCTCCATGCATTCAAGGGCCGTGCCAACTCCTCGAGCGTCCGCTTGGGGATTCCTGACCCGGTCGGATGGGGCGTGATGCACCGGGCTGGGGCGAACTGCCCCGAGCGGGGTCGCCGACGGGTCTCCGAGGCCTGGTGCACTTAAGCTGCACGCGAGGAGGGCCGTGCCCTCCGCGGCGAACGACTGACGTGGAGGTTCCGATGGATGCAGGCGAGGTGTTGGGCGAGCTGGACGGCCTGGTTCAGACCTCGGAGGGGTTGTTGAACCTCTCGCTCTTCCAGATCGCGGGCACGCCGATCAGCCTGATGACCATCGCGTTGTTCCTGCTGGTCGTCGTGCTGACCTTCTGGCTGTCCCGCCTCACACAGCGCGGCTTGGTGACGGCCTTTCACGTTCGCGGCGTGACGGACCAGGGCACCGTGGCTCTGGTCCAGCGCCTGACCCACTACACCGTGCTCGCCATGGGCCTGGGTGTGGCGCTCCAGACCGTGGGCATCGATCTGGGCGCGCTCTTCGCCGCCGGCGCGGTGTTTGCCGTGGGCATCGGCTTCGCGATGCAGAACATCGCCCAGAACTTCGTGAGCGGTCTGATCCTGATGGTGGAGCGCTCGATCCGCCCGGGCGACACGCTGCTGATCGCAGGGAGCGTGGTCCGGGTCGAGGAGCTGGGCATCCGCGCCACGGTGGTTCGAACGCGCGATGGCGAGGCCCTGATCGTGCCGAACTCCAACCTGGTCGCCGACGCCGTGCGCAACTTCAGCCTGGGGGAGGGCAGCTTCCGCATCTGCGCGGTGGTCGGTGTGACCTACGACTCCGACATGCACCAGGTGCGCCGGGCCCTGGAGTCCGCCATCGCGAAGCTGGACTACGCCTGCGCGGAGCCTGCGCCCGTGGTGCAGATGACCGGCTTCGGGGACAGCTCGGTCAACTTCGCCGTGAGGGTCTGGATCCGGGATCCATGGGAGCAGCGCAACCGGCAGTCGGATCTCTACGAGACCCTGTGGTGGGCCCTGAAGGACGCGGGTGTCGTCATCGCCTTCCCCCAGCTCGACGTGCACTTCGATCCCCCGGTGGCCGAGGGCTTCGCGCGGCGCCGGGCCGTCGGGTGACGCACACCCAGCAGCACGCTCCGAGCGCCGACGCTACCCAGCCGGCCGAACCGGCAGGTGCTTCCCCTGGTGGGTGCGCTGCGCGATCCCCTGGAGCAGCCGGCCCAGGATGTCGGCGCCGGTCACGATGCGCTTCACGTCGCCGCCCCAGTACAGGATGACGTCCCGATCGATCACCCAGTCCTCGTGGTGCTCGGCCTCGACCACGAGCTGGTCGAGCACCGTGTCCAGGGTCGCCTCGGGGTCCATCACCACGATCGGCCGGTGGCAGAACGCGTACACGTCGAGGTCCTCGTTGCCCGCCATCACTTCCCGGAGAAAGCTCGGGGTGTCCAGCACGAGCAGGGGTTGGCCCGCTTCGTCGGTGATCACGGTCCACTTGTAGGAACACGCGCTCAGGGTCTCGATGAGCTCGCTGGCTCCGGGCTCGTTCGGGCCCGGCAGCATGGGCAGATCGAGCTTGGAGGGGAACGCGAGCACGGTCTCCGGGGCCAGCTCCACGCCTTCTTCGGAGATCAGCCGGTCGTCGAGGGTCAGGAAGTTCAGCGCGCCGCGCCCCTCGGTCTCGCCGATCTCGGAGTCTCCCTCGCGGATGTGCTTCTGGAGGATCAGCTCCATGTCGCGCTCGCGGAGGAAGGTCGGACCCTCGGGTCCGATCCAGCCGTCCAGCACCAGGGCGGAGGGCTTGGCGACCACGTAGAGCAACACCCGGTAGAAGCGGATGACGGGGCTGAGCGCCGCCGCCATGCGCATGGCGTTCCGCGAGAAGTACGCCTGCGGGATGATCTCGCCGAAGAAGGTGATGCCCACGGTGGAGAACGCAAAGGCCATCACGCCGCTCAAGACCGACTCCGACAACAGCGCCAGCAGCACGTTGACCGCCACGTTGCCCCACAGGATGGTGCAGAGCAGCAGGTTGGCGTCTTCCCGGAGCCTGAGCACCTGCCGCGCGGCCTCGTTGCCGCCCTCCGCCTCGGCCTCGAGCCGCATGCGCCCGATCGAGAAGTACGCCAGGTTCAGCCCGGAGAACATGGCGGACTGGGTGAGGCAGAAGAGGATGCCTATCCAGGGGAGCGCGTCCATGTTGCGCTGGTAACGCTGAAGGCGGTGCCGCGAGCCTGCGAGTGGGCGTCCGGTAGCGCTGGCGGTCCGCCGTGGGCTACAACCATGGGCGTAGGAGCCCCGACGATGCTGCTTCTCATCGGCTGCCTGCTCATCTCCGACAGCGAGCACACCGCACGCGAGCACGCGATCGCCGATCGCGACGGCGACGGCCTCTGGGCGCTCGCCTACGGGGGCACCGACTGCGACGACGGCGACCCCGCGGTGGGCGAGGCCGAGCCCTACTACGTGGACGGCGACGCCGATGGCTTCGGCGACCAGGCGGGCACGGCGGTGTGTGCGCTGCCCGAGAACGGCTCCTGGACCGACGGCGACTGCGACGACGCCAACGCCGACGTCCACCCCGACGCCAGCGAGCTCTGCGACGCGGTCGACAACGACTGCGACGGCGTCACCGACCCCGACAGCGCCGTCGATGCGCCCACCTGGTTCGCCGACGCCGACGGCGACGGCTTCGGGGATCCGGATCGCACCGTGGCCGCCTGCTCCCAGCCCGCCGACTACCTCGACGACACCCGCGACTGCAACGACCTCGACCCCGACGTGCACCCCGACGCCCGCGAGGTCTGCGACGGCGAGGACACCGACTGCAACGGCACCGTGGACGATCCCCCTTGGTGGCCCGACGCCGATGGCGACGGCTTCGGGGACGCCGAGGGGAAGGCGCAGGTGGCGTGCGACGCGCCCCTCGGCCACACCGACGACGCCCTGGACTGCGACGACCAGGACCCGGGCATCCACCCCGACGCGTCGGAGTGGTGCGCAGACGGTGTCGACAACGACTGCAACGGCGAGGTCGACGAAGACGACGCGGCCGACGCGGCCACCTGGTACGCCGACGCCGACCAGGACGGCTGGGGCGACGCGGCCGCCACCACCCGTGCCTGCGAGCAGCCCAGCGGCTACCAGGCCGCCCACGGCGACTGCGACGACACCGACCCGACCGTGAACCCCGACGCCGCCGAGACCTGGTACGACGGCCTCGACGCCAACTGCGACGGCTGGGACGACTTCGACGCCGACCAGGACGGCTTCGCCACCGACGCCGAGGGCGGCGAGGACTGCGACGACGCCGACGCGCTCATCCACCCCGACGCGCGGGAGGCGTGCGGCGACGCCATCGACAACAACTGCAACGCGGCCGACGATCTCGGGGAGTGCGCGCTGAGCGGCGACCTGTCGGTGACCGACGGGCGGGCGGCGATCTACGGCACGGTCTCCAACGACTACGTGGGCTACACGGTGGCGGGCCCGGGCGACCTCGACGGTGATGGGCTGGCCGACGTGCTGGTGAGCGGCGCGGGCGGAGGCTTCACCTTCCTCGGGCCCGTGTCCGGCACCTACGACGCGCGCGAGGGTGCGCAGTACTGCATCGATCCGTGGTGCGACTACAGCACGGGGGCCATGTCCGACGTGGCGGGGGCCGGCGATGCCACCGGCGACGGACTGGCCGACATCCTGCTGCCCGGCGCCTACGCCAGCTACCTCGTAGCGGGCCCGGCCACCGCGGGGTCGCTGGCCGTCGACGAGGAGGCGCTGGCCATCCTCACGATCGACACCGATGCCGGCGTGTTCACCGGGGTGGGCGACCTCAACAACGACGGCGTCGACGACGTGGCGGTGGGCCGCGACTACCACGGCGACAGCTACGAGGGCGGCGTCTGGGTGGCGCTCGGTCCGCTGTCGGGTGCCTACGACCTCGGCACCGGCGACGCGGACGTGGCCATCACCTCCGACGTGGCCAACCGGGGGCTCGGCGAGTCGGTGGCGGCGGCGGGCGACACCGACGGCGACGGCTTCGACGACCTGGTGGCGGGCAGCCCAGATGCCGACTCGTACACCGGCGTCACCGACGGCTACATCGTCCTGCTGCGCGGTGCCAGCGAGCTGCCCAGCGAGCTCTCCGACGAGGACTGCGACGCGGTGATCTGGGGGGATGCGAGCGAAGACGGCTACACCAGCCTCTACGCCGCCCACAAGCTCGCCCCAGCAGGCGACATCGACGCCGATGGCTACGCCGACGTGATGGTCGGGTCTCGGGGGCGGGGCGCCTGGGTGTTGACCGGTCCGCTCACCGACGGCAACACGATCTCGGGGTCGGCCTCCGTGCGTCTGGTGCCTCAGAGCAGCTGGTACTACGGCGGCCAGCCCGGCTACGAGGTCGCGGGTGCCGGCGACATCGACGGCGACGGCCAGAGCGACATGCTGGTGGGTGACTACGTCGCGGGGCGCAGCATCGGCGACGCCCAGCGGGGCTACGGCTTCCTCTTCCTGGGTCCGGCCTCCGGCAGCCACAACTTCGAGGACGCCGACGCCATCATCGAGGGCGAGTCGGAAGAGGGCTACAACGCCCACAGCATGGCGGGCCTGGGCGACATGAGCGGCGATGGCTTCGACGACATCGTGCTCGGCGCCTACTTCCACGACGCCCTGGGCGGCGGCAGCCGCGCCGGTGGGGCCTACGTGATGGTCGGCGGGGCCGACTGAGAGGCCGCGTACACTGGACGGGATGCTGCTCTACGTGTTCGCGTGCCAGGCCACGGTCCGAGGGGACCACGTCGACGGCGTGGACACGGGCTCCGGGGCGTCCGAGGCCGCCCGCGACGGGGTGCGGTGGGGCGAGGAGGTGCTCTGCGAGGCTCCGGTCGCGGGCTTCGATCGGCTCGAGGACCAGACCGAGGAGCGCGGCCTCGACATCGCGCTCGAGGGCACGGCGGGCAGCAACCTCGGCGGCGGGCTCGCCGCCAGCGATCTCGACGGCGACGGCGACATCGACCTGGTCTTCGGCACCCAGTCCACCCTCCCTCGCGTGCTGCGCAACGACGGGCACGGGGTCTTCGACGAGGTGGGGAGCCGCGAGGCGTTCACCGGCGACCTGCAGGGTGGGGTGTCGCACTTCGGTGTCGGCGACCTCGACCAGGACGGCTTGCCGGACCTGCTGCTGGTGAGCGCCGACCTCTTCGCGGTCGCCTGGAACCTCGGCAACCTCGTCTTCAGCGAAGCCGAAGCCCTCTGGTTCACCTACACCTGGCCGAAGGGCATCCGGGGCACCTTGAGCCTGGGCGACGTGGATGGCGACGGCGACCTCGACGCGCTGCTGCCCGGCATCCAGGAGCTGGCGTCGTCGGGCGACTCCCAAGCACCCACCGGGGCGAGCGACGTGGTGCTGCTGCAGACCGACACCGGCTGGGTGGTGGGCGAGGAGCTCACGCCGGAGGGCACCCCGGGCCTGGCGATCACCGGGGTGTTCACCGACCGCGACGCCGACGGCGACGCCGACCTCCTGGTGCTGAGCGACCGCGCCCAGCTCGAGGGCGAGGTGCCGCCGAACGCCTTCTACCGGAACGACGGGGGAACGCTGCACAACGACGCGAGCGAGCTCGGCGTGGACTTCGTGATGTCGGCGATGGGCCTGGTCACGGGGGACTGGAACGGCGACGGGGCCCTGGACTACTGCGCCAGCAGCATCGGCTCGTTGGTGTGCCTGACCAGCGACTCCGAGGGCTACTACGACGCCGGCCAGGCGATGGGGCTCACGGCGACCCACGTGGCGGAGCCGTCGGCGTGGTCGGGTTGGAGTGTGGCGCTCGACGACCTCGACAACGACGGTCACGCCGACCTGGCGGTGGCGGGGGGCGCGCCGCTCGGGGGCGACTCGGCGGGGTCGAGCTACCCCGACGCGCTCTTCCGGGGGGAGGGGCCGATGCAGTTCGTGCAGGACACCCCGGCGGCCTTCGCCGACGCCACCGACCACTACGGCCTGGTGACCGCCGACCTCGACGGCGACGGCTACCTCGAGGTGGTCGTCTCGGGGGCGCCGGGGCCGCCCACGGCGTGGTGGAACGTGTGCGGCGAGGGCGCGTGGGTGGAGGTGCGGATCGAGGGGGAGCCGCCGAACCTCGAGGCGCTCGGGGCCCGCCTCGTCGCCACGTGGGAGGGTGGGAGCTCCACCCGCGAGGTGCAGACCATGCGGTCGCTGGCGCAGAGCTCGCGCTGGCTGCACGTGGGCCTGGGCGTGGCGGAGTCGGTCGACCTCACGGTGACGTGGCCAGACGGGGCTCGTGTGGAGCACCTGGACCTGCCGGTGCGGCGGCGCATCGTGGTGGAGCGCCCGTGATCTGGCTGTGGGCGTGCGCGGGCACCGTGCTGGGCGAGCACGTCACCGACTCGGGGTCCGACACGGCCCTCCCCGCCGGTTGGGCATGGGGCGACGCCGTCTCGTGCGACACGCCGGCGTCCGGCCTGGAGCGGCTCACCGAGCAGGGATCGAGCTGGGGCCTGGACGGGGTGTTGCCGGAGCCCGAGAGCGTGGTGGGGGAGGCGATGCCGGGTCGGGGTGGCAACCTGACCGTGTCGGATCTCGACGGCGACGGCGACCTGGACCTGCTCGCGGGCGGTCTGGACGGTCAGGTCGACGTGTACGAGAACCTGGGCACGCGCTTCACGCGCACCCGTCGCACGTTGGTGGAGGACCTCGGAAACGGCGAGACCTCGTCGGCGGTGGCGGCGGTGGACCTCGACGGGGACCGGTTGCCGGAGCTGGTCTGGGTGAGCGGTGGTGCGGTGCGGGTGTCGGCGAACCTGGGCGGGCTGAGCTTCGGCGCGGCGGTGCACTGGTTCCACGACAACACCGTGTCGGCGCAGACCTACCTCACGGCGGCGATCGGCGATGTGGACGGCGACGGCGACCTCGACCTGGCCCTGCCGGGCAACGGCTCGGTGCAGGACGGCTACGTCGAGGGCGCGGCGTACGGGGGTCCGGACCTGGTGCTGGTGCAGGAGGGTGGTGCGTTCGTGGTGTCCGACGAGCTGTGGGTGGAGGAGGGTTCGCTGTCGCAGCTGGCGGTGTTCACCGACCGGGATCTGGACGGCGACCGGGACCTGCTCATCGCGGCCGATCAGGGTCCACCGAGTGCGTTCTGGCGGAACGACGCGGGCAGCTGGCACAACGACGCCGCGGAGGTCGGCGCAGCGGTGGAGATGGCGGCGATGGGCGTGGCGGTGGCGGACCTGAACGGCGATGGCGGGCTGGACTACTGCCTGAGCGACGTGGGGGAGCCGCGGTGCTTGCTGTCGGACGGGGAGGGTGGTTGGGCCGACGGCGCGGTGGCGCTGGGGCTGACGGTGGACGAGCCGGTGGAGGGCTGGTCGGCGGGCACGACGGGGTGGAGCCTGGAGCTGGCGGACCTCGACAACGACGGCGACCTGGACCTGGTGCAGGCGGGTGGTCCGGAGCCGGGGGCGTACCACGCGGGGGTGTTGGACTGGCCGGACGTGATCTGGGAGAACGTGGGCCTGGGCTTCGACGACGTCACGGCGGAGGTGGGCTTCGGCGACGTGGCGAACCACATCGGGTTGGTGGCGGCGGACTTCGACGACGATGGTGCGTTGGAGGTGGTGGTGGCGGGTCCGGGTGCGGCGCCGCGGCTGTGGAAGGGCTCGTGCACCTCCGAGCATTGGGTGCAGGTGGAGCTGGTGGGTCCGCCGGAGAACACCGACGCGGTGGGGGCTCGGGTGGCGTTGACGTGGGAGGGGGGTGCGCAACTGCGCGAGGTGCATGCCTTGCGCGACCAGGCGATGGGGCCGACGCGGGTGCACCAGGGCCTGGGGTCGGCGGAGCGGGTGGAGGTCACGGTCACGTGGCCCGACGGGAGCGTGGTGAGCGCGTGGGTGCCGGTGGATCGCCGGGTGACCGTGAGCTGGTGAGGCCACGGATACGGGTGGTTGGCGCCGTGCTACCGTCTCGGAGCATTTCCGTACGCTCCCGCCTCTCTGGCCCCGTCGGGGCGTTCGGCGGGTCCGAACCACTCTGAAAGGGGGGCCTCGGAGCCCCCCTTACGCGGGCGCTGGGCGCTCAACACGAACGTGGTTGCTTCCATGGCGCCCCGTAGCGAGCGGCGTCCTACCGCACCGAGCTGGCGGGGCAGGGCGGGAACACGACCACCTGGCGGTCTGGATAGGCCCAGACGTGGGCCGTTCCGACGCGCTTGACGGTGACGTGCCCGCTGTGCACGAGGCGGAGGTGGCAGCTGCGGCAGAGGGCGAGGCCGTTGGCTTCTGGATCGTCGGCGCCGCCCTTGGAGCGGAAGTGCACGTGGTGGGCCTCGACGGCGAGAGCCTGCCGACGGCACTCCGGGTTCCGGCAGGTGTAGGCGTCGCGGTGGCGGACGCGCTGGGAGAAGCCGCGGGGCTTGGGGGGCT
>CAZSAT010000032.1:0-60386 GCA_964604675.1 uncultured Enterobacterales bacterium
GGAACGTTGTGGGAGCGAGGGGCCAGCCGTTCCGGGCCATCGTCAACATCGGCAGCGCGATGGGGTGGCAGGCGATGCCGCGCATGGCGGTCTACGCCGCGAGCAAGGCCTTCGTGATGGCCTGGACCGAGGGGCTCGCCGAGGAGCTGCGCGGCACGGGCGTCAGCGCGCACTGCATCTGCCCGGGCGCCACGCCGACCGAGTTCGGCGACGTGGCGGGCGCCGACCCGCTGGTGCTGAAGGCCACCTACGCGGTCGGCACCTCGGTGGACCAGGTGGTCCGCGCCACCGAGGCCGCCAGCCGGGGTCGCGCGGGCGCCGTGGTCGTCCCCGGCCTTCTGAACAAGCTCGTGGTGCTGTTCAGCGCGCTCAGCCCGCGCTGGCTCAGCCGCCTGACCACGGGCCTGGTGATGCGAGGGCGGATCCGCGCGGATCGCGCGGTCGGCTAGATCGCTAGGCCTGGGCCGCCAGAGCCTGCTCCAGGCCAGCGACGCACAGCGTGACGTTCCGCTCGGTGCAGGCGCTGCCCATCAGTCCGATGCGCCAGACCTTCCCGGCCATCGGTCCCAGGCCGCCACCGATCTCGAGGCCGAGGTGCTCGAGCAGGTGGGCCCGCACCGCCTTGTCCTGCACGCCGTCCGGGATCGACACCACGGTGAGCTGCGGCATCCGCGTGTTCGCTGCCACCGGAAGACTCAGCCCGAGGCCCTCGAGGCCTTCAGCCAACGAGGCGCCGTGGCGTGCGTGCCGCGCGTACCGCGCCTCGAGGCCCTCCTCGAGCACGAGCCGCAGCGCTTCGTGCAGCGCGTACACGCTGTTGACCGGCGCGGTGTGGTGGTAGGCGCGCTCGCCGCCCCAGTACTTCGTGATCAGCGACAGATCGAGGTACCAGCTCTGGACGGGCGACTTGCGGTCCTGCAGGGCGGCCACGGCCCGATCCGAGAAGCTGACGGGCGCCAGGCCCGGGGGCGCGGACAGGCACTTCTGGGTGCCGCCGTACATGGCGTCGACGCCGTGGTCATCGAGATCGACGGGCACCCCGCCGGTGGACGTGACCGCGTCGATCATCAGCAGCGCTCCGAGCTCGTCGGCCAGCTCGCGCAGACCCGCCAGGGGCTGGAGCGCGCCGGTGGAGGTCTCGGCGTGCACGACGGCCACGAGCTTGTAGGCGCGACCGCCCGCCGCCGCCCGCAAGGCCTCGGTCGACATGGCTTCACCCCACCGCGCCTCGACCGGCGTGACCTCGGCTCCGCAACGGCGGGCCACCTCACACATGCGCGTGCCGAACACGCCGTTCACGCCGATGAGGGCGCGATCCCCCGGCTCGAGCAGGTTGACGAGGCAGGTCTCCATGCCCGCGGAGCCGGTCCCCGAGATCGGCAGGGTCAGCCGGTTCTCCGTGCCCAGCACCGCGCGCAACATGGCCGCCGTCTCGTCCATGATCTCCAGGAAGCGCGGGTCGAGATGCCCCAGGGTGGGGCGCGACATGGCCTGCAGCACGCTCGGCGCGACGTCGGAAGGACCCGGTCCCATGAGGACGCGGCTCGGGGGATCGATGGGGGCGAAGGGACGCATGCAGAGGCTCCTCGTGGGAGCCCTGCTTAGCTCCCCGTGTCCCCGCTGTCCTCGGCGGGGCCGCCGGAGTCGCCCGACGAGCCGGTGTCTGCGGTGTCTGCGGTGTCTGCGGTGTCTGCGGTGTCCGCAGTGTCTGCGTCCGAGTCCGCACCGCCAGAACCGACTCCGGTGTCGGCCGTGTCGCCGGTGCCCTCGGACAGTTCCTCGACGGCGTTCAGGGTGAAGGTGGTCCCGGAGACGTTGACGGCCATGAAGAACGACGCCGCGAGCACCTCGAGCTTCACGTCCTGGTCGTTGGTCGCGCTCAAGCCGGCCACACCGCCGATCAGCGTGAGCGACTCGAAGGAGCCTCGGTACCGGCCCAGCAGGTCCTGGCCGTACAGAGGCGCCACGGTGTCGGGCACGTAGAGCTCCACCTCGGCCTTCTCGAAGCTGCTCATCACGGCGAAGCAGCAGCCGCCGAAGCCGCCTCGGAGCTCCACGAGCTGGCGATGCTCCGAGCCGTAGGGGTCCTTCACCACCAGGGTGCCGTCGCCCGCCAACGCGCCACCGAGCACGCCGAAGGCGCCGAACCCGAGGCCCTCGAGCCACGCCTCCTCGACCTCCACGTCCTGCAGCGACAGGGCGTCGATCTGGCTGTGGCAGGCGAACAAGAGCGCCGCGATCACAGCAGCTCCTCCGCGAGCCACGCCTCGACGTCGTCGGCGGTCTCGTAGCGCACGATCGCTTCGTCGGGGGTGACCGTGAGCCACTCGAAGGAGAAGCCGACCCCCACCCCGAGCCCGAGCTGGGCCATGTCGAACTCCACGTCGTGGGCGTTCTTCAGGTGGTGGGTGTCGGCGCCCGCGATCACGGTCAGGGCCGGACTTCGACCGCGGTAGGTGCCGAGGATCTCCTCGCCGCGGGTGTCGTCGGGCAGCTCGAGCATCACGTCGCGCCCGAGGCCGGCGACCGCTTCGACGTCCAGGCCGACCGTGCCACCGTCGAGGGTCATGAGCGCCCCGTAGAAGCCGACCTCGTCGCGGGGCACGGCCACCAGGCGGCCGCTGCCCGACACCTTGCCGCCGATCACGGCGACGGTGTCGAGCTTGCAGTCGTAGATCCAGGCCTCCCGGATGGGGACGCCGAGCAGTTCGCCGGGGTCGACCGGCGCACAAGCGAACAACAGGGGGAACAACATGGGCACGGCGAGTGTGACACCGATCGGCCGGCGGGGCGCTACGCGCTCGGGCGCGAAGCACGTCGGACCCCGTCCCCGTCGGGCGGGGAAGGGGTCCGGGAGGCGTCGACGCTCCAGGGCCTCAGAACTGGTCGGCCTCGGTGCTCTCCGCCAGGGCGAGCGTGGAGCTCATGCCCCCGCTCAGCACCTGGCTGACCTGGTCGAAGTAGCCCACGCCGACCTCGCGCTGGTGGCGCGTGGCGCTGTAGCCCTGCTCTTCGGCCTCGAACTCCGCCTGCTGCAGCTCCGAGTAGGCGCTCATGCCGCGTTCCTTGTAGCCGCGCGCCAGCTGGAACATGCCGTGGTTCAGCGCGTGGAAGCCCGCGAGGGTCACGAACTGGAACTTGAAGCCCATCGCGCCGAGCTCGCGCTGGAACTTGGCGATGGTGGCCTCGTCGAGCTTCGCCTTCCAGTTGAAGCTGGGGCTGCAGTTGTACGCCATCATCTTGCCGGGGAACCTGGCGTGGATGGCCTCTGCGAACTGGCGCGCCTCGTCGAGATCGGGGTGGCTCGTCTCCATCCACAGCAGGTCGGCGTAGGGCGCGTACGCCAGGCCGCGAGCGATGGCCATGTCGATGCCGCCGCCAATGCGGTGGAAGCCCTCGGGGGTGCGCTCCTCGCTCGTGATGAAGGGGTGGTCCACCGGGTCCACGTCGCTCGTCATCAGCTTGGCGCTGTCGGCGTCGGTGCGCGCGATCAGCACGGTGGGCACGTCGAGCACGTCGGCCGCCAGGCGGGCCGAGACGAGCGTCCGGACGAAGTGCTTGGTCGGCACGAGCACCTTGCCGCCGAGGTGGCCGCACTTCTTCTCGCTCGAGAGCTGGTCCTCGAAGTGCACCCCTGCGGCGCCTGCTTCGATCATCGACTTCATCAGCTCGAACACGTTGAGCGGTCCCCCGAAGCCCGCCTCGGCGTCGGCCACGATCGGCGCGAACCAGCAGCGCTTGGCGCCGCCCTCGGCGTGCTCGATCTGGTCGGCGCGCTGGAGCGCCTGGTTGATGCGCTTCACGACCTGCGGAACCGAGTTCACCGGGTACAGCGACTGGTCCGGGTACATCTGGCCGGACACGTTCGCGTCGGCCGCGACCTGCCAGCCGGACAGGTAGATGGCCTCCAGACCCGCCTTGACCATCTGCATCGCCTGGTTGCCGGTCAGCGCACCCAGCGCGTTGACGTAGGGCCGCTCGTGCATGAGCTTCCACAGCCGGCGAGCGCCCAGATCGGCCAGCGTGTGCTGCACGGTGATCGAGCCGCGGAGCTTCTCCACGTCCTCCTGGGTGTAGGGGCGGTGGATGCCATTCCAGCGGTTCTCGAGGGCGGCGTCGGCGAGGGGCATGGGATCTCCAGTCAAGACGGGAAGCTAGGGGAACTAGGCGGTGAGGTGGTCGTAGGCGGGCAGGGTGAGGAAGCTCGGGAAGGTGTCGGCGGTGGCGACCTGCTCGAACACCGCCCGCGCGGTGTCGAAGGCGCCGGCCTCGAAGGCGGCGTCACCGAGCTGGGCGCGGATGCTCGCCAGCTCCTCGTCGAGGACCTGGCTGACGAGCTCGCGGGTCACCACGGTCCCGTCGTCGAGCGAGGCGCCGTGCCGCACCCACTGCCAGAGCTGGGTGCGGCTGATCTCCGCGGTCGCGGCGTCCTCCATCAGGTCGTAGAGCGGCACGCAGCCGTTCCCGCGGAGCCACGCCTCCAGGTAGAGCAACCCCACGTTCACGTTCTCGCGCACGCCGTCCAGGCTGCGGGTGCCGGTGGGCACTGCCAACAGGTCGCTCGCGGTCGTGGCCACGTCCAGCCGCTTCTCGTGGATCTGGTTGGGCGTGGGCATGTGGGCATCGAAGACGTTGCGCGCGACGGCCACGAGGCCGGGGTGGGCCACCCAGGTCCCGTCGTGGCCGTCGGTGACCTCGCGGAGCTTGTCGTTCTCGACCTTGGCGATCGCGGCGGCGTTGAGCTCCGGGTCGCGCTTGATGGGGATCTGCGCGGCCATGCCGCCCATCGCGTGCACCTCGCGCTTGTGGCAGGTCTGGATCAAGAGCTGCGTGTAGGCCCGCATGAAGGGCTGGGTCATGCCGATCTGGCCGCGGTCGGGCATCACGGCGTCGGCGTGTTCCCGGCGGGTCTTGATGAAGCTGAAGATGTAGTCCCAGCGGCCGCAGTTCAGGCCCGCGCTGTGCTCGCGGAGCTCCCAGAGGATCTCGTGCATCTCGAAGGCCGCCGGCAGGGTCTCGATGAGCACCGTGGCCTTCACGCTGCCCTGGGGGACGCCCAGCAGGTCCTGCGCCTTGACGAAGACCTGGTTCCAGATGCGCGCCTCGAGGTGGCTCTGCAGCTTGGGCAGGTAGAAGTAGGGACCGCTGTCGCGCGCGAGCAGCTCCCGCGCGTTGTGGAAGAAGTAGAGGCCGAAGTCGACCAGGCAGCCGGGCACGGGACGCCCGTCCAGCTCCAGACCGCGCTCGACGAGGTGGAGGCCGCGAGGCCGGACGAGCAGCGTGGCGACCTTGTCGTTCAGCGCGTAGTGCTTGTCCTTGGCGATGCTGTAGAAGCTGATGGTCCGACGGACGGCGTCGCGCAGGTTCACCTGGCCGTGGACGTTGTTGGACCACGTGGGGCTGTTGGAGTCCTCGAAGTCGGCCATGAAGGTCGACGCGCCCGCGTTGAGCGCGTTGATGATCATCTTGCGGTCGACCGGCCCCGTGATCTCGACGCGGCGGTCCTGCAGGTCGGCGGGCAGCGGGGCCACCGTCCAGTCGGCTTCGCGGATCGAGGCGGTCTCGGGGGCGAAGGAGGGGTTGGCGCCTCGGTCGTAGTGCGCCTGCACCTCGGCGCGACGGGCCAGGGCCGCGTCGATGTCGCCCCGGAAGGCGTCGACCAACGCCGTGACGAACGCCAGCGCTGGCTCGGTCAGGATCTGCTCGAAGCCCGGCTCGTGTGCGCCCACCACGGTGAGGGTGCGCGCGCCGCGATTCGCTGGCGTGATCTCCATGAGGGTGCCTCCTCGTTGCACCTTGAACGTGACCCGCCGGGGCGGGATGGATCTACTGTTTGAGCTGTCACCCGCATGGTCTGTGAATACCTGTTCATCCATTTGCAGTGAACGCTGTCAATCTGTAAAGTGTTGACACTCGCCAAGGAAGTCAACGTGGATGACGCAGGCATGGGCGCCAAGGTGCGCGCCCTACGGCTCCGGGAAGGCATGACGCAGCGCCAACTGGCCGAGCGCTTGGAGGTCTCGGCCAGCTACCTGAACCTCATCGAAAACAACAGGCGGCCCCTGCCGGCGAAGCTCCTCCTCAAGGCCGTGCAGATCTTCGAGGTGGACCTCACCGCGTTCTCCGACGACTCCGACCAGGTGCTCGTGGACGAGCTCCGGCAGGTGTTCGGCGACCCCGTGCTGGAGGACGCCGACGTGCGGGTAAACGAGCTCAAGAAGTTCGCCCTCCACCACCCCGGCGCCGCACAGGGCCTGGTCAAGCTCTACCGGGCGTTCCGCGCGGGGCGGGACCAGCTCCCCAGCGAAGGGGCGGCGGCGCCCGAGCCGAGCGTGGAGCGCGGGCACCTGCCCAGCGAGGAGGTCAACGACTTCATCCAGGGCCACAGGAACCACTTCCCGGAGCTGGAGGACGCCGCCGAGGCTCTGTGGATGAGCGCGGAGCTCGACGCCCACGATCTCCAGAAGGGGCTCATCGACCACCTGCGCTGGAAGCACGGTGTGCGCGTGGTCTTCGCCCAGCAGGTCGACCACACCGCGCCAGTGCGCGCCTTCGATCCGGACAACCGGGAGCTCACCCTTTCGGTGCTGTTGCCGCCCCGAAGCCGCAACTTCCACCTGGCCCACCACGTGGCGCTGCTCGACCACCCGAAGCTCCTCGACAGGCTGGTGGTCGACCCCGCGCTGAGCGCTGGCAGCCGCGTGCTCGGCCGTCTGGTCATGGCGAACTACTTCGCGGGCGCGGTGCTCATGCCCTACGAGCGCTTCGTGAACGCCGCGCGGGAGGTCCGCTACGACATCGAGCTGCTCGGGCACCGCTTCCGCACCAGCTTCGAGCAGGTCTGCCACCGCCTCACCACGCTGCAGCGGCGGGGCAACAAGGGCGTGCCATTCCACATGGTGCGCGTGGACATCGCGGGAAACATCAACAAGCGCTTCACCGCCAGCGGCATCCACTTCGCGCGCTTCTCGGGCGCCTGCCCGCGGTGGAACGTGTTCCGCGCGTTCCTGACCCCGGGTGTGATCCGTCGCCAGCTGAGCGTGATGCCCAACGGCGACCGCTACTTCTGCATCGCCCGGACCCTGAGCCGCAGCCGTGGCGGGTACCGCGCACCGACCACGGTGCACGCCATCGCTCTGGGGTGCCGACTCGACTACGCGCAGCACCTCACCTACGCCGATGGCGTGGACGTGGAGCGTGGCGACAACGTCGAGATCGGCGTGACCTGTCGGCTCTGCGATCGGCCCGACTGCACCGAGCGGGCGTTCCCCGCCCTCCAGAGCCCGCTCGCGATCGATCCGAACGTGCGCATGCCGAGCTTCTACATGTCATCCCCTTGACGCTTCGGGTGGCGTCCGCACCGGCTAAGCTCCCGTCGTGGTCCTGTTCTTCGCCACCGTGCTCGCAGCCGAGCACTTCGGGGGATTCGCCTTCTACACGGGCGATCTGCACGTGCACACCGGCATCAGCGGCGACGGCGGAAGCAGCGATCTCGACAACTGCCGCAACGAGGACTGCGGCAACCTGCACGAGGTGGTCCAGCACGCCAAGGACCAGGCGCTCGACTTCGTGTCGATCACCGATCACGTGAACAACGATCTGGCCGGCGAAGCCGATCTCTGGCAGTCCGAGCTGGAGCAGGTGTTGGCCGGGAACGCCCCGGACGCTGGCTTCGTCACCATCCCTGGCGCCGAGGTCCACTTCACGATGGAGGACGGCACCCCCATCGGGCACAAGAACCTGTTCTTCTTCGGCGACGACATCCAGCTCTCCACCTTGACGATGGAGGACACCCGCTTCGACGGGGATGGCGCCGCGGTGGACAGCTGCGAGGCGATCTGGGACTGGGCGCAGCAGCTCCAGGCCGCGTGGGGCCCCGTGATGTTGATCCCTCACCACACCGCGGGCGTCAGCCCGATGCGCACCTCCTGGGACTGCCACGACCCGATCTTCCAGCCGGGCGCCGAGATCTACAGCGAGCACGGCAACAGCCTGTCGGACGATGGCTACGACCCGCCGTGGTCGAGCACCGTCGCGAGTGGCTGGGTCGACTTCGCGATCGACCCTGCGGGGCTCGCGCACCAGCTCGCGTTCTTCGGGTCGACCGACACCCACGACACCTGGCCGGGCAAGACCTGCGACTACGCCGGGCAGGGCTATGGCGGCGGCCTGGCGGTGGTGGTGCTGGAGGAGGGTGAGATCTTCGAACGCTCCGCGATCCACGACGCCGTGCTGGACCGCCGGACCTACGCCACCAGCGGACCCCGGGTGCCCGTCGTCCTGACCTGGCTTGCAGACGGCGTGGAGATCGGCGGCCTCGGGGATCACGTCACCGTGGTGGACGGTGAGGTCCTCGAGGCGCGCGTGGTGCTGCCCGAGGAGGTGGTGCCCCACGTCGTGGGCGTCGATCTGGTCACGCCGGACGACGAGCACGTCGCCACGGTGGACGGCAACGTCTGGACCCACAGCTTCGAGTCGCTGCCCATCTACGCCTACGTGCGCGTGCGTCTGGAAGGGGTGGGCTACTGGGGCCCGGAGGGCTGCGACGACGCGGGGGCATCGACCGAGGAACGGCTCTGGCTGAGTCCATCCTGGTTCACGCAGGAGCCTGCGCAGCCGGTGGACAGCGATCCGCCGCCGGTCGTGGACACCTCGGGCTTCGACACCGACCCACCGGTGGACACCGAGCCAACCGTCGACAGCGATCCACCGGAACCCATCGACCGGGGGCAGCCCGACGATGGCGTCGCGGTGGACCCCGAGGTGTCGATCTCGCCGCGGTGCGGAGGCTGTGGCGGTGCGGGCGCGGGGATCTGGATCCTCGGCCTCGTGGCGCTCTTGCGGAGACGCGAGGGGTAGCCGACCCCGAGGGACTCAGGTACGGTCCCGGCGTGCTGATGCTCGGCCTCCTCACTGCGCTCGCGGATGCTGGCCCCGGCCCGGCACCGGCCCCGTTGACGCTCGACGCCGACGAGCGCGCAGCCTTGGCCGCTGGCGACGTGGTCGTGCGTTTCCCGGACTCCGGCGAGACCGTGGGCGTCATCGACGTGGCGGCCAGCCCGGACCAGGTGGTCGACGCCGTGCTGGACCTCGGAGCACGGGTGGACGAGGTGGGGCTGTTGCGCAGCCTCGAGGTGTACCGAGACGAGGGCGACGTGCGAGGCGGGCGGTACGTGGGCGGCCTCTTCGGCATCGAGGCGGCCATCCATGTGCTGTACGAGTGCGACCGTGCCCAAGGCTGGTGCGTGTTCTCGCTCGACGAGGCCTACGAAAGCTCGGTGGACAGCGCCGAGGGCAGCTACCAGGCCTACGCGGTGGGGGATGGCACCCGCCTCGTGTTCCGAACGACCGCGGGCCAGGGGCTGCCGGTGCCGGACTTCCTCCGTCACAAGGTGCAGGCGGGGTCCGTGGGTGAACAGCTGCGTGGCATCGCCCGGCGCGCGGAAGAGGCAGGTTAGAGCTTGCTCATGGCCCCCCTGCTGACAGCTTGGCTCGTCGCGGCCCCTGTGGCGGCGCAGAGCTTGACCGACGACCTCCTCGCGCTCTCCCCCGACGAGGCCGACCGGCTCGTCTACCTCAAGGCGGCCATGGAACCGGAGCAGCCGGTCGACGCGTTCGTGGCGTTCGAGTCCGCGCGCGGCCAGCTGCGGCTGTACGTCTCCAACGACGCCGACAGCGCCGCTGTGGTGAGCTGGGCGGGGTCGCAGGTGAGCTCCTCGTGGGCCGGGACCGTCGGCTTCGCTCCCCGCAGCCACGGCGGGCGTTCGGCGCCCGAGGACAGCGTGATCGCCGCCGGCGACGTGGCCGAGTGGAACCTCCGTCCCCTGGACGGCAGCGACCGGTTCTACTCCGCAGACCACTTTGGTCAGCACCTCGTGGTCACGCTCGATCTCGTGTCGGGTGGCCGCAGCCATCGCGTGCAGCAGGACTTCCTGGTGTCGATGGACCTGAGCCAGGTCCAGTCCAGCCTCTGGCGGCAGGAGCGGGACCGCCTGGAGCGGAAGCGCACGGCGGCGGGTCGGTTGGGGGTGTTCGGCACGGTCGTGGCGGCCGCTGGCGTGTACCTGCTGGTGGACGACCGCTACGACACCCAACGGGACGGCGCGGTGGACACGAACGCGCGCATGGCCCGCATCGGCTCCGGCCTGGTGACGCTGGGCTTCGGCGCCCCCGTCGCCATCACCAGCTTCGCCCGCAAGGGTCGTCTGGGCCGCGACCTGGACGAGCACGAGGCGCGGCGCCCGGAGCGGGGCGAGGAGTGATTGCCCTGTTGGCCTGTGCGGTCGAGCCCCCTGCGGTCGTCGACAGCGCGCCGGCGGACACGGCGCCCACCTGCGCCTGGACGGGGCCGGCAGCCACGGAACCGGAGGCCGCGCCGGTGCTCCAGCTGCCTGCGCCACCGCGCAACGTCGTGCTGATCTCCATCGACACCCTGCGCACGGACCACCTCGGGAGGGGCGACACCCCCACCCTCGACAGCCTGCTCGACGCGGGGGTGCGCGCCACGAACCACCGCTCGTGTTCCAACTGGACCCTGCATAGCATGGGCTGCGCACTGAGCGGCGCCTACGGGCTGGAAACCGGCTTCCTGCCGCCGCTCGCACCGCTCGGCGACGGCGACGTCTCCCTGCCGGCCTACGAGGCCGAAGCGCCCCTGCTCGCGGAGCGACTCGCTGAGCTCGGGTTCTCGACCGCCCTGGCGAGCGGGAACCCCTTCCTCTCGGGGCACTACGGCTTCGAGCGGGGCTTCAACGTGCTGGAGAGCGGCCGCTACACGGCCGACGAGGTCACGGCCTTCGCGCTCGAGGGCCTGGACGCGCTCGACGACCACAAGCCTTTCTTCCTGCACGCCCACTACCTCGACCCCCACGATCCCTACGCGCCCCCCGACGCCTACCTCGCCGAGCTGGAGGACCTCGAGCCGCTCGGCGAGTACCAGTTCGACAGCTACGTCGGCGTGAAGCAGCTGGAAGACGACTGGGACACGCTCGACGACGACGAGCAGACCCTCGCCCTGAACCACCTCGACGTCCGCTACCGCGGCGAGCTTCGCTTCGTCGACGACCAGATCGCCCTGTTGCTGGCGGGTCTGGAGGAGCGCGGGGGGGTCGACGACACCTTGTTCGTCTTCCTGTCCGACCACGGTGAGCAGTTCTTCGACCACGGTGGCTGGGGACACGGCGAAGGGCTGTACGCCGAGGAGACCCTCGCCTTGTTCGGGGCCTCCGGCGCCGACCTGGCCGCAGCGACGTGGGACGGTCCCACCACCCATGCCGACCTGGTGCCCACCGTGATGGCGGCGCTCGGGGTCGACGTCCAGACCTCCGGCGCGGTCCTCGGTACAGCCGGCGTCCGCGCCCGGTTCGCCACGAAGTCGGCCCCCAACGCCACGGTGCAGGTGCTCGATCGGGACGGATGGCGGCTGATCTACGACTGGAGCGCTGGCACGCTCGAGCTCTACGAGCGCAGCAGCGACCCCACCGAGCAGGTGGACCGAGCCTCAGACGAAGCGGAGCGGTTGGCCGAGCTGTGGGACGCGCTGCGGCCCGCCGTCGAGCGCCTGGAGTGCCTCGAGCCCACGCTCACGGCGGTGGAGCCCAGCCTGTGAAGGTCACCGAGCGCTTCTCCGACAGGGTGCAGGCCTACGTGCGCTTCCGGCCCGATTACCCGTCCGCGCTGCTCGAGGCGCTCTGGGCACGGGCGCCGGGCGCGGCGGTCGACCTGGGTTGCGGCACGGGGATCCTCAGCGCCCAGCTCGTGGCGGCGGGCTTTCGAGTGACGGGGGTCGAGCCCAACGGGCCGATGGGCGACTGGGCCGCGGAGGCTGTGGGCGGCGCGTTCCAGTTGGTGCGGTCCACGGCGGAGGCCACGACGCTGCCTGACGGCTGCTGCCAGCTCGTCACCGCGGCCCAGGCCTTCCACTGGTTCAGGCCCCTGGAGGTGCGCGCCGAGTGCATCCGTCTGCTGGTGCCGGGCGGCGTGGTCGCCTTGATCTGGAACGACCGGGACCCTCGGCAGAGTGCCCTGCTCCGCGGCTACGAGGCCCTCCTCCAAGCCCACGGGACGGACTACGCCGACGTGGCCGCCAAGTACGTGCAACCCGAGGTGCTGGCGGCGTTCTTCGGTCCCGCGGGCCACGAGGAGCGCTTCTTTCCCCACGCGCAGCGCTTCGACCGTGAGGGGCTGCGCGGGCGCCTGGAGAGCTCCAGCTACGTGCCGCGCCCCGGCACCCCGGGCCACGCGCCGATGCTCGAAGCGCTGGACCGTCTCTTCGACGCACACGAGCACGCCGGGTTCGTCGACTTTCCATACCGGACGCGGCTGGTGTGGGGCACGCTGTCGTGATGCTGTTGCTGGCGTGCACGACCGCGGCCGTCGACACCGCGCCCGAGCTCGAAGACGCCGACGAGGTCGAGCCGGCCGCGCAGCTCGCTGCGGAGGAGGTGGGCTCGCAGCTGCAGGCCTTGCTCGACGTGGGCCTGCCCGACCCGCTCACCCTGCGCCAGGTGTTCACGTCGCTCTTCGAGTTCGCCGACGACGACTGCCCCGGGGCCGGCGGCTACGCGCTCCCGGGGGACTACGACGGCTGCGTGACCGAGAGCGGGTGGACCTTTGCCGGGGTCTCGACCCTCGTCGAGGACGCCGACACCATGCACCTCTGGAACGACTGCCTGATCGAGGACGGCGAGGGGCACCTCTGGACGGGGGGCGGGCACGCCATCTGGTCGCGTGGTGACGGCGCGGTGGGCCTGTCCATCGACGGTACCTTCGGCTTCACCGGCTACACCGGCTGGGTCGGTGCGGTGCCGAGCGCCAACCTGACCGCCTTCGGTGGCGAGCGCGAGGACGGCTGGTGGCTCGTGCTCGACGGCGGGCTGTCATATGGCGACGAGGCGCTGTGGTTCTCGGAGCTGATCTTCGACCCCGCGCTCTGCGGCGAGCGGGGCTCGGGTGCGGCGATGTGGCGGGGTGTGGACGGCTGGTACACGGTCACCTTCACGGACTGCAGCGGGTGCGGCACGGTGACCTTCGAGACCGGTGAGCTGCTGGACGGTCAGGCCTGTGTGTCGGTGCCGGCCGCGGATCTGCTCGGTCGGTTGCTGTGATCGCGCTGTGGCTCGCCTGCCAGTCGGTCCTCGAGCCGGTCGACGGGCTCTCGGGGGCGCGGCTGCTCCGACGGGTGTCGTTGGACGTGCGGGGCGTGCTGCCGAGCGCTGACGAGCTCGCCTGGGCCGAGACCGATCCGAACGCGGTGGTCGCCCTCACCGCGGTGTGGCTGGACGATCCACGCTTCGAGGAGCGCTACGTGCACCTCCTCCAGGAGCGGTGGCACACCCGCATCGACGAGTTCCTGGTGCTCTTCGAGGAGTACCAGGAGCTCGAGGGCGACCGCGAGCGTGAGTACGCCTTCGAGCGCTCCGTGGGGGAGGAGCCGCTGCGCCTGGCGGCTTGGGTGGTGGCCAACGACGAGCCCTGGGACCAGGTCGTGCTGCTCGACGGCACCGTCGCCAACCCGATGCTGAGGTCGCTCTGGCCGCTGGAGTGGCTCGGCTCCGAGCCCGATGAGGGCTGGGCCCGTGCCCGGTACACCGACGGCCGCCCGGCCGCCGGTGTGTTGGCCACCAACGGGCTGTGGTGGCGGTACTACTCGACCGTCACCAACCGCAACCGCGGGCGGGTTGCGGCGCTCTCGCGCTTGCTGTTGTGCGAGGACTACCTGAACCGTCCGGTCAGCTTCGAGGAGGCCCCCGCCCTCGTGGACGAGGAGGCGACCGCCGAGGCCTTGCGCACCGATCCGTACTGCGTGGGGTGCCACGCTTCGATCGACCCCATGGCGGCCACGCTCTTCGGGTTCTGGCCCGCCGACGAGTACAACGCGGTCGAGGTGCACACCTACCACCCCGAGCGGGAGCCCCGCGGCGAGGTCGAGCTCGGGGTCGAGATGGCCTACTTCGGCGAGCCGGTCACCGGACTCCGGGACCTCGCCGAGTCGATCGCTGACGACGCGCGCTTCGAGCGGTGCGCGGCCGAGAGCACCGCGGAGCTGTTGTGGAGTCGCCCGGTGGACGACGCGGACTTCGGGGTGGTCGAGCAGCTGCGCCAGGTGTTCGTGGACGGGGATCGGCGCATCAAGCCCGTGCTGGCCGCCACCCTCTCGACCTCGGCCTACCGGGACGCCGAGCCGCGCATGCTCGCGCCGTCCACCTTCGCCGCGGCGGTGGAGGACCTGACGGGCTGGCGCTGGACCTTCGAGGGCCGCGACCGGATGGACGAGGACACCTACGGCTACCGGGTGATGGCGGGCGGTGTGGACGGCACGAGCCTCACCCGACCGCAAGACGTGCCGAACGTCAGCTGGAACGCCACCGTGCGGCGTGCCGCGCAGGCCGCGGGCTCCACCGCGGTCAGCGGCGGTCGCCTCGAGGGGCTGGCGGTCGAGGAGCTGGCCTGGCGCCTCTGGGCCGAGCGCATCGACGACGACGAGCGCGACGCCTACGAGGCGCTCCGCGACGCGGTGGAGGCCGAGGCCGGGGCGGATCAGGCGGCCGCCAGCGTGATCAGCGTGATGCTGCGCGACCCGCGCTTCGTGACGCGATGAGCAGGCTCTGGTCCCGACGGGGTCTCCTCCAGGGCGCTGCGGCGGGGCTCGTGCTTCCACGCCTCGCCCTCGCGGGCACGTCGGATCGTCGCTTCCTCTTCGTGTTCTGCGAGGGCGGCTGGGACGTGACACGCTGCTTCGCGCCCTTGTTCGACACGCAGGTTGCGATGGAGGAGAGCGCGGTCACCGGAACCCTGGGCGATCTGTCCTTCGTCGACCACGAGGCGCGGCCCGCGGTGCGGAGCTTCTTCGAGAGCTACGGTGACCGGACCTGCATCCTCAACGGGATCGAGGTGCGCTCCATCACCCACGAGCGCTGCCGTCGCATCGTGATGACCGGTGGATCGGCGACCGACGTCGACGACTGGCCCGTGCAGCTCGCGGCCGAGAGCGACGCCCTGTTGCCCCACGTCGTGGTCTCGGGACCGTCGTTCTCGAACCGGTACACCTCGAGCGTGGTGCGCCTCGGCGAGACCGGCCAGATCCAGGGCTTGCTCGATGGCTCGGCGCTGAGCGAGAGCGACCTCGCGCTGACGGTGCCCTCGCTGGCGGTCGAGGCGCTCGAGGACGCAGCCCTCGCCGCTGCGCTCGACCGGCAGGCCGGGCGCTTCGTGGACGCGTACCGGAGCGCCGACGCTCAGCTCGAGCTGGCCATCGCGCGGGCAGACGAGCTGGCGCTGGCGCCCGAGGGCGAGCTGTTGACCACCGCGCAACGCGCCCAGTCCGCGCTGACGCTGTTCGAGCAGGGGCTGAGTCGGTGCGCCATCGTGCAGAACCGCGGGCTCTTCGACCGAGGCTGGGACGACCACTCGGAGATCGAGCGCCAGAGCGACCACTTCTCGGTGCTCTTCGAGTCCCTCGACGCGATCCTGGCCGAGCTGGAGGACCGTGGGCTCGCGGAGTCCACGACGGTGGTCGTGTTCTCGGAGATGGGGCGCGCCCCCTCGATCAACGCCACGGGCGGGAAGGACCACTGGACCTACACCTCGGCGATGCTGGTCGGTTCCGGTGTGGCCGGGGGGCAGGTGCTCGGTGGCTTCGACGAGAACCTGATCGGCACCCCCTACGAGGGCACCTCCCTGACCGCCGCCCACTTCGGCGCCACGGTGCTCGCCCTCGGAGGGCTGGCGGGTGAGGTCCCTCCCATCGAGGCGGCCCTCAGCTGAGCGGGATCGCTTCGATGCGCTCGGCGAGGCGAACATCGTGGCGGGTCAGCCCGCCCACGTCGTGCGTCCAGAGCTCGATGCCCACCCGTCCCCAGGACAGCGCGATGTCGGGGTGGTGATCGGCCTGCTCGGCGAGGCAGCCGACCTGCACGGTGAAGGCGAGCGCCTGCTTGAAGTCCGCGAGCCGGAAGGTCTTGCGGAGCCGCGCGCCCTCCACGGTCCAGCCGGGCAGGCGATCGAGCACGGCCCGGTGTTCGTCGGGGGGGAGGACTTCGTAGGTGGGCATCCCGCTGTCTAACCCTCGGACTCGATCACCACGGCGGTTCCATAGGCCAGGATCTCCGCGGCGCCCTGCGCGACCGTGCTGGTCGTCAGCCGCAGGCCGACCACGGCGTTGGCGCCGCGAGCCAGGGCCTCGGCGCGCAAGCGGTCGAGCGCCTGCTCCCGTGCCTCGGCCATCATCTTGGTGTAGTCGGCGATCTCGCCGCCCACGATCATGGTGAACACCGCCACGATGTCACGCCCCACGTGCCGCGCGCGGATGGTGTTGCCGCGGACGAGTCCGACCACCTTCACGATGCGGTGGCCGACAAGGGTCTCGGTCGTGACCAGCGGCAAGGAGTCGGGACGGTTCCGCAGGTCGGCGGACGTTCGGGCCAGGGAGCTCATCGCACCACCTCGTCGTAGGGATCTTGGGCGCTCAGTCGCTTGCGCGCCACGTTCAGGATCAAGAGGGCCGAGCCGGCCAGGGTGAGCGCGGACCCGAGGCGGATCGCCACCGGGACGTCGGGTGCCACCAACAGCTCCACGAAGCCCCAGGCGCTCAGCAGCGCCACGCCCGCGGCCACCATCCATCCAGCCGCGGTCGACACGGGGTCGCGCCGGGGCTCCAGGTCACCGCGCAGCCGATCGAGCCAGCCGTCGGTCAGGGCCTTGGCGGCGAGCTGGTCTTCGAGCTCGGCCGCCAGGTCGGGGTGATCCACGAGGTGAGCCATCAGTTCCTCCTTCTCGGCCGGCGTGCACACGCCGTCCACGGTCTTGACCATCAGGGTCGCGCGTCGTTCTTCGGTCATCGCTCACCTCGCATGGCAGCGACCAGGGCCTTCCTGGCGCGGTAGAGACGGGACATCACCGTGCCCTCCGGAACCTGGAGCAGGTCGGCGATCTCCGCGTACGCCAGCTCCTCGAAGTGGCGCATCACGAGGATCTCGCGGTGGGCTTCAGAGACGGTCTGCAGCGCGGCGTGCAAGCGGGCCTCGCCCTCGGCGCGTGCCAGGGCTGCCAGGGGACCCGGGTCCCCGGCGAGCACGCGATCCGCGTCGAGCCCGAGCACCGGTCGCCGCTTCGCCCGCCCGTCGCGGGCGAGGTTTCGGAGGATGGTCGACAGCCACGGGTAGAGCGGTCGTCGTGGGTCGAAGCGCGCCCGCGCGGCCCAGGCCCGGGTGAGCGTCTCCTGGGCGGCGTCGGCGGCCGCTTCACGGTCGCCGTAGAGCCCCATGGCGGCGCGCTGGAGGCGGGGCCGGTGGAAGGCGAGGCGGGCTTCGAAGGTCTGCATCACGCTCAACGGTACGGTGACCGGCTCCGCGCATTCCCGGAAACTTCAGCCTTGACCGGGCGCGGGCTGGTCGCGCACGAAGACCGGTGCTGCGGGCTCGCTGCGGTCGGCGTCGAGCCGGTACCCGGCCACGTCGAAGCCCAGCAGGTCCCGGGCCGTCTCCGCGCGGGTGTCGACGATCCAGCGAGCCATGCGCCCCCGCGCACGCTTCGCGAAGAAGCTGACGGGGCGGGCCTTGCCGTCCTTGCGCTCGAGGAAGCTGGGGGTGACCACCGGCACGCCGAGCACCTTGGGATCGACCGCCCTGAAGTACTCGTTCGACGCCAGGTTCACGAGCAGCGGGTCGGACAGGCGCCCGAGCCGCTCGCTGAGCACGCCCGTGACCGCGCCGCGCCAGTACGCGTAGAGGTCCTTTCCGCGGGGGTTCTTGAGCTTGGTGCCCATCTCCAGGCGGTAGGGCTGGATCAGGTCGAAGGGGCGCAGCAGGCCATAGAGCCCGGAGAGGATGCCGACGTGCTCCTGCGCGTAGGCCACACCCGCGTCGTCGAGCGTGTGTCCGTCGAAGCCGATGTAGGTGTCGCCGGCGAACAGGTCGGCTGCCTGCCGCGCGTTGTCCAGGTCGAGGCGACCGCCGAAGGCCTGGTTGCGCTCGTGGTTGAGCTCGCCCAGCTTGGCCGAGATGCCCATGAGCTTCTGCAGCTGCTTGCTCGAGAGCTTGCGCACCGAACGGTCCATGAGGTGTTCGGCGTGGCCGAGCAGGGCCGGCTCGCTGAAGCGGCTGTGCACGGGCTCGGGCAGGTCGTGCAGGCTCTTGGCGGGCGACAGGACGGCGTAGATCACGGGATCTCCGGGGCTGCCGGCCTCGTATCACGCGGTCCAGGTCACCCGGTTGCCGCCGCGCGACTTGCTGGCGTACAGCGCGGCATCGGCCCGGCGCATCAGCGACTCCCCGCTCAGGTCCGTGGTGGCGGAGATCGCGATCCCGCCGAAGCTGGCAGCGACCGAGACGGACTCGCCGTCGGCATTCATCGGTGCGTCGGCCAAGGCAGAGCGCAGCCGCTCGGCCACGCGACGGCCGACGGCGGCGGGCGCGCCGGGCAGCAGCACGGCGAACTCCTCGCCCCCGAGCCGGGCGATGACGTCGCCGCCGCGCAACAGCTCGCTGAGTCGGCCCGTCACCTGCCGGAGCACCTGGTCCCCCGCAGCCCGGCCATGGAGGTCGTTGACCCGCCGGAAGCCGTCGAGGTCGAGCACCAACAGAGCGAGCGGCACCCCCTTGCAGGCGTGTTCCACCGCCTGTTCGAGCAAGGCCTCGAAGTGCCGGCGGTTCGCCACGCCGGTGAGCTCGTCGGTCATGGCGAGGCGGAGCACGTTGCGCTGGTCGTTGGAACGGGCGAGGGCGTCGTCCCGGTCGCGGAGCTGAAGCTCCAGGTTCTGGGTCAGGGCTTCGTAGCCGGATTGGATCTGCAGCATGGCCTGGGCGGCCATCTTGAGCAGCTCGCCGGGCGATGGCTGCACGCCGAGCGCGAAGCCCAGCTCCTGTCCATCGCGAAGCAGCTCCAACCGGATGCGGGAGAGCAGGCGGCCCATCGGCTCGCCCAGGGGGAGGGCGCAGAGACCGTCTTCCGCGGCGTCGCGGACGGCGTCGACCGCGCGCGCCTGGTAGACGTCGGCGAGCAGGTCGCCGAGCCGGACGCAGTCCGCCAGGTCACCCGCACCCGTGACCCGGCGGTGGTGGGCCACCACCGCATCGATCATGTCCTGGGGGATGCCCCACCCGGCGCCGAGCTCGGCGAAGAGCTGCGTGTGGTCGTAGCCACACAGCTGCCGCTCGAGCTCCAGGCGGCGGTCGGCCGGGTACTGGCTCATGCGCTGCAGCATCTCGCCGTCCCGGGGCGAAGCCGCGGCCATCGCCAAGGTCCCCAGGTCCATCAGGAGCCCGATGGTGAAGGCCTCGAGGGGGTCGCCGTGGCCCACGCCCTCGGCCACGATGCGGCAGGCGATGGCGCGGCGCAGCGAGT
The DNA here is from genome assembly GCA_964604675.1 of uncultured Enterobacterales bacterium. Taxonomy (GTDB): domain Bacteria; phylum Myxococcota_A; class UBA796; order UBA796; family CAJQPC01; genus CAZSAT01. The sequence goes on from CAZSAT010000032.1 coordinate 19,342, forward strand.
GCTCCCAGAAGCTGTCCAGGTCGAACCCGCCGACCTCGAGGTCGGAGCCCATCACGCGCATGGCGTGGATCACGGCCATGTTCCGGATCTGGCGCGCGCCCAGGACCACCGTGGCCTGCTTGGCGCTGCGGACCGGGCTCGCGAGGCCGCAGGCTGGGCTGTTCGCTACCCGGAGCAGCTCGGCGGTGAAGGTCGGCTCGCGCGTCACCATGCGCGCCAGCTGCTGCAGGCTGACGCGCCCGTCGCTCGCCGCCCGGACGATCAACGTGAGGCTCGCGGGCGGGCTGGGCCAGCGCAGCTCGGCCCCGCGCAGGAGCTTGGTCGTGGGCGTGTTGGCCATCCGGAGCGCCTCCCCGAGACTCATCGGACCAACGCCGTGGCACGTGAGGGCTCAGTCGAGCGGCAGCAGGGGGGGAGCGCCGTGGCTCCCGTCGGGCGTTCGCCCTTCGGCCACCGCCACCGCGTGGCGGGCGTGCAGGTAGAAGAGCTCCCGGTAGTCGGCCTCGAGCCCCAGACGGCGCAGCACGGCGTAGATCCCGGTGAGGGCGCGGTTCAGGTAGACGACGTTCGGCGCCGCCTGGATCTCCGGGTACCGGAGGATGCGCGGCAGCAAGCGGTTGGCCTGGTCCTGGACCGTGTCCGTCGGCCCGCCCGCGGTGTAGCGGTCGGTGCGAAAGGGCGTGGTCATCACATCGCACAGCCGCCAGATGGCGTCTTCGGCCTCGGGCCGCCGCGAGCGCAGGCAGTCCAGGTCGCGGAGCACCTCGAGGGTGTCGGCTCGGCGGCCTTCCACGGCGGCCATGCCGGCGTTGGCGTACCGCGCCACCCAGTGCTCGTCGAAGCGCTTCACGCAGCCGAAGTCCAACAGGCCCACCCGCCCGCTTGGCTCGAAGAGGAAGTTCCCACAGTGCGGGTCGGCGTGCAGCGTGCGCAGCACGTAGACCATGTGGTGGAAGTTCCGTGCCAGGACCCGCCCCGCACGCTGCTTGGCGTCGTCGGTGGCGATCGCGAGGAAGGTGTCGATCGGCAGCCCGGGCAGGTGGTCCATCGTCAGGACCCGCTCGGTGCAGAGCTCCGGGTAGGTGCGCGGCACCCGCAAGCCGCGCTGGTCGCCGACCGCGCGCTGGAAGTAGGCCAGGTTGGCGGCCTCGGAGACGTAGTCGAGCTCCTCGAGGAGCCGCGCCTGCACCTCGGCGAAGACGGCCTCGATCTCCGCCTTGTCCCGTCGCAGCAGCTTGCCGGTGATGAACATCGAGCGCAAGGCCGCGAGATCGCTCTCGACTGACCCGTCGATGCCGCGGTGGAGCACCTTCACCACCACGGGCGTGCCGTCCTTCAAGCGCGCCGCGTGGGCCTGCCCCAACGAGGCGGTGCCGAGAGGCTGGGGGTCGAAGCGGTCGAAGCAGCTGTCGAGGTCGACGTCGAGCGAGGCCTGCACGTCGGCCCGGATGATGGACCAGGGGACGGGCTCGGCCTTGTCGTTGAGCTGGCCCAGCGTGCGCGCCACCTCAGGAGGGAGGTCCATGCCCTCGACCATCGCTCCGAGGGTCTGGCCGACCTTCATCGCGGCGCCCTTCATCTGGCTCATCGTCTGCACCACCTTCTCGGCGTTCTCGATGTGGAGCTTCTTCAGGGCGCGCGTTCGACGATCCTCGTCCTGGAAGGCGCCCTTCACGCGTTCGGCCAGGTAGCTGGACCCGACGCGGGAGGTCAATCCGCCCAGGCGGGCCATCCGCGCGAGGCGGCCGGTGGGCGGTTTCTTGGACACGACTTGCAATCCCTAACGTCGAGGGGGTATACGCCGCGCCCCGTGAGGTCCCCGTGCCGTCCATCCTGCTGTCACTCCTTGTCTCTACCGGCTGCATGCCGGCGTTGGAAGATGCTTCCGAGACGCCGGAGCTCGACCGTTTCGCCGATGCAGACGGCGACGGTTTCGCCGTCGCGGACCACGACTGCGACGACGACGATCCCTCGATCCACCCCTCGGCCGACGAGCTGTGCGACGGCGTCGACAACGACTGCGACGGTGCGATCGACGATGGTGACGACGACGTGGTGGTCGACGCGTTGCGCTGGCCGGACGCGGACCTGGACGGCTACGGCGAGGCTGGCACCGAGGCGGACTGGATCTGCGGGGCGGCCAACGCCGACGACTGCGACGACACCGATGCCGCGGTCCACCCCGACGCGGAGGAGGTCTGCGACGACCGCGGTGTGGACGAGGACTGCAACGGCCTGGTCGACGCCGAGGACTTCGCTGCGGAGGACGTGACCTGGTACCTCGACTACGACGGCGACGGGTACGGCACGCCCGAGGTGAGCGTGGAGCTGTGCGAGGCGCCCGACAACTACGTCGAGGACGCCACGGACTGCGACGACGACGCTCGGGACCTGAACCCGGCGCAGGGATGCTACTCGGGCGACTGGACGGGCAACTTCTCCGCGACCTTCGCGACCACCTTCGCCGGCTTCGACGTGTCCGACACCTGCAACGCGGACATCGACCTGACGATCGAGGACGATGCCGTGGTGCACGGCGGCACCGAGTGTGTGTTCAGCGGCACCCTGCTCGCCGCCACCTTCGTGCTGGTGGTCGAGGGTGAGCTGGAGAACGGCAAGCTCTACGGGAGCTTGTCCGACACCAGCCAGGGGGTCTACATCCCCTGGACCGGTGAGGTCGAGGGCGACGACCTGGTCGGGCAGTTCGAGGACTCGCTGAGCTACTGGGGCATGGACTTCGCCGTCACCGGCGAGATGAGCCTGACGCGAGACTGAGGGCGGCCCGCTGGGCTACCCCGCGGCTTCCCCCAGGATCGTGGCGAGCTTCCGCCGGAACGCGTCCAGGAAGCGCGCCCGGTCGTCGTCGTTCAGGTGGGCCTCGGCCAGGCGGTCGATCTCCACGCCGAGGCCGTGGAGGAGCGGGACGAGCGCCGTGAGCTCGGTGGCTTCTGCCGCGTTGCCCTCGAGCGCGCCGTGCACCGCGGCCACCATCTTCTGGCGCAGCTCGACCACGGCATCCGGGTCGACCGTGGGCCCGTGGGTCAGCCAGTCCATCGCCGGCGGCGGGAGCTGGGTGTGCACCGTGACCTGCGGCGCCGCCACCTCGACCGTGGGCGCCGACACCGCGATGTTCGGTGTCACCTCGACGGACGGAGCGGCCACCGCGACCTGGGGTGCCTCGACCGTGACCGACGGCGGCGGCCGGTCCAAGCCGCGGGCGATCAGGTCGACCATCGACTCGAGCCGGGCATCGAGCCCCGACAGGGTGCCCGTGACGCGCGTGACGGGGTCGTCTTCGGAACCGCCCATGCGGCGCAGCCGCACGAACTCGCGCTTCACAGCGTCCCAGCGCTCCGCTTGCTCCGCCGTGTGCACCCCCCGGAGCTCGCCGAGCTTCAGGAGGTTGGACTCCGCACCCGTGGTGAGGGTCTGCGCCTCGCCCAGGTAGTGGTCGCTGACGAGCGCCTGCAGCTCGGCGTCGTTCATGGCGGGCACGACCTTCTCGGTGAGCTTGGCCATGTTCCGGTAGCTGCCCTGCAGCTGGAAGCGCGGCTCCGTGCGGAAGCTGGCCTCCTGGGCCGCGGACCGGATGTACTCGGCGTTGACCTTCAACAGCACGTCGCGCAGCTGCAGCATGCGGCGAACGACCTCGGTCATCTCGGACAGCTGCACCGCGGACCAGTCGTGATCGAACTCCGAGGTGGGCACCTCGTCGCCTTCGGCGAGCCGCACCAGTCGGTAGAGGTCGGCCAGGCCGCGCGCCGCCAGCGGTTGCAGCGCGGGGTTGGAGGTGAGGGCGTTCTCCAGGTAGCTGAGCGCGAACTGCTCGCCGCGGCCCTCCAGCACCTCGCCGAGGTTGTAGACGTCGGCGCGGTTCGCGAGCATGTCCGGGATCTGGAAGCGGTCGCCCGACTCGGTGTACGGGTTCCCGGCCATGACCACACAGAAGGCCTTGCCACGCATGTCGTAGGTGCGCGTGCGACCCTTCCACACGCCTTCGATGCGACGTTGGGCGTCGCAGAGGCTGATGAACTTCTGCAGGAACTCGGGGTGGCAGTGCTGGATGTCATCGACATACAGCATCACGTTGTTGCCCATCTCCAGGGCGAGGTTGAGCTTCTCGACCTCCTGGCGGGCGGTCGCGTTCGGGGCCTCGGCTGGATCGAGGCTGTGCACCTCGTGCCCCAGCGCGGGACCGTTGATCTTCAGGAACGCCAGGCCGAGCCGGTCGGCCACGTACTCCATGAGCGTGGTCTTGCCGTAGCCAGGTGGGCTGATGAGCAGCAGCAGCCCCATCTGGTCGGTGCGCTTGTTCGCTCCGGCGCCGCCCATCTGCTTGGTCAGGTTCGCTCCGATCAGGGGGAGGTACACCTCGTCGATCAGCCGGTTGCGTACGAACGCGCTCATCACGCGAGGCTTCAGCTCGTCGATGCGCAGGCGGGCCTTCTCAGCTTCCAGCAGGGTGTGTCGGGCCGCTTGGTAGGCGCGGAAGGCGGGGACCTGGTCGCGCTCGAAGCTGCTCAGGCGCGCGGCGAACGCGTCGACCTGGAGCTCCAGGTGGCGGTCTCGGATGCGCGGGTGCTGGCCCAGGAGCCCGGCGACCGTGGCGCGAACGGGTGCGCTGGAGGCTTCCACCGCGACCGCGTCGCCCACCGCGAGCAGCGCGACGGCTTCGTGGCGTCCGTAGGCGTGCTGGGGGTGCTGGGCGAGCCAGGCATCCACCCACGCGGCGAGCACCGGGAGGCGGTCGTCGAGCGCGAGATCCGCGAGCCCGGTGAGCGGGCCGCGGCCGCCGTGAGTGTCCAGCCACGCGCCCAGGTCGTCGCGAAGCGCCACGGCGTCGCGGGACACCGTGAGACGCGGCGGCTCATGGCCCAGACCGTCGGCGAGCCACGCGCCCCCCGATCCGCAGAGGGCGTCGAGGCGGGCGGCGAGGTCCCGGTCGGCGCCTCCGAGCCCGGCGAGCGCGGCCAGGCTCCGCGCCTGGCGGGTCCAGCGGTCCCGTTCGTCACCCGCCTGCTGGGACCACCACAGGAGCGCCTGCGCGCGTGCCGCCGGTGCGTGCCGGAGCGCTCCGGCGCCCAGCCACAGCTTCAAGAGCTCGGAGAGGATCGCGGCCGCGTCCACGTCGTGCAGGCCCCGCTCGTAGCCTTCCTCGTAGCGGTCGCTGGCGAAGGCCCGCACCGCGTCCAGCAGGCCTTCGGTGGTGAGGGCCGCCGCCTTCAGCGTGTCCATGGGCGTGCTCTGCAGCACCTGCCAGGCCAGGAACTCGCCGCGGTAGACCTCGGGACTCTCCGACACCACCGTGCGCGTCCAGCAGGCCCGGGTGGCGTCGAAGTCCGGATCCTCGACCGGCTCCGCGAAGTCGGTGCCCATCAGGGTCACCCACATGCGATCGTCCCGGGGAACAAGCGCGAGCTCCAGCGGCTGCTTGTTGACGGCGAAGCGATGGGGACCCAGCTTGATGAGGTTCTCCCCGTCCTCGAAGAGGTCGGCCCGGTCGCGCAGCCCACGCAGGGCGTCCTGCCGGGTGGTCTTCAGCCGGCCGCGAAGCTCCTCGGCCTTGACCGCGTCGCCCAGCTCGGCGAGCTGCTCGGCGAGCTGACGGAGCTTCATCACCATGGCGTTGCCGGCGAACCAGGCGTTCAGGTCGTCTTCGTCGGAGAAGGTGCGTGCACGGCGGGCGACGCCGCCCAGGATGCGCTCGGCGGCGGCCTGGAGGTTCTGCGCCCGGCGGTTGCGCTCGTCCACCAGGCCCTGCTTCCGGGCTCCGAGGGCCGACTGCACCTCTTCCCGGCGCTCGTAGAGCTGAGGCAGCAGCTCGTCGAGCTCGCCGAAGCGTGCCTCCAGCTCCTCGAGCGACAGCAGGAGGCGCGACAGCTCGTCGTCGCACGCGTCCGGGGTGGTCGCGCGGCCCAGGGCGGCCTGGACCGCCTGACCGAAGAGCTTCAGCTGCGCCGCGAACTCCGCGCGGCCCTCGTGTGTGGCCAGCTCCTTGTAGCGAAGGTCGAGCTCGGCCCGCACCCTGTTCTGCAGGCTGAAGACCTCGGAGATGCCCTCGAGGATCGTGGTCCGGGCGACCGGGTCTTCGATCTCCAGGCCCTGCACCACCTCGGACAGGAGCGTGAGCCCTTCGCTCACCACCTGAAGCTGCTCGCGGAGCGGCGCCGCGTCGAGCCCTCGTTCGAGGGTGGGCACCGCGGCCTGGAGCTCGCCGAGCTGGCCCATCAAGGGTGCGAAGGCCTGGTCGCCGAGCAGGAACTCGACGGCGCTCGCGCCCACCCGTGCAGTCGCTTCGACCACTTCGGCCTCGAGCTCACCCAGGGCGGTGAGGTCGATGTAGCGGGTGTCCTGCAGCGTGATGAGCTGCCCGCGCTGGCGGCGCAGCCCGGTCATCGCCTTCAAGTAGGCGTGGATGTCGTGGAGGTCTTCGGGACGCAGGCGGTCGAGCAGCGCCTCCTGGGTGACCCGCGCATCGCGCAAGGCCTGCACGGCCGTGCGCCGGAGCGCCTGGACCTTCTCGAACTCGTCGACGATGAGCTCGGCGGTGCGTTGCACCTGGTCCAGAGGAGCGAGCAGCGCCACGGCCTCCTGCCCCAGCCAGCCGTAGGCGTCGCGCATCCGGGCGCACGAGCGGATCAGTTCCTCGAAGCGTTGCCGGGTGGGGGACTCGGCCCGCGCGATGCGCGCCACCGTGAGCGCGTCGGACAAGCCACGCACGAGCTCGGCGTTGCCCAGCCGCCCGAGCGCTCCGTCGGCTTCCGGGGCGGCCGCGGCGTGCTCCATCGACACGTAGGGGGTGCGCCAGATGCGCACGGGGTGAACGCGGGTGGGCTCTTCCGCCGCCTTGAACACGACCATGCGCCCGTCTTCGAAGAGGGAGTAGCCGTGGGTGTGGATGGGGTTGGCGACCGACTTGTCGATCAGGTTGTAGCTGTAGAGCACGTAGTGCCCGTCGCTTCGCCGGTTGAACACGTAGAGCACGTCTTCGCCGTTGGGCGAGCGCACGCTGCGTTGGAACTCGAGGCCGTCGTCGTCGTCGTCGAAGACCTTGTAGTCGCCTGTCTGGAGGTAGTAGCCCCCAGGGAACACGATCCCGTGGTCTTCCGGCAGCGACACGCAGGCTTGCCCGATGGCGTCGACGCGCACGACCTGCCGGTTCTGCCGGTTGTAGACCAGGTAGCGGACCTGGGGTTCGTCGAAGGGCTGGATGCGCAGCAGGATGAGGCTGCCCACCTCCGCGTAGGCGATGTCCGCGTCGTCGAGCGACTGGTTCGGATCGTCGACGGGCTCCGCGTAGATGCCTTCGCCGGTCCTGGTGTTGTCCTCGATCTTGACGGTGAGATCACCCCCCACCGTCTCCACGAAGAGCTCGTCGAGCACGTTGACGTGGGGATGGCGCCCGAGGATGTGGTCGCTTCGGCTCGTGGCCACCCACTGGAAGTCGTGCTGCCGGGGAAACACGAAGTCGCGCTCGCCGCGGTTGTCGACGTAGGCGACGTTGCCTTCGGCGTCGACGGTCCAGCGGAAGACCTTGATGTCGCTGTGCTTCTGGCCGGTCTGGAAGACAGCGAGCAGCCGGCCTTCCGCGTGCGTCAGGCTCAGCAGCTGCGGGTTCTTGTAGTACTGGAAGAGCTCGGTCAGCTCCCGGCGGAACGCGGCGTCGTCGAGGAAGCTGCCCTCGGTCGCGACGGGCTCGAAGCGGTACGCGTCGCCCTCGGCCACGAAGTCCTGGAGCGTGAGCACGTCGGAGACCCGGGTCTCCTTCTTCAGGTGCAGCGCCACGTTGTAGCCGAAGAGCAGGTGGCCCTGGACCTGCACGATGTCGCGGGGAACGCAGTTGTTCTCCGTGCGCACCCGCTCGTTGCCCAGGATGGCCAGCTCGGTCCCGCCGAAGAGCTCGCGGCGCTCCTCGTTCAGGGCGTTGGCGCGCTCGCGGAGGGCCAGCGCCTGGGTGAGCAGGCGCTGGCGGATGACCTCGTAGCTGCCGCCGGCCAGGGTGGTGTCGTCACCCGTGGTCGTCATCAGCTCTTCTCCAGCCCCGTGGCCTTGGACACGAGGCCCTCGAGGGTGCTCTTCAGGTCGCCGTCGGCGCCGGCGGCGAGCTTGGCGAGCACCGCGGAGAGCGAAAGGTCGCGCAGGTTCTCACCGGACAGCGCCTTGGACTCTGCCAGGCCCTTGAGGTCCTCGAGCAGGTTCTTGTCGCCGCCGCCGTTCAGGTAGCCGGCCATGGCCCCCTGCACGGTGTCGGAGCTGTCCACGAAGCCGTCCACCGACTCGCCCAGGCTCACCGCCTTGACGAAGCGGTCGAAGAACTGGCCATCGCCGCCGACGATCTTGATGTCGGCGTTGGTGAAGGCCTCCGCCATCACGCGGGCCTGCGCTTCGGCGATCTGGGTGCGGGCCTCGATCGCCGCCAGCTCCAGCGCCCGGAGGTTCTCCAGCTTGAGCCGGAACTCCTCGTGCTCCTTCGCGTGGCCCTTGAGCTCCTGCATGGCCTTGGTCTTCTCGGCCAGACCGCTGGCTTCCGCGGCCATCTTCTCGGCGATGGCGATCGCCTCGGCCTTGCCCTGCTCCTCACGTCCCTTGGCCTCGGCGAGCATCTGCTCACGGGTGATGTCGGCCTGGACCCGGCCCTCGCGCTGCGTCACCTCGACGCCGGCGTCGCGGACCTTGACCTCGGCCATGCCGGTCGCCTCGGTGACCTTGGCGCGCGCCATGCCCTGCCGCTCGGTGGCGTGGGCGTCGGCTTCCTTGACCTTCACCTGGGCGAGGCCAGGGGCAGCGGTCTCGGCCTGCACGCCCTCGGCCAGGCGGATCTTGGCAGCGGCTTCCTTGTCGGACGCCTCGTAGGAGGCGTTGGCCAGCACGAGCTTCTCGCGGGCGGCGAACTCAGCGGCCTTCTCGGACGCCTCGGCGGCCTTGATGTCCTTGACCAACGCCTCTTCGGCGGCGGCTTCGGCGGCGATCACGGTCACGTCCTTGTTCCGCTTGGCTTCGGCGGTGGCGCGCAGATCCTTGATGCGCTCCTCCTCCTCGGCCACGGTCTTGTCGACCGCCACGCGGGAGCGGACCACGTCGGCGATGGCCTTCTTCTCGACCTCGACCGCCTTCTCCTTCTCGATGCGCTGAAGCTCCGTGTCACGCTCCCGGGAGATGATCTCGAGGTGGCGGTCACGCTCGACCTGTTCGTGCTTGATGGCGACCACGCGCTCGCGGTCCTTGTCGGCCACCTGGACCTGGCGCTGCTTGTTGAGCTCGGCGATCTCGACCTCTTCGGTGGCCTTGACCCGCGCCAGCTCGGCCCGGCGGCTCTCCTCGGCCTGGACCTTGGACGTCTCCGCGGCCTCCCGGGCCTGCATCGTGGCGATCTCGCGCGCCTGCTTGGCCTTGGCGTCTTCCTCGCGCCGCTTCAGCTCCAGGATCTGCTCCTGGGCCTCGACGTTCTGGCGGGTGATCTCCTTGGTCTCCTGCTGGCGCAGGTCGTTGGTGAACACCGCCTGTTCGGCCGTGATCTTGGTGATCTTGCGGATGCCCTGGGCGTCGAGGATGTTGTCCGGATCGAGGCTCTCGAGGGGGGTCTGCTCGAGGTAGTCGATCGCGGCGTCCTCCAGCACGTAGCCGTTCAGGTCCTTGCCGATCACCTCGATGATCTGATCCTTGAAGTCGTCCCGCTGGGTGTAGAGCTGCTCGAACTCGAGGCGCTTGCCGACGGTCTTCAGGGCCTCGGAGAACTTCGCGACGAAGAGCTCCTCGAGGGTGGCCTGGTCGCTCGCGCGGGCACAGCCGATGGACTGTGCGACCTTGAGCACGTCTTCCTTGGTCTTGTTGACCCGGACGAAGAAGGCGACCTTGATGTCGGCCCGGATGTTGTCCTGGCAGATCAGCCCCTCCTTGCCGCGGCGGTCGAGCTCCATGGACTTCACGGAGATGTCCATGACCTCGGCCCGGTACACGATGGGCCACACCACGCCGCCGGTGAAGGTGACTTCGGGGTCGCCGCTCATCTTGTTGACGATGAGGGCCTGGCCCTGGTCGACCTTGCGGTAGCACTTGACCGCGCCCACGATGGCCGCGAAGAAACCGACTACGCCGAGGCCTGCGCCGATGAGAACGGGGGTCATTTGGAACTACTCCTGGGGTTGAGCGGGGTGACCACGAAGGCTTCCCGCGTGTCGTCGAAGCTCACGATCAGAGCCTGGTCACCACGACCGAGGGCGCTGACGTCGTCGCACCGGACCTGCACGAGCAGGCCCGCGCCACCATCCGAGACCTCGGCCTGGCCGAAGCCAGCGTCGACGCGCCCGGTGGTGATGGTGCAGGTGTCGCCGAGGAACTCGTGCCGCTTGGCGGCCGGGTTCTTGGCGTAGAGGGGGGCGAGGGGGCGCGCCACCAGGCTGCCGGTGACGGTGCCTCCGACGAGTGCGACGAGCGCGATGCCCGCGCCGACGAGCACGCCGGGGCCGGCGAAGCCGACGAGCGTTGCGCTGATGACCCAGGCGGCCAGCACCGAGAAGCCCACGAGCACGCTGAGCGGGACCTTGCCCACGCCCAGAGCCTGGACGACCTGGAGCGACAGCGGGGGCGCGCCGCCGTGGCCACCGTCGAGCGCACCGTCCAGCGCGCCGTCGGCGGCCGCATCGGCGGCGCCGTCCATGGCGGCGTCGAGGGCTCCGTCGAGGGCTCCGTCGACCGCGCCGTCCAGGGCTCCGTCGATGGCGCCGTCGGTGGCGTCGAGGATCTCCGCGTCGACCAGCCCCGCGAGCGTCAGGGCCCAGAGAGCGACGACGGGCACCAGCAACACCGTGAACACCACGGTCGGAAAGGACAGAGCAATGTCCAGCAATTCGGTCATCTCGTGTGCCGCGGTGGGAAGGTCGCGGGAGGCTGTAACCAAGCTTCCAGGTCGGATGCTGGGTTTTGCTGGGTCTACGCCTGGGTGCCGGCCTTCATTGCGTCAGCCGCTGCGTCGACGCCCGACAGGAGGTCCTCCAACACCTCGCACGGTAGCGGCAGGTGGAACAGGGATCCTTGCGCAAAGGTGCATCCCAGGCGGGTGAGCGCGGCCTGCTGCGAGGGGGTCTCCACGCCTTCCGCGATGATGGGAAGCGAGAGGCTCTGACCGAGGGCGCAGATGGTGCGCACGAACTCCTCGCCGCCCGGCTCGTCGAGCCGGATCACGAAGCTCCGATCGATCTTCAACGCGTCGATCGGGAAGCGCTGGAGGTGGGCCAGCGAGCTGTAGCCGGTGCCGAAGTCGTCGACGTGCACGCGCAGGTCGTGGGCGCGCAGCGACTCGAGGATTTCCGTGGCGCGGGCCGGCTCCTTCATCAGCACGCTCTCGGTCATCTCGAGGTGGAGCGCGCGACCGGGCAGCCCGGTGTGGCGGAGGGCCTCGAGCACGACGTCGACCAGGCTCGCGTCGAACTGCAGCCCTGAGACGTTGACGCTCATCCGGAGCTCCGCGGCGCAGGGGTGGCGTCGCCGGAGGCCGGTGAGCGTGCGGCAGGCCTCCTCCAGCACCCAGCGGCCCAGCTCGACGATGATGCCGATCTCCTCGGCCACGTGGATGAAGTCGTCGGGGGCCACACGACCGCGCGCAGGGCTCAGCCAGCGCAGCAGGGCTTCTACGGCGACGATGCGCCCGGTGCGGATGTCGACGATCGGCTGGAAGTCGAGGGTGAACTGGTCGCGCCGCAGGGCGTGGCGGAGGTCGAGCTCGAGCTCGAGCCGGGCGACGGCGGCCTCGTGCATCTTGGTGTCGAAGACGACGAAGCGTGCCTTGCCGGCGTGCTTCGCGCGGTACATCGCGGTGTCGGCGTCGCGCAACAGCGCGTCGGCCGAGGTGTAGCTCGGGTTGGAGAAGGCGATGCCGATGCTCGCGGTGGTGTGCAGCTCGCGACCGTCGAGGTGCATGGGCTCGGCCAGGGCTTCCTTGATCCGTTCGGCCACGTGGATGACGTCGGCGGTGGCGTCGATCCGGCGGAGCACGATGCAGAACTCGTCGCCGCCGAGCCGCGCGACGATGTCGCCGGGACGTGTGCAGCGCTCGAGCCGGCGGGCCACCGCCTCCAGGAAGAGATCGCCCACCGCGTGGCCCAGGCTGTCGTTCACCCACTTGAAGCGGTCGAGATCGAGGAAGAGCAGGGCGAACAGGTGGTCGGGCCGGTGCGACGCCGCCTCGATCTCCGAAGCCAGCACGGCCATGAGGTTCTGCCGGTTCGCGAGCCCGGTGAGGGCGTCGTAGTAGGCGTCGCGGTGGAGCCGCTCCTCGACCCGCTTCCAGTCGGTGATGTCGGTCTGGCTGCCGGCGATGCGCAGGGCCACGCCACCCGCGCTGCGCACCGCGGCGGCGCGGGACAGGAACCAGCGGTACTCACCGGAGCGGGTGCGCGCCCGGTACTCGCTCTCGAACTTGGGGATGTCGCCGTAGACGAGCTGGTCCAGCTCCTGCCGCACGGCGTCGTGGTCGTCGGGGTGCAGCCGCGTGAGCCACTCGTCCAGGCTCGGCGCGATCTCGTCGTCGGCGTAGCCGAGCATCTCCTTCCACCGCCGCGAGAGGTAGACGCGCCCGGTCTCCCGGTTCCAGTCCCAGAGGCCGTCGTTGGCCCCCTTGGCCGCCAGCGCGTAGCGCGCCTCGGAGTCGGCGAGCTGTTCGCGCGCGGACTGCTCCTCGGACGTGCGCTTCAGGAGCTCGGAGACCACGAGGGCGAAGGCCAGGGCGACGAGCAGCCAGGCGGCGAGCTCGAGGGAGTACCCGAGCTGGCCGGCGTCCCAGCCACGCCGCGGGGCGATGCTGACCCGCCATGCGGTGTCGACGATCTCGAAGTCGTAGGACTCGCCACCTCCCGGGAGGGCCCCCGTGATCGGGACGAAGCCCTCGGCGCCCGCCCGGCTCAGCTGCCAGCTCCAGCCATCGTCGGAGAGCTGGGCGAAGCCAGCGGCGTCGATCATGTCGCCCAGGTCCACCGCCGCGACGACCAGGCCCCAACGGCGGTAGTCCTCGTCCCGCAAGAAGACGGGTCGGTGGCCGCGGAGGGTGGGGCGCCCAGCCCGGGTCACCGGACCCTCGAGCACGAGATCCCGTGTCTCGAGAGCGTGGAGTCCCGGGCTACCCGGTGCGACGAGGGTGGTGCCCCGACGATCGACGATGCCATCGGCGGTGTGGAGCTCCGTGACGACGCCATCGGGCGCGAGCTCGATCGCGACCAGCCCGCCGGTGGTCGAGAGCAGCTGGCGGGCGAGCGAGTCGAAGGCCCGCAGCTCCGGGTCGAGCTGCACGTGCGCTTCGGTCATCTGCGCCGCCGCGAGGGCCTTCTCGACGGTCAGCGCGAGCTCGCCACCGGCCTGCACGGCGGTCATGCGAGCGCGCTCGTGCTGTTCCGACAGCCGCTGGGCGTGGTTCCGGGCCGACATGACCACGCCCAGCATCGCGGTGACCGCGAGGGCCGCGAAGGTGAACAGGTAGCGACGCACGCGTGTGGACACGTCCAGAGTGTGGGTCCACGGGGCGGGCAATGCAAGGTCGCAGTCCCGCGTAGGATAGGGCCCCCCAGGAGGTTCTCCATGCTCGTGTCGCTGGCCCTGTTCTCCGGTCTCCTCGGTTGCACGCCTCACGTGGTGGATGCTGGCCACGTCGGCGTGCAGGTCACGTGGGGCGAGGTCCAGGAGGTCGTGCACCCCGAGGGGCTCTACTGGGTGCAGCTGATCGGCGAGCGGATGCACGACTACGACGTGCGCATCCAGAAGCTCGAGGCCGACGCGAGCGCTTCGTCGAAGGACCTGCAGGTGGTCACGACCACCGTGGCGGTGAACTACCGACCGGACGCGGTGAACGCGGCCAAGCTGTACCAGGAGATCGGGGATCTGTTCGAGGTCGAGTCGAAGATCCTGGCCCCGGCCCTCCAGGAGGCGGTCAAGAAGACCACCGCCCAGTTCACCGCCGACGAGCTGATCACGAAGCGTCAGGAGGTGAAGGAAGGCATCCACTCGGCGCTGGCCGCCACCGTGGTGCCCAGCCACATCGTGATCACCGAGCTGTCGATCACCAACTTCCAGTTCGACACCAAGTACCAGGCTGCGGTCGAAGCGAAGCAGGTCGCGGAGCAGAAGGCGCTCACCGCCAAGAACGACCTGCGCCGGATCGAGGTCGAGGCCCAGCAGGCGGAGGCGTCGGCGCGAGGCCGGGCGAACGCCATGTTGGTGGAGGCCGAGGCGGAGGCGAAGGCCCAGGAGCTCTTGCGCAACGTGCTCACCGCCGAGGTGGTGCAGCTCCGAGCGGTCGAGAAGTGGGACGGCAAGCTGCCGGTCGTCGGCGGCGAGTCCGGAGCCTTCGTGGACGTCTCGGGCATCGCCGGGCTGCCGCGCAAGTAGCGGCGGGCCCGTTCAGAAGGTGATCTCGGCACCCAGCCCATAGGCGTGTGCGATGTCCGGGTCGTCGTGGCTCAGGTAGAACGACGACGACTGCACGAACACCTCGGCGTTCTCCACGATGTCGAAGCTCACGCGGGTGCGGCGGTTGTCGAAGCCCTTGCCGAGCTCCTCGTCCAGGCCGTGCACGCTGTGCCAGTTGAAGCCGATGCGCCAGATCTCGACCCCGAAGCCCCAGTCGATGCCGAAGCCGGGTTGGGCGACCACGGCGCGGTCGCGCCAGTCCCCGAAGCCACCGATCGCCAGGCCGAGGTCGATGTCCACGCCTTCGCAGCTGCCGCAGAAGTCGAGCCCCGCGGTGGCGTAGCCCTGCCAGTCGCCGTCGCGGTTCGCGCGTCCGTCCAGGCTCACGTACGGCATGTGGTCGGACTGCAGGCGCCCTCCGAAGCCGAACACCACGTCGTCGGGCATCGCCAGGCTGGCGGCGCTCACGCTGAGGGTGTCGCCGTCGAAGGGGCCGGCCAGTGCCGACGAGGTCAGGGCCACCAGGATCATGTACGCCTCCAGGGTCTCGTCGCTTCTGACACCGGGCACGGCCCGCGGCGCTACCACGGCTCGGCGTGCTGGCGGCCCCGAGGCGTTAGGTCTTCCGCATGTCTGCGACCGATCCGCTCTACGACTTCGGCGATGCTCGCTTCGACCTGGCCGACCCCGCCGATCGCGAGCTGGTGCGCTTCATCCTCTCCCAGGCGCTCTACGGCGAGGCCACCGGCGTGTACTGCGGCAAGTCGCTCTACGCGGCCCGCAACCTCGAGGCGGCCCGCTTCTACCTGAGGCAGGCTCGCCAGGAGCTCAACCACCTCGAGCTCTTCGCCGACATCTTCCGCACCCTGGAGCTCGAGCCGGTGGAGCCCCACTGGGTCATCCGGGTGCTGTCGAGCCACAACAACTACTACCCGCTGAAGGTGCTCATGGAGCACGCCATCGGCGAGGGCATGGTGCTCGACATCTTCCGCGACGTGCTCCTGCAGACCCTCGACGACGACGACCCGCGGGTGCTCGAGATCAAGAAGAAGCTCCGGGTGGTGTGCCGTGAGGAAGAGGAGCACGTGGCCTGGGGCGAGAAGGAGACCCGCGCGATGCTCGCCGAGAACGCCTGGCTGCGCTGGCCCTACTACGGCCTGGTGGAGCTGCAGCTGTCGCTCGCGCCTGTCCTGGTCCGGGCCTTCCAGAAGCGGGCCGAGGGTCACCGGGTGCTCGAGCACCTGGGGCCGTTCGTGGACCACGTGAGCACCCGTGTGCGCGCCCAGGCGCAGGACCTCGGCTTCTACCCGACCGAGAAGGTGCCCTTCTGGAAGCGCTGGGCGGCGATGGGCTGGGGGGTGGCGCTGTTCCTGCGGAGCCAGGTGGCGCGGAGCAAGCCCACGCTCGAGCGGACCTACCTCGCAGAGCTCGGGTTCGTCGAAGGCTGATCGCGCGGCCGACGGCCTCAAGCCGGCCCCGAGCCGACCGAAGCGGGGCTCTGGAGGCTCCCGCTCGTGCTCTGGATCCTGGTGTCCGCCCATGCCGCCACGCTGACCGTAGGCAGTGGCTACAGCTCCATCCAGGCCGCGATCGACGCGGCCTCCGACGGGGACACCGTGGCCATCCCTGGCGGGACCTACGACGAGGCCATCACGGTCGGCGACGACCTCGCGATCGTGGCCAGCGGGTCGGTGACGATCCGCTCGTCCGGGTCGACCGCCGTGAGCTTCGAGAACAGCAACGCCAGCCTCGAGGGTGTGACCATCGAGGCCACCAACGCCCGGGCGATCGAGGTCGAGGGCGGCGCGCCCTCGTTCCACGACGTCACCATCGACGGCGCGGGCTCCGGCGCGCTCTACGGGGGAGCGCTCTACGTCAGCGGTGGCTCGCCCACCCTCACCGACGTCCGCTTCATCGACGTCGATGCTCAGCGGGGTGGGGCGATCTACGCGGAGGACGGCAGCTACCTGAGCCTCACCGACGTCACCATCGAGAACGCGACCGCGTACACGGGCGGCGCCATCTACCTCCAGGACTCGGTGCTGGAGTTCGCCGGGCTCGACATCGACGCCTTCGCCGAGAACGCCGGCGGCGGCCTGCAGCTCCGCAACAGCACCTTCGAGGGCTCCGACCTGACCCTCAGCGCCACCGGCGAGGCGACCTACGGCGCCGGCATCTACGCCCGGGAGGACTCCTTCGTCACCATCGACGGCGGCACCTTCGAGGACTGCGTCGCGAGCGAGCAGGACAACGGCTACGCCGGCGGCGCCATCTACGCGGAGGACTCGACCGAGCTCAACCTGAGCGACGTTCGCTTCGTCGACAACGAGGCCTACTGGGGCGCGGCCATCGCGCTCGACGACGACGCCGTGGCGACGATCGTGGGCGGCGACTTCCAGGACAACGTGGCCATGGAGCGCGGCGGTGCGCTCGGCGTCGAAGGGCAGTCGGGGGTGTCCTGCGAGGCCTGCAGCTTCTCGGGCAACGTCGCCGGCCACGGCGGTGCCGTCTTCCTCGAGGACGCGGACTACGTCGACGTCGGCTCCAGCTTCGAAGGGAACATCGCCGACTCGGGCTCGGGCTCGGCCTCGGCCGAGGGCATGGGCGGGGCGGTGTTCGCCAGCGGCAGTGGCCTGCTCGCCTTCGAAGGCACCAGCTTCACGTCGAACGAGGCCGATCTCGGCGGCGGCGCGCTGGCCCTGGAGGATCTGGACGAAGAGGTGGTGGTCGACACGTGTGCGTTCGACGCCAACGAGACGGTGAGCGGCGACGGTGGCGCCATCGCGGCTGGCCGCGACGTCACCCTGACGATCTCCGGCACGAGCTTCAACGGCGACGAGGCCCTCGCGGGCAACGGCGGTGCCATCGCGTTCGACCCGAGCGACGACGACCACGTCCTGACCCTGTCGGAGACGAGCTTCCTGAACCAGTCCGCCGACGACGCGGGTGGTGCGGTGTACGCCGAGAGCGGCGACGTCCTCGTTCACGACACCACCGCGCAGCAGTGCTACGCCGGCAGCTTCGGGGGTGCGCTGGCCTTCGTGGACGTCGACGAGCTGGAGCTTCGGCGCGTCGAGCTCTTCGGCAACGTGGCCGCCGACGGGGGCGGCGGCGTGTACGAGGAGGCGAGCACCTCCGCCGACGTGCGCAACGTGGTGCTCGTCGAGAACGAGGCCGCCTACGGTGGGGGGGCCGCCATCGTGGCCGGGGTCGGCAGCGTGTGGTGGAACAACACCTTCGTGGGCAACGACGCCAGCGCCGCCGGCGGGCAGGTCTACGTGGCCGAAGGCTATGCCGAGCTGGTCTCCAGCATCTTCTACCTGGCGGTCGACGGCGGCGGCGTCTACGGCGACAGCACCGCGGCCGCGTCCAGCGACCTCTACTACAACGACGTCTACGACAACGCCGGTGGCGACTACGCTGGGGACTTCGAGGACCCGACGGGCGAGAGCGGCAACCTCGACCTCGACCCCGACCTGCGGGACTACGCGAGCGGAGATGCCTTCAGCGCGATGGATCTCCGCCTGAACGTGTCGAGCCCCTGCGTCGATGGCGGGCACCCGAGCGAGTACGACCCCGACGGCTCGGTGTCGGACATCGGCGCCTACGGCGGCGAGGACGCCGACGTGCAGGACCTCGACGGCGACGGCTGGTACGACAGCCTGGACTGCGACGACGAGGACGCGACCATCAACCCGGACGAGCCGGAGACGCCCTACGACGGCATCGACCAGGACTGCGACGGCGACGACCTGATCGACGTCGACGGGGACGGCTACGACGCCGACGTGGTGGGCGGCGACGACTGCGACGACGACGAGGCCGACGTCTACCCCGGCGCGAGCGACGCCTGGTACGACGGCGTGGACGCCGACTGCGCGGAGGACTCGGACTACGACGCCGACGGCGACGGCTTCGATCACGACGGCTACGGTGGGGAGGACTGCGACGACACCGACGGCGCGATCCATCCCGACGCCGCCGAGTCCTGGTACGACGGGATCGACGGGGACTGCGACGGGCTGAGCGACTTCGACGCCGACCGCGACGGCCACGAAGCGGAGGCCTACGGGGGCAGCGACTGCAACGACGCCGCGAGCCTGACCTACCCGGGCGCGCCCGAGATCGCCTACGACGGCTTCGACCAGGACTGCGACGGCCAGGACCTGACCGACCTCGACGGCGACGGCTACGACGGCGGCGGCAACGGGATCGACTGCGACGACACGAACCCCGAGGTCTACCCGGGCGCGGACGACGACCCCTACGATGGGCTCGACAGCAACTGCGACGGGCAGTCCGAGTACGACTCCGACGGCGATGGCTACGACTCCGACGCCTTCGGGGGCCCGGACTGCGACGACGACAACCCCGAGGTGAACCCGGGAGCGGTGGAGCACTGGTACGACGGGATCGACGGCAACTGCAACGGCGACGACGACTACGACGCCGACCGCGACGGCTACCCCTCGGACGAACACGGCGGCACGGACTGCGACGACAGCGACGCGACGGCCCATCCGGGTAGCTGGGACACCTGGTACGACGGCATCGATCAGGACTGCGCGGGCGACGACGACTTCGATCGCGACCGGGACGGCTGGCGGGTCGACGAGGACTGCGACGACAGCCGCGACGAGGCCTACCCGGGTGCGGACGAGGTCTGGAACTCGATGGACGACGACTGCGACGGATGGTCCGAGGACGAGGACCGCGACTACGACGGCCTGATCGACTGGTACGAGTGGGCCTTCGGCACCGACCAGGACGACCCGGACAGCGACGGCGACGGCCTCGCGGACGGGCTCGAGGTCCCCGATCCGGAGAGCGGAGCGGTCGACACCGACTTCGACGGCGCCATCGACCCGCTCGACGACGACGACGACGACGACGGCCTGCCCACGGCGGTGGAGGCCTTCGAGGACGCGGACGGCGACAACGTGCTCGACCGCGACGTGGACGGTGACGGCCTGTGGAACCACCGGGATCTGGACAGCGACGGCGACGGCTACCTGGACCGCGACGAGGGCGCGGAGGACACCGACCTCGACGGCGTACCCGAGTACTTGGACTACACCGGGGACTTCGCTGGCGGTGGCTGCGCGGGAGGTTTCTCGGGCCTGCTCTCGCTGGTCTTCGTGGGCGGCCTCTTCCGACGTCGCACGCTGATGCGGGCCTTCCCCGTGGCGCTGGCCGCGCTGTTCGCCGTGATCACCGTGGCACCCGCGCAGGCGGAGGGCCTGGACGCCCACGGCTTCCAGCTGCTGGGCTCCACCGGCGACGTGCTGCACTACAGCCGCCTCGCGTACCCGGACGGTGGGCTGTGGGGTGACCTCGACGCGGGCATCGTCGCCGACCACGCGTTCCTGCCGCTCACCGAGGAGCTGCCCGAGGGCCGTGAGGCGGTCATCAGCCAGCTCGCGACCACGAACCTGATGGTGTCAGCCTCGCTCGGGGCCCGCAGCCGCCTCGAGCTGGTCGCGCCCGTGCATCCCATCGCGGTCGGTGTGGACGGCACGGCGAGCGGCCTGGGCGACATCCGCCTGGGCTCGGTGGTGCCGGCCTGGAAGCCCGACGCCTGGAAGCCGGGCCTGGCCATCGCGCCCAGCGTGTGGCTGCCCACCGGGAACGAGGCCCAGTTCATGGGCACCCCAGGTGTCTCCGGTGGTGGCGTGATCACCATCGCGGGGGAGCACGGTCGCTTCGGCTGGGTCGCGAACGCGGGCGCGCGGGTGGGCCGCATGGAGGCGGAACGGAACGCGGTCGCTGGGGCGGGGCCCCTCGCCGGCCTCGGCGCCCACTACGCGGTGACCGACGCGGTCGCCGTGACCTGGGAGACCACCGTGCAGGGGGCGACCGGCTGGGCCGATCTGCCGCTCGAGTCCCTGCTGAGCGGACGGGTGCGGCTGAAGCGCGGCCTGTTTGCGGTCGCCGGTGGCTCGGTGGGGCTCTCCGATGCGGTGGGCGCGGCGAAGTACCGCGCGATCCTGGGCGTGGGTTGGTCGAAGCGCGCGCCGGAGCTGGACGTGTTCGTGGCGACCCGCGCGGCCCCGGCCGTGGACCCCGACGCCGACCGCGACGGCGACGGCATCCGTGACGTCGAGGACCTCTGCCCCGATCAGCCGGAGACCTTCGACACCTTCGAGGACGACGACGGCTGTCCGGAGCTCGACGGGGACCAGGACGGCGTGACCTTCGAGGACGACCTCTGCCCGACCGAGGCCATCTACCCGGAGCAGGACCCGCGCTACAGCGACGGCTGCCCGAAGCTGGCGGAGCTCTCGGGGGACAAGATCATCATCACCGACGGGATCTTCTTCCGCGAGGCGAGCGCCGAGATCCTGGAGCGTTCCGCCGGCGTGCTCGAGGCGGTGTACTGGGTGTTGATGGAGAACCCCCAGGTCGAGGGGATCCTGGTCGAGGGCCACACCAACGACAACGGCTCTGTGGAGTACAACTACGAGCTGTCGGAGGATCGCGCGCGGGCCGTCGAGCGCTGGCTCATCCGACGCGGTCTCGACCGCAACCGCGTGTTCTCGAAGGGCTACGGTGAGGACGTGCCCCTGGTCGAGCACGACCACCGCGACGCAAAGCGCATCAACCGCCGCGTGGAGTTCACGGTCGTCTCGCTGGACGAGTCGGAGGCGACCCTGCCGAGCGAGCGGCTGCTCCCCGCCGAGTAGCTCAGTTGCAGGTGAGCACGTCGCCTGCGCCGAGCGCGCAGGGCAGCTTCGGCACGCTCACCTCGGCGCTCCCAGGCTCCCACACGCGGTAGTCGATCTTGCTGCTGGAGAAGACCATCGGGGGGTCGCCCTCCCGCTCCTCGGGCTTCTGGATCAGCCACTCGAGCGCGTCGCGGCACAGCTCGGCGGTGTGGGTGCCCTGGTACTTCTGCTCCACCGCCCGGATCGGGGTGACCGAGTCGGTGTCGCCGAGCTCCACGAGCGCCTGGATCATGCGGGCCAGGTCGTCCATCTCCTGGAAGGTGCGGTTGCGGATCGCTTCGCCGAAGGGCTCGACGCTGTCGTCGTCGGCCAACACGAGGGAGAGCTCGAGCACCTCGGCCCAGACGAGCGGGTGGCGCTCGTTCTCCATGTGGTCGTAGAGCATCTGCTTGAGCTGCGGGTGGGTCCAGTTGCGGAGGCCGTCGAGGGCGGCTGCGCGCACCGCGCCTTCGGGATCCTTGGCGGCGGCGGCCATCAAGAGCGGCACCACCTCGCTGGCGGGCAGGTCGGGCCGGTCGAGGCCGCGGATGCAGCGCACGCGGAGCTCGCGATCCGGGTCGCGAACGAGCGAGAGGTAGGCGCGGAAGAGGCGCGGCTCACGCCACTGCTCGGCGAGGTCGAGCGCGGCCAGGCGGACCTCCCGGTCGGCGCCAGCGTCCTGGGCGATCCAGGCCGCCTCGTCGGCGAGGTGGGCCAGGTTGCGCTGCCCGACCGTGACGAGGGTGGGCTGGACGAAGCGCGGCTCGAGCGTGCGGTAGCGAGCGACCAGGCGGGGGGCGCTGTCGTCCCATCGCGCGGCGTCGTGTTCGCGGAGCAGGTCCGAGGCCTGGGTGCGCAGCCCCACGTCGAGCTCGCTCGGGTACTCGAGGATCGACTGCAGGCTCGCCCAGCCGTCGTCGGTGCCGATGGCTTCGAGCGACAACATCGCTTCGCTGCACACGTCGTTCTCGCTGATGCCGCAGACCTCGGTGAGCGCGCCGATGGCTTCGGTGGCCTTGCGCAGGCCGAGCTCGCGCGCGCAGTCGACGCGGCGGCTCGACTTGGCGCCCGCACGGAGCTCGTTGATGAGGTCGTCCGTCGAGGTCTTCTTGACGCTCGCGGCGTTGGCGGTCGCGAGCAGGGCCAGCGTGAGCATGCCGAGAGGCTAACCCGTGGGCCTCACTCCTCGTAGGCGCCGATGGCCCAGGAGCCGGTGCGGGTGTTCCCCTCGTGGTCGTCGTCGTAGCCGAGGGAGTGCTCCAGGTCGTAGCCGGCATCCTTGTGGGGCGAGCTGCTGGTCAGGTCGTAGTCGTCGTTCACGCGGTCGGCGTACTGGGGGTCGGAGCTGTAGTTGGAGCTGGTGCTGCCGAAGTCGGAGTACCACCAGTCGTACTCGTAGCTGGTGTCGCCGCTCCCGTAGACGTTGTTGTAGGCGAAGTAGCCGAAGCTCACGTAGTAGGTGTAGACCCCGACCTCGTCGCTGTTGGTGATCTGGTTGTTCAGGAACGAGCCGGTCGGGGGGCCGTAGGTGTTGCTCGTGGCGTAGATCCCGCCTTCGTTGTTGTCGAAGGTGTTGTTCACGATCCAGGACGCGTCGGCGTCGGTCACCGCGAGCGCGTAGCCCGCAGCATGGTCGATGAGCACGTTGTTGTAGAACAGGGTCGAACCGTACATCAGCCGCGCCGCTTCGCCGGTGCCTTCGTTGGTCTCGTTGTCCTCGAACCAGTTGTAGCCGATGGCCGTGTCGCTGCCCCAAGCGTAGAGGCCGGCGCCGTCGCCGCTCGAGGTGCTGGCTTCGTTGGCCACGAAGTCGTTGTGGAAGACCTCGCCCGAGGCCCACACGAGCGCCAGGCCGCCGCCGGAGTAGCTCGACAGGGTGCTGTCGTTGGCCTCGATGACGCTGTCGGACAGGGAGCCGTCCCAGTCGGCGAGCACGACGCCCCCACCATTCCCGGTCGCGCTGTTGGCTTCGACGACGAGGGCCGAGAGGGTGATGTCGGCCCCGTTGACGTAGATGCCGCCCCCGTGTCGGAGGCTGCTGTCGAGGTAGGAACCGTCGCCGCGGTTGCCGACGCCGCCGGTGACCGTGACGCCGTCGAGCAGCGCGTTGCTGGACTCCCCGTTGTCGACCGTGATGACCGCGCCCACACCCGTGCCCTCGATGATCGTGCTCTCCGCGCCGTCGGTCGAGCTGATGGCGAGATCCTCGCCGCCGTAGTCCACGTCCTCGACGTAGGTGCCCGGCAGGAGCAGGATCTCGTCGCAGTAGCTGCCGCGCAGGTCGATGGCGTCTTCGATGGAGCCGTAGGGGTCGGCCTCCCGGCCGTCGCCGTTCACGCCGCTGGTGTCGGCGTACACGGGGCAGATGTCGACGCAGTCGGCGTCGCCGTCGCTGTCGGCGTCGGCGTAGCCGTTGTCGGCGGTGCCGTCGCAGTCCTGGTCGACCCCGTCGCAGGACTCCGTGGCGACCGGGCTGATGTCGGCGTCGGTGTCGTCGCAGTCGTCGTCGTTCGTGGACTCGCCGTCGCTGGCGCGACACGCCACCACCGCCGCGTCGGGGTCCCCGAAGCCGTCGCCGTCGTCGTCGGCGTAGTAGGTCGAGCCGTCCACCGCGTCCTCGTCCACGGTGCCGTCGCAGTCCTCGTCGATGTTGTCGCAGCTCTCGTCGGCGTCGGGGTGCACGGCAGCGTCGGTGTCGAAGCAGTCCTCGCTGTTTCCGACGTAGCCACTGGGTTGTTCGCAGGCGACCTGGTCGGCCGCCGTGGTGCCGTAGCCGTCGCCGTCGTCGTCGGCGTACCAGGTGGTGGCGTCGACCGCCGAGGCGCCGTCGGTGCGGCCGTCGCAGTCGTTGTCGTAGCCGTCGCAGACCTCGTCGGCGTCGGGGTGGATGTCGCCGTCGGTGTCGTCGCAGTCGTCGTAGTTGTCGGTGTAGCCGCTGGGCAGATCGCAGGCGTCGGTGGTGCTCGTGCCGTCGCCGTAGCCGTCGCCGTCGCCGTCTTCGAACCAGGTGTCGGGGTTGGTCGCGTCGGCGCCGTCGGTGGAGCCGTCGCAGTTGTTGTCGTAGCCGTCGCAGAGCTCGGGCGCGCCAGGGTTCACCAGGCTGCTGGTGTCGTCGCAGTCTCCGCCGGTGGCGATGTAGCCGGTCGTGCTGGTGCAGCTCTGCCGGGTCATCTCGTCGCTGCCGTAGCCGTCGAGGTCGGCGTCCTCGTACCAGGTGCTGGCGTCGGTGGCGTCTTCGTCGCGCTGGCCGTCACAGTCGTCGTCGCGGTCGTTGCAGGTCTCGTCGGCGTCGGGGTTCACGCTGGGGTCGCTGTCGTCGCACTCGGCGCAGGCCGCGTAGCCGTCGCCGTCGGCGTCGGTGTAGCCCACGCTCCCGTCGCAGTTCAGGTCTTCGGTCTCGGTGCAGGACTCCTCGGCCCCGGGGTTGTAGTCGGCGTCGGCGTCGTCGCAGTCGTCGTCGGAGGCGGAGTAGCCGTCGGGCTGGTCGCACGCCGCGAGGGTCGTGTCGCTGCCGCCGTAGCCGTCGCCGTCGGCGTCGCCGTACCAGGTGGTGGCGTCGGTGGCTTCTTCGTCCACCGTGCCGTCGCAGTCGTTGTCGAGGGTGTCGCAGGTCTCGTCGCTGTCGGGCGAGACGTTGTTGCGTTCGTCGTCGCAGTCGTCGCCGTTGCCGACGTAGCCGCTCGACGCGGAGCACGCGGTCTCTGTGGCGCCGCTGTCGCCGAAGCCGTCCCCGTCGGCGTCGGCGTAGAACGTGGAGCCGTCGACGGGCGCCTCGTCGACCACGCCGTCGCAGTCCTGGTCGGCTTCGTCGCAGGTCTCGTCGGCGTCGGGGTGGGTGTCTTCGCGGGTGTCGTCACACTCCTCGCACCCCGCGTAGCCGTCCCCGTCGCCGTCATGGTTGTCGGCCACGCCGTCGCAGTTCGCGTCGTCGTCGGTGCACGACACCTCGGCGTCGGGGTGGACCGCGGGATCGGCGTCGTCGCAGTCGCTCCCGGCTGCGACATGGTTCTCGGGCGCCTCGCAGGCCCAGGCGGCCTCGCCGGCGCCGTAGCCGTCGCCGTCGCCGTCGAGGTACCACGCCTCGGTGACGTCTTCGTCGATGTCGCCGTCGCAGTCCTGGTCGGACCCGTCGCAGACCTCGACGGCGTCGGGGTGGGCTGCGGCGTCGCTGTCGTCGCAGTCGCCGTCGACGAAGGACCAGCCCGAGGGCGCCTCGTCGCAGGACACGGTCTGGAACAGCTCGGTCTGCCCGTAGCCGTCGCCGTCGTCGTCCTGGTACGCCATGCAGGTGAACGACGTGGAGGTGTCGGCCGCCTTCTCTTCCAGAGTCGGGAGGCAGGCCGTGAGCGCGAAGAACAACCATCCTGGAGTCATGGGACAAGGGTACCGGCGTCGACGCCGGTCTGCGCGCGCTACTTGCCCGCGGGCGCGCGCACCGGGAGCACCATCCGGAAGGTCGCGCCGGCCCCCGGCTCGCTGTCCACTTCCAACCATCCGCCGTGATCCTCGACAATGCGTTGGCTGATGGCGAGTCCGAGCCCGGACCCGCCCTCGGCGGCACGGGTCGTGAAGAAGGCGTCGAAGATCCTGGCCCGGTCGTCGTCGTCGATGCCCGGACCGTCGTCCGCGACGTCGAGCCGGACGTGGCCGCCTGCGGTCGAGGTGGAGACCAGGATGGTGCCGGACTCCCGCTTCGACACGGCGGCGGCGGCGTTGGTCAAGAGGTTCAGCACCACCTGGATGAGGCGGGCGTGCTGGCCGACGGTGGGCGGCACGACCTGGAGGTCGAGGTCCAGGGTGATGCCCCGCTCGCGCAGGCCCGCGGCACCCACCTGCACGGCGGCCGCGGCGACCTCGTGCAGCTCCACCGCCTCTTCGGTCTGGTCCTTCGCCGAGGCCAGTGCGCGCAGGTCGTCCACCACCTCCTCGATGCGTGTGGCACCCGCCCGCGCGTCCTGCAGCGCTTCGGTGAGGCTCGTGTCGCTCTGCTCCAGCTCGGCGAGCACGTAGTCGAGGTTGCTGGTGAGGTACTGGAGTGGGTTGGCGATCTCGTGCCCGATGCCGGCCGCGAGCGTGCCCAGCGCGATGACCCGGTCGGCGGCCGCCAGGCGGGCGGCGAGCTGGCGCTCGTCGGTGATGTCGCGGACGACGCCGACCACCTCGCCGCTCTCGGCCCGCGAGAAGGTGGTGCGGAAGGTGCGTGTGTCGCGGCCCACCTCGGCGACGTGTTCGTTCGTGCCGACCAGGCCGCTGGAGGCGGTGTGCAGGGCGTGCTCCAGCAAGGTGCGCTCGGCCTGGGTGAAGAGGCCGCTCGTGGTGAGGTCCTGCCCGATCATGTGTTGGGCGTTGCCTCCGGTCATGTGCGCCAGCGCGGCGTTCCAGAGCCGGACGCGGCCCGTGTTGTCGAGCACGACCACGCCGTCGTCGAGCTCGTTGAGCAGGGCTTCGTTGAGCCCCTCCGATCGGTGGAGGCGACGGGTGCTGGAATCGACGCTGTCCATCGCGAAGCCGGCTGCCGCCGCCAGGAAGCCGATCGGGCTCAGGTAGAGCACGGCCGGCACCACGGCGAAGGTCATCAGGACGTCGACCATGCCCGTGAGCAGCCACAGGGCGAGCCCGGTGCCCGCCAGCCTGAGGTGCGGGGAGACGAGGAGGTTGCGCGTGGCCACGGCGCCGGCTGCAAGGTGGTGGGCGAAGAGCAGCGCGATCAACGCACTCGGCCGGAGCACCCAGAGGTGGGCGCCGCCCACCAGGCCGAGTCCGATCGGCTCCAGGGTGCCGAAGGTCCAGCCCAGCAGGGCCAGGCCGGTGGACACCAGCAGCCAGGAGCTCGGGATGCGCGTCCCGCGGTCGCCGCCCATGCGCTGGGTGACCGCGATCAGCGCATGCACCATCAGGCAGAGCGCCGCCGTGTTGAGGAGCAGCCAGGGATCGGCGGTCTCGGCGGCCTCGGACCGGCCGATGAGGAGGAAGCTCCACGTGTAGGCGGCGACGCAGGCGCAGATGTGGGCGAGCCATGCGGGTTCCGGGTCGCGCAGTCGCCAACACCTCATGGCCTCGATCACCAGGCCCGCCAAGGCGCTCCCTGCCACCAGCAGGTAGACCACGTCCTGGGGATGGAGCACCGCGCCTCCCGGGACAGCCTACCTCGCGATACCGTGCGGCGTGCTCACGACCCTCACGCTCTGGCTGGCTTGTTCCACACCCTCGGCGCCGGGGGAGGTGGCGGACGACGACGGCCGAGCCGACACGCTCGTCGTGGCCCTGCAGACCGACATCAGCTCCCTGTTGACGCCGGTGTCCACCACGGCCCAAGACGCGCGCCTCTACGAGAACCTGCTGATCTCGCTGGTCGAGCCGGTCTTCGACTGCGGCCTCAGCTTCACGCCCTCGCTCGCCAAGGGCTGGACCTGGGCCGAGGACGGGCTGTCGGTCACCTTCGACATGCGCGACGACGTGACCTGGTCGGACGGCACGACCGTGACCGCCCGCGACGTGGCGGTGTCCTACGAGCTGGTGCAGGACCCGCTGGTCGCCAGCCCGTACCTCGACTGGGTCGAGCGCATGGTGCCCGGCACCCCGGTGGTGGTGGACGACCACACGGTCCGCTTCGAGTTCACCAGCCGCTACGCCCAGACCACGATGCTCGCCCACGCGGGCATCTTCCGCATCATCCACGCCGGCAGCGTCGAGGGGGCCGACCGCGCCACCCTGCGCGGGCACCCGATCACGCGCGCGCCGATCGTGAACGGGGCCTGGGACCTGCAGGACTTCAAGCCTGGTGAGCGCCTGACCCTGGTCCCGAACCCGGCCTACAGCGGCGACGAGCCCGCTCGGCTCAACCGTGTGGTGTTCAAGACCCTGCCCGAGTACGCCACGCGCATCCTCGAGCTGGAGTCCGGCAGCGTGGACATGGTGCAGGCGGTCCAGATCGAGGACGCCGAGCGGCTCCGCGTGGAACACCCGGAGCTGGAGATCGTGCGCCGCGGCTGGCGCTCCACCGACTTCCTGGCATGGAACCGCTTCGACGCCGCCGACTACCAGGCCCGGCGGGCGGCCGCTGGGGACGCCGATGTGGACTGGGACACGGTCGCGCCTCACCCCGCGCTGTCCGACAGGCAGGTCCGTCGCGCCCTGTCGATGGCGATCGACGTCGACAAGCTGATCGCGGACCTGCTCACCGACGGCACGGGGCTGAGCGTGGGCAAGCGCGCTCTGTCCACCCTGAGCCCGGCGTTCTGTGGCGCGCAGCCCGCGGTGACGCCGCTGCCCTTCTCGCCGGACCTCGCCAAGGCCCTGCTCGCCGAGCGCGGCTGGGTCGACAGCGACGGAGACGGGGTGCGCGACAAGGACGGGCGGGCCTTGGAGCTGCGCCTGTTGACCAACAGCGGCAACCCTCGGCGCGCATCGGCCGCTGTGGCGATCCAGGCGATGTTGCGCAACGTGGGTGTGGTGATCGAGATCGACAAGCTGGAGGCGAACACCTTCTTCGCTCGGCTGCGCAAGAAGGACTTCGAGGTCGCGCTCTCGGGCTGGTCGGTGGCGCTCTTTCCCGATCCCGCCGGCATCTGGCACTCGGGCGATCGCTACGTCTACAACTACCCGAGCTACCAGAACAGCGAAGTCGACGCCCTCATCGAGCAGCACAGCTCGGAGCCGGACCCCGAGCGCGGCGCGGAGCTGCTCGCGAAGATCGGGCAGCTGGTCTACGAGGACCAGCCCTACACCTTCCTGTACTGGCGCGACGACCTGGTGGCGGTGCATCGCCGCTTCCAGGACCGGCAGGTGGACTTCCTCAGCCAGTGGGGCCACCTGAACCGGTGGTGGGTCAAGCCCGAAGACGTGAAGTACGCGCGGTGAGACAGGTCGGCTTCGCGCTGGTGGTGGTCGGGGCCGTCTTCGTCGTCGCGGAGCTGCTGTTCCGGTTGGTGCTGGGACCGCCGCCGCCGCCCGTGAAGGTGTACGCCGGGCTCCAGCAGGTCTCGACCTGGTTCACGGTGCACGAGGGTCGGGTCACGGCCACCTACGACGACCCGAACCCGGTGCCGGGCTTCTCGGCCACGGGCTCGGGGCGGGTGGCCTTCGTGGGTGGCTCGAGCGTGCACGGCGGGCTGGGCGATCTGCCGCTACAGAGCGAGTTCCCCGCCCGCGTAGGCCGGCTCACCGCCGCCAAGGCCCTGAACCTCGGGCAGCCGGGGCTCGACAGCCATGACCTGGCGCGCCTGGTCGAGGAGCTGCTGGCCTTCGAGCTGGACGGCGTGGTGCTCTACACCGGTCACAACGACTTCGGGAACGCCTACTTCCTCGCGCGCTACGGCGACGTGAGCGGAGGCGTCCAGGCGCGTCTGTTCGAGCTGTTGGAGGGCTTCCAGCTCTTCGTGCAGCTGCGTCGCGGGGTCACCGGCTGGGAGGGCGGGCGCGGCAAGGTGTTGGGCGTGGAGGAGGTCACCGGGCTCGCCGCGTTGGGTCCCGAGCAGGTGGCGGTGACGCTGCGCTACCTCGAGGCCAACCTGCGCCGCATCGCGTGGCTCTGCGACCAGGCCGAGGTGCCGCTAGCCATGGTCGTGCCGGTGTCCGACGTGACCCGACCACCGCTGGCGAACGGTTGTGACGACGCGGCCTGCGCCGAGGATCTGTACCGCGAGGGAAACGAGCTGCGCGGCCGCGACCCGAGCGCTGCCGCCGGTCTCTTGCGGCGCGCGCGCGACCTGGACGCGGTGCCGCTGCGCGCTCCCACCGCCGCACAGCAGCTGGTTCGGGACGTGGCGGTCGAGGTGGGCGCCGTGCTCGTGGACGCCGAGTCCGAGCTCCCGCGCGCCAGCGACTTCGACGGGGTGAAGCCGCGCCTGTTCGGCGACCCCGTGCACCTGTCCGGCTTCGGCCACAAGGCGCTGGGCGAGCTGCTCGCGCCCGTGGTGAGCGAGTGGGTGCCCGCGCGTCCGTGAGCCGTCAGGGCGCCAGGCGCCAGACCGACACGCCGTCCTGCCAGTCGGGCTCACCGAGCCCCCGGACGAGGGCCTCCCGGTTGACGCCAGCGGGGCCGTAGCCGACCAGCGCGCTGTTCCAGGTGAGGAACGCGACCCCCTGAGCGAACAGGTGTGCCCGGGCTGCTTCCGGCGACCCCCGATCGAGGGCGAAGCGGACGTGGTCGTCGAGCAGTCCGGTGTGGCTGACGTGGTTGTTGTCGCGCGGCAGGGCCGCGACCGCCCGCCCGTGGAGGGTCGCGGCAAGCAGGTGGCGACCGTTGGCCGTGTCCTGCAGGAACAGCGGGTAGTCGATCACCGCCCCCGGCGTGGGGTCGTCGGCCATGCGCTGGTAGAGCGCGAGCCCCGGAAGCTCCTGCACGGTGCGCGGGTAGAGGTCCGGGTGCACCTGCAGCGCGCTCCATGGATGCCAGAGTCCGATGCCGAGCGCCACGACCGGCCCGGCCGCCCTCAAGCGGTCGGCGGCCCCGGCCACCAGCGCGGCGAGGCCCAGCGAGGCGAAGAGCACGGCCCGGTAGTACATGCCGGAACGGCTCGTCGGGTAGCCGAACTCGTCCAGCACCCACGCCGGCAGCTTCACGAGCTCGCCGTCGATCTGCCAGTAGCCGGTGGTCCCGGCCAGGTAGGGGCCCCCCGCCAGCAGCAGGCCGACCGCCAGGGTGGTGAGGCCGAACCACGTACCGCGGGCCGGGACGAGCGCGGCGATCGCGCCGATCACGAGCAGCGGCACCCCCAGGTAGGTGACGTGGTTGGTCTCGAGAGGATCGAGGCGGATGTCTCCGAGGCCGTAGAGGACCTCTTCGATCTGGGCCATCTGCGCGGGCACGAGCAGGGTGCCGAGGGGCACTGCGGTGGCCGGACGGAAGGCCCGGGTCGCGCCTTCGAGGTCGGCCGCGTCGTAGTACGACTTCGCGGCCAGGAGCGCGCCACCGCTCGCCGCCAGCGCCACGAGCATGCAGAGCGCGGCCACGATGCGGCGCTTCCGGGCGACCACGAACTCCCCCAGGCAGAAGGGAGCGGCGAGGAAGGGCAGGTAGAGCGCGTAGCTGGGCACCGTGAACGCCATGACGGCGGCCACCGCCGGCGCGCCCACCATGCCCGCCCAGCGCGGCGAGCGCGCCGCCCACGACAGCGTGAGCAGCCACAGCGGCACCAGCGCGTGCCAGAGCTTGGCGGTCTGACCGCTGGCCAGCACGCCCAGCACGTAGGGGCTCAGCGCGTAGAGCAGGCTCGCGCCGGCGCAGGTGAGCGGGCGGGCGCCGGTGACGCGCTGCAGCAGCAGCGTGGTGGTCAGCGCCGCGGCGCCGGGTGCGGCGAGCAACAGCACGTTGTAGGCGGCGAGGGGGCCGAACAGCACGTTCAGGGGCACGGCGAGCACAGCCGGCAGCCAGGCGATCAGCTGGAGCTGGGAGACCCCCGGCCAGCCGATGCGCCGGGTGGTGGGCTCGAGCGCGAGCTCGCCGGTCAGCATGCGCGCGATGTGGTCGAAGCACCAGACGTGCCCGTCGTGGAAGGCGCCGACCGCGTGGTGCGTGCCGGGGTGCAGGGCGAGGGGCCAGAGCAGCCAGGACACGAAGGCGAGGGCGAGGCCGAAGGCGAGCACGGGGGCCTTCATGGCTGGGTCCTCCCGCGGAGGATGTGGCCGCCTTCCTCGAGGCGCTTCTCGTATTCGGGACGCGGATCGGGGATGGTGTAGGGCGCTTCGAGGCGCTCGTCGGTCGCCCGCAGGTGCTCCGGGGCCGTGGCGGTGCCTTGCAGGTCCCACACCACGAGCGATCCGTCGGTGGCGGTCGGTGCGCCCAGCAGCTCGACGAAGTTGTCGAGCGTCCTGGCGCGCAGGTCGCGTTTCTCGCGCACCGGCTGCCGCACCAGGTCGCGGTGGAGCACGACCCAGCGGAAGCCGTCGGCGACGATCGGGTCGCGCGCACTGCTCGGGAGGACCTCCACCGGGCGATCAGGTCGCTTGGCTGCGCCGATGAGGGCGTGCACGAAGGGCTCGCGGGTGCGCTCCTTCATGCCCTCTGGCCACAGCAAGGGCGCGTTCTCGCCCATGCCCCCGAACAGCGGCTGCTCGTGGAAGGTCTGCCAGATCACGGCCTCGGAGTAGATGCCGAAGGGCAGGTCGAGGAGTCCGCCGCCGTGCTCACCCACCCACGCCATGACCGCTGGCGGTCGGGCGTCGCGCGCGACGAAGGGGAAGATGGCGAAGCGGGCCTGCTCGACCGTGGTCACCAGCACGACCAGCAGGGGCACGGCGAGCCGCAGCCTGGGGCCCAGCCGCGCGGCGAGGAAGCCGACCGCGAGCGCGGCGGGCACCATCGCCACCATGGCTAGTCGGTAGGGGAACCAGAGGCGCTGGAAGAAGGGCAGGTACCAGTACGCGGCCATGTAGTGCGGCATCACGTGCCCCTGCACGGTGGGGCCGAGGGCGAAGAGCATGACGAGGGCGAAGGCGGGGAGCCAGCGCAGCCGGCCCGGACCCAGGAGCGCCCAGAGCACGAGCGGCAGCCCGGTGCCGACGGTGCCGAGCACGCTCGGCCCGTGCCGCTCGAGGAGCAGGTAGCCGTGCAGGGTCTGCGCCACGTTGTTGCGCACGCTGACTGGCCCCTCCCAGATGGAGCCGCCCGCGAAGCCGGTGATCCCGGGCACCTCGCCGGCCGCGGAGAGGGCGGCCATCGGGATGGCGGCGGGTGCCACGAGCACGAGGCAGGTGGCCCCGGCCGCCAGGTAGCGGGCCGCCAGCCCGCGCCGGTCGGTCGCGCGCAGGAGATCGGCGACCGCCAGCCAGCCGAGCGCGAGCGCGAGCGCGAAGCCGTAGAACCAGTAGGCGTACCCCACGAGCGCGGTGAAGCCCCCGGCCAGCAGGGCGTGGCGCCACCGCCGATCGTCGCGGAGGGCGAGGAAGTGGTTCAAGGCCAGCGGCAGGAACGGGAGGAAGGCCTGGGTGAACCGTCCGCAGGTGATCTCGAACAAGACGAGCGGGTTCAGCTCCCAGGCGAGGGTGGCGGCGAAGGCGGCCCAGGGTGCCTGGGGGAGCAGGCGCCGGGCGAGGGGGACGAAGGCCAGCGCGTTCGCCACCATGAGCGCGACCACGAACCACTTCTGGTAGCCGGGATGGCCGAGCGCGAGCTGGAACGGCACCGACGCGGCGGCGTCCAGCAGGTTGGATCCGGTGTGGCCGAAGATGTCCTTGCCGAGGGGGTGGAAGAACAGGTCGGTGAAGCCGGGGTCCTGGCCGGTGAGCAGGGCGTGCTTCATCCACCAGTAGAACCAGAGGGTTCCGTACGCGTCGACGCCGTCACCCACGGTGAAGCCTTCGGGCAGCGCGCGCTGGATCCCGTACAGCGCCACGAGCACCACGGCGGCGAGCTGGAGCGTGAGGGGCGGTCGCTTCACGGGCGGGTCCCCGGAGCGCGCGGCCAGGTGACGCGGATCAAGGTGTCGAGCTCGGGGCGGGGAGCACGGAGGGCCTCGCGCTCGGCCTTGCGCCAGGCACGGCACCCCTCGGGGCTGGGGACGTCGGGAGCGTCGCGCCACCAGACCATCAGCCCGCAGTGGTCCTGGACCTCCCAGCCGAGCGGCTCCAGCGCGCTGCGGTAGAGCCTGGCACGGCCCTCCGTCACGCCCTGCCCCGGGCGAACATCCAGCGCCAGCGCGCCCACGCCGAGGCCGGTCAGGGCGGCGGCGTGCTCGGCCGTGAACACGACCTCCTGGCCGGCCTCGTGGTCGAGCAGGCGCGACGTGAACGCGTTCCGCGCCAGAGTGTTGCGCCAGGCCAGCGGCGCCCGACGTCCGGGTGGGAGCAGCACCGGGTTGAGCAGGTCGCGTCGGTGGTAGCGCCGGTGGAGGCCGACCAGGCTCGCATCGGCGCCGCGGGACAGGGGCAGCTCGAGCACCCGACCCGGCGCGAGGGCCAGCACGCGCCAGCCCTCCAGGGCGGTGAGATCCTGGGTGGTGAGCGGCAGGTTGTCGGAGCGGGCAGTTGCTTCTCCGAGCAGCAGCACGAGCAACCCTCCGACGGCGATCGGGTGCCGGGGGAGCGCCGCGGTGGCGGCGGCGGCCAGTCCCAGGGTGAGCAGCAGGCCGAAGCGTTCGGGCCAGGTGAGCCGATCCAGTGCGGGGTGGAGCTCGCCGAGGGCGTGGAACGGCAGAGCCACCTCGAGGGTGGCCTCTCCCCACTTCAAGTAGGGGCCCAGCGCGAAGACGTAGCCGAGCGCGGCCATCGCGAGGAAGGGCCTGGCCTCCTTGCGCCGCGCGGCGAAGATCGCCAGGGCGAGCAGGACCCACGGCTGCGCGTTGCTCCGATCGATCGGGCGGTAGTCGGCGAAGAGGCTGAGGTCGCCCCCGTGGGCCACCTCCATGCGCTCTTCGGCGGGCACCGTCTCCTGTCCGGGCAGCATCGCTGCCTGGTTCGCCTGAGGGTCCGGAAAGCCCTCGTAGGCCGAGACCGTCCAGGCGAGCGGAGCCGCCACCAGCACGGCGGTGAGCGCCGCGGCGCGGCTCAGCGTCGGGAGCCGCGCCAGCAGGAAGGGGAGGCTCCCGATCGTGAGGAACACCGCGGCGTACCAGTAGGTGAGCGCCGCCGCCGCCATCGCCAGCGCGGCCTTCACCGGGCGCCTCTCGACCAACGCGGCGACGTAGAGCGGAGGGAACCAGAGCAAGGCCTGCGGCGCGTGGTGGAGGTTGGCCTCGCGGAGCGTGGACTCGGCGCAGGCCCAGACGACACCCAGGAAGACACCGCCTGTCCACGAGCCGCTCAGCACCCGCCCCAGGTGGTGCCCGGCGAGACCGTTTCCGACCAGGACGACGAGCCACCAGAGGTTGTCGGAGAGCGGGAAGGGCAGGGTGAGCGCGGTCAGGGCGCCGAGCACGTGGTCGACGAGGTTCGGCACGAGCTCACCGACCGCAAAGCCCTCCGGGGCGTAGATGCCGCTGGAGTGGGGCCAGCTGCCGGACAGCAGCATCTCGGGCACGAGCCCGCGGAGCATGATGGTGTCGGTGGCGTCGACGTTGGGGTACCCGACGAGCGCCGTGGTGGGCTCCAGCGCCACCGGCCACGTGACCGCGACGGCTACGCACACGTAGAGCAGGACGGGGAGCAGGCGCCGCACCCCCCGAGGATACGTCCCCGCGGCTCCGACCTCAGCCGCGCAGGCGCTGCATGAAGAACCAGTGGTGGCCTTCGGGGTCGACCGCTTCGTAGCCGCGGTCGCACCAGTAGTCCGGGCCGTAGTCCTCCGTCTTCGGCTCGGCCGCGATGGTGGCGCCGGCGGCGCGCGCCCGCTCGCAGTGCGCGTCGACGTCGTCGACGAAGACGGCCATGGTCTGCGTGTTGGCGCCGCCGAGGTCTCTTGGAGCCGCCAGCCAGCGACGGTTGGCCCGCCCGCTGCCGGTCTGCCCGATCATGATCTTGCCGCCGCCGAAGATCAGCTGCGCGTGCTCGATCCGGCCGCCCGGGCCGTCGATGACGAGCTGGCTCTCGAAGCCGAAGGCCGCCTGGAGAAAGCTGATGGCGCCACGAGCATCGTCGTAGAAGATCGAGCTCGAGATGCGGGGCCAGCCGGTCGGGGGAGCGCGCATGGAGTCTCCTGGTCTGCGGCGCCGTATCCCCCCGTGGGCGGGTGCGCCCTGCGCTAGCTGCCCTCGCAGTACAGGGTGAGCGTGATGTCCTCGGTGTCCGTGGCGCCGTAGCAGTCCTCGGTGGTCTGCGTGACGACCATCACCGTGCTGTTCGACGTTCCGTAGGTGGCCGCGATGCCGTAGATCGTGGCGGTGACCGAGTCGCCCTCGGTGGCGTCGAGCTCCCCCGAGCTCTCGCCGCTCGTGATCGCCCAGCTGTGGGACATCGTGTCGCCGTCGGCGTCGCTGCTCGCGGACGCGTCCAGGGTGAAGGTGACGTCCGAGCAGTCGTCGCAGGTCCAGGTGTAGGAGGAGTAGCTGCAGCTGGACGACGCGGTGGTGGACTGGTCGCTCCCGGGGTCGGCGACCGGGCCGCTGTTGGTCAGGCGCGTGGTGACGACGAGCGTGACCTCGTCCTGCTCGCTCTCGTTGCCCAGCTCGTCGGACACCGTGAGGCCGAAGGTGTAGTTCCCGGTGACGTCGCTGCGCACCTGAGGGCTCTCGTCGCTCACCTCCTCGATGTCGTCGGTGGTCAGCTCGGAGTCCTTGGGGGCGCTGGTCAGCTCCCAGTCGTAGGAGAGCGCCGTGCCGTCGGGGTCGACGCTGCCCGAGCCATCCAGGTACATCGCGTCGCAGTGGAAGAGGGTGGAGCTCGACGCGTCGTAGCTCGCGTTCGCCACGGGGATGGACTCCACGTCGCCGTCGCAGTTGTTGTCCTTGCTGGCGTCGAGCTCGATCGCGTCGGGGTACACGCTGCTGTCGCCGTCGTCGCAGTCCTCGCCGCCGTAGGTCGAGCTGTCGTAGCCGTCGCCGTCGGCGTCGTAGTCGCTCAGGCCGTCGCAGTCGTCGTCGGCGCCGTCGTACCAGGTCTCGGTGGCCCCCGGGCCCACGCCGTCGTCGGTGTCGTCGCAGTCGTCCCCGCCGTAGTCGCTGCTGTCGTAGCCGTCGCCGTCGGCGTCGTAGTCGCTCCCGCCGTCGCAGTCGCCGTCCACGCCGTCGTACCAGGTGTCCGTGCCGTCCGGGTTCGCGCTGGCGGTGCTGTCGTCGCAGTCGCCGCCGACGTCGACGGTGCCGCTGGGCTGGTTGCAGGTGTCGGTGGAGAGCTCGTCGTCACCGTAGCCGTCGCCGTCGCCGTCGACGTACCAGGTGGTCTGGCCGGTGGCGGTCGCGTCGTCGTCGTCGGCCGCGCCGCTGCAGTCCTCGTCGGTGTCGGCGTCGTCGCAGATCTCGGCCGCGCCGGGGTTCACGGCGCTGTCGGTGTCGTCGCAGTCGCTGCTGTCGGCGACGAAGGACCCGTCGCTGTCGCACGCGGCGGTGCTCACGGCCGGGTCGCCGTAGCCATCCCCGTCGGCGTCGGCGTACCAGGCACTGGCTCCGCCGGCGCCCAGGTCGTCGTCGTTGGCGAGCCCGTCGCAGTCTTCGTCCACGCCGGCCTCGTCGCACACCTCCGACGCTCCCGGGTTCACCGCGCCGTCGGTGTCGTCGCAGTCGGTGCTGTCCGCGACGTAGCCGCTGGGCGCCTCGCACGCCTCGGCGTCGTTGGAGGCGTCGCCGTAGCCGTCGCTGTCGTCGTCGGCGTAGAAGGTGTTGGGGTCGGCCATGCTGCCGTCGTCGTCGTTGATCAGCCCGTCGCAGTCCTCGTCGATCCCGACGGCTTCACAGACCTCCTGCCCCGCGGGGCTCACATCCGCCGAGCTGTCGTCGCAGTCCAGGGCGTTGTCGATCCAGCCGCTGGCCAGGTCGCACGACTGGGTGGTGGTGTCGGCGTCGCCGTAGCCGTCGCCGTCGCTGTCGGCGTAGTAGGTCGAGGCGTCGATCGGGCTCTCGTCGACCGTGCCGTCGCAGTCTTCGTCGACGTCGTCGCAGGTCTCCGCGGTGCCCGGGTGGATCGCGTCGTTGCTGTCGTTGCAGTCGTCGCCGTTGTCGACGTAGCCCTCGGCCTGGTCGCAGGACTCGGCGGTGACGGTGCTGTCGCCGTAGGTGTCGCCGTCGTTGTCGGCGTACCAGACGGATCCACCGTCGGCGCCGAGCTCGTCGGCCTCGTCGTCGCAGTCGTCGTCCTGGCCGTTGCACACCTCGTTGGCGCCGGGAAACACGTCGGCGTCGAGGTCGTCGCAGTCGGTGGCGTCGGTGACGTAGCCATCCGGTTGGCCGCAGGAGACCAGCGTGTAGTGCTCGCTGCCGTAGCCGTCGTCGTCGGCGTCGGCGTACCAGGTGATCGCGTCGGCGCTGCCTTCGTCGTCGGCCTGCCCGTCGCAGTCGTTGTCGAGGCCATCGCCACAGACCTCGGCCATGCCCGGGTTCACGGCGTCGTTGTCATCGTCGCAGTCGTCACCGCCGGCGTCTTCGCTCTCGTAGCCGTCGCCGTCGACGTCGTAGCCGTCGTGGCCGTCGCAGTCCTGGTCGACCTTGTCGCCCAGCTCGTCGTCGGCGCCCGCGTAGACGGTGGCCTCGGCGTCGTCGCAGTCGTCGCCACCGGACGCTTCGCTCGCGTGGCCGTCGCCGTCGGCGTCCACGCCGTCGACGCCGTCGCAGTTCTGATCCACGCCGTCGCCCACCAGGTCGTCGGCGCCGGGGTTCACGCTGTAGCGGGTGTCGTCGCAGTCGTCGCCGCCGGCGCTCTCGGCGTCGTAGCCATCGCCGTCGACGTCGGTCTCGGGCTCGGTGGCGGAGTCGCTGCCGCCCTCGCCGCTGTCGCCACCGTCGGTGACCGGACTGCTGGAGTCGACCGTGGGGGGCTGGGTGTCGCTGGTCTCCTTGCCGTCGCAGGCGACGAGGAGGCTGAGCAGGCCGACGAGGGTGGGAAGGCGCAACATGGTCACTCCCCCGTGCAGGTGTAGGTAATGGACACGGTGTCGGTGCTGCTGGTGCCGTAGCAGTCGGTCACGGTGAGCTCCACGTCGATCTGGACGGAACTGGTCTTGTCGTGTTCGGCCGCGACCCCCCAGACGGTGAGGGTGGGGCTCTCGATGTCGGTGGCGTCGAGCTCGCCGGACTTGTCGCCCGCGGTGATGGCCCAGGCGTAGGTGAGCTGGTCGCTGTCGGCGTCGCTCGTGCTGCTGCTGTCGAGGGTGACGCTCGCGTCGCTGCAGTCGTCGCAGGTGTAGACGTAGCTGGAGTAGCTGCAGCTCGAGGTCTCGGTCAGGGTCTGGTCGTCGCCCGCCGAAGCGGTGGGGGCGCTGTTGGTCGGGCGGGTGCCGATCGTGAGGTCGAAGCTCTCGGTCTCGCTGACCGCGCCGCCTTCGTCGGTCACGACCAGGGAGAACGCGTAGTCCCCGGCCACGTCCGGGTAGAAGATCGGGCTCTCGTCGTCGGGCTCGGCGATGTCGGAGGTGGTGCGGGCGGAGCTGGCCGGTGCCTCGTCCAGGGTCCAGCTGTAGGTCAGCGGGCAGGTGGCTGCGCTTCCTGTGTCGGGGCTGGCGCTGTCCGAGCTGGCGCTGTCCGAACTCTCTGGCGGCGCGCACTCCGCGTCGTCGGCGGAGCCGCTGCCGTCGAGCTGGATCATGTCGCAGTGGAGCAGGCTCGAGGTGCTGGTGTCGTAGGTGGCGCTGGCGGTCGGCATCGCCTCGATGTCACCGTCGCAGTCGTTGTCCTTGTCGGCGTCGGCTTCCAAGGCGCTCGGGTTCACCGAGGCATCGTGGTCGTCGCAGTCGTCGCCGCCGTAGGTCTGGCTGTCGTGGCCGTCGGCGTCGGCGTCCCAGTCACTCGCTGCGTCGCAGTCCTGATCGGTGCCGTCGTACCAGGTCTCGGTGGCCGCCGGGCTGATGTCGGCGTTGGTGTCGTCGCAGTCCGTGCCGCCGTAGGCGTCGTAGGCGTAGCCGTCCTGATCGGCGTCGTAGTCGCTCAGCGCATCGCAGTCCTGATCGATCCCGTCGTACCAGGTCTCGGTGGCGTCCGGTGAGACGCTGGTGTCGGAGTCGTCGCAGTCCTCGGCGTTCGAGACCCAACCCGACGAGGCGTCGCAGGCCGCGGAGGTGGTGTCGGCGTCGCCGTAGCCGTCGCCGTCCGCGTCGGCGTACCAGGTCTGCCAGCCGCTCGTGTCGTCGTCGTCGTCGTCGGCCGCGCCGTCGCAGTCCTCGTCGGTGTCTCGGGGGTCGCAGATCTCGGTCGCACCGGGGTTGGCCCCCGAGCTCGCGTCGTCGCAGTCGCCGTCGACCTCGACCCAGGCCGCGCCGGCGGTGCTGGGGTCGTCGCACAGCAGGGTCGACGTGCCGGCGCCGTAGCCGTCCTTGTCGCCGTCGAGCCAGAACTCCGAGAGGGTGGTGCCGTCGACACCACTGTCGTCGTCGTCGGCGACGCCGTTGCAGTCCTCGTCGGTGTCGGAGCCGTCGCAGACCTCGGTGGCGTCCGGGTTCACCGCGGCGTCTGCGTCGTTGCAGTCCCTGTTGTCCTCGACGTGGTCGGCCGGCTGGGTGCAGGCCACCTCGACGGCGGCGGAGTCGTCGCCGAAGCCGTCGCCGTCGTCGTCCGGGTAGAAGTCCCGGCGGGTGGTCTTGTCGACGTCGTCGTCGTCGTCGTCGGTCAGGGTGTCGCAGTCGTTGTCCACGCCGTCGCAGACCTCGATCGCGTCGGGGTTGATGGCCGTCTCGTCGTCGTTGCAGTCCTCGCAGGCCGGCCAGCCGTCCTCGTCGACGTCGGCGAAGGCCACCTCGCCGTCGCAGTTGTAGTCCTCGGGATCGGTGCAGTCCTCTTCGGCTGCGCCCGGGTTGTACGCGGTGTCGTCGTCGTCGCAGTCCCCACCCACGGACACGTAGCCCTCGGGCGCATCACAGGCGGTGTCGCGCTCGTCGTCCAGGCCGTAGCCGTCCCCGTCCTCGTCGAGGTACCAGGTCGTCGCGTCCAGGGAGCTGTCCTCGTTCTGCTGGCCGTCGCAGTCGCTGTCGATGTCGTCGCAGTACTCGTCGGCGAACGGGTGGATCGAGGGGTCGTTGTCGTCGCAGTCCTCGTCGGCGGTGTAGCCGTCGTCGTCGGCATCGACTGGACCGGAGTCGGTCAGCCCGCCGGAGTCCTCGCTGCTGGTCACCGTGGCGTCGCCGCCGCAGGCGATGAGGGGCATCAGGGCGAGCAGGGTGAGGAAGCGCATCGGGTCTCCTGGGCGGCCGGGGGAGTCTACTTGGGCAACGGCCCGGTTGCGCGGCGTGTGCGGCAGCGTGGGGCAGGTCCGGCGCCCTCTGCCCTGTGGCGACGAACCCCTGGAGTCGGGGGGCTCGCGAGGGCGCAGCACCGGGGGCCTCCCGTCGACGCCGCGAAGGCCGGGAGCCGGGGGAGCTCGCACAAGGCCTCCCCGGGGGGCCGGCGGGGGGGGGGGGCGCGGCGGGGGCGGGCGGGCGTTGCCGGGCGCGCG
>CAZSAT010000033.1:0-17433 GCA_964604675.1 uncultured Enterobacterales bacterium
TGATCCCCTGGCTCAAGGAGCGCTACGAAGGCGCCGAGATCATCGCCTACACGGGCGATCTCGGGCAGGGGGACGACCTCGACGCCATCAAGGCGAAGGCCATCCGCACGGGCGCCAGCCACGCGGTGGTCGAAGACCTGCGCCAGACCTTCGTCGACGACTTCATCTTCCCCGCGGTGCAGGCCTCGGCCATCTACGAGGGCATGTACCCGCTGCACACCGCCCTGGGCCGTCCCCTGCTGGCCAAGCGCATGATCGACGTCGCGCTGGAGCACGGCGCCGACATGGTCAGCCACGGCTGCACCGGCAAGGGCAACGACCAGGTCCGCTTCGAGGTCACCTTCGGAGCCCTCGCCCCCCACGTGGGCATCATCGCGCCCCTGCGGGAGTGGGAGCTGCTCACCCGGGAGGACGAGGTCCGCTACGCCCAGGCGCGCGACATCCCCGTGCCCATCACGCTCGAGAAGCCCTACTCCATCGACCAGAACATCTGGGGCTGCGCGATCGAGTGCGGCGAGATGGAGGAGCTCTGGGCCGAGCCGCCGGCCGACGCGTGGCGCATGACCAAGGATCCCTCGCACGCCCCCAAGGGCAGCATCGAGCTGGTCATCGCCTTCGACCAGGGCATCCCGGTGAGCATCGACGGCCGCCCGATGGGGGGCATCGAGCTGCTCGAGTACCTGAACGAGGTCGCGGGCACCTTCGGCGTCGGCCGCATCGACATGGTGGAGAACCGGGTCGTGGGCCTCAAGTCCCGCGAGGTCTACGAGGCGCCCGCCGCCACCCTGCTCCACATGGCCCACACCGAGCTGGAGCGCATCTGCCTCGACCGGGCCACGTTCAACTACAAGCGCAAGGTCAGCCAGGACTACGCGAACCTGATCTACGACGGTCTCTGGTTCACGCCGCTGCGCGAGGCCCTGCAGGCCTTCGTCGAGGAGTCCCAGCGCACGATGTCGGGTGAGGTGCGGATCCGCGTGAGCGCGGGACTCGCCCGGATCACCGGCCGTCGCAGCCCCTACTCGCTCTACGACGAGGGCCTGGCCACCTACTCCACGGGCGACACCTTCGACCGCGAGGCGGCCAAGGGCTTCCTCGACCTCTACGGGCTCTCGGCGCGCACGGTGGCGGAGGCCCGTCGTCGGGCCGGGCAGCCGCAGTACCGTCGCCGCAAGGCGGGCAGCTAGCCATGGCCTTGTGGGGCGGGCGCTTCGACGGCGACCAGGCCGAGGGCTTCCAGCGCTTCAGCGAGTCGCTGGGGGTGGACCTCCGCATGTTCGACGAGGACATCGACGGGTCCATCGCCCATGCGCGCATGCTCGAAGCCGTGGGCTTGATCGCCCCTGGCGAGGGCGAGCTGCTCGTCGCCGGCCTCGAGAAGGTCCGGCTCGACCTGCGTGCGGGCTGGCAGCCAGGCATCGAGCTCGAAGACATCCACATGGCGGTGGAGACGAGGCTCGGTGAGCACGTGGGTGCTTTGGCGGGCAAGCTGCACACTGCCCGGTCGCGCAACGACCAGGTGGCCACCGACGTGCGCCTCTGGCTCGTCCGCCGCCTGACCACCATGGACGGCGCACTCGCCAGCCTCCAGGCCGCGTTGGTCGATCGGGCCGAGGCCGACGGCCGCACCCTCATCCCCGGCTTCACCCACCTGCAGCGCGGTCAGCCGATCTGGCTCGGCCACCACCTGCTGGCCCATGCGTGGGCGGTGAAGCGCGACCGGGAGCGCCTGGCGGACGCCCTCTGCCGCATCAACCGGTCGCCCCTGGGGGCCGGCGCCATGGCTGGCACCCCCCATCCGATCGACCGGCACCACGCGGCTGCGGCCCTCGGCTTCGAGGGCGTCGTGGAGAACGCCATGGACGCGGTCGCCGCGCGTGACCACCTGCAGGAAGTGGCCGCCCTCTGCGCCATCGCAGCCACCGGGTTCTCGCGGCAGGCGGAGGAGCTCGTGCTCTGGTCCACCCCGGAGTTCGGGCTCGTGCGGATGGCCGAGGCCTACGCGACCGGCTCCAGCATCATGCCGCAGAAGCGCAACCCGGACGCCGCCGAGCTCGTGCGGGGCAAGAGCGGCCGCGTCATCGGCGATCTCGTGGCCCTGCTCGCGATGGTGAAGGGCCTGCCGATGGCCTACAACCGCGACCTGCAGGAGGACCGGGAGGCGCTCTTCGACGCCGTGGAGACGGTGACCGCCTGCGCGGAGATCTGCGCGGGCATGTGGGCCACGCTCGAGATCCGACCGGTGTACGACGAGCGCCTGCGCGGTGACTTCCTGCTGGCCACGGAGCTCGCCGACTGGTTGGCCCAGCACGGCGTGCCGTTCCGCGACGCCCACCACGTGTCGGGCCGCCTGGTGCGCTGGTGCGAGGAGCGGGGAGGCGGCTTCGAGCTGCTCACCCTCGAGGTGCTGCGCGATCACCACCCCACCTTCACCCAGGAAGCCCTCGCCTGGCTGGACCCGGAGGCGGCCGTCGAGCGTCGAACGAGCCACGGCGGCACCGCCTGGACCGAGGTGCTGCGGCAGGTGGAGCTGTTGCGCGGCTGACGCCCAGCGTCGACATTCTCCAAACAACTCCCTGCGATTCGCCGGATACAGTCGGCGTCCTCCAGGTGAACCATGCTCTCGCTCCTCTTCTCGCTCGCCTGCCAGGGCGACGCGGCGGGTGACACG
The DNA here is from genome assembly GCA_964604675.1 of uncultured Enterobacterales bacterium. Taxonomy (GTDB): domain Bacteria; phylum Myxococcota_A; class UBA796; order UBA796; family CAJQPC01; genus CAZSAT01. The sequence continues at coordinate 2,672 of CAZSAT010000033.1, forward strand.
GCCGCGGCCGAGGCCGCGCCCCCCGAGCTCGCGGAGCTCTCCTCCGGCGAGTGTCCGGACTTCTCCGCCGGCTCGACCACCTTCCTCTCCAGCGGGGTCGAGCGCCGGGTGACCACCGTGCTCCCCAGCGATGGCACCGAGGGCGCCCCGGTGGTGTTCTTCTTCCACGGGCTGATGGACAGCGGCTACGGCTACTCGGGGCCCGGCGAGTACATGGCCAACGCCCTGGATCTGCAGGCGGTCGCCGACGACACCGGCACCATCATCGTGCTGCCGGACTCCGAGAAGATCGATCTCGGCATCATGCAGGCCTACATGTGGAACATCGACGTGCCCGAGGGCGCCGACATCGTGCTGTTCGACGACCTGCGCACCTGCGCGGCGGACGATCTGGGCGCCGACACCAAGAAGATGAGCGCCTTCGGGTTCTCCGGAGGGGCCCTCTTCGTGACCAAGGTCGTGAGCCTCCGTGGCGACCACCTCGCCTCCGCGGTCGAGGCCAGCGGGGGCGCGGAAGCCGAGATCCCGCTCTACACCGACCCGGTGCCGGCCTATTCGGATCCGGGGAGCCGCCTGCCGGTGCTGCTCATCTCCGGCGGCGACGCCGACGTCTGGCCCGACCCGTCGCTGGTCATCGTCGACTTCGAGGAGACCAGCGACAACCTGCAGGGCGGGCTGCTGGGCGACGGGCACTTCGTGGTCCGGTGCAAGCACGAGAAGGGCCACACCCTGCCGAACAAGGCCTGGAGCCTGTCGCGCGACTGGCTGGACTACCACCGGTGGGGGGTCGACAGCCCCTACGAGGAGCAGGGTCTGGGCGGCGACGACGACTGGTGCGAGGTGCCCTCGTAGCCACCCGTTCGGAGTGCGTGACCGACGCCTGCTATCCTCGCGGCCGAGGATGGATGGTCCATGCGGCGCTTCTTCAACCGGGGTGGAAACCTCCTCCAAAGGGTGCAATCAGGCGATTGGTCCACCGATGAGGAGCGCGACGAGCTGCTCACCCAGATGCAGGAGCGGGCCAAGGCCGGCGACCTGATCCCGCTCTTGTGGCACAAGCAGGCGGCGGTCCGGGGGGCGGCGGTCGCCGCGTTCACCCAGAAGGCCGACGCGAAGTCGGTCTCCAAGCTCCTGGGCGAGCTCGAGAACCAGTCGGCCGGGGCGCGCAGCTACGCCATGAAGCTCATCGCCCGCCTCGACGGGAAGGTGGTGGAGCCGGCCATCGAGCAGGGCGTGAAGTCCGCCCTCTCCGGCGCGCGGCGCGTGGCCTGGGAGTGTGCGGTCAACCTCCAGGGCGACCTGCGCAGCCAGTACCTCACCCGGGCCGTGAAGGAGGCGCCGGGTCGCGTCCGGCAGACCGCGCTCGAGACCCTGCTCGCGGAGCACAAGCCGGCGGAGCTCAAGGATCTCCTGCTCGAGCTGCTGGAGAGCTCCGAGGTGGCCATGCAGGAGCGCGCGTCGGAGCTGCTCCAGGGCGTGCGCGACCCCGACGTGTTCAACGCGATGGTCACCCGCTTCAAGACCGGTGCGGGGAGCGCGCGCGAGCGGGCCGGCACCTACCTCCGCAAGTACGCCAAGCAGGAGCCCGCGGCGGTGCGCGAGCACGTGCTGGAGATGCTTGCGGAAGGCGACGACGGCACCCGCCGCCTCTCCGTCGAGATCCTGATGGAGACCGCGGCCCCCGAGGAGGTGCTGACCGGGGTGTTGCTCTTCGCCCGCCAGCTCGCGCCATGGCTGCGGAAGCGCATCATGGACACCCTCCGGAGCTTCGGCGACACGGCGCTGCGTCCGGCGGTGGAGCTCCTCGACCACTCGGAAGAAGACGTCCGGAACGCTGCCCTCGCGCTCGCAGAGGAGTTCAAGGACCCCCGGCTGGTGGCGCCTCTGTCGAAGCTCCTCACCCACGAGGACTGGTGGCTGCGCATCACCGCCGCCGACGCGCTCGGGAAGCTGGGCAGCGACAAGGCCGTGCCCGCGCTGATCAAGGCGCTGGAGGACGAAGACGCCCGCTGGTCCGCTCTCGACGCGCTCGCTCGGATCGGCAGCCCCACGGCGCTCGAGCCCATCACCAAGATCCTCTCGGACGAGCGGGCGGAGGTCCGCCTCGAGGCGGTGAGCGCCCTGGCCGCGTTCAAGGACCGCCGCGTGGTGCCGCTCCTGACCCAGGTGGCGGACCGCGACCCGGCGCTCGCCGTGCGCACCCGTGCCACCGAGATCGCGCGCGACATCGCCGGTCACCTGCAGATGGAGTCGCGAGCCGAGGCCGCGAAGCGGACCGACCGGCTGCCGAAGGCGATCGACCGCATGTTGTCGTACATCCGGGACGAGGGCTGCTCCGACCTGCACCTCACGCCCGGCGAGGTGCCCATGGTGCGGCGGCACGGTGTGTTGAGCCGGCTCGACGACCGCAAGGCCACCTCGGGCGACAAGGTCGAGAGGGTGCTGCGGTCGATGGTCGCGGGCGAGCGGCTGCAGCGCTTCGTCGACACCGGCGACCTCGACTTCTGCTACGCCATCGACGAGGTCGGTCGCTACCGCTGCAACGCGTACCAGACCCGCCTCGGACCGAGCCTCTGCTTCCGGGTCATCCCGAACATGCCGCCCACCTTCGCGGACCTTCGGCTGCCCGGGCACCTCGCGCAGCTCACCGACTACCACCAGGGCATCATCCTGGTCACCGGCCCGGCGGGCAGCGGCAAGTCCACCACCCTCGCGGCGCTCGTCAACCTCATCAACGAGTCCAAGGCCACCCACGTCATCACCCTCGAGGACCCTGTCGAGTTCGTGCATCCGGTGAAGACCGCGCTGGTCAACCAGCGGGAGATGGGCACCCACTCCGAGAGCTTCGCGCGGTCGCTGCGTGGCGCGCTCCGGCAGGACCCGGACGTCATCATGGTGGGTGAGCTGCGGGATCCCGAGGTCACGCGCATGGCCCTGGAGGCCGCCGAGACCGGGCACCTCGTGATCAGCACGATGTCCACGCTGGGTGCGGTGCCCACCGTCGAGCGGCTGGTCGGGTCCTTCCCGCCCGACGAGCAGCAGCAGGTGCGCATGGGCCTGTCGGACTCGCTCAAGTTCGTCATCAGCCAGCAGCTCGTGCCGCGCTCCGACGGCCAGGGCCGCGTGGGCATCTACGAGATCCTGAAGGGCACCATGGCCATCGGCAACCTCATCCGCGAAGGCAAGACCCACAACATCGCCGGCATGATGCAGGTGGGCCGCAAGCAGGGCATGCAGACCGTCGACATGGCGCTGGAAGACCTGGTCGAGAAGAACCTGGTCTCCCCCGAGGACGCCTACGTGCGCGCTCGGAACCCCACCGTGTTCGAGCCGCTGGTCTCGGCCGAGTTCCTCGCTGCTCTGAAGGCGGGCTGACCGGATGTCCAACCGCATCGACCGCTTCTTCAAGCTGATGACCGACCGTGGCGCCAGCGACCTGCACTTCAGCGTCGGGCGTCCGCCGATCTTCCGCCAGAGCGGGCGCATCGAGCCCATCCGCTACCGCACGCTGGAGGCCTCGGACTTCGAGGGGCTGGTCAAGCCCATCACGCCCCCGGAGGTGTGGGCGATCTACGAGCGCACGGGCGACGCGGACTTCGCCTACGAGATCCCCGGCGTGTCGCGCTTCCGGGCCAACCTGTTCCGGCAGGAGCGCGGTCCCGGGGCGGTCTTCCGCGTCATCCCCACGAAGCTCATGCGGCTCGAGCAGCTGGGCATGCCCAGGAGCCTGTCGCGCGTGCCGCGCCTGCGGTCCGGCCTCTTCCTCGTCACGGGGCCCACCGGATCCGGCAAGTCCACCACGCTCTCGGCGATCATCAACCAGATGAACGAGACGAAGTCCATGCACTTCGTGACCATCGAGGATCCGATCGAGTTCGTGCACCCGAACAAGCGCTCGCTGGTCAGCCAGCGGGAGGTGCACGTGCACAGCCACAGCTTCAACGCGGCGCTCAAGGCGGCCATCCGGGAAGACCCGGACTGCATCCTGGTCGGCGAGATGCGGGACCTCGAGACCATCGGGCTCGCGCTCTCCGCGGCCGAGATGGGCGTGCTCGTGTTCGGCACGCTGCACACCAACTGCGCCGCGAAGACCATCGATCGCATCATCAACGTGTTCCCCGCCGAGGAGCAGGACTCGGTGAGGGTCACCCTGTCCAGCGTGATCCAGGGTGTGCTGGCGCAGCAGCTCCTGCCCAGGAAGGGCGGCGGGCGGGTGGCCGCGGTGGAGGTGATGTACGCCAAGCCGGCGCTGCGCTCCCTGATCCGCGAGGGCAAGAACCACCAGATCAACGGCGTGATCTCGATGGGCAAGGCCGACGGCATGATCGGCATGGACGACGCGCTCAAGGGCCTGGTGGAGGACGACCTCATCGAGCCGGTCGCCGGGCTCGAGAAGGCGCTCGACAAGGACACCTTCCGAACGTGGCTGGAAGAACGCGGGGTCGCTGTGGACGAGGACGTGGAGTGAGGCCGCCCGCTGTGCGGCCCTGACAGAGCGTTTGCAGGCGGGCGGATCGGGATCCTGTACGTTCAGCGGCGCGCCAGGAGGGCCAGCATGATCGCGTTCGCCTTGAGCCTGTTGACGACCACCTCCGTCTTCGCGGCCGAGGCCGAGGAAGAGGTCTACCTGACCGCGCTCGCGGTCGACGTGGAGCCGCAGGGCGGTTGGTACATCGAGCGGTGGTCCGACTGGGACTTCGACGCGGTCGACAAGGGCGAGACCACCAAGGTGCACTTCTTCTCGTCCCCCTTCCAGGTCGAGGTCACCGAGGACGCGGCGCAGGCGTGGGGTGAGCTCGCGGTGGAGGAGCTCGAGGCGCTGGAGCACACCGACGGCCAGGTCACCGAAGCGCGGGTCGCGCAGCACGGCGACGCCGCGGTGGGGGAGGCCACGATCTCGTTCAGCTACCAGGGCAAGCACCCCGCGGTCCTGTACCTGCGCAGCTTCCCGATCCAGGGCAACACCGCGCACGTGGCGGCCTTCTCGGTCGCCCGCCGCGCACGGACCGCGCAGAAGGCGCTGGACACCTGGAGCGAGGCCCTGACCTTCGAGCGCGGACCCGACCCCGTGCCGGCCGATGCGTCGGTGGCCGCCGAGGCCATGGGCTACGGCACCACGCTCCCGGAGGGCTACCGGGCGCCCTTGAAGTCGGAGCTGTCGGTGGCGCGCAACCTCGCCGCGGAGACCGGCCAGACCTACCAGGCCGACAGCTGCTGGTTGGGCATCTCCCCGCATCCCCGGGGCGAGGCGTCGGTGCTGGTGTCCTGCCAGGCCGGCAAGTGGCTGGGGATCCTCGACAGCTACAGCTTCGAGGCGATCGAGGTGCAGCTCCGCGACACCTTCTTCAAGGGGCTCGAGATGGCCCCGGGCATCGGCTACGAGCACGCGGAGCGCCTGTCGGTGATCTGGAGCCCTCCGAGCCGTGGCGACAAGGCCTTCCGCATGGCGCTCACCCCCTACGACAAGGGCGTGGCCCTCACCTACGCCATGGGCCCGTCGGACGATGCCGCGTCCCTCGACGCCGCCATCCGGGGCTCCCTCGACGCGATGACCTTCACGGGTGAAGGCGGCGGCGCCCACCCCACCGGTGCGGCCGCATGGATCGCCTACGCTGCGCAGTACCGACCGGCCTTCCTGGTCGGTGGCGCGGCGCCCTTCTTGCTGCTCTTCGGGCTGATCGCGCTCAAGGCGAAGAACGCCAGGCCCTCCTGGGAAGACGCGTAGGCGTCACGGAACCTCCACGCGGCCGCGGCATCGGCAGCGGGCATGCTGCTGTTGTCGACCACCGCGTGGGCCGGGCCCTGGATCAAGGCGCCTGGCGAGCACTACGTGAAGCTCGGCGGCTCGGGCTTCGTCGCCACCGAGTACGTGGACCCGAGCGTCGAGGCGGCCTCGGACCTGGAGTACGCGGGCTGGCTGGCGTCGGTGTACGCCGAGGTCGGGGTGCTCGAGGGGCTGCAGGTCACCGCGCAGCTTCCCTGGTCGCTGGGCACGAACACCGAGTCCGTGGGTGGGCGCAGCTACAGCAGCCGGGGGCTCGGCGACGCGCTCCTCGGCGTCGGCGCCGACGTGCCGGGGGTGGCGCTGCCGCTCTCGGTCAGCCTGCTGTCCCGGCTGCCGCTGTACGACGAGACCGGGCGTCCGGAGCTGCACCCCTCGCTCGGCGATGCGCAGGTCGACGTCGACGCGCTGGTGGCCGTTGGGCAGGGCGGGCCGCTCGGCGCACATGCGGTCTGGGGCCTGGCCGAGGCGGGGTACCGGGCGCGCACCGCGTGGTCGCCCAGCGCGACCTGGACGGGATCGGCCCCGTCCGACGGGCTCACCTACCGTGCACAGGCGGGCTGGTTGCCCAGGGTCGGCGAGCGGGGTCTGGGGTGGGTGTCCCTCGACGCCAGCGGCCTGGTGAACCTGCAGCACGATCCGAGCACCAAGCAGTGGCACCAGTGGAACCTCGGCGTGGCGGCCGCCCTCGCGCGGGGCTTCCACCTCGAGGTGGGAGCCCAGCAGATCTACGCGGCACAGGCCTCGTCGAAGGGCTTCGGGGGCAGCGTGGGCCTGTCGAAGGTGCGCTAGCCGGGCTCCCAGCCCTCCCCGGGGTCCCACCCGCCGTCGGGTCCGCCGAAGGCACCGATGTCGGCGCGGCTGCCGTCAGCGTCCTGCTCGTGTTCGGGGCCCGCGTCGATCGCGTCGCTGCCGCTGCCGAGCCGGAAGTCGCCTCCCTCGGCGTCGACGAAGGCCGGCGTGCCCGTCGTGTCGTTGGGGCCCACCGGCCAGATGGACCCGTCCTGGGTGTCGCTGTCGGCCCAGGGCACGTCGGGGTGCACGAGGTTGTAGTCGGCCTCGAACGCGTAGCCCCGCGGCTCCATGTAGCGGAAGGCGTAGGGGGCGTCGTCGGGGGTGACCACCAGGTTGCCGTGGAAGTCCCCTTGCGGCTCGTAGTACCACTCGCCGGCGGGGCCCTCGGAGGCGGTGTTCTGCCAGAGGGTGTTGAAGCGCACCGCTCCCTGGCAGTTCGTGCACACGATGCCGCCGCCCACGTTGGCGGTGTTCTCCAGCACCAGGTTGTTGTGGGCGATGGCCGTGCCGTGCCGCATGTAGATGCCGCCGGCCACGTTGGCGGAGTTGCCCACCACGATGTTGTGGCGGAGGGTCGGTGCAGCGTTCTCGACGAACACGCCGCCGCCGTGCTCGTCGGTGCCCACCCCGTTGGTGAGGGTGAAGCCCTCCAGCACGGCCGTGGCCGGCTCCTGCGCCCGGATCTGCACCACCGAGTCCCGACCGCCACCGTCCAGGATGGTTGCGAGGGGCCCGGCCACCGACACCAGGCGGATGCCCTTGCCGTGGAAGTCCACGTTCTCCACGTGCCGTCCGGGCGCGACCCAGATGGTGTCGCCGTCTGCGGCCTCCACGATCGCGTCCTGGATGGTGTCGAAGTAGAGCGCCTTGTCTTCGATGGTAGCGACCCAGTCCGCGGGCGCGCTGTCGAAGGAAGCCCACGTGTCCGGGCTCCCGGTCTCGGTGGGCAGCGCGGTCTCGGCGGTGGCGCACACGCCCGAGGCGTTGCGACAGTCCTCGGTCCAGGTGGGCGTGCAGGCGAGCAGGGTCAGCATCGAGGCCAGGATGCCGCGCGGTCGGCAACGTTGCGCCGCGCTCGGCCGATCCCACGAGCCGCTGGCGCACCCGGTCCGAGGAGGCCCTACCGCCGCTCGGAGCGGCGCCGAAACGCCAGCGGCAGCAGCAGCCACGCGGCGCCCCCGGAGCCGCATCCGTCGGCGGGTGTGACCTCTACCTCGGGCAGGCCGCCGACCCAGATGGGCGAGGACCAGGCCATGCCACCGTCTTCCTGCACCACCCGGAGCCACACGGCGTGTTCGCCGTCGAAGGCCCACGATCCCCCGTCGTCGAGGTCCCAGGCGTCGGGCCGGGCCTGGTGGAGGACCCGGCTCGCCTCGGCACCGCGCTCGAGCGCGACCAGGTCCACGGCGGCCAGCGCATCGGTGCCGTGCACCGACCAGCGCAGCTCCGCTTGGGTGGCCCACAGGCTGCCGCCCGGCTCCGCGGTGCTTCCATCGGGTGCCGTGGCGGTCAGCGCAAGCAGGATGCGCTCGCCGGTCGTCGCGTAGGTCCGGCGCTCGGCGAGGGCCTCCCAGAGGTCGGCGTGGGTCAGCGCGGGGGCGCGGAACGCGGTGAGCCCGGCCCCGCCCGCGCCGTTGCCTCCGCTGTGGGCTCCGACCAGGGGGTTGCCCATCCAGCCGTCGTGGTTGTCGGACGCGGCGACGAAGCCCAGGCGGTGCCCCGAGGACAGCGCGGCCAGCACCGCACCCTCCGGGTCGACGTTCTCGTGCGGCGCGGGGTCCAGGCTGTCGCCCCACTCCGAGTAGATCTCCGCCACGGTCCGTCGCTCGTCGTTCCGTGTGGACCAGTCGAAGCCGGTGTACGACGAGGCATGGGGCACCACGAGCGTGCGCACGCCGCGCTCGGCCTCCAGGTCCTCGGCCCAGGCGTAGACGCCCCCGGGGCCTTCGAGGCGTGTGAGCTCGGCCATGCTCGCCAGCGGTGCATCGCACGCGTCGAAGTACAGGTTGTGGTGCCCGAAGTCGCCGTCGGACGCGCCGTTGCCCATCCACTCGAGCCCGAGCAGGGCCACGTAGGGCGCACGGTCGAGGCTCCGGCAGGCCGCCTGCTGCTCCTCCCAGATGGCGGCGTCCTCCAGCTCGTAGGGGCCCGTGGCCGCCGAAGCCTTCACGCTGTGGCAGCCGACGTCGTAGCCCATCACGTCGCGAGCGTAGGCGTGGTTCTCGTGCACGAGGTCGCCCTGGTCGTCGCGGTGGCTGTGGCCGTGGTGCACGTGGATGTCTCCCCAGTAGAGCGACTGTTCCGGCGCTTCGTCGGTGACCAGGATCGGGTTGCTCAGGCCCTCGAGTCCGCCCGCGGTCGCCGGGATGCGGTGCACCCCTGGGGTCGCCGCGGTCACCTCCACGTCGACCCAGCCGGCGTGCGGCGGCGTGAGGACCACGGTGGACCCCGCGACCTCCACCTCGGCGCTCCACGCCGTCGTGGGGTTGCCGAGCTCGTCCAGCGGCGCGACCTTCACGCGGAAGGGCTGTCCCGTCACCGCCTGGGACGGCGCGGCCACGTGCAAGAGGGTGGGCGTGGGCCGAGCCACCACGTCGAAGGTGGGCGCCGGCTCGACCGCGGCCCAGACCCCGGCCCGCTCGACGAAGCTGCGCCAGGCCACGCGGGTGAAGGCGCGATCCGGGGTCTGGTGGCCGCAACCACCTCCCCCCACCGTGTCGCCGAAGCGGACGGTGAGGGTGTCACCGAGCTGCAGCGCGCCCTCCGTCACCGTGACCTCGGTCCAGGCGTAGGCGTGGATCGCCTGTTGCCCCGTGCTCCGGCCGACCGACAGGCTGGCCGCGCCGTCGGTGCTCGCGGTGACCAGGGAGCGCGACGGCCCCTCGCCGGTCTCGAGCGGTGTGCAGTGCTCGGCGGCCAGGCGCGGCAGGCCCCAGCGGGTCCAGCGGATGCCTTGGAACAGCGGGTCCTCGATGCGGACCCGGTCGCCCACGCCCAGTCCCCCGACGCCGACCGTGTAGGTGTAGTCCAGGGTGAGCTTGGTCTGGACCTCGACCACGTCGGGCGAGACGGTGGCGCTGCCCCCGTCGACGAGGTGCAGGGCGGGCGGCTCCGTCCACGTGCCCCCGGCGTCCAGGCAAGCCAGCAGGGTGGGGGCGACGAACACGCTGGCTTCCTGGGAGTCCGACCACGGTAGCTGGGCGCCCCGGTCCGTGCAGACGCTATGAGCACCGAGATGCCCACCACCCTGCACCGACCGGCCCCCGTCGACCCCCGCACCGCGGAGCCGGTCGACCGGCACGCGGACCCGCTCTGGGCAGCGGATCAGCTCCTCGCCGGGCGCCGGCTCGGCGTGACCGACCACTACAGCACCGGCGCGGAGATCCTGGCGGCGCTGGAACGCAGGCTGCCCGCGCCTCCGTACACCGCGCCCTACGCCGTCCGGCAGGAGCACCGCCAGTGGCTGCGTCGCGCGGGGCTGAACCTGATCGTGCCCGTGCGTCACCACCGACTCGCGCTTCCGGGGTCCCGTGCGATCCCCCTGCTGCGCGACCTCTACGGCGAGCTCGCCGACTTCCACCTGCCCCTGCTCCAGGCCCAGGAGCTCCACAGCGCCGGGCAGCGCTACGAGCAGGGCGTCCACCTCGCGGTCCTCGGCCACCGCCTGCACCCCTTCTACGGCACCTACGCGCCCACGCGCACCGAGCACCTCGCGCTCTTCGGCACCTGGCTCAGCGCCTACGACGGTGCGCGCGCCCGCGCGGTCGACGTGGGCACGGGCTGCGGCGTGCTCGCCTTGATGCTGGCCAAGGCGGGCTTCGAGCACGTGCTCGCGACCGACGAGAACCCGAACGCGGTGGAGAGCGTGCGGCGCGAGCTGGCGCGTCTGGACCCGCGTCCGCCGGTCGAGCCGCTCGACGCGGATCTCCTGGGTACGGACCCGGGGGAGGTGGACCTCGTGGTCTTCAACCCGCCGTGGGTCCGAGGCGAAGCGGAGGGGCTGCTCGACCGCGCGTTGGTGTACCGGCGAGGGCTGTTCGAGCGCTTCTTCACCCAGGCGCTCGGTGCCCTGACGCCGCACGGCCGGATCGTGCTGGTGTTCTCCAACGTCCAGACCCTGGTCCAGCCGGACGAACCCCACCCCCTCGAGGCCGAGCTGGCCCGGGGTCGGCTGCAGCTCGTCGAGAAGCTCACCCGGAAGATGAAGGGCAGCAAGGGACCGGACGGGCGGCGGCGCACGACCCGGGAGCGGGTGGAGATCTGGGTCTTCGCCCCGGCCTGAGCCCGAGGGCAGCGGCCGCCGCGCTTCCCAGGGCGCGGCCTGCCATGATGCAGCCATGCGGCGCTTGCTCTTCGCGTTGGTTCCCTTGGTGGCGTTGCTGCTGCTGGTCGAGCTGGGCGCGTTCTTCGTCGCGAGGTCCGGCGCCGCCCAGCGCGAGCCGGATCCGCTCTTGCACGAGCGCATGCGCCTCCCGGTGCGCATGGCGACCCCCGATGGCCCCGGACCCACGGTGGTGTGCGTCGGGGACTCGTGGACCTTCGGCTTCGGCGTGGACGAGGAGCTCTCGTACCCCTCCCAGCTCCACGCGAAGCTTTCGGAGCGCGGCCTCGACGACGCGCTGGTGGTCAACCTCGGCAACCCCGGAGCGAGCCCGGTCCGCGCGGCCCGGGCCCTCGCCCGGTACCTGCAGGAGTTCGACGCGGACCTGATCGTCTGGCTCGCCGGGGCGAACACGCCCACCGTGCGCGCGGCCGCGGAGGACCACCGCCCCCACCTCCGCTTCCGCTGGGCGCGTGGGGTGCTGCGGTCCCTGGCCAGCTACCGCCTGCTGTCGCAGGCCGCGGCACGCGCTCGGCTCGAGGCCGACAGCTACCTCCGCGACGCCGCCAGCGCACAGGAGGAGCTGGTGGTCCCGAACGCGCACAGGCCGCCCCCGATGGAGCTCGAGCGCCTGAGCATCGACAGCGTGCACAAGAACCTGGTGAGGCTCGCCGACCTCGGGGATGCCTACGACGTCGACACGTTGGTGCTCACCTACGCGCTGCCGACCGAGCTGGGATCCGGCGAGCGATCGCCGGGCGAGGCCTACCGGAGGGTGAACGCTGCCAGCCGGGACGCGGCCCACGCCAGCGGGCATCCCGTGCTGGACCTCGAGCGGCTCTACGAGGCGGCAGGGATGCCGGCCGACGAGGCCCTGCTGCACGGCACGGAGCGCCTGAGCCACGAGCTGCTCGACCTCCACCCCAGCGCGGCGGGCTACGCCCTCATCGCGGACGCGGTGGCGGACGAGGTCGCGCCCCGCCTGCGCTGATGGTCAGCGTCCCCCTGGTCCGTGCTCCCGGAAGAGCGCCTCGCGTTCCTCGGCGCTCCCACCGGCCCGGGCCGACTGCACGGCCACGCTGCCGAGGCGCTGCACCTCGTAGTCCACGGCCTCCACGGCGGCCTCCGCGCTCGAGAAGCGCGCCACCTGCTCGCCGTCGACGCGCACGATCCAGTTCTTGCCGCCCTTGCGGCCGGCATGCTTCAGCACGAGCGCCGTGGTGCGACGGCCGCGACGCTGGTGGCTGGCGTTGCGTGCGTAGACCAGCGCCACCCCCGCCGAGCCCAGCGACTGCCAGCCGAAGCCGGAGATCGCCTGCACCTCGTCGTCGACCGCGAGCTTGAGCGGGTCGAAGCCCGCGGCCCGGCGGCGGATCTCGTCGAGGGTGATCGTGCCCGCCTCGATCTCGAAGCCGGGGTGGTCGAAGGCGATCTGCTGCAGCACGGCGTGGGCCTCGCCCAGCTCTTCGCCGCGCAGGTCCAGGTTCCTCGGCAGGCCGGCCAGGCTCGGTAAGGACACCAGGTCCAGCTCGCTGGCATCGACGAAGTCGAGCACCAGGCAGTCGGTCTTGCCGGGCGCGAGCCGGGTGCCGCGGCCCACGCACTGGGCGTAGAGGCCCTCGGAGCGCGTGGGGCGGGCCATGGCGACGCACGAGATGCTGGGCTCGTCGAAGCCCTCGGTGAGCACCCCGACGTTGGTGACCGCGTCGAGGCGCCCGGTGGCGAGGTCGCGCAGCACCCGTGCCCTGGCGGTCTTCTCCAGGTTGCCGTGCACCACGCCCGCCCGGATGCCCAGGGCGTTCAGCGCTCGGGCCAGGTGGATGGCGTGGCGCACGGTCACGCAGAAGACCACGGTGCGGCGGTCGCGCGCGAGCTCCTGGATCGAGCGGGCCACCAGGGCGTTCCGGTCCTCGATGTCCACCGCTTCGGCGAGCTCTTCCACGTCGAAGTCGCCGCGGCCCGCGGTCACGCCGCGCAGGTCGGCGGCGGTGGCGATGCGGAGCCCGCGGAGCCTGGCCAGGTAGCCATCGGCGATCATGTCGGGCAGGGAGCGGGTGTAGACCACCTGCTCGAACACCGCGTCGAGCCCCTGTCCGTCGCCGCGGGCCGTGGTCGCCGTGAAGCCCAGCAGGGTGCCGGTCCAGCCCGCGTCGAAGGCGCCGAGGGCGCGCAGCACCCGCTGGTTGTCCTCCGCCGGCGCGTGGTGGCACTCGTCGTACACGACCAGGCCGAAGTCGTGGCTCGCGCACAGGCGGTCCAGGCGCTCGGGGCGCAAGGAGCGGATCGAGGCCACGACCACCCGGGCTTCGCTCGCGGCGACCTGGTCGGCTTGTTCGACGGCCACCGCGTCCTCGTCCTGCAGGGCGCGGGCGATCTTGTCGCGGGCCTGCTGGACCAGCTCGGCCCGGTGGGCCAGGACCAGCACGGGCCTCCGCGCGAGCCGCGCCAGCTCGGCGAAGATCACGGTCTTGCCCGACCCGGTCGGCAGGCACACGACCAGGCGGCGGGTGCCGGCCCGACGCGCTCGCAGCACGGCGTCGATCGCCTCGCGTTGGTAGGGCCGGAGTCGGAAGCGCGTGGTCATCGCGGCACGAGTAGCCACCTGCGGGGGAGCTTCAAGCCGGACGCGTGCCCGTCGACCTACGAGGCGGCGTTCCTCACGTCGGGGCGCGCCACCGTGGCGAGCGCTGCCATGAGCCGCGTGTAGTCGAAGGGCTTGGGCACCACGGGGTTGTCGATCGCATCGAGGAAGTCGGTGAGGTCCCGGTCGATCACCCCGCCGGTCATGAAGACCATGTTGTGCTCGTCGCCCTGCCCCAGCACGCGCAAGGCCTCGTACACGTCGCGGCCCGTGAGCACCGGCATCATCACGTCGCAGAGCAGCACGTCGAAGGGCTCCCCGCGCTCCACGATGGCGACCGCCTCGGCGCCGTCGGTGACCGCGATGATGTCCATGTCCTTCAGCACCCCGCGCAGCGCGCGCACCACCAGGGGGTCGTCGTCGCAGATCAGCACGCGGCACCCGACGAGCGCCATGGGGCCGGCCTTCACCGGCATCGGCTCCATCGTGCCCACCGCCGACGGCGGGAAGATCATGCGGACCGTGGTCCCCTCGTCTTCGGCGCTCTCGATCTCCAGCCGACCGCCGAAGCTGGCCACCAGCCGGGTGCACACCGACAGGCCCAGGCCGCTCCCGACGCCCACCTCGCGTGTGCTGAAGAAGGGGAGCTGCGCCTTCGCCAGCACGTCCTCGTCCATGCCGCAGCCGTTGTCCCGCACCGACACCTGCACGCCGCCGAGCTCGTCGCAGCAGGCCTCGATGCGGATCACGTTCTCCTCGGCCCAGCCGGTCTCGTAGGCGAGCGCGGCGTTGATGACGAGGTTGAGCAGCACCTGGTGCAGCCGGGCCCGGTCGCCGATCACCGAAGGGCAGCCCTCGTCGACGTGCACGAGCACCTGGGCCTTGTGGCGGGTCTGCGGCATCGCCACCCGGGCCACGGCGTCGGCCAGCTCGGCCAGGTCGACCAGCTGTCGCGTCGGCTCGGGGGACCGACCGAGGGCGGAGAGGTCGCCGGTGATGGTGGCGATGCGGTCGAGTCCGTCGGCCACCTCGTCGACCAGGCGGCGGAGCTCGACGTCCGAGAGGTAGCGCTCCTCCTCGCGGAGCGCGACCCGCGCCAGCTGCTCGCAGTTCACCCGGATGTAGGTCAACGGATTGTTGATCTCGTGGGCCACGCCCGCGGCGAGCTGGCCCAGCGTGGCCATGCGGTCCGACCTCAACAGGGCCACGTCGGCCTCGGCCTCGACCCTGGCCGTGGTGGCCGCGTCGTGGGCGGTGACCGCCTGCCGGCGGCTCATCTCCCA
>CAZSAT010000033.1:17533-21736 GCA_964604675.1 uncultured Enterobacterales bacterium
CCGGCGACCGCCACCTGCCTGGGCGAACGCGCCAGCGCGGCGCACCCCACCGACACCACCAGGATGAGCTCGGCCATGGCCAACAGCTCGGTCCAGCCGGACGCCGCGAACTGGAGCGCGCGGACCAGCGCGAGCAGGGCGAGCACGCACGCCGCGAAGCGAACGGTCCGCGCCCGGCGGCGGAGCTCGACCGGGTCTTCGAGCGGTCGCAGGAGCTCGGCGATCACATCCATGGCGCCTCGGGTCGCTTCCTGGACCATCTCATGCTCCCTGAATCGGACACTCCCACGTTCGGCTTTAGGGATCCAGGCGCTCCCTGGTGCGTCGCCTCGAACCCTGCAGGCGCGGTTACGCCCTCGCATGCCCCAGCTCGTGTCGCCTCTCCCGGAAGGCCCCCTGGACATCATCGGCGACGTGCACGGCGAGCTCGCCGCGCTCGACCGCCTGCTGGCACGCCTCGGCTGTGACCCGCACGCCGGCCGCGCCGAGCGCCCGTTGATCTTCGTGGGCGACCTCGTCGATCGCGGCCCCGACAGCCCGGGGGTGGTGCGCCGGGTGCACCAGCTCGCCGAGGCGGGGCTGGCCTGGTGCGTGGCTGGGAACCACGAGCTGAACCTGCTGATGGACGAGGCCAAGGAGGGCAACGGGTGGTTCTTCGGCCACGACGACGCCTACCCGTGGCGACGGACGGGCGGGGTGGAGCGCCGGCCTTTCGACAGCGAGCCCGTCACCGATCTTCAGGAGCGCGCGGACCTGCGGAGCTTCCTGGCCGGCCTGCCGCTGGCCCTGGAGCGCCCCGACCTGCGAGTGGTGCACGCGTGCTGGGATGCGGCCGGCCTGAGCGCCTTGCCCGACCAGGGCGACCTCGCGCCCCTCGCCCGCAGCTACCAGGCGGCCCTGCAGGCCGAGCTCGTCGCGCGCGGCGACCTGCAGCGCTCCCGGGCCGAGCGCGCGGCCTTCGCCGACCTGCGCGACCCGGAGGTCCGGCCCGACGTGGACCTGCCCGGCATGCGCGCGGTGTCGCTCGCCCAGCAGGCCCGCAACCCCTTGAAGGTGCTCACCTCCGGGCAGGAGGAGGCGATCGACGCGGAGCGCTTCTTCTACGTCGGCGGGAAGTGGCGCGTGGTGCAGCGGAGCCGCTGGTGGTCGAGCTACCGCGACGAGGCCGCGGTGGTGGTCGGTCACTACTGGCGGCGACGAGGGACGTCGGACCCGGAGAAGCACGACCTCTGGGACGAGGTGCCGCCGTTTGGGTGGGCGGGGCCGCGGGGCAACGTGTTCTGCGTGGACTACAGCGTGGGCCGGCGCTTCGTCGAGCGGTGGGGCGGGAGCACGCGCTTCGCGGGCGGGCTGGCGGCGCTGCGTTGGCCGGAGCGCGTCCTGGTCTTCGACGATCGGGAGGAGCCGGTGGAGACCACCGGCTTCGGGGGTCGCTGAGCCTGCGCGAGGCCGATGGAACCGCCTGCGGCGCGCGTCAGGGGGTCAGGTACAGGCACACCCGACCGGCCCGGGTGGCCGCGTCGCCATCGGTGTAGGCGCCGATCAGGATGTCGTCGTAGCCGTCGCCGTTCACGTCGCCCGGGCTGATGGCCGCGTTGCCGTGGGCGTCGCCGCTGTCGTCGGTGGTGAAGCGCGCGCTGGCGTTGCCCACGCTCACGGTGCCCGTGCTGAGCTCCGCCCCGCGGAACAGGTAGCCCACGCCGCCGACCTCGGACGTGTGCCCGCCGATCAGGAGGTCTGGCACCTCGTCGCCGTCGACGTTGAAGGCGCCCCAGTTCGAGTAGCCCAGGCGCCCCTCTGCGGAGATGCCGTCGAAGGTGATCAGCGCGGAGCTGGTGGTCAGCGTCCCGCCGCCCGCGAGGTCGGTGCCCGAGAACAGGTAGCTCCGGCCAGACCACTCGCCGCCGCCGTCGTCGTAGCCCACCGATCCGACCAGCAGATCCGGCCAGCCGTCGCCGTCCCAGTCGCCTGCGCGCGCCAGGTCGTGGCCGGTGCGCACACCGCCGAAGTCGCCCGGAATCTGCGTGTCCCACACGTCCTCGATCAGCACGTTGCCCGCCCCGGTCGCCGCGGCCAGGCCACCGGTCGACAGGAGCACGTAGGCCTTGCCCTGGTGGGCGGCGGTGGTCTCGGTCAGGTAGGCGCCGGCCACCAGCTCCGGGAGTCCGTCGCCGTCGAGGTCCTCCAGCGTGGTCAGCGAGAAGCCGAGGTAGGCCTGGTTGTGCTCGCCGATCAGCTTGACCACGGCGGTGTCCGACGACTCGTACACGCCGCCGTTGACGATGTCGGAGCCGCGGAACAGCCACACGTAGCCGGCCTCGTTGGTGGAGTACCGCACGTACGGCGAGCCGACGACCACGTCGCCGATGCCGTCGCCGTCGAAGTCGGCGGTGGTCAGGCCCACCCCGAAGCCCGCCGGGTCGTAGCTCAGGTCGTCGATGAGGGTGATGTCGGCGTCCACCACCGAGATGTCGCCGGACCGTGCGGCGAGGCTCGCGCCGAAGAAGATGTGCACCGACCCGTTGCCCTCGTCGCCCTGTTCGGCGGTCACGACGATCTCGTCGAGGCCGTCGCCGTCCATGTCGGGCACGGTCTGCACCTCGCGGCCCAGCCGGCCGCCGTCGGTGTCGCCCCAGAGCGTGATCCAGGCGTCGGTCACGTCGACATCGGCCTTGGCCGGCAGGTCGGCCGCCCGGAACAGGTACACCGCACCGTTGTTCTCCAGCCCGTCGGAGTCCGCGTACTGGGAGGTCATGGCGAAGTCGGCGAGGCCGTCGCTGTCGAAGTCCGGCGTGCCCCACAGGGCCCAGCCCAGGTACTCCTGCTCGGCGCCGTAGAAGCACCAGTCCGCGTCGTCCGGCGCGATGTCGCCGTCCGGGAAGAAGTCGAAGCCGTCCTCGATGACCACGCTGTCGCTGCCCGGGTCCGAGGTGTCGGTGCCGTCGGTGGCCTCCGCGGTGCAGGTCCAGGTCTGGCCCTCCACGGTGTCAGCGCCGGAGATGGTGTCGCCGCTCTCGGTGGCCGTGCCCGTCGAGCCCGTCCACGGCTTGCCGTCGACGGTCCAGGTCAGGGTGGTGGTGAGGGGGTCGTCGTCGCAGTCCGTCGCGGAGCTCACGATGCTGCACAGCAGGTCGTCGGCGCCTTCCTGGGGGTCCTGGGGCGTGATGGCAACCACGGGTGCGCTCGGCGGCGTGTTGACCGCGGTGACCTCGTTGCTGGTCACCTGCGCGCCGCTCGCCAGCCCATCGTCCGGGGTGACCGCGCAGCGTACCGTCTGGCCGGGGCTCCACGCGCTGCTGGCCAGGGTGTCGGAGGTCTCGGACACCGCGGCGCCGTCGACGGTCCAGCTGTAGGTGAGGTGGACCGGGTCGCCGTCGGCGTCCGACATCCCCGTGGCGGTACAGACCAGGCTGTCGTTGCAGGTCGGGTCTTCGGGCCCGAGCGACACCGCGCCGACCACAGGGGGCGTGTTGGGACACGCTGTGTCGCTTGGCTCCAACACGCCGGTGTCATCGCCGGAGCCGTCATCCTTGCAGGCGAGGAGAGCGAGGGTGAGCAGCATGGAACCTCCGGGGGTTGTCTGGCGTAACGCTGCTGTCGGCGAAAGCACCGCCTCGATCGCCGGCCTGTTGTAGCGTTCCGCGTGCTCTGGCCCCTCTTCCTCCTCGGCTGCCAGGACGAGCCTCCTCCCGCTGAGGCGGTCGTCGTCGACCCGCAGCCCGCTCGTGCCCCGGCTGCGAAGGCCCACCGTCCACCACCGCGCACGGTCTCGCCGGGCACCGTCGACCAGGACGGGCCGCCGGTCGCCGATCCGGCCGGCTTCCAGGCCTCGGCCGCGTGCCCGGGATGCGACGTGGTGGTGGTGAGCCTGTGCTCGCTGCGCGCCGACCACGTGGGGGCCTACGGCTCGGCGCTCCGCACCCCGGCCATGGATCGCGTGGCTGCGGCGGGCACGCGCTTCGAGCGCGCCTACGCCGCGTCGCCCTTCACCTTGGCGAGCTTGACGGCGGTGCTGACCGGGCGGTTCCCGAGCACCACGGGCGTGCTGTCCTGGGGACAGGGGCTCGGCGAGACCACCACGCTGCCGGAGGTGCTGGGCCTGTACGGCTACGCCACCGGCGCGTTCACCGTCGACGCGGCCTCGGGGCTGCGTCCGGAGTACGGGCTGGACCGGGGCTTCCAGCGGATGTCGGTGGTCGAGCC
>CAZSAT010000033.1:21836-60096 GCA_964604675.1 uncultured Enterobacterales bacterium
GACGGGTACTTCGAGGGGGTCGCGCGGGTGCCGCTGATCGTGGCGGTGCCGGGCGTGGCGCCGTCGGTGAGCTCGGGCCTGGTGAGCCACGTCGATCTGCTCCCCACCGTGCTCGAGCTGGTCGGCGCGGCGCCGCCGGCCGGCATCGACGGTGTCTCGGCCGCGCCCCTGATCGCGGGGGAGGCCCAGGTCCGCGGCACGGTGCTGGTCGAGGGCGGCGTGGGGGCCCGCCGGGACGACGCCACGCCCCGCGGCGCGGTGATCACGCCCCGCTGGTCGCTGTTGCGGCAGGACTGGGGCTGCGGCGGCGCGGAGCGACCGCGCCCTGGCGGTCCACCGCCGAAGGCTCGGACCTGCCTGTACGACCTCCAGGCGGATCCCCGGCAGGCCCACGACGTCGCCGACGAGCATCCGGAGGTGGTCGAGGACCTGCTCGCGCGCTGGGATGGCTTCCGCGAGGCGCGCGCGGGCAGCAGCGTGGCCGAAGAGCTGCGCCTCGACCCCGAGTTCGTGGCCCTGCTGCAGGCGTCTGGCTACGACTTTCGCGCGGACCCGTGAACGGGCGGGCCGCGGCGGCCGGCGCCCTGATCGGCGCGCTGGCCGGAGGTGTCGGGCTGCCGCGGCTGGCCGCACCGCAGCCTCTCGAGGCACCCTGGTCGGTGCGTCGCGGAGCCGACGCCGACACGGACCGCCTGGAGCTCGGGCGCGGGAGCCAGCTCTGGGACCGGGCCCTGCAGGTGGGTGGCCAGGGCTTCGGCGCCCAGGACCAGGTCCTGCTGGACCGCGCCGCGGTGCGCTTCCGTGCCGAGCCCCTGTCCGGTGCGATCGAGGTCGTGCTCCGCGGTCCTGCGCGCCTCGCGCTGGACCGGGCCGGCTGGAGCGTGGACGGGCAGGTGGTCGCGTCGGCGGACACGCCCATCGAGCGCAGCCGGGGCGGCGTGCGGGTGGGCGAGGTCGAGCTCGAGATGCGCTCGCCGGCCTTCGAGTTCCGGGCGGTCGACGGGGTCGCCCGCCTCGGTGAGGTGCGGGTGGAGGACGCGGCGGGGGGCGCGCTCGTCGCCGCCGATCACGGCGCGGTGCGCGCGACCGACCTCGCGCTCGGCTTGATCGCGGGCGCGGCGGCCGGGGCTGCGCTCGGGTGGTTCGGCCTGCTCCCGGCGCTGTTGCTCCTCGCAACCCCGGGGGGTGCCTGGGTCACGCTGGTCGAACGGCTGGCGCTGGTCGGCACGCCGGCCTGGGTGCTCGCCCGGGGCGTGGTCCTGCTCGCGTTCCTGCCCGGCGTGCTCTCGGGCCTCCGTGGGGCGGCGTGGCTGGCGCCTCGACCCGGCGGCGGCCGTGCCTGGTGGCTGGCTTCGGCGCTGGCGGCCGCGTCGGTGGTCTGGCTCGGACCGTGGCTCGCGTTCGCTGGTCTGGCGCTCGTGCTGCTGAACGGCGTGACCGCACAGCGGGCTGGAACCTCGTCCCGGGCGTCCGTGGCCCAGCAGGCGCCCATGCTGGGTGCGGTGCTGGCCGGCTGGCCGCTCCTCGGCTTGCTGTGGTCGGTCGTGGTCCTGGCGGTGCAGGCCCGGCACCTCGCGTCCACGGCGCCACGCGCCGCCGCCGACCACCTCGTCGGGCTCCTCCTCCTCGCGCCCTGCTTGGCCGAGGCCCAGCTCCGTGCCAGCTACCTCGACGAGGTCTGGGCACCCGAGGCGCTGGCTCTGGAGCTGAGCACGCTGGAGCCCTGGTGGAGCGATCGGTGCGGCGAGGGGGAGCCGCTCCGCGTGGCCTGGGTCGGCGGCTCGTCCACGGCGGGTGCCTGGCAGCTCGCCGAGGAGCCGGAGAGCTTCTTCCCGGCGCGTGCCCACGAGGCGCTGTGCGTCGACGGGGCCGTGCAGAGCTGGAACCTCGGACGCGAAGGCGCCGACACCCACGCCATCGCCCGCGCGCTGCCGGCGTGGTTGCAGGCGAAGCCCGCCGACGTGGTCGTGGTCTACGCTGGCGTGAACGACCTCTGGACGGCCAACCACCCCCTCACCCGGGCGGAGCGCGAGGCCCGCACGGGGTCGGTGACCGGTCGGCTGGCCCACGCCGGTGGCCAGGTCCGACTGGTGCGGGGATTGGGGCTGCTGGCCGGCGTCGTCGCTCGTCCCGCGTCGCTGCTGGGGCCGGGCGCACTCCGCTCCCAGGAGCGGGTGGAGGGGTACCCCTCCGCGGTGCCGCTGGACGACGCACGTCGGAACCTCGAGACGATGGCCGGGTCGGTCGTCGGGTCGGGGGGCGTGCTGCTGGTGGTGCCGGAGCTCGTGGCCGAGCAGCATGCTGCGCTCTTCGCGCCCTACGCTGCCATGATGACGGAGCTCGCGAGCTCGCGGGTAGGGGTGCACGCCGTGAGCCTCGAGGAGGGCTTCACCGGAGGGGAGCGGCGCCGGGCGCTGTTGGACATGAACCACCTCTCGCGCTCCGGCCACCGCGTGGTGGGGCAGCACCTGGCGGATGCGATCAACGCGCTGACGAGGCCGGCGGCATCTCGGGAGGAGGGAGCACCATGAGCTGGGCGCCTCACCCGTCGGCGCCCGCCAGCAGCTCGTACCGGATCGACACCACGGCGCCCGGCTCGGGCACGTGCTCGCGCTCGAAGACCACGGCGTTGGCCCCCACGTCGAAGGCCCAGCCCTCGCCGTCCAGGTCGTCGACCTCCACCTCGAGGCTGCTCTCCTCGGCCACGTGGTCCAGCACGAAGGTGTCGAGGCGCCCGGAGAGGCCCAGCCCGATGCGCTCGAGGATGCCGTCGTAGTCGCTCGCGCAGATCGACTCGCGGAAGCCGTCGCTCGCGAGGGCGGCGGTCACGTAGCGGGTGCCGGCGTCGGCTGCTGCGCCGTCGCGGATGCAGCCGTAGGGCAGATCCCCCACCACCGCGTGGATCGCGAAGTCCTCGCCGGCGACCCAGGCCAGGTCGTCGACGTAGGCATCCACCTCGTCGGGGGAGTGGTCGTCCTCGTCCGAGAAGAAGGCCACGTGGAAGCCCGCATCGTCCCGCGGAAAGCCTTCGGCGAGCTCCACCGCCAGCCTGGCGGCCTCCAAGCCCTGCTCGTCCTTGTCGCCGTCGGTGCCGGCGAGCGCCTGCTCGAGGAACGCGCCCTCGAGGTCGTCGGTGTCCGGGGTCAGCAGGTCCCCGCGCATCGCGCCGGCGGTCTCGCCCGAGACGTCGGTGGTGACGATGCCGATGCGGAAGTCGGCGCCCGTCTCCTCCACCGCCTCGACCAGCGCGCCGAAGGCGTCGGCGAGCTGGGCCTGTTCCTCGCTCATCGAGGCGGAGTCGTCGACCACGAAGAGCAGGTCGCTCGAGGTCTCCTCGCCCTGCTCGAACACGTCGGTGAACACGGACTCGTGGATGCCGTATTCGGAGCAGGCGAAGAGCCAGAGCAAGCGGGGTCCCGTCGGTGGCCCCCAGCATCGTGGAAGCGGCGTCGCAGCGCAAGGTGGCGGGCAACCGCGCTGCAACCAGGACGCGCGGGGACGGGCGGCCGGCGCTGCTACAGTGGGCACCGGCGCCGGGAGCCAGGCATGTGGATCACGCTGCTGTGGGGCTGCGGATCCACCGAGGATCCGACCGTACCGATCGCCGTCGAGGTGCGGCCGAGCGAGGTCACCGTCTCGACCGGCCCCGACGGCGCCGAGGCCGTGCCCTTCGTGGCCTGGGCCACCTGGTCCGACGGCAGCACCGGCGAGCTCGACAACGTGGCCTGGAGCGTGTCCAACGCCTCGGCGGGCGACATCGACGAGCACGGCGGCTTCGCCCCGTCGGCCGACAACGGGGGCACCACCTGGGTGCAGGCGCGCCTCGCCGAGATGGTCGGCGTGGCGGTCGTCACGGTGATCTACGAGGACGTGATCAACGACGAGTCCGTCGATCCCGACCGCTTCTCCGGGCTCGAGAGCCCCTGGGACGAGGCCTGGCTCTACCCCCACGACGGGGTGGCGATGCCGCGCAACGCCCAGGGCGTGGCCTTCCAGTGGAACCCGGCGGGGGAGGCCTACCGGCTGCGGCTGTCGTCGGAGGTGACGGACCTGACCATCTACACCACCTCCCGTTCCTACGACGTGGACGCGGAGCTGTGGGGCTCGGTGGCGGCCGCGAACTCGGGCGGCGCGGTCGAGGTGGAGCTGGCAGCGGTCGCTGCGGACGGCACCTTGCTGGTCGCGGACCCGCTCGACCTCGAGGTGAGCCGCCTCGATGCCTCGGGCTCCATCGTCTACTGGTCGAGCTCGGCGGAGGGTGTGCTCGAGATCCCCTTCGGCGAGCAGGCGCGGGACATCCTGACGACCGAGACGACCGGCGAGTGCGTGGGCTGCCACGCGCTGTCGCCCGATGGCGCCCTCGCGTACAGCTTCGAGGGCGGCGATGGCCCGCTCGGCGCGGTCGATCTCGAGACCGGCGACACCCTGCTCTCGCGGCCCGATGGCTACAGCGGCAACTTCAAGGCCTTCTCGCCCGACGGCTCGGTGCTGGTGGTCACCCTGCAAGGTGCCCTGCAGGTGCTGGACGCGCAGACCTTCGAGACCCTCGGCGAGGTCGATCTGGGCACCCCGGCCACCCACCCCGACTTCGCTCCGGACGGCGAGCTGTTGGCGGTGGTGCTCTCCGACGAGTTCGTCTTCGACTTCAACTTCCGCTCGGGCCGCATCGCGGTGGTGGAGCACCTGGGCGGGGCCGGGTTCGGCGAGCCGCGGGTGCTCTTCACGCCGCCGGCGGGCCAGAACGCCTACTACCCGGCGTTCTCCCCCGACGGCGCCTGGATCGCCTTCAACGTCAGCGACGGCGAGAGCTACGACGACGACAACGCGGCGCTCTGGCTGGTGAGCGTGGACGGCGGGGAGGCGATCGAGCTCGCGCGCGCCAACCAGGGTCCGGGCCTGTCGAACAGCTGGCCGCGCTGGGCGCCCGCACCCGACGGCGACCTGTCTTGGTTGGCCTTCGCGTCGCGGCGGGACTACGGCTTCGTCGCCACGGGCATCCCCCAGATCTGGGTGGCGGGCATCGACCCCAGCCTGGCCGAACAAGGCGAGGACCCGAGCTGGCCGGCCTTCTGGTTGCCGGGCCAGGACGCCACGCAGAACAACCACCTGCCGCTCTGGTCCGACTGAGCGGAGGCGAGCGCGGTGTGCCGCGCGCCTCGCCGTCACGGGGTCGCCTACAGCCCGGGGTCGGCCCAGCTCACGTCGGCCAGCTCCTCCAGGTCGGCGATGGTCCCGGCCAGCTCGGTCCACAGCTCCGAAGCCACGGCCGGCTCGTCGCCGACGAGGTTGGTCAGCTCCTCCGGATCGGCGGCGAGGTCGTAGAGCTCGGCATCGCCACTGGACCACACGAGCAGCTTGTGCTCGCCGTCCTCGACGAAGGCGCTCGACGACGAGCCGGTGAGCTTCTGTCCGAAGCGCAGCGTGGCGTCCCCTTCGCCGAGGGTGGCCCCCGGCAGGTCGGTCGCGAAGGCGTGGGGGAGCACGTCGAGCACCGTCGGCCACACCTTGGCGTGCGTGGTGCGCCCCGTCCACGCCATCGGCTCGAGGTTGGGTGCCCAGAGCGCCGCGAGCGCGCGGTTGCTCGCGTCGTACAGGTTCACGTGGTGCCCGATCTCGCCGTGTTCGGCCAGCTCCTCGCCGTGGTCGCTCCAGATCACGACCAGGGTGTGGTCCAGCTGGCCCGCGGCCCGGGCTTCGTCGAGCAGCCGCCCGACCCCGTCGGAGACGTAGGCCAGCTCGGCCCGGTAGTAGAGATCGAGGTGCGCCTTCACGAGCGCCTGTTCGTCGGCGTCGAGGGTGTCCCAGGCCGCCGCGAGCTCCTCGAGCGCCCGAGCCTGGGTCAGGTTCCAGTCGATGTCCTCCAGCGCGTCCACGCCCACCAGGTACTCGTCGGGCGCGTCGTAGCCCTGGTGAGGGTCCATGAAGTGGGCGTGCACGTACCAGGGCTCGTCGTCCGACACGGTGCCGAGGGTCTCGAGGGCGGCGTCGACCACCGTGTCGGCGTCGGCCTCGGCGCCGCGGGTGTTGAGGTTCTCGATGTCGTCGAAGCCCTGGGCGGTGCCGTAGCTGGTGTCGAAGAATGCGTTGGTCGTGATGAGGTGGTTGCCCCACCCGGCGGCGCTCAGCACCTCGGGCGCGAGGGTGATGCTGTCGGGGGCGGAGCCCAGGTCCTGGTCGTGGCCTTCGGCGGCCTCGGGCACGAAGCTCAGGTCGGTGGCCTCGGCGCCGCCCTGGAAGCAGAGCACCGAGCTGAAGGTCCAGTTCGAGCAGCTCCGGTGGTCGGTGAAGACCACGCTCTCGTCCAGCAGCGCGTCGATCTCGGGAGTCGACGCCTGCCCACCGAACCAGCCGAGCTCGCCGACCCGGAAGGTGTCGATCGAGATCATCAGCACGTTGTACGGGCGGTCGCCGTCGAAGCTCAGGGGTCCCTCGTAGCCGCCGTCGGTCTCGCTCCCGGGCTCGTAGACCTCTTCTTCGATCGGAGCGGAGGTGTCGAGGTTCGCGGTGTCGTCGTTGGCGGCGCAGGCGAGGAGGATGGTCAGCATGGGGCTCTCGGCGGGGGGGACCTGTGCCTATGCCAGGATCGTGCCAGCCGCCGCACGCGGTCTCGCGGCCGCCACCCTGCAGAAGTGGCAGGCCCACCTGCAGGAACCGCTCGGTCCGTGCGCGGTACGGTTCCACCATGAGCCTCCTGAAGCACCTGTCCGAGCTCCGCAACGGCGCCGCCCTCGGGCGCGCCAGCGACGGCAGATCAGCGCCTGGGCGGTCGACGCCGGTCGTGTGCATCCTCCGGGTGGTCCTGTTCCGGCATGTCCCTCTCGTCCGACCGTTGCGATGGTCGCGTGCCTTGCAACGCACTTCCGCAAGATGATGCCGGCGCACCGCGATGAGAAGCGGCCCCTGTCGTGATCGTTCGCTTCTGCCTCTACTCCGTCGTCAAGAACCTCCGGTTCGCGGACCCGTTCCTGGTGCTGTTCCTCCTGCACCTGGACCTGTCGTTCACCGAGATCGGACTGCTCCTGGGTTTCGGGTCACTGTTGACCGGTCTCCTGGAGATCCCCTCGGGCTTCCTGGCCGACCGTTGGGGGCGCGTCCGGTCGGTCGCGGCCTGCTTCCTGTGCTATGCGGTGTCGTTCTCCCTGTTTCCGTTCGCCGCGGCGGCGCCCGAAGCGAGGCGCCAGGTCTGGCTCTACGCCCCCGTGGCAGCGTTCGGGATCGCCGAGGCACTACGCACCGGCGGCCACAAGGCCATCATGCTGGACTGGCTCGACTCGCGTGGCGAGGGCAGCCGCACCACCCAGGTGATCGGCATGACCCGGGCGTTCAGCAAGTACTCGGCAGCGGCCTCAGCGCTTGCTGGGGGCGTGATTCTGTTCCTCACCCGGGACTACGACGGGCTCTTCTACGCGTCTGCGGTCGCTTCGGTCGGCGGGTTCGTGCTCATGTGCACCTATCCACGCGATCTCGAAGGCGAGCAGCGCCGTCATGCACGATCCCACGCCGGAGGACCGGGGGCTGCTTCACGGCAGACGCTGCGAGAGCGTCTCGGGGCCATCGGTCGGGCGCCTGGCTTCAGCTTCCTCTTCGCACGCTCGGTCATGTTCGAGAGCCAGGCTCGATTGATGTTCAAGTACTACCTTCAGCCGCTACTCAAGCTGACCCTCCAGGGGTGGGGGTTCGCGGTGGTGGGCTCCGGGGCGCTGTGGGTTGGCGGGTACGATTTCGCGCGCGGGGTCCTCGGTGGGTTGGGTGCGCAGACGAGCGCCAGAGCCCAACGTCTGTTCGGCGGTGTCGAACGATCCTTGCGTGCAGCCTTCATCGGGGGCTTCCTGCTGAGCGTCGGTCTCGCTGTGTTCGTGTGGCGTGGATGGATGACCGCGGGACTCGTCCTTCTCGTGGCACTGACCGTGTTGCAGAACCTGCGGCGTCCCGTATTCCTGAACGCCTTCAACCTCGTCATGGACGGGCCGCAGCGGGCCACGACCCTGTCGATCGAGAGCCAGGCCCGTAGCTTGGTGACTGCGGTGATGATGCCCCTGGCCGGGTGGCTGATCGACGGACTGGGCATGGCGGCGGCGTTGGGGATGACGTCCGTGGTGTTTGCCGTAGGGATGTTTGTGCGGCCGATCCAGTCGAACTCCGAAGCACGGTCCGTCGACTGAAGAGCTGCGTCGCACCGGCGCGTCCTGCTGCATCGCCGAAGCGGCCTTGCACGCCTGCAGGAACCGCTCGGTCCAGGTGCGGTACGGTTTGCACCATGAGCCTCCTGAAGCACCTGTCCGAGCTCCGCAACGGCGCCGCCCTCGGGCGCGCCAGCGACGAGCAGATCAGCGCCTGGTCCCTCCACGAGAGCGACAGCCAGGTGGCGCGGAACGCCCACCGCCTCAACCAGGGGCTGGAGCTGGCGGCGCTCCTCCAGGGGCTGCGCCGTGGCGAGAAGGGGGCGCTGATGGCCCGCTTCGAAGGGCTCACCGGTCGGAGCGACAGCTTGCTCTACAACCGTGCGGCTGTGGCCCGTGGCTTCCTGGCCGCCCTGGAGGAGGCGGGAGAAGTTTCCAGGAAGCTGGAAACTTCTCTGCTCGACGTGCCCTGGTCGGAGCTGCCGGGAGCGGTGCGCGCGGCCCTGGGACTGCCGGTCAAGGCGGCGAACACGTCCTCTTCGGGGGGCGAGAAGCGGCTCGCGGATCTCTGGACGGGCTGGCTGGACAACATGGACAGCATGGCGGGTGAACGCCTGGAGGACCTGCGGCTCTTGGAAGAGCTCCTCGCCGCGCGGCTCAAGGAGATCTCCGCCCGCCGTGCCGAGGCGGAGGCGATGGCCGCCGAGTCGCCCGCCGCCGAGCCCACCGAGGAGCCCACCGAGGAGCCCATCGAGGAGGACGACGACGAGCCCAGCCTCGTGGTCCCGTCGGTGCCGCGCTCGCCGCCCGCCGGCATGGACGGGGAGAGCCGCGACCGGGATCTCGACGAGGCGGGCGGGTCCTCGTCGCTGTCGGGTCGCCCTTCCGGAGAGGAGCCGGAGGTCCCGAGGACCGGCCCGCGCCGGCGGGGTCGTCGACGCGGGTCGTGAGCCCCCGTGGAACGCTGGCGTCGCGGTTCAGCCGGAGGCCCTGGGCTTCACGGCGAAGGTGTTGCCGGTCGACATCGGCTTGCGTGCCGGGGGCGCGGTGTTCGCCACGCAGGTCCACGTGAGCACCTCGAGCTGCGCCTCCTCGAGCAGACCGCCCGGTCGGGCGCTGTCGTGTGACTGGTGGGTGCGCACCCGCGCGGTGATCTCGGCCGCCTGGTGGCTGCACGGGAACGGCTCGTCGGCGTAGGCCACGGTCTGCGTGCCGAGCACCAGATCCACGTAGCTGGCGTGGTCGTCCTGAAGGTCGCGGACCGGGTGCTGCCACGGCATGGTGGCGCGCCGGGCGAGCACGGTGACCACGCGACCGTCGTGGTCGGCGAGGGCCTTGGAGGTCGGCGTGGGGAGCAGGATGGCGTTGCGGGTGGCGAGGGCGAGCAGGATCGAAGCGAACATGGTGGGCCTCCTTGTGGTCCCAAGGTCCCTCCCTGGGGGGCTCCGGACTTTCTCGACGCTTTCGCCGGCCCTGCGATCAGGTGCGCACACACGGCAAGGTCAGCGTGAAGCGCGTGCCCACGCCGACCTGCGACGACACCTCCAAGGTGCCGCCGTGGCGGTGCGCGATCTCGCGCGCCAGGCTCAGGCCCAGGCCGGTGCCTCTCCCTTTGGCCTGGTCGGTGTACCAGGGCTCGAAGATGCGGGACAGAAGCGCGCGGGGCAGGCCGACACCATCGTCTTCGACCGCGATCCGGCAGCGCCCCTCCGACGTGTCCACGCGCACGAGGACGGCGCCGGGGCCGTCCCCCTTGTCGCGCACCGCATGGGCTGCGTTCGTCATCAGGTTGATCACGAGCTGCACCAGGCTGGCGCGTTCGCCACGCACGGAACACCGGCGACCCCCAACCACCTCGACGGTCGCCCAGCGTCCGACATACCCTCCGGCTATGCGAGCCGCGTCCTCGATGGCCTCGAGCGGGTCGAAGGTCGTCCAGTCCACGCTCGAGCGCCCCTGCAGCTGCACGGAGCGGCGCAAGCCGATCAGGTGGTTCGTCGCGATCTGGAGCAGAGGGACGTGCGCCTGGAGCTCCTCTGGCAGGTCCTCGAAGCAGTCGTCCAGCAGATCGCCGACCACGCCGAACACGGTCAGCGGTGTCGCGAGATCGTGGAAGAGCGTCGCCGCCAACAAGCCGAGTGACTGCAGGCGTTGGGCCTCGACGAGCCCTGCCCGCAGGTCGTCGAACCTGCGCCGCTCCAGCGCGATCCGAACCGATCGTTCGAGCAGGCGAAGATCGACCTCTTCGCCCAGGACGTCCACGGCTCCGCGCTCCCTTGCGACCCGCTGGAATCGGGAGCTGTCGTGGCCGAAGACGATGGTCGGAACACGACCGGCCTGCCGCGCCAGGAAGGCGAGCACACCTCCGTCGCCGAGCCGGCTGTCGACCAGCGCACAGTGCCAGCGACCGAGGGCGAGCATCGCCTCGGCCTCGATGAGGTTGTCTGCGGCGTCCACCTCCACGCCGAGAGCGGCTTCCCAAGCCGCCGCTCCGGCGAACTGGTGGGTCGACAGGGCGGACACGACGAGCACGCGTGGTGGCGCGAGGACGGGGATCTTCTGCATGGGGCCTCGGGAACGGAACACTTGGAACCGTGACGCGAGAGCGCGAGCCGGGGCTTTCACGAGGCTCTCGCTCGGCCGCGTCAACCGTTCAGCGCACCAAGAGCGGAGGGGCGCACACGCGCTCGAGCAGCTCGCGCAAGCTGGCGGTCTGGAGGGGCTTGTGCAGGATCGGCAGGCTGGCGCGCGCGAAGAGCCGCGCCGCCTGCGTGTGCCGTGGGTGACCCGTCATCAACACGAAGCGCTCCCGCAGCTGCGGCCGCTCCATCGCCACCCACTCGTACAGGTCGATGCCCGATCCCTCGGCCATCACGATGTCGCTGAGCACGCAGTCGGCCGCCTTCTCTTCGAGCCAGTCGATGGCCGCATGCCCACCTGGCGCGGTAGCGCACGCGTAGTCCGCGCCCAGCATGGCCGGGATCGTCGCGAGGCTGATCGGATCGTCGTCCACCACGAGCACGCGGATGGGCAGCAGCGGAGCCCGCGGTCCTCGCGCATCGAACAGCGCCTGGAGGAGGGAGGTGCGGGCGAGGTGTGCGCGCTCCAGTGGAACGCACCCCGGCACGGGGGAGCTCCCGAGCACCACGATGCCGTGGACTCCTCGGTCGCGCAGGAGCTCGACGACACGCTCGGGCGGCGCTCCGTCCACCCCGCGGTCGTCGAGGATGGCCCAACGGACGGCGTCCCGGTGGGCCAGCATGTCGAGCTGGTCGAGGGACGGCGTCCAGTGCACCCGCCACGCGTCCGCGTCCGTCTTCTCCAGCAGCGTCGACACCGCCAGGTAGATCGTCGGGTCGTGGCCGACGAGCATCACCTCGCTCGTTGCACCCCTCATGCCGCACAGCGCGCAGCGCGCGTGAGCAGGTGGCGGAGCTGCGCGAGGCGCACGGGCTTGTGAAGCACGGGCACGTCACCGTCGAGGAAGCGTTGCACCGTCGGGTCCGTGGTGCCCCCGGTGCAGATGACGACTCGGCTCACCAGCGCGGGCCTCGACTTCGCAAGCTCCCGGTAGACGCCCAGCCCGTCCAGCACCGGCATGCACATGTCCAGCAGCACGAGGTCCCAGCTCTCGTCGTCGACCTGGTCCAGGGCCGCTCGTCCGTCTCGGGCGGTGGCGACGGTGCATCCGAGCGCCTCGAGCATCCTCGCGAGCACGTCTCGCACGAAGGGGTCGTCATCGACGAGGAGGACGTGAGTGGGGTGGTTCTGGTTGGACATGGGCGCTCCGTGGTGACGAAGAACCGATCGCTCGGGTGCCCCCAGGGAGCCTTTCACCCTCCTTTCACCCCGTGGCGCGCCGGTCGAAGAAGCGATCCGCCACGAGGAAGAGGGCGTCCCGGTGGACGGGCTTCATGAGGACGGGGTGGCCCGTGCGGCGCAGGAGCAGGCGCGTCTCGGCGGTGAAGCCACCCTCGCTGAGGAACACGACGCGATCCAGGAGGTCGGGGCGCTTCGACTCGAGCCAGGCGTAGAACGAGTCACCGCGGTCCGCAGGTACCGCCAGGTCCAGGAGGATCAGTCCAGGGTCGTCTCGATCGAGCGCTGCGCGCGCTTCGGCCGGGGAGCGAACGAGGTGGACCTGCACCGACGCGCTGAGGGTGGCCCGCACGGCGGTGCCCACCAGGCCATCCGCGTCGACGATCAGCACGTGAAACGCGTGCGGCCCCGGACGCCGTCGCACGTGGGCGGGCGTGGTGACCATGGGCCAGCTCACGAGGGTTCCAGATCGATGTCGCCGGTGTAGGAGATCGTGTCGAGGCCCGCGCTGAAGCTGCCGTCGAAGCTGGCCTCCAGCCGCGTGTCCGCCGTCCAGGTGCCCGTCCACACATCGGCGATGGACGACCCACCGGTGTAGGTGATGGTTCCCGAACCGGTCGACCCCGACAGGGCACTGCTCTGGAGCTCGTAGGTCATCGCGCCCAAGGTGACGGAGTAGGCGCCGACGAAGCTGCAGCTGCCGGTCGCGGTGAGCGCGCCGTCCTGCAGCTCGCCGACGGAGGAGCTGTCGATGCAGTAGTCGCTGCCCAGGTTGCCCGTCACGGTGAGGGAGACCTCGCCGGACCAGGGGACGGGCGTGTCGCTCGTGTCGCTTGTGTCGCTTGTGTCGCCCGTGTCGCCCGTGTCGCCCGTGTCGCCCGTGTCGCTCGTGTCGCTCCTGTCGCTCGTGTCGCCCGTGTCGCCGGTGTCGCCCGTGTCGCCCGTGTCGCCCGTGTCGCTCGTGTCGCCTGTGTCGCTCGTGTCGCCGGTGTCGCCGGTGTCGCTCGTGTCGCCGGTGTCGCCGCTGTCGCTCGTGTCGCTCGTGTCGCCTGTGTCCTCGGTGTCCGTCGGTGCTCCGGTGTCGACGGGACCGTCCGCTCGGCACTCGGCCTCCGCGGAGGTGATGAACAGGCAGCCGCGCTGGCACGGGTCACCGCTGCCCGCACAGCCCAGGTACAAGCTGACCGTGGCCAACCACGCAGGTCGCCGTCCGATCATGGGCCCTCCTTGCCGCACTGCATCATCTGGGCGTTGCAGTGAAGCGTCACGTGTTCGTCGGTCGAGATGTGCACGCGCCCTGCGTGCACGTCTCCGACCTCGGGAAACCTGGCGTAGATCTCGTAGTCTCCCGGGGTGATGGGGCCCGGGTTGGATGTTGCGCCATTGGCGGTGAGCCACACCGGCGTGCCGTCCTCGGGTCCTGCGAAGGACCCCATCGGGCGCGACGGGACGGCCGACGGCGCCTGCGGCGCACTCGAGACGTCGCTCTCGACCTCGTTGGTCGCCGTCGCGAGCCCCGGGTCACCTGCAGCGGGCGGCAGCTCCTCTGCCGTTGGAGTCGCCGCCGCAGCCTCCGTACTCGGTGGGCCTTCGCTGGCCGAGGGTTCGGTCGAGGGTTCGGCCGTGGCGACCGGCTGCGGCGTTGCCGGAACGGCCTGCGGTGCCTCGGCACCCTGCTGTGCCGGGGGTGGCGAGGAGGGTGTGTACAGCCACCAGGCACCCAGGCTGAGCGGTGGCAAGGCCAGGAGGAGGATGGCGAGCGGCCACCTCGATCTCGCCGGATGTCGCTCGTCGGTGGTGTGGCTGCGCTCGGGTGCTGAGGGCGCTGGCGCCGCTGGGAAGCTGAACACCGACCGCGCGGCCCGGCTGTCGTCGGGGACCTGGGTTGCACGGGGTGCCTCTTGAGCGTCGTCGAGCTGGAAGGTCTCGGAACCGGGCGTTGGCGTGGCCGAAAGCTCGACCGTCGGGCTTCGGACAGCGTCCGGCGGCGGCGTCATGCCGAGCTGCACCATGATGGCGCGGGCGTCGGGCAAGCGGGCCTCGGGATCGCGTTCCAGGCACGACTCCGCGATGGCCGCGAGGTGGGGCGGGGCGGTCGGATCCTGCTCCAGCACGGCCGGACGTGTGCCGTCGCTGATCGCCTGGTACACGTCGACGACGGTAGGTTGTGGGTAGGCTCGCACGCCCGTGAGCAGCTCGTAGAGGATGCAGCCCAGCGCCCACACGTCCGCTCGTTGGTCAACGCCCTTCGCATCCCGGATCTGCTCCGGCGCCGAGTAGGGCGGGGTGCCCATGTAGGTCCCCGTGCGCGTGTGGCTGTGCCGACCCTCGAGGGCCTTGGCCAGTCCGAAGTCGGCGACCTTGGGAATGATCTGGTCGCCGATCCGGCGCAGCAGGACGTTCGACGGCTTCAGGTCCCGGTGCACGAGGCCCGCGGCGTGCGCGTACGCGACGCCGCTGACGATCCCGCGAAAGATGAGCTCGGCTTCCTCGGCGGACAGCCGTCGACCGTGGAGCTCGACGTCGAGGGTCACACCCTCCACGAACTCCATCACCAGCGCCACCCGTCCATCGGACTCCACCACGTCGGTCACGCTCACGAGGTTCGGGTGGGACAGGGCCGCCTGGGCCTGGCCCTCTGCGAGGAGGCGATCCCGCTGGCGTCCGCCGCCGATGTGGAGGACCTTGA
Source organism: uncultured Enterobacterales bacterium (assembly GCA_964604675.1). GTDB lineage: Bacteria > Myxococcota_A > UBA796 > UBA796 > CAJQPC01 > CAZSAT01. Next base: position 36,465 of record CAZSAT010000033.1, read on the forward strand.
GAGCGTGGAGCGAGCCGAGCCTGTCGTGCCGCACCTTGTAGACGCTGGCGGCTCCACCCTCACCGACATGCTGCTCCACGCGGTATACGCCGAGGGCCGTGCCCCGTGGGATCACGGCAGCTTCCAGGTGACGATGGCTCCCGCTCCGCCCGCGAGCGCGATCACGCCGGCGCCGGCCGCGGCACCCGCGAGCACGTTGGTGCGGCGCTGCAGGGTGTCGGCCTGTGGGTCGGAAGGGTCGAGCGCCCACCAGTCGGTCGCCACGCTGTTCGCCGCGACCACCAGCCCCACGGTGGCCAGCGTGGCGCCCGCCGACGTGACGGCGAGCGCTCGCACGGCGCGCCGGGTCCGCTCCGCCGAGACCGCCTCCTGTTCGGTGTAGGGTGGCGTCGTGTCGTCCGGCCAGAGGTACGCGGTGGCGAGCACCGACCCCTCGTCGTCCACGAGCTGGAACAGGGTCGGCCAGGCCGTCGGACGCTTCAGACTGTCACGGGCATCCAGCATCAGGTGGCCGCCCGCCGGTTCCGCAAGCTCCTCGTAGCTGGCAGGCGAGAGGTCCAGCGCTGCGTAGTGCATGCGGATCGGGTGCTGTGCGGGCACCATCGAGTCTGGGAACCGGTGGTTCGGTTCGACGACGCGGGCTGCCGCGAAGGCTTGCGCGGCCCTGGAGGGTTCGCGCGCGAGGAACGCGTCGAGGCCTTCCGCGCGGTGCAGGCGCGCGACGAGCGGACGCGGCACTGCCTCGGTGAGGCAGGGGAGCTCCTCCCGTCCGGCTCGAAGCGCCTCGCTGAAGGCTTCGGGCCGGAGCTGCGCGTACGCCGCCTCGGCTTCTTCCAGGCGCAGGGCCAGGTCGGAGCTCGTGGTCGGTCGCTCGCAAGGGGCCGCGAGCGCGACCGTGAACAGCAGGCTGGACATCAGGGGCACATCCTGGCGCAGGTCGGCTGGCGGTGTACCATGCCGCGGTGTCGGCCCCTCTCGACCTGATCCTGCTCGACGGACTTCGCGCCGCGCTGCGGGTCCCCATCGGCGAGGTCCCGACCTACCTCGGGCGGGCACCAGACTGCACGCTGTCTCTCGATGATCCCAGCGTCTCCTGGCAGCACGCCATCGTGTGGCGCAGCCGCGGGCAGGTCTTGCTGCGCGACCTGAAGAGCCGCAACGGCACCTTTGTCGACGGCACCCGGATCCAGGGTGAGGTGCCCCTCGCGGAGGGCGCCAACGTGCAAGTGGGCGAGGTGTGCCTTCGCATCGAGCGTGGCTGGCCCAGCGAGGCCGGTCCGCTGCTCCGTCACCTCGAGCAGGTCGACACCGGCGCGCGTGTGGCGGTGGCGGGCCCCCGCGTGGTGCTGGGGTCCGCTCCCGGGGCCGCCGTCCGACTGGATGGTCCCGCACGTGCCGCCGTCATCATCCAGCATGCCAACGGGGAGCTGTGGTTGGGCAGCTCGTCGGGGGAACGGCAGCTCGAGCTCGAGGAGATCTTCGACGTCGAAGGGCGGCGCTACCGCGTGGTCGAGCTGCAGGGGGTGCCGCGCAGCACCGTCCCGGTCGAAGACGAGCTGTACCCGTACCAGCTGCGGGCCGTGCTCGACGGTCCCACGGGCGCGGCGGCCACGCTCGTGGATCGGGAGACGGCGATCTCCCACACCGTCAAGATCGAGAACCGTGCCGTGCTGCTCTACGTGCTCGGACGCGCGCTCGTGGCGGACAGGGACTCCCGCAAGCCGGGCTTCGAACGAGGCTGGCTGGCCGAGGACGAGGCCGTCACGCAGATCTGGGGCCGGGCGGGTCTGTCGCAGGGAACGAACAACCTCAACGTGCTGCTCCACCGGGTGCGCCAGGAGCTTGGGAAGGCGGGCTTCGATCCCTGGTTCATCGAGAAGAAGAAGCGTGCGCTGCGCCTGCGCCTCCACGACGTGCACGTGGACTGAAGGGCTCGCCGTCATGCGCCCGTGTCCTCACGGCTGAAGTAGTTGCAGGCTCCCTGGACCGTGACACCCACGTCGATCAACACGCTGGCCTTCACCGTGGTGTCGTCGTCGGGGGCCTCGGCGGTCACCTCGGTCGTCAGGGTCATCGACTCGGACACGGCGTAGTCCACGAGGTCGACGTCCTCCAGCTCGAACGCCACCACCGCCTGTCCCTCCGGAAAGTCGTCCTGGCTGGCGACGAGGATGGTGTCGAGGCCCGGTGCCGACGCGTAGATCTCCATGCTCTCCAGGAACGCCAGGTCGCGGTCGCCATCCTTGGCTTCCAGCTCGAAGGTCACCAGCGCGACCGTGCTGATGTCGCCGGGCGCCACCCCCTGGTTCTGGAGCTCCTCGTTGGCGGTGATGTCGACCTCGGTGAAGCCGTCGAACCCGACGGTGTCCAGCACCTCGTCGATCAGGCTGGAGCCGGCGATCACGGTCGATCCGCTCACCTCGATCTCGAAGTGCTTGAGCGTCGAGCCCTTGCAGGCGGTCCAGAAGAGGGCGAGCAGAAAGGGGGCGGCGCGCAGGCGGTCCATGGTGTCCTCCAGGGGCCGGACGCTATCCGCGACTTCCGGCGGCCGCGACCCCCATCGCTTTGGACCACCGGGACCCGATACGGTTGAGCTGGAGCGCGGCGACGGCATCATGCCGAGAAGGTCGCTCACCCGGCGCCGGGAGGACTTTCGACACCCTTTCGCGCTGGGTAGGCGGGAGCCACCCGAGAAAGGCGCGCGAAAGTCGGCGACCGGCTCGCGACGTGATGGTCCTCCAAACCAGATGGAGGAGCCTGTGCGCATTCCCACCCCCCTGGCCCTGAGCCTCGCGTTGCTCGTCGGGGCGCCTGCCCTGGCCGCGGACAGCGACGGAGACGGTCTCGAGGACGCCGACGAGACCAAGACCCACGGCACCGACCCCCACGACGTCGACACCGACGACGACGGCCTCTCCGACGGCGACGAGGTCGACGTGTACGGAACCGATCCCTTGCAAGCGGACAGCGACGGTGACGGGCTCAGCGACGGGGACGAGGTGTTGGTCCACGGCACCGATCCGAACGCGCCGGACTCCGACGGGGGAGGCATCTCCGACGGCGTGGAGGTGGCGCTGGGCACCGACCCGAACAGCAGCCTCGACGACGTCGGCAGCACGAGCGACAGCGACGGCGACGGGCTCTCCGACACCGAAGAGACGCTGGTGCACGGCACCGACGCCACCGATGCCGACAGCGACGGCGATGGCCTCGAGGATGGCGAGGAGGTGCTCACCTACGGCACCGACCCGACCGCGAGCGACAGCGACGGCGACGGCCTCGACGATGGCGACGAGGTGAACACCTACGGAACGGACCCGCGACTCGCCGACAGCGACTTCGACGGCCTGGACGATGGCGACGAGATCGGCACCTACGGCACGGATCCTCTGGACCCCGACACCGATGGTGGCGGGACGGACGACGGTGTGGAGGTGGCCACGGGCAGCGACCCGAACGACGCCTCGGACGACGCTGGCGCTGGTGGGGACTCGGACGGCGACGGGCTGAGCGACGAGGAAGAGACCCTGGTGCACGGCACCGACCCGCTCGACGCCGACACCGACGATGACGGGCTCGAGGACGGCGACGAGGTCGAGTACCACGGGACCGATCCCAACGACGCGGACACCGACGACGACGGGCTGGACGACTACACCGAGGTGACCACCACCTCCACGGATCCACTCGACGCCGACAGCGACGACGACGGCCTGTCCGACGGCGAGGAGCAGGACGCATCGACCGACGCCAACGACGCGGACAGCGACGACGACGGCCTGACCGACGGCGAGGAGGTGCTCACCTGGGGCACCGATCCACGCGACGCCGACACCGACGGCGGGGGTGTGGTCGACGGTGTGGAGGTGCACGGGCACGGCACGGACCCGACCGATCCCTCCGACGATGTGCCGGACGCGTCCGACACCGACGGCGACGGTCTCACCGACGCCGAGGAGCTCTACGTGTGGGGCACCGACCCTCTGCTCGCCGACACCGACGGGGATGGCTTGTCCGACGGCGAGGAGGTCCAGAGCACGGAGACCGACCCGCTCCGACCCGACACCGACGGTGACGGCCTGTCCGACGGGGCCGAGGTGGACCGGGGGACGGACCCGCACGACGCCGATTCTGACGATGACGGCCTGACCGACGGCGACGAGGACCTCCTCGGCACCGATCCCCTGGTGTCGGACTCCGACGGTGGCGGCGTGGGCGACGGGCTGGAGGTGGCGCTCGGGACCGACCCGCTCGATCCGACCGACGACGCCGACGACTCCGGCGACAGCGACGGCGACGGGCTGAGCGACGACGCCGAGCGCCTGGTGCACGGGACGGACCCCGACGACGCCGACAGCGACGACGACGGCCTGTCGGATGGTGACGAAGTGCTCGTCTACGGCACCAACCCCCGAGACGCGGACTCCGACGACGGAGGGGTGCTCGACGGCGACGAGGTCGCTGCCGGCACGAACCCGCTCGATGGCGGAGACGACCTCACGGGCGGCCCGGACACGGGCGACAGCGGCGACAGCGGCGAGCCCGACGCCAGCCAGCCGGACACGGGCCAGCCGGACTCCGGCGAGCCCGAGACGGCCCTCGAGGGGGTCTTCACAGGCGGCGCGTGCGGCGGCTGCGCGAGCGGCGCCGCGCCGACCGGTGGCCTCACGGCCCTGCTCTTCGGCCTGCTGGCCATCCTCCGGAGGAACCGCTGATGCTGCTCGTGCTCTCTCTCGTCGAGCCCGCGCTCGCGCAGGAACTTCCCTCCCTCGATGCCCAGCTGTTCCGGCCGAGCGTCGATGCCCGCTACACCCTTTGGACCGACGACTCGGGATCTCGCGATGACGAAGCGGTCACCGTGCGCGCCTTCGTGGGCTACGCGGACGACCCGCTGGTGTTCGAGGCGGCTGATGGCACCCGCACCGACGCCCTCGATGGGGTGTCCACGCTCGATCTCGCTGCCAGCTGGCGCTTCGCTCCGAGCTTCCGGCTCGGGGCCCGCGTGCCCCTCGTGTTGGGCAGCAGCGGGGACCTGGCCGCGTCGGGGGGCGGGCTGGGCGACGTCGGTGTCGAGCTCGCGGGGCTGCTGTTCGACCGCGCCCACTCCGGCGTGGGCTTCGCAGTGGTCGGCGGCCTGACCGGGCCAACCGCCACCCTCGACGCGCCCCTCTCGAGCCCTGGGGTGACCTGGTGGGCGGGGGGTGTCACCGACCTCGACGTCGGTGATGGGCGGCTCGCGGTGAACGTGGGCCACCGGTCGGTCCCCGACCCGGGGAGTGCCTACACCGAGTGGGACGATCAGGTGTACGGCCGTATCGGCTACGGCGTGCCGGTGACCGACGCCTTTGGCGTGTCGGCGGAGCTCGCCGCGCACATCGCCTACGCCGCGCAGGACGGCCAGGCGGCACCCGTGGAAGGCCTCGGCGGTGCCTGGTTCGCGGTTGCGCCCGACTGGCGCGTGCAGGCTGGCGTTGGCGCTGGCCTGAGTACCGCGTTGGGGGCCCCGCAGTTCCGGGCGCTCGCGGGTCTTGTGTACCAGCCGGGGCCGACGGTGGAGGAGGTGGCCCCAGCGGTCGTCGAGGTGGTTCCGCCACCGCCGCCACCGGTGGCTCTCGGGACCTTGGGGTTCTCGATCACCGGGCCCGACGGTGCGGTGTCCGGCGCCTCGTTCGAGCTCGACCACGAGGGTGCCTGGCGGCCGATCGCGAGCGGTGAGGACCATGCCGTGGCTCCGGGGGCACACGTCGTGCGGGTTCGGGCCCCCGGCTTCGCGCCCACGCGCATCGAGATCGACGTTGCGCAGGGCTTGCACAGCGAGCTCGCCGTCGTGCTCGTTCCGAGCAAGGTCAAGGTGACGGCGGAGCGCATCGAGATCAGCGAGAAGGTGTTCTTCGAGACGGGGGCCGCCGTGATCCTCTCGGCCAGCCACCCCCTGCTCGCTCAGGTCGCCGAGGTGTTGCAGGATCACCGCGACATCGCGTCGGTCCGCGTGGAAGGGCACACCGACAACCGCGGCAGCGAGGCGTCGAACCTCGAGCTGTCCCAGGCTCGCGCCGACGCCGTTGCCGACTGGCTCGTCGCGGCGGGTGTAGCCAGCGAGCGCCTCGAAGCGGTGGGCTTTGGCGAGACCCGGCCTGTGCAGGACGAGGAGAGCGAAGCCGCCTGGTCGCGGAACCGCCGGGTGGAGTTCGTGATCGTGGCACGCGGGGACTGAAAGCGCCGCGAGACGGGGCGCCGACGGCGAGCCGGTCTCCGGTGCACGCTGAGGGCGTGCGATCGGTGCGGCCTCAGCCCAACCGGTGGAGCTTGTCGAGCACCGAGCTCACGTCCTCTCCGCGGTAGATGCAGTCCGCGGCGGCGCCGCCGCGTCCCCTCAGCCCCGAACGAACGAGTGCACCTGGACCCGCACGCCGATCTCCCGCCCATACCGTTGCGACGCATCGTCCTTCGCCAGCCGCTTGGCATGGGTGAACCCGCGCTCGACCATGTCACGCGCGAAGGCCCCGGCCTGGCCGCGACCGGGGTCGATCAGGATCATCTCGTGGCGCGGCTCGGCGTGACTCGCCACGAACCGGGACAGCGCCGCCGCCTGCTCCCGTTCGTACAACAGGTCGCTCCCGATGATGAGATCGAAGCGTCCGAGGTCGTCCTCGCCGTCGGTCCAGTCGGAGCGCTCGAAGGGGATCTCCGGCGCGCCGTTGAGCGTCACGTTGTGCGCCAGGAACCCCTCGACCTCCGGGTGCCGGTCCGTCGCGGTGATGTCCGCCCCCCGCTGGTTGAGCACCATGCTCGCCAGGCCGATGCCGCAGCCGACCTCCAGGATGCGACGTCCGATGATGTCCGCGTCGATCATCATCGCCGCGAGCACGAGCGACGAGCTCCAGACCACGCCGAACACCGACCACTGGGCATCGATGCCGATCGACCCCGCCGGGCCCTCAGGGTCCGCGCACTCGTTGGTGTCGCGGAGCGTGCGGAGGTGGATGTCGGTCTCGCCGAACTCGATGGTTCCGTAGCGGCAGCGCATGGTGAGGTCCTGGGTGTGCGACGAACGCAGCAGGCTCCACAGCAACCACGATGCACAGCGGGTAACGCGCCGCTCAGATCGAGTGGGTCGGAGGAGTGCCGCGTAGGGCACGGCAACCGGTGTCCCTCCTTCTCCAGAGCCGTCAAGGAGGCCATGATTCGGGTAGATGCTCCGCTGGGGATGAGCCGGTTGGTCCCTGGGACCTCGATGCTCCGGGGCAGGGAGGCCGCGTGAACATCCTCATCGTCGAGTCGAAGGCGAAGATCAAGACCATCCAGAAGGTGCTGGGCCGCTCCCAGTGGCGGGTGCTGGCGACCGGCGGCCACATCGAGTGTCTGCCCGCCGACCGCAAGCGGCATGACCGCAAGGAGGTCAAGAAGGCTTACTGGTCGAACCGCGCTGGAGAGCTCCCCCAGCCGCCCTGGGTCTGGGAGGACCGCGGCGAGGCAGCGGTCGACGCCATCCGAGCGGAGGCCGCCCACCACGACGAGGTCGTCTTCTACATCGCGACCGACCCCGACCGCGAAGGCGAGCGCATCGCCTGGCACCTGGAGCGCCACCTTCGCGAGCTCGGTGCCTGCCAGCGCGTGACCTTTCAGGAGATCACGGCCCGTGCCATCGAGAGCGCGGTGGCCTCGCCCGGCGACCTCGACCGGGCCCTGGTCGACGCGGCTCTCGTGAGGGTCTTCATCGACCGCCTCGTCGGCTGGCGGAGCCGCAACACCGCCAAGGCCTTCGTCGAGCGGGGCACCACGAGCATGGGCCGCGTGCAGACGCCAACCCTCGGCTTCGTGGTGCAGCGCGAGCTCGAGCGCGAGGCGCACGTGCCCATCGCGTTCTTCGAGGTGTCGGCCCGCACCACGCTGGCCGAGTGGAAGGTTCGCTTCCACGAGCCCGACGACGCAGAGGCCTGGCGGGGCGACGACGGCAGGCCGAACGCCCACCGCACCGCCTCGCGGGAGCTGGCCGAGTCAGCGGAGGTCGCCGTCCGGGAGTCAGGCACCCTGGAGGTCGAGAGCGTGACCTCGCGCAACCGGCGCGAATCGCCCAAGCAGCCCTTCCGCACCGACACCCTGCTGCGCGCGGCCTCCAGTCAGTTCGGTTGGTCGATGAAGAAGACGAACAAGCTCGCGTCGGTCCTGTACGAGGCCGGCCACGTCACCTACATCCGCACCGACTCGACCCGCCTGTCGGAGGAGGCCGTTCTGGCCGGTCAAGCCGTGGTTGTCGCGTCCTGGGGGCAGGCTGCGCTGGGCGCTGCGCCCACGGGCGGCGAGACCGGAGCCGGCGTGCAGGACGCCCACGAGGCGATCCGTCCCACCGACCCGGCCGCAGCGCGGCTGCCCGACGACGTGGACGCTGACGCACGCCGTCTCTACGCGCTGATCCGAGCCCGTACGCTCGCCGCGCTGATGGCGCCGTCGCTGCGCACCACCCTGTCGCTCAGGGCGCTGGCGGGGGCCTTCGACCGCCGGCTCGAGGCGGCGTTGAGCTGGTTCGACGATCCCGGCTGGCGGCGCGCCTTCGAGCCCCTCTCGGGGCCGGTGGACACGGCGCCGATTCGGGTCGAGCCCGGTGACGGTGCCCCGCTCGGCCCGGCCACCGAGGATGCGCCGAACCCCCTGCTGCGCGAGGACGCGACGCGGCCGCCCGCCCGCTACTCTCCCGCAGCGCTGGTCAAGCAGATGCGCGACGCCGGCATCGGGCGCCCGTCGACCTACGCATCGATGATCGACAAGCTGGGCGACAAGAAGCTCATCGTCGAGGACAGCGGGCTGTGCCCCACGCCAGGAGGGCGCCGGATCTGGCTCGAGGCGGCGCCGCTCTTCACGGTCCGGGACGACGAGCCGGTCTTCGATGTCGACTACACCGCGCGGCTCGAGCGTCGACTCGATGCGGTCGCCGAGGGCACGGCGTCAGGGGCGGGCGTCTGGGAGGAGCTCCGCGACGAGTTCAGGACTGCCCACGAAGCGGCTCTCCAGGCCCGCGACAGCGGCAAGATGCTCCCGCGCACCCGCCAGAGGCTGGCCGACTACCTCGCCGCGAGCCCCGAGATCGCTCGAGAGGTCGGTGATCTCGACGCGCTGGGCGAGGTGGAGGGCCGAGCCCTGGCCTCGCGGCTACGCGGGGCAGGCGCCGCGCTGCTGCCCACCCAGGCCCAGAACGACTGGCTGAACAGGCTGCTGGAGGGGGCTGGGCTCAGCGCGATCGAGGCTGCGGAGCTCGCGGGGCTCGAGGTGTCCGAGCCTCCCTCACGCAGCGACGTCTCGGCGCTGATCGACCATCTCAAGGAGCAGGTCGACCTGTCGAGGACACCGTCGGACAAGCAGCTCCGCCTGGTCGAGAGCCTCGGTCGCAAGCTGGCTCTGGACGAGTCCGAGGCCTGCGCTCTGGTGGGCTGTGCGCGCTTCGAGGAGCTCACCGGGGGGCGTGGGGGCACGGCGAGCGCGCTGATCGACCTCCTCAAGGCCCGGCAGCGTGCTGCGAAGACCTGAGCGGCGCTCGGGCAGGGCAACGCGCGTCGGCCTTCTGGGGTCACTCCACATACCCCAACGCCCGAAGCGCCTCCTCGTCCTCGCCGCTCAGGGTCGCCCGTTCCATCACCAGCGGCACCGGCGGCGGCGTGTTGAGCACGTCGATCAGCACCTGGTCCAGCGCTCTGGCGTCGTCGGCCTGCTCCACGGGCCTCTGCTCGCCCGGATCGTCGGCCAGGTCGTAGACGACCACCCCGGTCGAGCCCTGCGTGAACTGGTGGATCAGCTTCCGATCCCCCACCCGGACCGCCGCCTTGTCGGACGCGTGGCGCACCGTGCGCATGAAGGGCGGGGTGGCGCGCTCGCCCGCGATGACCTCCTCCAGGCTGGCGCCGCGGAAGGTGTCCGGCGCTTGCAGCCCCGCCATCGACAACAGGGTGGGTGCCACGTCCATCGTGCTCACGGGCGTGCTCACCCGCGCCGGCCAGAGCGCTGGACGCCCGCCCGCGGGCTTCACCAAGAGCGGCACCCGCACGACCTCCTCGTAGAGGGTGCGGATGTGGTGCACCGATCCGTGCTCCTGGAACTCCTCGCCGTGATCCGCGGTGACCACCACCAGGGTGTCGTCCCAGAGGTCCTCCGCCTTCAGGTGGGCGACGAGGGCGCCGAGGTGGTGGTCGGTGAAGGCGATCTCGCCGTCGTAGAGGTCCAGCAGGTGCTGCCGATCGGCTTCGCTCATGCGCTGGTCGTGGGGAACGTACTGGCCCAGGAACGCCAGCGTGCCGTTGGCGCTCCCGGTGTAGCCGGGGTCGGTGTACCGGCTCCCCCACGGCTCCGGTGCGTCGTAGTCCCAGTGGGGGTCGAAGTAGTGCAGGTACAGGAACCACGGCGTGTCGCCCTGTGCGGTGAGCCACGGCATCACCTCAGCGTTCACCGCGTCGGCCCGAGGCTGCAGGCCTTCCTCGAAGCGCTCGTCCAGGCCGAACTCGTGGAAGCTGTCGAAGCCCTTGTCGAGGCCGAAGCGGCTGCCCACGTAGAGGTGCGTGACGAAGGCGGTCGCCGGGAAGCCCTGGGCCGAGAAGGCCTCGGCAAGCGTGGGCAAGGCCGACGGCAGGCGCGTCTCGGCGTCCTCGGCGCCGTGCTGGTGGGGCGGCACCGAGGTCATGATCGAGGCCACGCTCGGCAGCGTCCAGCTCGAGGTGCTGTAGGTCTGCTCGAAGAGCACGGCCTCCTGCGCGAGGGCGTCCAGGTGCGGGCTGGTGTCCCGGGCGTAGCCGTACGCACCCAGGTGGTCGGACCGCAGGGTGTCGACCACGATGAGCAGCACCCGCTCCGGAGTGCGCACGCCGAGGTGGGCCACGCCGTCGACGCCCTCCACGGGGGCGCCGGCGAGCACCTTCAGACCCTGGGCGTGCAGGCCGCGCACGTCGGTCTCGGTGGCCTGCTCCAGCACGACCCAGTCCACGCCCGCGTCCCGCAGGTCGGCGAGCCAGTCCGCCTCCGGGAGCGCGGACCGCAGCACCCCGACCTCGCAGCGGCACGAGCGGGCGGCGGACCTCGCGCCGAGCGCGATCCGGCTCACCAGCACCACGTCGTCGCGCCCGGAGGCGTGGATGGCGGCGACCGTCTGGCGGACCAGCGCCATCAAGGCCTCCGCCCGCCGCTCTGCGGGCAGCACGAGCGCCACGGGACCCTCCATCGCCAGGGCCTCCTCCAGGTTGGTGGTCGCGTGCCAGGGTTCGCCGACGCCGGGAGGCCGCGCGTCGACCGCTACCGCCTGACCTCGCGGCGCGAAGGCGTCGTTCGCCACCTGCCAGGCGCTGGCCTCGATCCCCAGCCCGAGGAAGGCGTGCAGGGCCGCCTGACGGTCGACGTCGGAGGCGAAGGCTGCAGTCGTCGCGGGGTCGGCGTCCACCAGGGCCACGCTTCCGGCGGTGCGATCCAGCACGAAGTGCTCGTCGCGCTGGAAGGCGTGCACGGACCGTCGGTCCCCGTCCACCGCCAGCACCCAGCGGTCCGGGTCGGGGTCGCCCAGCAGGTCCACGCCCTGGTCGCAGGCCGGCACGGGCAGGCCCAGCAAGCCGAGCAGCGTGGCCCCGAGGTCCATCTGGCTCGACGGGCCGACGAGCTCGGCCAGCGCCCGCTCTTCCGCGTCGTCCAGCCCGAGCACGATGAGCGGGGTGTCGAAGTCCGGCGGGCTTCCGGCGAGCGAACGGACCGTGTTGTCGTAGTGGCTCGTGTGGTCGCCCACCAACACCAGCAGCGCGTCGGGCTGCGAGGTGCGCCACCAGTCTGCCAGCTCGCCGAGGCCCCGGTCCAGCCAGGCTTCGGCTGCGTAGAGCTCGTTCCGCTTGCCGCCGCCCCAGTCGCGAGGGGCTTCCGGAGGCACGCCGTAGGGGTGGTGCGTGCCGAGGGTCGCGTAGACCGCGAGGTAGGGGCCCGGCTCTCGCTCGATCCAGGCGCGGGTGCGGCGGAACATCTCGCCGTCCTCGAGGCCCCAGGCGTAGATGGGCGCGGTCTCCTCGGGCGCGAGCCCCATCACCTCGAAGCCGGCGCGCTCCAGGTAGGCGTGCTTGTTCTCGAAGCTCAGGTCGGCACCGTGGAGGTAGCCGGCGCGGTACCCGGCCTCGACCACGTTGCCGACCCAGCTCTGCAGCGCGAGCGCCGGGGTGCGTTGCAGCAGGTGCGCGGCAGGCTGTGCGGGCAGGCCCGAGTACAGCGACGGCACCGCCTGGATGGTCTTGGTGCCCGAGGCCTTGAAGCCCTCGACCCGCACGCCCTCCGCGGCCAACGCGGCCAGCTCGGGCATCACGGCCCGCTCGCCGACCACCGCGTCCATCTCTTGCTGTCCCACCCCCTCCAGCACCACGAGGATCACGCTCCGCCCGGTCGGCGGTTGCCGCGCCGGGCGCTCCGCGGCGCCGCAGGCCGGCGCTGGGCCGCCCGACGCGAAGGGCTCCCGGTGCCCCTGCAGGGCCTGGAGCTGGCGCCAGTCGGCGAGGGCCAGGTCGCTGTCGCTCTCGGGGACCGCGGGCGGCGCCGCGACCAGGTAGCGCAGCGGGAGCACGCTCTCGCTGGCGGGTCGGAGCGCTTCGCCCAGCCCGCCCAGGAGCGCAGCGACCGCTACGACCGCGGCCATCCTGGGCCCCGCCAGCCGCTCCAGACGCCTCGGCAGCCGGAACGCGGCCAACCCAGCGGCGGCGACCAGGGGCAAGGCCACCCACAGCGGCACGATCGCTCGGATCGAGGGCCACAGCACGCTCCACGTGGCCGGTTCGAGCGCGTAGTAGAGATCGGCCGGCGCCAGGAGCCGACCGAGCACCTGCTGGTGGGCCCACGACGCGCCGTCGAAGAGCCACCAGGCCACCAGGAGCAGGCTCGCGACGGTCTTGGAGCCGCGCGCGGCCCCTGCAAGGACGAGGCCCAGGGCGGCCGTGGGACCAGCGATCGCAGCCGCCGCGGCGAGCGACGTGTCCAGCCCTTCGCCGCCCACACCCAGGCCGGCGAGCACTCGCAGGGCCACGGCGCCTGCGACGAGGGTGAGGACGTAGGGCATCGCCGGGGAGCTTAGCGCCTGGCCCGGGCTGGCGGTCGGTCGCTACCAGGGCGCGCCGCCGGGTCCGAGCATGCGATCGGCCAACAGCGCCGCGCTGGCCGGTGCCAGCGCGATGCCGTTGCGGTAGTGCCCCGTGCAGACCCACACGCCCGGTCGGACCTGGTCGATGACCGGGACATGGTCCCGGGTGGTCGGCCTCAAGCCGCAGCGCTGCTCGACCACGGGCAGGGCGGCGAGCGCTGGGGCGATGGCAGCGCCGATGCGGCGGCACTGCCCTGCACCCTCGTCGGACGGTGTGCTGTCGAAGCCACGGTCCTCCATCGTCGCGCCGAGGATGACCCGCCCGTCCGGTCGCGGCACGGCGTAGCCACCTCCGCCATACAGGGCGCTGCGCAAGAGGCCTGGCGCTCCCTGCACCACGATCGACTCTCCGCGAACCGGCTTCACGGACCCGCCGGCGAGCTGCGCGCTCCATGCTCCGCCGGCCACGATCACGGTGCCCGGCCAGTCGCCCTCCGCCGTGCGGGCGCCTTCACCCGAGACCGCCACGACCTCCGTGCGCTCGTGCACGGTCACCACGCGCCGGAGCGCGGCGACCACCTCCTGGTTGTCCACCGTGGCTTCCCCTGGGAGCCAGAGGCTGCCGACCGTGCCGGGATGCGCGGAGGGTTCCGCCGCCAGGGTCTCCGTGCGGTCGTGCACCTCGGCGCAGAAGCCCTGCCGCTGCAACGACGCCGCCCAGGCCCTGTGGCCCTCGACCACGCCGGGGTGGTTCGCCAGCACACGGATCCCCGACGTGGCGTGCTCGACGGCCAGGCCGCTGGCCGCCTCCAGCGCGCGCGCAAAGCGAGGCCACATCGCCCTCGAGGCCACCATCAGCGGGTCCGGCACACCGGGGCCCTGCAGCTCGGCCAGCGCGCCGATCATGCCCGCCGCGGCCCCCGAGGCGCCGTCGCCACAGCGCCCGCGCTCCAGCACCACCACGTCCCGCCCGCGCCGTTGCAAGGCCCACGCGACCGAGAGCCCGACGATGCCGCCGCCGACCACCACCACCCGCTCGCTCATGCCGCCCTCGCCGGTCCCAGACCACGCTGCTAACCTTGCGCGATGCGCGTCTGGTGCCTGCTCTCCTCGCTCCTGCTCAGTGGCTGCAAGCCCGTGCTCGAGACCGGTGTGACCGCCGACTCGCAGGCCCCCGACACCGCGGTCGAGGCGGACACCGACACCGACGCCGACACTGACGCCGACACGGACACCGACACCGACACCGCCCCCGACCCCTGCAGCTACGTCGACGTCGAGGGCGACGGTGCGGAGAGCTACACCGACGTGGGCGTGGTGTGCCTGCCCGCCACCTTCCGCGGCGAGCTGGAGACGGTGGGGCACGACGAGGACTTCGCCTACACCGGCGACTACGACTTCGTGCGCTTCCAGGTCCCGACCTCCGACCGCTTCGAGCTCGAGCTCGACTGGTCGCCTTCGAACTCGGACTACGACCTGTACGTGTACCGGGCGAACGAGGTCCAGCTCATCGCCCAGCCCGACGATCAGCTCGCGCAGCCGGAGAGGGTCGAGGTCTCGCTCAACGCCGGCGTGTACTACTACATCTCGGTGGTCGGCTACGACGGAACGCCCGGCGACTGGTGGGTCGAGGTGTCGCGGTAGCGATCAGAGGCGGGCCCTCACGGCCTCCCGCACCCCCGAGCAGCCGGCCGTGCCGCCCAGGTCGCAGGTCCGGAGTCCGTCCGCCAGAGCCGCCTTCAGGGCGGCCGCCACGCGGTCCGCCGCGTCCTTCTCGCCGAGGTGGTGGAGCATGTTGATGGCCGGGATGATCATCGGGATCGGGTTGGCCGTGCCGGTGCCCACGATGGCGGGGGCCTTGCCGTGCGGGTTCTCGAAGATCACGGCCGAGTCGCCCCAGCTCGTGCCGCCACCCATGCAGATGCCACCGGCCAGCCCGGCGACCAGGTCGGCCACGATGTCGCCGAACAGGTTGCCGCACAACAGCACGTCGAACTGGTGGGGGTTGCGCACGAGCCGCATGCAGAGCGCGTCGACGATGACCTCGTCGCACGCGATGTCGGAGTAGTCCTCGGCCACCGCCTGGGCCGTGCGCAGGAAGAGCCCGTCGGACTTCTTCATGATGTTGGACTTGTGCACCACCGTGACGGTCTTCCGGCCCCAGCGGCGGGCCTCCTGGAAGGCGAAGTGCGCCACGCGCTCGCAGGCTTCTTCGGTGGTGAGCTTGACGAGCTCGTACACGCCGGGCGCCGGCGAGTGCTCGAAGCCGGCGTAGACGTCTTCGGTGATCTCTCGCACCACGGCGATGTCCACGTCCTGGAAGCGTGCGGGGATGCCCGGAAGGGTGTTCGCGTAGCGGACCTGTGCGAAGGCCCCCAGCGCCTTTCGCACGGCGTTCGGCGCGAGCGTGGGGTAGCGGTGGTTGTCCCAGCGGTGCTGGAGCACCACCCCGGTTCGCCGCATCGAGCTGAGCAGCTCGGGCGCCAGGCGTCCGCTGGCATCGGTCAGCTGCGGAAAGATCTCCCAGGAGACGTTCACGCCGGCGTCGGCGATCAGCTGTTGCACGACCTCGCAGGTCTCGGGCCCGACCCAGTCGCCGGGGATGAGGGTGACGGCGTGGCTCATCGGGGCCTCCTCACAGCTTGTCGCAGATGGCGGCGGTGAAGCCGGCGGTGTTCTCCGGGCCGCCCAGGTCGCCCGTGAGGTGCTTGCCCTCCTCGAGGACCTGCCAGATGGCGTCGGTCACCTTGGCGGCGACGCCGTGGGCGCCGATGTGCTCCATCATCATCACGCCGGACTGGAGCACCGCGAGCGGGTTCGCGATCCCCTGGCCCGCGATGTCGGGTGCGGTTCCGTGCACCGCCTCGAAGACGGCGATCTTGTCGCCCACGTTGGCTCCCGGCACCACCCCCAGGCCACCCACGAGTCCGGCCGCGAGGTCGGAGAGGATGTCGCCGTAGAGGTTCTGCAGCAGGAGCACGTCGAAGGGCTCGGGGTCCATCGCCAAGGCCATCGAGAGGTTGTCGATCAACATCTCGTCCTGGGCGATGAAGGGGTAGTCGGCGCCCACGGTCTCGAAGGCGTCGAGGAAGGCGCCGTCGGCCTGGGGGCTCACGCTGGTCTTGTGGCAGCACGTGATGCGCCGGCGTCCGCGGTAGCGCATGAACTCGAAGGCCCACTTGGCGATGCGTTCGCCCGCGGCACGGGTCGAGACCTTCAGGCTGATGACCGTGCCCGGCTTGATCTCGTGCTCGATGCCGGCGTAGAGATCCTCGGTGTTCTCCCGCAGCACCACCAGGTCCACCTTGTCGTAGGGGGTGTCGATGCCGGGGAGGGTCTTGACCGGGCGCAGGCCCGTGAAGAGCTGGAGCTCCTGCCGGATGGTCACGTTGGCCGAGCGGAAGCCCTTGCCCTTCGGGGTCTCCAGCGGCCCCTTCAGCCCCACCCGGTTGCGCCGGATCGAGCTCAGGACCTGCTGCGGGACCGGCTCGCCCGTCTCCTCGAAGGCCCGCTTGCCGGCGTGCACGGTCTCCCAGTCGACCGGTGCGCCCGCAGCCGCGAGCACCTCACACGTGGCGGCTGTGACCTCGGGGCCGATGCCATCGCCGGGGATCAGGGTCGCTCGTACGCGCATGCATCCCTCCTGAGGCCGCCATCTATCGCGCGCGACGTTAGACGGCGGCTCCATGTCCGAGACGCGTCGCAACCTGTTGTACCTCGCCCCCCTGACAATGGGCCTTGTCCTGGCCCTTTCGGCGGGTGCGCTCTTGATGGCCGGCTGGTTGGGGCGTCCCGCCCTCGGCGACCGGGTCACGATCGAGATCGCGAGCGGCTGCGCCGACGCCTGGGAGAGCGTGGCGGAGGCCCGCATCGGCACGATGGGCCTGGGCGATCCGAGCTTCAGCCGGGAAGGCGAGCTCGTGCTGGTCGAGGTCACCTTGCCCGGCAGACCTGGCGACCGGGAGACGGTTCCCGCGGCCCTCGTGGCCCCGGGTCGGCTCACCGTGCACGCGGCCGCGAGCCACGACGCCGAGCCCGAGGGCGAGCCGCTCGTGACCGAGATCGACGTGGTGGAGACCTCGCTCGACCTCGATGTGCGCGGGCACCCCTACGTGGTCGCGACCCTGCAGCCGCACGCGGCCGAGCGCGCCACCGCCGCGTCCGAGACCCAGGCGCTCCTCTACGAGGTCGACGGTGTGGAGGCCGGGCACCTCGACCACGACTACCGGCTGACCGACGCCACCCTGGAGCTGAAGCCGTCGCAGACCATGCTGTCCGACGAGATGCAGCTGGCGAGCGACTGGAACATCGCGCTCTCGGACCCCGCTCCCTGCGCAGGAACGGCCTCGCTGCGCTGAGCTACTTGGTGACGGTCCGCGCCATGTCGAAGTCGCCGTTCTCGTCGTAGAACTCGCCGTAGAGCACGTTGTCGCGGATCTCGATCCAGACGAAGCCCGCGTACACGTCGTCCTCGAAGTGGGCGGCGTTGCCGCGGCCCTCGAGGTCGGTGGTCTTGGCCGCTGCGCCCGACACGATCAGCTCCATGCCGCACTGGGCTTCCAGCCACTGGCGGTTGTGGTCGTGGCCGCAGAGGTAGAGGTCGGCCTCGTCGCAGATGTAGTCCTCGAAGATGTCTTCGACCCAGCCGCCGAGGCCCAGCCCGATGCCGAGCGGATCTTCGTAGGCGCCGGCGTTGCCGTGCTGGCCGTTGGACCGGTACGGGTGGTGGCCGAACACGATGTTCCAGTCGGCGCCCGAGGTGGGGAGCGCGCTCTCGAGCCAGCTGAGCTGGTCGTTGGCCCAGCCCAGGTAGTAGCCGGTGTACATGGCGTTCGTGTCGAGCCCGAAGAAGGCCACGTGGTCTTCCTCGAACTGGTAGTAGGCCGACGGCATGCGCCACTTGTCGGAGTGGTTGGTGTAGTCGACCTCGTAGTCGACCTGCCACCAGTACACGGTGAGCTCGCCGTAGTCGTGGTTGCCGAGCACCACGTAGAAGGGGAAGTCCAGGTCGGCGTAGGGCTGCTCGAACTTGGTCTGGAACTGCTCGTCGTCGACGCTCTTCACGCCGTCGTTGTAGAAGTTGTCGCCCAGGTAGAGCGCGAAGTCGCAGCCGTCGCCGTCAGCGTCGGCCTTGCTGTCGCAGAGGGTCTTCACCGCGCCGGCGACCTTGTACTGGGTGCTGTTGCCCTCGCCGCCGTCGCCGAAGGCGATGAACCTCACCACGTCCTCCGAGCTCGGGCCGCCGCCGTCGCCGCCGTCGCCGCCATCCCCACCGTCGCCGCCGTCGCCACCGTCGCCACCGTCGCCACCGTCGCCACCATCGCCGCCGTCGCCGCCGTCGGTGGCCCAGTTCGCCGTGTCCAGGGTGTCGCCGCCGCGGTCCTGGTCGGTGGCCTCGGCGTCGGTGGTGCCGACCGGGGTGTTCTCCACACCGCAGCACAGCAGCACGAGTCCGATGATGGTCACCACGACACCTCCGACAGCGGTGCGACGGGACATCCTATCGTGACTCTGCGGCGGGTTGATTGGAGGATCGCCGAGTCATTCGGGTTCCCGGTGGCCACGCGTCCGACGAAGGCGTGCCGGGGGCACGTCGAGGAGGCGCGGGGTCGCTGGGGGCCCGAAGGGCCGGCGAGGCCCGATCGACACGGCGTGGAGGCACGGCAATGCGTCGAGGCCGGGTCCGGCGGTTGCAGCGCGCTCAAGCCGGACTTGCTGCGGGCCAGGCGATGGGGTTGTGCGCGCGCCAGTCGAGCTCTTCCTGCAGGCGGGTGTCGTCGAGCACGGTGGCGTAGTGGAAGCGCCGGCGGTTCATGCCGTAGCTGAACTCCGACCCTCGCACCCGTCGCCGCGCCCGGTAGAGCGGGTTGAGCAGCGTGCCCGGTAGCGGGATCGGCATGCGCCCCCAGCGCCGGATGGCCGCCGAGAGCGGCAGGGTGTCGGCCCCGGCCACGTTGAAGAGCCCCACGCCCTCGTGGAAGGTGGCGGCTTCGAGCACGCTCACCGCGTCGTACAGCGACAGCACGTTCATCATCGGATCGAAGCCCGCCGGGCGCAGGCACACCGCGCTGTCGAGGTAGTCGAAGAGCTGGCTGCCGCAGCCCGGCGCGAGGATCTCGGCCATGCGCAGCACCACGATCTCGGTGCGGTTCAAGCCCATGCGTGCGCAGGCGGTGAGGTCCGCCTCGACCCGGTCGCGGATCCATTGGGGCGCCCCGCTCGACATGTTCAGCGGGTGGTCCTCGGTGACCAGCACAGGCAGGTCGTACTGGACCTGGTAGACCTCGGCGCAGCTCTTGAACACCACGCGCCGGATGGTGGGGTGGCGCTCCGAGAGGTCGAGCAGCGTGCGCAGGGCGCCCACGTTCTGGCTGCGCACCTTGCGCCCGTGGTGGCTCGGGTCGCGGTGCATGGCGGTGTGGAGGATGACCTCGATGCCCATGTCGCGCGCGGGGCCGAACAACAGGTTGTGCGCGCGGCGGGAGCGGCCGAGGTCCACCGACTTGTAGACGAGCCGGTCGGCGTGGGCGAACAGCGTGCGGCCGGACTCCTCGGGCTCGAGGGCGACCGCGAGCACCTTGCCCACGCGCTCGTCGGCCAACAGCGAGCGCACCAGGCCCTCGCCGATCGGGGTGGTGGCGCCGGTGACCATCACGCCCGTGAGCTTCTTCCGGGACTTCCGCGGGCTCACGCGAAGATCCTGTCGCCGCGCTCCGCCAGGCCGCGCTTCAGGAGCGCATCCACCGCGGCCTCCACGCGGGCGGCCGCCTCGCGGACCTTGTCGGGGTCGTCGGCGTCGGCGCGGGAGTAGTCGTCGGGGATGGGGATGGGCTCGCCGTAGTAGAAGCGGTACCGCACGGGCAGGGGCAGCGGAGTGGCGGTGAGCGGGATGTAGGGCAAGGCCCCCTGGAGCCCCTTCGGCAGGTTGATGCGCCCGATCTGGGGCATCTGCTCTTCGGCCCCGACCAGGGCCACGGGCACGATGGGGGCGCCGCCGCGCATGGCCAGCTCGGCGTGCCCCACGCGCCACTTCTGCAGGTTGTAGCGGTCGCGGAAGTGCTTCCCGATCCCCGGCACGCCCTCGGGGAAGATCATCAGGAGCTCCCCGGCCCGGAGCAGGGCCTGCACGTTGCCGCGCGAGCCACCCACCATGCCGCCGCGGGCGAACAGGGTGCCGATCCAGGGCAGCGTGGGCACGAAGTGATCGGCGATGGCCCTCGGGATGCGCCCGGTGTGCCGCACGATGTCGGTCCAGAGCATCATGCCGTCGGTGGGGAGCGAGCCGGAGTGGTTGCACGCCACCACGCACGGCCCCTCGGCGGGCAGGTGCTCGTGGCCGTACGAGAGCACCCGGAAGTACCGCTCGTAGAGGGTGCGGGTGAAGCCGTAGCCGAAGCGCACGAAGTCGGGGTGCAGCCCGAAGGGGTCGTAGCCGTGCCCCGCATCGTTGTAGTGCAGCTCTTCGACCTGGGAGGCAGCCTCCTGGTCGAGCAGGAGCGAAGCGAGGCCGCGGGCGAGGGCAGGGGGGAACGGCACCTTGGTGGCTTATCCGGCGACCCTGTCCCCGGTGGGGTAAAAGGGTGACTGTCCCCGAGGGAAGCATGTTCCTGACCTTGCTCGTCGGCGCGTCCTGCGGCCCCGACCAGGAGCTCACCGCGCTCACGCCGACGCTCGAGCTCTGCAGCTCCGAGCTGGACTTCGACGAGCAGGTCATCGGCAACTTCTACGACCTCACCTGCGCGGTCCAGAACACCGGCGGTGGCACGCTGGTCGTCGAGAGCGTGGCCTTCACCAGCAGCTCGTCGGAGCGCTTCACCCTGCCGGAAGGCTTCGTCGACGAGATCGGGCCCAACAGCGAGGCGGAGCTCGTCCTCCGCTACACCCCCGACGAGGTCCGGCTGGACACGGCCGAGCTCGAGATCGTGTCCAACGACCCCGACGTGCCGACCCTGCGCGTGCCGGTGGCCGCCACCGGGGTCGATCCGGAGATCGACATCGATCCGTCCACGCTGTGGTTCGACGAGGTGGCCCCGGGGGGCAGCAAGACCCTCACGCTCGACATCAACGCGCGGGGGTCGGGTCGCCTGAACCTCCAGAGCCTGGACCTGTCCGACGGCGCCGACGCGGTCTTCCAGTACCGCTTGCCCGACGGCGTGGAGCTCCCCTACAAGATGGACCCGGGCTCCGGCATCGAGGTCCTGGTGGACTTCATCCCGGACGACGACGAGGGCTGGGACAGCCAGCTCCTGGTCACCTCGAGCGACCCCGACGACACCACCGTCGCGGTGCGTCTGCTCGCGAACACCGACTACGAGGGCGAGCAGCCTCCCGAGGTCGAGATCACCACGCCGGACTGGGGCAACTACCTGGTGTACGGCGAGGACGTGGACCTCGAAGCCACGGCCGTGGACGACGCCACCTCGCCCACGCAGCTCACCGTGAGCTGGCTCGCCAACGGTGTGCCGATCTCGGGAGGCGGCACCGCAGGCGACGCGTCCGGCCGCCACAGCATCACCACCGACGAGCTGCCCGAGGGCGAGGTGACGATCGTCGCCTACGTCACCGACACCACCAACTGGGAGAGTGGCAACGACTCGGTCGACGTGACGGTGTGGGCGGAGGACCAGCCCATCCTCTACACGATCACCGGCGGGCTCACGGTCTTCGACTACTGGAACGTCGACGACGACGTCACGATCTACGTCGACGACGAGGTCATCTTCCAGGACACGAACCACACCTCCGGCAGCCACGCTCCCGTGGAGTTCGAGGCCGAGAAGGGCAGCCTGATCCGGATCGTCGCCAACGACGTGAACGAGTGCGACCAGTTCCTGGACGAGCTCTACCTGCACTTCGGCACGAGCGAGTACCAGAAGCTCAACGACCAGCAGTGCCGCAGCAGCTGCGCCAGCCACGACTGCTACGACTCCAGCTTCAACGGCCCCTGGCCGAACGTGTTCTACGACGAGGAGATCGCGATCACGATCCCGAGCGGCGGCTGATCACCGCACGCCGACCATCACGCCTCGGTGGTCGGAGCCCGGGATCGCGAAGGTCGTCGGGCCGTGGGTCTGCACGGTCTCCCCGGCCAGGGCGTGGTCGAGCTGCGTGAGCGGCAGGGCCGAGTAGCCGCCGCCGGCGGGCCAGGTCCCCGCCCACACGCCACGGGCCCGGAACGCGTCGCGGAAGCCGCGGCTCACCAGGTCCTGGTGCACCCACATGCCGGGCGTGCTGTTCAAGTCCCCGATGACCAGCGCGCGGTCGCCCTTGCTGCACGCGCCGAGATCGCGGCTGATGCGCCCCCCCCACAGGTGCTCGTTCACGTGCGCCATGTAGGCCACCCGCCCGGCGTTGCAGCCGCTCACCGGCGGTGGCAGGTGCAGGGCGAGCACGCAGAGGTCGTCCACCACCAGCGTGGCGTAGGGCATCGCGCACGTGGGCTCTCCGAGGAGCTCGCCGACCTGCGCCGAGCATGCGAGGTCCTCTCGGCAGAACACTCCGAGGCCCCAGCTGGGCTTGGCGAGCCCCCGATCGAAGTTGTCGGCGACCCGGCGCATGCCGTCGATCGCCAGGGCCCGCAGCTCGATCGTGAAGAGCACGTCGGCGTGCAGCGCCGCGAGGTCCGCCTCCACCGCGCGGCCTTCCGATGCGAAGGCGTCGAGGTTGGCCGACGCCACGACCAGACCTTCGGGGGGCGATCCCCAGGGCAGGCCGCCCGCGAGTCCGCCGACCGCGCCGAGCAGCAGGTGCCGCCGCCAGAGCCGGGTGCGCACCACGCCCACGATCGCCCACAGGGGCCAGGCCGCGAGGGCCAGCCGAGCGCTGGAGAACAGCACGGCCTGGGCCTGTTGCACCCATGCGGTGGTGTCGTCGATCGCGAAGGCCGCAGCGAACGCCGCCGCCGCGACCAGGCCGGGCGCGAGCGCCGCGAGCCAGGCACGCACCTACATCTCCACCCACTCGTGGCCGCGGACCTTGACCGCGCCCCCGGTGATCTCCGCCTGGCAGCCCAGCCGCCAGGTGGTGTCGAAGCCGTTCTCCTTGAGGGTGGCGCGCTCGCGCCCGCTCTGCTCGGAGACGTGCTCCTCACCCTCGAGGATCTCGCAGCGGCAGGTGCCGCAGGTGGCGTCACTGCAGCCCGTGCCCAGGGGTCGCGCCGCGTTCCCGCTGCCGAAGGTGATCGTGGATCCCTGCTCGCACTGCAGGGTCTCCTCGTTCCCGTCGACGTCCACCAGGGTCAGCCCGACCTTGGGGATGTCCCGCCGCGGCTGCAGCTTCACGCTCGGCTCGGCCCCACTCATTCCGAGGAGGCTCTTGAGACGCTTGCGGATACCAAATGGGGTCACAGTGGCTCTCCTGGCAACGAAGGCCCGGTTAACCCACGCTCGGCTACCGGTGCCGCGAGCTTGCATACCGGGCTGGGACGTGCAAAATCGGACCGATGCGACGCTTCCTCCCCGCAACCCTCGTGTTGTTGTCGGCGCCTGCCTTCGCGCAGGAGACCGGCGAGATCTTCGTCAACCTCTCCGACGGCCAGACCGGTCGAGTGTTCCT
>CAZSAT010000034.1:0-60037 GCA_964604675.1 uncultured Enterobacterales bacterium
CCCCAGGAGCTCGAGGTCGTGCGGGTGCTCCAGGCCAGCTGGCTCCTGGGCGTCGGGCGCATCAAGGAAGCCGCCAATGCCTGTGACGAGCTGCTGGCCGGCGCCCGCCAGCGGAACAATGGTCAGCACGAGGTGTGGGCGCTGAACACCCTGGCCCAGGCCCTCCTGTACCTGGGCCGCTTCGACGAAGCCGTGCTCCACCTGGAGGACGCGCTCGCCTTGCAGGAGGCGGCTGACGCCCCCTCGGCGATCAACACCCGTGGGCTGCTGGCCCTGGCGCTGTTGCGCGCTGGCCAGCGGGCGCGCGCCCTCGAGGCGGCGGTCTCGGCCACCGAGAGCCTCCAAGGGGTCGTTCCGCGGCTCTTCGCCCTGCACGCCGGCACCGCGGGCGTCACCGAGGCGTGGCTCGGCCTCTGGCGCGCCGCCGAGCGCGCGGGCGAGGACGCGAGCCAACTGCGCGCAGCCACCCGCAAGGCCCTGGATCACTTCGCAGCCTTCTCCCGCGTGTTCCCGATCGGCTTGCCGCGCTTCAAGGTGTACGAAGGCGAGGCGCTGATGCTCGAGGGACGCCGCGACCGCGCCATCGGCTCGTGGGAGACGGGCCTGTCCGAGGCGCGTCGGCTGGGGGAACCCTACGATCGGGCGCTCGCGCTCGACGCCCTGGGGCGGAATACACCCGATCCCGAGCGAAGGGACGAGCTGCTGGCCGAGGCCAGCCGTCTGTACCGCGAGCTCGGATGCAGCTGGCACCTGGCCGCCCTTGCACGGCTTGGCTGAGGAGACGAGATGGACAAGCGCCTCGAGGATCTGGAGATCCGCTTCGCCTTCCAGGAGGACCTCATCCGGCAGCTCGACGAGGTGCTGCAGGCACAGGCCACGCGCATCGATCAGCTGGAGGGCGAGCTCAAGGAGGTACGGGCACAGATCGCGCACACGCCGGGCAAGGAGGCGAGCACCGAGGAACAGGTCCCGCCACACTGGGGCACCGTGGGGTGATCAGCGCGTGAGGATCGCCCGTGCTGCCTGTCGTCCGGCCATGGCTGCGCACTCGAGGCAGCCCAGGTCGAGACCGGTCTTCACCCAGTCGCCCGCCAGGAAGAGGTTGTCGAAGTCCGGCGCGTCGGCCGGCAGCCGCGCGCTGGTCGTCCCAGGATGGCCCTGCACGTAGCGATCACTCGGCCGCGTGTTGACCCGCACGTACTGGCCACGAAGCCGGGACGCGTGCCTGGTGGACGCCACGTAGAGCTCGTCTCGAAACCCGCGACGGGACACCGCCCCTGGCCAGACGTGGCGCACGTCCCGGTCGAGCCAGGCGTTCGTGTCGGCCCGCAGGCGCCGCACGAGCCGGGCCTCGCCCGCTGCGCTCACCGGGCCCACGTCCTCCATGGACGCGGTGAGGTAGAGGCAGCTGCGCGGTCGGCGACCCCGCCAGTCCTCCCGCTCGAGGAGGTGGCTGAAGTCGGCCCAGGAGTCCCACGGCTCCGCAAAGCCCCCCACGACGGTGCCCTGGACGTCCCAGCCGAGGTCGGAGAGAGGCTCCGAGAGCCAGAGCTGGGCCGACCGCGTAGGCACGGTGCGCAGGGTGCCGAGCATCGTCGCCCAAGGCTCGGAGCGCTCCGCGAGCCGCCGCGTCAGGACCCCGAGCGCTCCCACCGGAATGCCGAGCACCACCTCATCGAAGTCCCGTCCGCGGCGCAAGACCTGCCGCGCGCCGACCCCGTCCTCACCCGGGGCCTCCAGGTCCCGGCCGCGCAGGTCGTCACCCGCTTGCGTCCAGTCGGGCTCCGCCGGCCAGCAGGGCAGCCCCTTCACCCGCACCAGCGGACGGTACCCGCGGAAGCGCGCCTGCCGGGTCATCTTCACCGCACCGATGCCCCGCTCGTCGGGCACGAGCTCGTCCACCCGGTGGAAGAAGCGGAAGCGCACACCGCGCTTCACGAGCGCCTGGTAGATCGGCGCGAACACGGTCTCGCCCATGCCGGCGTTCATCTTCCAGTAGAAGCCACCGCGGTACCCGTAGAACATCAGCAACAGCCCGCGCAGGCCCGCACCCGCGGCCAGCCTGGGACGTTCCGGATCGCCGTCCTCGTACGCGAACGCGATGTCGTAGACGCTGCGCAACAGCGCCGAGCTCGAGGCGGCTTCGCCGAGTCCCTGCCGACGCAAGAATGCCCGCAGGTCGCGGTCGTCGAGGTGGTCGAAGCCTCGGTCGAGCACGCCAGCGTCGATCATCCCCGCCAAGGCGGTGAGCGAGAGGTCGAACACGATCGAGAGCCGGCGCGCCCCGTCCTGGGTGGCCGTGGACCCGGCCAACAGACGCAACGCGAAGTCCCGCAGGCGCCGGATGTTGCGCACCGAGCGGCTCGAGTCGCCCCCCTTCTTGTCGTCGATCAGCGCGCGGAGCACGCGCTCCCCCACCTTCAGGATGCGCTCGGAGAGCTTGGTCCCGCCTACCCCCACCGGGGTGAACGGCGACTGCTCCACCTGGTGCACGATCCAGGGCAACAGCTCGGACACCAGGTCCCATGGACCGGACAGACCGTCCTGATCGCCCGGCGCCCCGGGCTTGTAGGGAAAGCGGAGGTGCCAGGGCTTCCAGCGGCCGTCCACCCGCTCCATCACCGTGGTGTGGAGCTGCGGCTCGAAGGCGTCCCTCCAGGTGCGCAGCAGCGCCCCCGCCGGCCGGTCCAGCTCGTCGTAGGCGCCCCGGATGACCGTGAAGCTGTTGTGGTAGTAGCCGAGCAACAGGTGGAGCCCGTGCTCCTCGATGCGCGCCGAGTGGTCCATGTTGCGGGACGCGGCGCCCTTCCCGCCCAGCCGCCAGCCCAGCTGGTAGACGGTGATCTGCAGATCCCTCCGCGCCTCGGTGAGCTCCCAGGCCGCGGCCAGGGCGCCCATGCCGCCACCGAGGATCGCGATGCGTCGTGCCACCTGCGCATGCTACATCTGGGCCATGTTGCTCTGGCTCATCCTGTCCTGCGAACCCGAGAACCCCGACCTCGAGGCGTGCTACGTGCGCTGTGAGCAGAGCTACTCGGACTGCAGCGAAGGGGCCACCTTCACCGGCGCCGACTGCGACCAGCCCTTCGAGACTTGCATCGCGAGCTGCAACGAGACCTACGACTAGGCCATGATCGCCGTGAGCGGGTCCGTGTCTCCCGGATCACGGTCCCCCATCGCCAACAAGGTCGCGCCCAACACCCCGCTGGTCAACGCACGGCCCTTGTCGCTGGTCTCACCGCTTGCGAGGTCCACGCCCTCGCCGAGCAGGTCGTCGTCGAAGGCGCCGACCACCCTCCCCCCGGCCACGCCGGCCCCCACCAACATCGCCGACGTGTACGTCCAGTGGTCCTTGCCGCCCGTGCCGTTGATGCCAGGCGTGCGCCCCATCTCGGAGACCACGACCACCGTGGTCTGATCCAGGAGCGACGCGCCGTCGACGAAGCGGGTGTCCAGGTCGTCGAGCAGGTCGCCGAGGTTCTGGAACAGGTCCTCGAAGTGCTCGCTCTGGGCGTCGATGCCGGAGTGGGTGTCCCAGCCCACGTCCCACAGGCCATCGTGCTGCACCATCGCGCAGCGCGACAGGCCCTCCTCGAAGCACGTCAAGGCCGGCTTGATGCGTGCGTGCAGGGTGACGTAGCCGCCGGTCTGGATCTCCAGGTCCAGGTCGTCGGCGCGGGTGGTCACCGTGTCCAGCTGCTCGATGGCCTGCTGGTACCCCTCCGCCCAGCGGCGCTCGAAGCCGGCGCCTGCCGTCGCAGCAAAGCGCTCCACGCGAGCGGCTGCGAAGGCGCCTTCCAGCTCCTGGACCGTGGCCCCAGGCGCCACCAGGCCGGCGTCGGAGCGCGAGAAACACGAACCGTCGAGCAGCTCCACGAGCTGCCCGGCCGGGCCCAGCCGCACCACGGACGCGGTGTACTGAGACGTGAAGGCCGGCCCGGACGCCACCAGGTACGGGAGCAAGGTGTCGCTGCCGTGGGCCAGCGTGGCGCCCCAGTCGTCGGCGCCGCTGTCCACGCGCCCCGTGAGCAGGAGCCGCCGGCAGCGCTCGTGGGTGATCGAGCGCACCTCCATGCCGTTGACGATGGCGCAGCGGTCGCCCCAGGTGGCGAAGAAGTCGTCGACCGACGGGCGGTCGTCGTGCGACACCCACGAGAGCTCCCCGCTCGACGACACACCGGCACCGCTCTGGGTGTCGATGCCACTCACGCCCGCCTTCGATGCGAAGCAGTAGGTGGGGTCCCAGCCGCCCGCCGCGAACACGAACAGGAAGTTGTGGCGCCTCGTCTCCCCCGCGAGCGCGAGCTGGCCCAGCAGACTCGTTCCGAGCCCCCCGACCAACACGCCCCGTCGTGACACACCGCGTCGCATCAATAGCTCACGAACTCGGGGTCCCGGACCAGCACGGTGATGGCCGTCCCCCAGGCGGTGGCCTCGTCCGACGCGGCCTCGACCGCCTCGAAGAGGCCCACCAACCGGTCAAGCTCCTCGTCGTCGATGCGGACCGCATGGAGGCGCCAGGCGAGCTCGGCGAGCTTCGTGCGGACCTCCTCACCACTCAGGTCAGGCGCCATGGTCTGCCCGACCGCGAAGCCCCAGCGCCGCACGACCAGCAACCACGTCAGGCTCGGTGTGGACTGGACGGTGGTCACGCTCACGCCGTCCACGCCCCCGCCCAGCTGGCGGTAGCCCCAGCTGTCGTTGTCCATCTGGTCGTAGCCGTCCCAGGTCCAGGCCAGGCCCGACAGCTCGCCCAGGCTGGAGCTCATCAACGCCGGCGTGATCTGCCGCCGCCCGATCACCCGCCCCACCTCGCCATCCCCGGCCGCGCGGTACTCCTCGCTGTCGGTGACGGCCCGGAGCACGGCGCGCACGGTCCCGTCGGCGAGGTAGTCCTGCCGGAAGCCGTCGATCGTGCTCCAGTCGTCGTTGTCGACCGTCCGCCGCCACAACAACTCTGCCCAGGTCTCCGCGGTGCACCATGCGAAGCGCTCGTCGCTGGCCACCGCCGCACCCAGCTCCTGCAGCCCGGCCAGAGGCTCGCCGTACCAGGACATCTCCACGTCCATGAGCTCCTCGCCCAGCAGCTCGCGCTCCGGGTGGTAGCTGTCGAGCTCGTGGCGGTTGTACTCGTTCGCGGTCCAGAACCCGAAGAGGGTGGCCGCGAGGGGGTCCAGCGAGCTGTGGCAACCCAGGCAGTAGGGGTCGGTCTTGAGCGCTTCTTCGGTCGCACCCTCGTCGGCCAGCGAGGGCGCGCTGGCGAAGCTGACCGGACGGTTGAGGTAGTCCTCGCAGAGCATCAAACGCGACAGGGCGGCCGCCCGAGCGCGGTTCTTGTTCGCCACGGTGGTGTAGTACCGGAACCACAGGCCGTTGGTCGCGAGGATGCCCGCACCAGGGCGACCGTCGGTGTAGCGCGCGACCTGCCAGCCCTCCCCGTCCTCCCGTTCGATCGGCCAGATCGACGCGAGCATGTCGTCGGCCAGGGTGTAGTCGACGGTCACGATGTCGGTCCACGGCAGGTCGTTGTCGGCGATCCACGCCATCAGGCGCAGCGGCTCCTCCCCGATGCTGCGCTCCCACCGGTACTCGTCGGTGTCGTCGAGGCGGTACTCCTCGTAGAAGACCAGGTACTCGTCCACCGTGGTGTGGAAGCGCTCCTCCAGGAGCTGCACGAAGCGCTCGGAGAAGCGTGCGTCGTAGAGGTACTGCTCCCGGTAGGTGTCGACCAGGCTGGGGTCGGCCTCGACAGCGTCGAGCTCGGCGAGCTCGGGCAGCACACCGCGCAGGTCCAGGCTGATCCTGCGCAGCAGCCGCGGTGCCGACAGCGGCGTGAGCACCACCGGAGCGTCGGTGTCGTTCGGAGACGCCGTCTCCACCATCCCAGACGTGTCGCCGGGCGGCTCGTCGGCCGCGAGCGCGACACAGGCACCGTCCGACGCGCGACCGTACCCGGCCATGCACGGAGCCTGGGTCGAACAGGCCAGGAGCCAGATCACGGCTCGTCCCCGGGCAGGCTCCGAGCCAACAGGTCTGCTCCTGCCGCAGCGAGCTCCACGCACGTCGTCCCGAGCTGGGAGCCCTCGAAGCTCACGCTGCCGCACCCGGTGCAGGCGTCGAGGTCGACGACGTACCAATAGGCGTCCTCGCCGCGCAGCAGCACCCGACCCTCACCGGCCGGACAGGTGGAGGTCCAGGAGACCTGATCGAGGTAGACGGCCTCGTTGTCGGAGGAGAAGGAGCCCGACCAGGACATCTCCCAGCCATCGCCGTAGCGGCCGGCGCTGGAGAACACCATCGAGGGCACCTCGGCGATCCAGGCCGTGCTGGACGCCTCGTAGCCGAAGGTGCCTGCCAGCTCGGTCTCCCAGGTGGCCTCGCCGTCGGCCCAGGTCCCGTTGTACTCCACGTCGCCGGCGCCGATCCACATCGCGCCGTCGTCATCGGAGATCCAGCAGTCGGCCCACAGGTCGAAGCTCAGCTCGCTCCCACTGCCCAGGTAGTCCAGGCCCGCGACGCCCGCGTAGATCCATCCCCCGGCTGTCTGGCAGCCGCGGAAGTTGCCCGGGAGGCTGTAGCCGTCGTTGCCTGGGCAGCTGCTGTCGCGCCCGCGGAACATGCTCATGTAGGTCTCGACCACCGTGGTGGCGTCGGGCAGCCCCAGGGCGAACAAGGTGTCGATCGTGGCTCCGACCTCGTCCGCCGTCAGCGCCGCCTTGGGCGAGCTCGGCGACCCACCAGCCTCCTCGCCACCTCCGAGTCCACAGCGCAGGTACTCGTCGAGCAAGGCCAGATCCTCGTCGTAGACGCCGCCCCCCTTGGGCATCGTGGCGTCGTCGATCACGGTGCGTCGGATGGCCGCCACCCAGGTCTCGACCTGCGCCTCGGTGTCGAAGTCCACCCCCGGCGGTGCGCCGTTGCGATCCGCCGCGGCTTCGCCGTGGCAGCTCGTGCACCAGGTCCGGAAGAAGCCATGGCCGAAGCTCTCCCAGCTCAGATCGCGCGCATCCACGCAGCCGTCACCCGTGTCCGACACGGCACTGTCGGCGACCTCCGACGAGGAGTCCAGCGGCGCGACCACGGCCGATGTGTCGACGGGGACCGGGGTCGAGCAGGCGAGCAGGAACACGCCTCCAGACTACAGCGGAACCGAGGGCCCGGGGCCTACCAGCTCTCCGGAGCGTCCTCGGCTTCCTCCCCGACGCTGGCCCAGGCCTGGAGCGTCTCGTCGTCGATCGGCGGGGGACCATCGGCCATCGGGGGGGCGGAGTCGAGGTCTGGACCGCCGTCCAACGGCGCCTCGATGCGCGTGGCCTGCTTCGCGTCGAGCCACACCGCGTCGTCGTCGTCGACCGGACGCACACCCAGGCGTTGCCCGCCGCGCTTGCTGTCGCCGAGCCAGAAGACCTCGCCCTCGCCTTCGCGGTCGCCGACCTTGAACGCCACGCGGTCGCCCTTCTGGAACAGCTCGCCCGCTTCCGGTTCCGGCGCGGCCTCGCTGGAAGCCTCCACGTGATCCGCGTCGATCCAATAGGTCTGGCCATCGTCACCGCGCACGCCGAAGCGCTCGCCGGGGCCGTACTTGTTGGCCCCCTTCCAGAAGATCTCGCCCAACGTGCCGACGCCGCTGCGCCCCTTCACGATCTTGACCCGGGTGCCCTTGTCCATGTCGCCCTCTTGAGTGGGGCCCACTTAAACGGCGCCCGCGACCTCGTCACACGCGAAGTGCGCCAGCCCGTAGATCGTCTGGCTCGGGTTCACGCCCAGCGCCGTGGGGAGGACGGAGCCGTCCACCACATACAGCCCGGCGACGCGGTGGTGCTGGAAGTCGGGCCCCACCACGCTCGCGGCCGGATCGTTCCCCATCATGCACCCACCCATCTGGTGGGCCGAGAAGATCGCGTGCTCCAAGGCGCCGTAGGGCGCAGCCTCGAGCCGCGCCAGGCCCGCTGCGTCGCGGAGCCGGACCGGCTCGACGTGCATGCTCGCCACCTCTTCCGCACCTGCGGCCAGCACGATCCGGGCCATCGCCACGGTGGAGGCGCGCATCGCTTCCACCAGGGCAGGCTCCACCGGGTAGTCCACCCGGATCCGGCCATCCCTCCGCAGCGACACGGTCCCGCCTTCGTCACCCGCCAACAGGCCATCTACCTGCAGGGCGATGATGGCGCCGAGGTGCGGCAGGTCGGCCATGAACTCCTGGTGCTCGAGACCGAAGCCGTTGAAGACGGTCGACGCGAGCATCGGCTGCAGCGGCGGGCACTCGAGGAAGAAGCCCATCTTGTCGCCACGGTCGATGAAGTGGTGGCTCCCCACGGACTGGGGGGCGCCGTAGTAGGGATGCACCGGCTCGGCGTAGCGACCACCCACGCCCACGACCGGGTGCAGGAACGTGCGGCGCCCCACCAGGCCGTCGTCCAGGCCACTTCGCAGCAGGAGCGCCGGACCGTTGATGGCGCCGGCCGACGACACCGTGACCTTCGGCCGGACGGTCACCGCGACCCCGGAAGGCCGACCCGACGCGCGGTCGAGCACGCTGGCGTGCACCGCCACGACGCGCCCTCCCGCCACCTCGAGTCGGTCCACCCGCGTGTCGGCGAAGAGCCGCGCGCCGGCGTCGAGGGCGTCGGGCAGGTACGTCAGGTGCATCGCTTGCTTGCCGTCCACGGGGCAGCCCACGCCGCAGTAGCCACTGTTCGCGCAGCCCCTCACGTTGCGGCGCAGCTGGCTGTGCTCCCAGCCGAGCGCGGCGCAGCCTTCTTCGAGCTTGCTGTTGTTCGCGTTGTTCGCGGGCCACTCGGCGATCCCGAGGCGCTGCTCGACCGCCTCGAAGTGAGGGTCGAGGGCCGCCCGGGTGAGGTGGTCCAGGCCGTGCACATCCCGCCAGTGGTGCAAGATGCGATCGGGGGTACGGAAGCACGTGGTCCAGTTGATGGTGGTGCCGCCGCCCACCGATCGACCCTGCAGGATCGTGATCGCGAGGTCCGCCGTGCCGCGGGTGCCCCGATCCTGGTAGAGCATCGGAAAGGCGTCGCGCTCCTGCAGCGTGAACTCGGCGCGGGTGTGGTAGCCGCCCTCCTCCAGCACCACGACATCGAGCCCCCGCTCCGCCAGGCCGGCCGCCAGCACCGAACCGCCAGCCCCCGAGCCGATGATGCACACGTCGCAGGACACGGTGAGGTCGTTCGCGAGCCCGCTGCCAACGAAGACCGCGCCGCTCACTCCTCCCCCTCGGGCGACCACAGCTGTCCAGCCAGGCCGACGTTGCCGTAGTCGGGTGGCCCCGGGTAGCCGCAGCCGACAAAGACGGTCGGGTCCGACCAGTACCCAGCAACGACCAGGCCGTGGATGGCCTTGTAGACCGTGCGCTTCACCGGCAGCTTCGAGAGCCGCCAGGTCTCCAGCACGGCGTCCTGATCCTCGTGCGGCAAGGCCGAGAACGGGGTGGCCCGTGCGTCGAGCAACAGACCCGTCAGCGCGCTCTCGAGCACCATCAAGCCCTGGCTCAGCTCCGCAGCGATGCCCGGATGCGCCGAGGCCAGCAGCACGTCGACCCCGATGGCCACGCCGAGCTCCGAGGCCTTCGGCAGGCCTTCGTAGCAGCAGATGCGCTCGGCCACCGCGAAGAGCACGCTGTAGGCCTTGGGCGAGAGCGCCTGGAGCGGCTGCGGCGGCGCGACGACCACCGTGCCGCGCAGCCCCAGCCCCACGCCGCCGAGCGCGAGCACGCCAGCGCCGACGGCTCCGACCTTCATCAGCTCGCGGCGGGTGGGCATGTGGGAGCCTATCCCGTGCGATCACGGCAGCTGCGGCCCTACCTGCAGGATGCCGCCGTTCACGGTGGCGGCCAGTCCCTTGCTCGTGAGGATCGCCTGGAGGGCGAGGTCCCACGGGACGTCCTCGAGCCGAACGGTGACGGAGCCCGAGACCTCGTCGCTGGCCACCACGTTCAGACCCGAGACCTCCGCGATCAGCCGGAGGACCTGGTGGATGTCGGCGTCGACCAGGTCGAGGCTGATCGGCGCGGCCGTGGAGCCACCACCGAAGCTGCTGCCGCTCGACCAGCTCCCGCCGAGGCCCAGCCCGGCACCGGCGCCCGCCGAGAGATCCGCGAGCCCGCCGTCGTAGAAACCGCCCACCACAAGGGTCCCGTCCGCCACCGTGCCGAGGCTCACGCCCGGCGCCGAGAGCTGGCCCTGCTCGTCCACCAGGAACTCGGAGGTGTAGGCACCCTGCACCGGCACGGCGACGACCCCGACGGTAGACACCGTTGCCGCTGGACCCGCTGCGCTGGCGGCCTCCGTGAAGGTCAGCACGATCCGATCGCCGTCGCGGTCCACGGTGGGCGTGGCGGCGTCAGCCAGCTGGATCGACACCCGGGCGCCGTCACCGACCTCACGCGCCTGCACGCCGAGCACCACACTGCCGAAGTCGTGGGTGGGCAGATCACGCGCCAGGCTCTGCGGCACCGAGACCCCGGGCAGGACCAGCGCGAGCGTCGAGCCCTCGGTCTGCAGGCTCCAGTGCTCCCCGGCCGACACGCCGACCAGCACCTGGCTGATCCCCTCGCCCGACACGAAGTCCAGCGAGGTCATGGCGCGCTCGGCGACCGCGGTGGGGCCGGACGGAGCACCCACACCGGTGCCCACGGGGCGTGCAGGGTCGACGCCCGCGAGGGCCAGGCAGTACAGCAGTGCCATCGGCGTCAGCTTACCGGTTAGCCCCTGGGGTCCCCAAGCTCCCGAGGAAGCATGCTCATCTCCCTGCTCCTGTCGCTCACCGCCTGCGACCCCACGGCCGACGAAGCCGACGACGCCACCGAGGCGGCGACCGAGACGGTCGAAGCCCAGCCCACCGACTGGTCGGCGGCCCCCTCCGACGTCGCTGCGGCGCCCAGCGATGCGAGCACGACCGAGAGCGGCCTGGCCTACAAGGTCCTCGCCAGCGGCGACGGCGGCGACAAGCCCGCAGCCACCGACACCGTCACCGTGCACTACACCGGCTGGACCACCGACGGCGAGATGTTCGACAGCTCCCGGAAGCGCGGCGAGGCGACCAGCTTCCCCCTGAACCGCGTGATCGCCGGCTGGACCGAAGGCCTGCAACTGATGAGCGCGGGCGACAGCTACCGCTTCTGGATCCCCGAGGACCAGGCCTACGGCGGCCGTCCGGGCAAGCCGGCCGGCATGCTGGTCTTCGATGTCGAGCTGCTCGAGATCGAGAAGGCCCCCGAACCGCCGACCGTGCCCGAGGACGTGGCCGAGCCGCCAGCCGATGCCAGCTTCACCGAGAGCGGCCTGGCGTCCAAGGTGCTGTCCGCGGGCACCGGCGAAGCGAAGCCCACCGCCGACAACGTCGTCGAGGTGCACTACACCGGCTGGACCACCGACGGGAAGATGTTCGACAGCTCCGTCATGCGTGGCCAGACCGCCAAGTTCCCCCTCGGGCGGGTCATCGCCGGGTGGACCGAGGGCGTCCAGCTCATGGTCACCGGAGAGAAGCGTCGCTTCTGGATCCCCGAGGAGCTCGCCTACAAGGGCTCGCCCAACGCCCCCCAGGGCATGCTGGTCTTCGACGTCGAGCTGGTCAGCATCGTGCAGTGATGCTCACGTTGCTGCTCACCGCGTGCGACCCCTACGGCGTCGTCGTGTCGCCGACGTCGGTGGCCACGGTGCTCCGGGTCACCTGGGAGGGCGACGCCGACACCGTCAGGTTCACGAGTCCCGGACGGAGTGGCACCACGAGCGGTGCAGGGGAGGCCCTGATCGTCGGGCTCCACCAGGCCGAGCAGGTGGAGATCCGGGTGAGCGGACCAAGCGGTGAGAGCCGGCCCGTCACCGTGCAGAGCGGCATCCTGCCCCCGGGCTTGCCCGCGTTCACCGTGACCGCGGGGGACGCGGCGCCGTGGCCGATGCTGATGGCCGCCGTCGGGACCCCCAGCTGGACCTATGTGATCGACGAGCAGGGCGAGGTCGTCTGGTACGTCAAGCTCGAGGAAGGGCTGGCCTCGACCGGTGTCGGGCTGCACGGTGGGCTACCGCTGCACAACGTCATGGACACCGACAAGGCCAACGACGTCGGCGCCGTGCACCAGCACGCCTGGGACGGGACCCTGATCGCCGAGACGCGGGTCGAGCTCGGGCACCACTTCTTCTGGATGCACGACGACGGGCGCCTGGCCTACCTCCAGGCCGACGTGCGGCTCGTCGAGGACGAGGGTTTCGTGGTCGGCGACAGCCTGCGCATCGTGCACCCCGACGGCGAGAGCGAGCTCTTGTGGAGCGCGTGGGACCACTTCCCGTGGAACAAGGACGAGCTGATCGACACCGGCTTCTACCCGCAGGGCTTCGATTGGACCCACGCCAACGGCCTCTCCTACGACCCGGTCCGCGACAGCTACTGGATCTCGTTTGCGGTCCAGTCCAGCGTCGTCGAGGTGGACGCCAGCACGGGCGCGACCAGGAACCACCTCGGCTTCGGTGGCGATTGGACCGTCGAGGGCGACGGCTTCGGCCTGGACGTGGGCCCGCACTGTCCCAGCATGACGCCCCAGGGCACCCTCCTGCTGTTCGACAACCAGGCCCCCGACGACGGCACGTCTCGGGTGCTGGAGTACGACCTGGACTTCGACGGGCGGGTGGCGACGCCGCTCTCGGAGCTCTCGAGCACGGTGTACGCCGAGCTCCTCGGCTGCCCCAGACGCACAGACGACGGCCTCACGCTGAGCTCGTGGGGCAGCGGCGGCCTGGTCACCGTCCACGACGGCAGCGAGCTGGTCTGGCAAGCCGAGGTGGACCTGGGCTTCAGCCTCGGGCAGGTGATGCCGGTCAGCCTGCCGTGAGAGGCACCGCTCGGCGCTAGCGCCGCACCATGCGTCGCGCCGCCACGAGCGCGTCGAAACCGCCGGCCTCGACCACCGACACCGCGGAATCGGCCGGGCTCCTGCCCTGCGCCAGGCGCTCGCGAAGGGGATCGAGAAAGGCCTGCTCGCCGAGCCCGCGTCGAGCCAACCCGAGCGAGGCTGCCTCCAGGAGGCGCCCCGTGAGACCCGGCAACGGCTCCGTCGCGCGCAGTCCGTGGTGCAGCGCGCCGTTGTGCCACGCCCGCATCGGGCTCCAAGGATCGGCCCCGAGCGTCGCCAACTCTTCACCCACCTCGGCGGCCGCCTCGGCCCACCCCAACGCCAGCGCTGCCACGACGGGACCGGCGTCCGGCGGCTGCTGGCAGGCCGCACGCAGCTCGATGGTGGCGTGCGCCCCCCTCGGTCGCGCGGTGTTCCACACGTAGTGTTCGTGGAGCTGGAAGGCGTCCCAGTCTGCGCCCTCCGCGGCATGGAGGGCGAAGGCGCGCCCGTCGCCAGCCACAGGCGCCTCATAGCGCCCGGCCACCAGCACGGGCTGGTCGCCGAGGTGCTGGACCCAACCCGCCACATCGGCCACCGGACCGCGTGGCATGCCGTGACGGCCCGTGTCGGGGTGCAGCTGGCCCATGCGCACCTCCCGGGTGCTGGCCGCACCGGTCGCCTCCCCGCCCAAAAAAGGCGAGTTCGCCGTGAGGGCGATCAGCGGGGCGGCGAGCAGGTTCATCAGGTTGGTGAGCGCCACCAGCTCCGGCCCGCAGACGTCGACATGCACCTGGTCCGACGCCGTGACGGTGAACCAGAGCCAGCCATCGCCCAGGGTGTCCAGCAAGGTCTGGTAGCGCGGCTTCGGCGACAGAAGCGCCGGGGTGGGCGGCGTGCACGGCTGCGTGCCCAGGCCGAGCACGTGCACCTCGTGCGCCTCCGCAGCCGCCAGCACCGGCGCGAGCGCTCGCTGGTGAGCCTTGTCGAGCGCGAAGAGGTCGGGCTCCGGGCCGACGATGACCTCGACGGTGCCCCAGCCCACCTCGAGCGCATACTCCCCGAACGACGCGTCGATGCCCGTGATCATGCCGTCGGGCTGACGCTTGGCCCGGGCGCCGGGCAGCCTGGCGATCGCCTCCAGCAAGGGGCGCACATCGGCCGCGCGGCCCCGTGCGTCGACCACCGGATACTCTGCCTCTCGACCCAGGGTCCGGGGCCCGCGCAACGCTGGCGGAAACTGGCGCGCGAAGCGCTCGGCGAAGCGTGCGAGCGGCATCAGTCCAGCGCCCCGAGCACCGCCGCGAAGTCGTGCCAGTGCGCGCAGTGGGCGTCGGCCGACTCGGCTCCCCCGCGGTCCAAGACCCCCGTGTAGAGCACGCCGCGGCCACCGGCAGCGCGCACGCCGGTCACGTCCTTCTCGAGGCGGTCCCCCACGTGCACGAGCTCGGACGGTGCAATTCCCAGACCACCGCACACGCGCTCGAAGCCGAGGGTTGCGGGCTTCGAGCGGCCGACCTCGTCGGAGAAGCAGCACACCTGGAAGTACGGCAACAAGCCCAGGTTGCCCAGGATGCGCCGGAGGCCCAGTCCGTTGGTGACGATCGCATCGGAGACGATGGCCAGCGGGTAGCGTCGCGCCATCACCTCGAGCATGCGGTACACGCCCGGGGCCGGGTCCGGCGGCACGGCAACCTCCATGTTCTCGAGCTCGAACACCAGCGCGTCGAAGCCAGGGGTCGCGTCCACGCCCAGCACCCGGAAGGCCTCCGTGAGCCGCTCGCCCACGCCAGGCGTGATGGATCGCCCGTGCCAGAGGGTCTCGGCCCACGCGGTGGCGGCGGCCCACGCGGCCGGCGCGCCATCCAGCTGCGGGTGGTGGCGCGCAATCTCTGCGCAGAAGGCCTCCCTGCGCGCGTCGAGCTTGGTGCGGAAGCCGAGCGCAGCGCGCTTGGGCTCATCGGACCCGTCGACGAGCAGACAGTCCCAGACATCGAAGCTGACGGCACGGATCATGGCCGCCCCCTATCCGCTCCGAGACCGGACCCGACGGCTCAGATCTCCGGACCCACCGGATGCAGCCGACGGTCGAGGAGCTCGTCCGCCGCGATCAGTGCCGCGCGTGCTTCACCGGTGGTCTCGGCGTCCCGCAGCTCGTCGAGCACGTCGCTGGTGAGGATCATGCGCGCGAGTCGGTCGAGGATCCAGAGCTGGACCTGCCTGTGGCGCGGCGAAGCCGCGACGCAGAAGAAGACGTCCACCAAACGGCGCTCGCGCCCTCGGAAGTCCACCTCGTCGCCGAGCACAGCCACCCCGATCACGGGCCGCGTCATGTCCTTCACCGACGCGCCCAACATGGCGACGCCACCCGAGAGCGCGGTGTTCTGGCGGCGATCGCGCTCCAACATGGCCCGCAGCACGGGTTCCGGGTCGACGAGCCCAGCGGCCGCGGCGACGCCGAAGGCCATCTCCGAGAAGAGGTCCTGCTTCCTGCGGGTCGGGCGACTGGCGGCAGAGTTCGTGCCACCGACCGAGATCGGGCTGGCTTCGAGGTAGCCCTTGAGGCTGAAGGTGTCCTGATCGCCCAAGGAGAGCGCATAGCGGTGGTGCACCTCGGGCCGTGGGGTCTCGAGCCGGAGCACGCTGCACGTCACGGCGTCGGCCAGGCGGTGCTCGTGGGATCCGAACAGGATCGTGCGAAAGCCCTGCTCTGGGGGGCTCCCCATCACCATCAGGTCGAAGTTGTCGGACAGCTCGCCGAGCCGGTCGTAGGGCTGGTCGGTGCGAAGCACCATGCTCCGTGTGCTGGCGCGGGTGTGTTGCATCAGCTGCAGGTGGTAGTCCTTCTGCTGCTGCACCAGCGAGGTGTCGGCGGCCTTCGGGAGCAAGCCGACCAGGGTCACAGAACCACCCGTGGCACGCGCAAAGCGATCGGCCACGTGCACCACCATCGTGTCGTAGGGCCCGGGCTCGGCGACCACGAGCACGTCCTTCACCTCGCCGGTGCCTCGCTCCTTGTAGATCGCCAGGTCGCAGGGCGGCCGCTCCAGCCAGGAGTCCAGCGGATGGCGCACGAAGCTGGTGAGGCGGCCGCCTTCCGGCCACTTCATCACGATCCAACCGGCCCGGGTGGCCCGAGCGTGCTCGAACAAGGCCCGCATCGCGTGGTGGGTGACGATGTCGTGGAACTCCATGTCGAGCTTGAGCTCGTCGGCGAGCTTGAAGGTCTCCCCGGCGAGCGCGCTCTCTTCGGTGTGGTCGTCGAGCTTGGTCGAGAGCGCCACCTGCTCGGCCACCTCTTCGAAGCGAAGGACCTCGAGCAACCCGACCTCGACGAAGGTGGAGGCCAGGCGCACGATGCGGTCCATCGCGGGACGCTTGCCCATCAACGGCACGATGACCCGTGGGCCCTGTTCCGTGAGCTCGTCGGCATGCTCGAAGGCCTCGGTCACCTGCAGCACCTGCACCTCGCCGACGAGGTGGCGCAGCGCGCTCACCCTGGACTGCCGGCTGCGGGCGTAGATGCCGTACCAGGCCCCCCCAACCAGGACCGCGGCGGCCACACCCGCCACGCCGATGCCTCCGAGCGAGGCGAGCAGCCACACCCCGCCCAAGCCGCCGACGACGGGCGCGACCGGGTAGAGCGGCATCAAGAAGGTCGGCCGGTACCAGCGCGCGTGGCTCTCGCGCAACACCACCACGGCCAGGTTGGCGATCACGAACAGGAAGATGCCGAAG
Organism: uncultured Enterobacterales bacterium; assembly: GCA_964604675.1. Classification (GTDB taxonomy): domain Bacteria; phylum Myxococcota_A; class UBA796; order UBA796; family CAJQPC01; genus CAZSAT01. The sequence goes on from CAZSAT010000034.1 coordinate 16,580, forward strand.
CCGCTCGCGAGCTTGGCGAGCTTGGCGACCGGCAGCACCGTGACCAGGGCGATGAGGCCAGCGCCCGTGAGCAGGATGGACAGGTGCGGGGTGCCGTAGCGGGCGGACACCCTCGCCAGCACGGGCGGCATCAGGTTCGCCCGGGCCATGGCGAAGGGGAAGCGGCTGGCGGCGAGGAGCCCTGCGTTGCACATCGATGCCAGCGCCACCACGCCCATCACACCCATCACCGCACGGCCGGTTCGACCGCCGATGGCCTCCCCCAGCGTGGCCATCGGAGCGATGTCGTGCTGGAGCTGCTCGACTGGGACGAGCCCGGTCAGCAACCAGCTCACGCCGGCGTAGAGCACCATGATCATCGCGAGCGCGGAGAGCATGCCCAGTGGCATGTTCCGCTCCGGGTTCCGCACCTCCTCGGCCACCGAGGACACCTTGGTGATGCCCTTGAAGGAGATGAACACGAAGCCCGCGGCCGCGAAGATGCCCTCCACGCCGCCCCCATCGGCGGCGTAGTGCCTGGTGTCGATGTGGCCGATGCCCAACGCACCGAGCGAGATCAGAGCCGCCACGCAGGCGCCCACCACCAGGATCTGCAAGCCCGAGACCTTGCCCACTCCGACAACGTTCAGCCCGGTGAGCACCACCAGGATCAGGAGCGCGACCGGCAGCGCCGCCACGTCCGAGAAGACCGCCAGGTAGGCGCCCGTGCCGAGCGCGGCGAAGGCGGTCTTGGCCAGCATCGCGCCCCAGGTCCCCATCCCGGTGATGGTGCCCGCGAGCGGCCCGAGCGCACGGTCCACGTACACGAAGATGCCACCGGACACCGGCATCGCTGTCGAGAGCTCGGACAGCGCGAGGATGGCCGGCAACGCCAGCACGCCAGCCACCAGGTAGCTCAGGCCGACATGCGGCCCAGCGATGCCCGCGGCAAGTCCGGGCAGGACGAACACGCCGGCTCCGAGGGCGGCGCTGGCGATGCTGAAGACGGACCAGAACCCGAGGGTCCGGTCGAGCTGTTTGGCCAAGAACTACCCCGTCCGCGGAGCCTATCAGACGACCGCCCGCAGCCAGTTGGCCAGAATGCGGCTCCCGTGAGCTGTCTCGCGGATCGGTGCACTCTGCTCCCGAAGAGCGAGCAGGCGCGCCAGGACCGCGGCCGGCAGCTCGGGGTGGAACTGCACACAGCGAACCTTGTCGCCGAAGGCGAAGGCCTGCCAGGCCGTGTGCACCGTGCCGCCGAGCCGAACGCACCCGCGGGGCGGTCGCACGAGCAGATCTCGATGGGTGGACTGCACCACCGCGACGTCGCCGAGGCCGTCGAAGAGCGGGTCCGCCTGACCGGCTTCGGTGAGCTCCACCGCGATGGTGCCCAGCTCGCCGCGCTCCGGGTGGGACTCGACCCGACCGCCGAGCACCTCGCCGATGGCCTGGTGGCCGAAGCAGACGCCGAGGACGGGCGTCCCCTGGCCGGCTTCGGCCAGCGCCCGCCTGGCGGCGTCGAGCATCCACGGCCGCTCGTCCCGGACCGACAACGGTGAGCCGGTGAGCACGATGCCGTCCCAGGAACCGGGCGGGAAGCCCTCGCCGGCATGGGCGCGGCTCACCGTGCAATCCGCCGCCAGCCGCGCTGCGAACCAGGCGTCGTAGTCGCCATGCTCCGCGACCAGCGCGGGCTCGGTGGTGCCCATCTTGAGCAGGAGCACCCGAGGCAGACTCACAGACGGCCCGCCAGCGAAGCCCGGAAGAGGGCTGCGTAGTCGTCGACCGTGAGCGGAATCGGGTTGCCGCCCGCCGAGGGGTCGGCGTGCGCCATCGGCGCCAGCCGGGCCACCTCGTCGTCCACCACGCCCAGCGACGGCGTCGTGTGCGGGATGCCGAGGTCCTCACGAAGGCCCAGGACCCAGTCCAACAGCGCGGTGAAGGTGTCGCCGATGCCGAGGTACGCGGCGAGCCTGCCGCAGCGCTCCGAGATGGCGTCGCGGTTCCGCACCAGCACGTAGGGCATGACCACGGCGTTCGTCAGCCCGTGGTGGGCGTCGTAGATCGCCCCGATCGGGTGGCTCATGGCGTGCATGCCGCCCAGTCCCTTCTGGAAGGCCGTCGCGCCCATCAGCGACGCGGCCATCATCCAGGACCGCGCCTCGAGGTCGGCACCATCGAGCACGGCACGGCGCAGCGCGCGGTGGACCAGGCGGATGCCCTCGGCCGCGATTCCGTCCGCTTGCGGGTGGAAGCCGGGCGCACACCAGGCCTCCAGGTTGTGCGAGAGCGCGTCCATGCCCACGGCTGCCGTGATCCCCGCCGGCAGCCCCACGGTGAGCTCCGGATCGCAGATCACGCGGCCCGGCAGCATGCGCGCGTGGAAGATGATCCGCTTGGTGTGGGTGGCCTCGTCCACCAGGACCGACGCACGTCCGACCTCACTGCCCGTGCCGCTCGTGGTCGGCACCGCCACCACGGGCGCCATGCGGGCTTCGTCCACCCGGGTCCAGTTGTCGCCCACGTCCTCGAAGTCCCAGATCGGGCGGCGTTGGCCAGCCATCAGCGCCACGGCCTTGCCCACGTCGAGCGCCGAGCCGCCGCCGAAGGCGATCACGCCGTCGTGATCTCCGGCGCGGAAGGCTTCGACCCCCGCAGCCACATTGTCCCGGTTGGGGTTGGGCTTCACGTTCCGATCGAGCCCGACGGGAAGTCCCGCGTCGCGCACCACCTGGAGCGTCCGCTCCGTGATCTCGAGCGCCGCGAGCCCCGGGTCGGTGATGAGCAGGGGCCGACGCACTCCGAGCTCGGCGCAGGCATCCGGGAGCTCCCGGATCCGACCTGGGCCGAAGCGGATCGACGTGGGGTAGTTCCAGGAACCGGTGATCATGGGTGCCTCAGGTGGAAGCTCTTGAGCCGGGTCAGAGCCGCGAAGCCGTGCACGGACAGGCTGCAGCCCCGGCCCGAGGCCTTCACGCCGACCCAGGCCAGCTCGGGGTCGAGGTAGTCGCACCGGTTGGCGAAGACCGTGCCCACGCGCAAGCGACGCCCGATGGCCTGCGCCGCGTCGAGGTCCGCGGTGTAGACCGCGGCGGTGAGCCCATACGCGCTGTCGTTCAGCAAGGTGACGGCGTGATCGTCGCCGTCCACCGGCTGGATGCCGACGAGCGGGCCGAAGGTCTCCTCCCGCATCACCGACATGCTGTGGTCGACGTCGATCAGCACCTTGGGCGCCAGGTACGGGCCCGCTTCCCCCGCTGCTGGAAAGCCCGCCCCGTCGACGAGTGACGTGGCGCCAGCGGCCAGCGCCGCGCGCACCTGCGCCCGCACGGCGTCCGCGCCGCGACTCCTCGCCATGGGCCCCAGGTTCGTGGAGGCGTCGAGCGGGTTGCCGAGGGTGTAGCCACGAACGACCTCGGCGAAGCGCGCCACGAAGGGATCGAACAGCTCCCGCTGCACGTACACGCGCTCGATGCCGCAGCAGCTCTGCCCGCTGTTGAACAGCGCTCCGTCGACCAACGCGTCCGCCGCAGCGACCGGATCGGCATCGCTGCGAACGTAGGCTCCGTCCTTGCCTCCGAGCTCCAGGCCGACGGGCAGGAAGCGGCCGGCCGCCGCACGCTCCACCGCCTCCCCACCCGCGGTCGAGCCAGTGAAGGACACCGCGTCGACCCGCGGGTCGGCGATCATGCGACCCACCGTGTCGTGGCTGGCGTGCACCACCTGGAACACCCCGGCCGGGAGGTCGCCGAAGGCATCGGCGAGGCGCTCGGCGCACAGCGGCGTCTGATCGCTGTGCTTCAGCACCACCACGTTGCCGGCGGCCAGCGCAGGGATCAGGGCATTCACCGCGGTGAGGTACGGGAAGTTCCACGGGCTCAAGAGCAGGAGCACGCCGTGCGGCTCCCGATCGATCCAGCGCGTGAAGCCCACCTTGGCGGCCGGCGTGGTGGCGGCCAAGGCCTCGGGAGCCAGCCGAAGCATCGTGCGTGCCCGACCCTCGAAGCCGGCGATCTCGCCAGGCGCCTGGGAGACCGGCCGGCCCATCTGCCAGCTGAGCTCCGAGGCCAGCTCGTCCTTCCGCGCCACGAAGGCGTCCACGCCGCGCGCGATCCCTTCGATCCGCTCGGCGAGTGGCGTCGCGGCCCAGCTCGCGCAGGCTGATCGGGCGCGATCGAGCAGGCGCTCGACCGCCTCGCCCTCCGCGAGCTCGCGCTCGACCAACACCCGGCCGTCGACGGGGGAGATGGTCTGCTGGATCACGCGACCTCCGACCAGGGGTGCAGGGCGCACACGAAAACGATTCCGGAGGATATCTGAGCCCCAGAGGTGCTGCATGGGTCTCCGCGACAAGCTGAAGAGCGCGCTCAAGCCGATCGTGCGCAAGCTGCCCGGTCTGGGCGAAGCCATCGTTCCGGCCGTGGACGACGGGCAGGGTCCTGGTCAGAGCGCCGTGCCCGATCCGCCACCGCCCAAGAAGACCGACACGGGCTGGAAGGCCGCCGAGCCCGAGGCGCCCCTGGCGCCCGCAGAGCCCGGCCCGGCCACCCCGCCCCCGGCCGACCCTCCCGCCGTGGAGAGCGAGGCCGACAAGATCGCCCAGCAGAAGGCTCGGCAGGACAAGATCCTCGCGAAGGCGCGCAAGGGCGTGCTCGCCAAGCTCGACGAGCTGGGCGGCACCGCCCAGATGAAGGAGCTGCACGACTACAGCGAGCGCCGCTACTTCATCGCCCACCGGAGCTTCTCCAAGCTCATGGAGTACTTCGTCGAGCAGGGCCTGATCGACTTCGATCACGACGCCGGCACGTGCGTGCTGACCGACGCGGGCAGGGCCTCCACCGGCTGAGCAGCCGGTGGACCGAGGGCGCCCGCCACGAAAACTGTGCCAAGAATCTCGCCATCACCTGCGCGGTTCACGGTGGCGAGCGCCCTACGCCACCCTCTCGTCACATCGGCGGCGGCGGTTGAGCGGGGACTCCGGGCGCTGAGCCCGGCCCCGGCAGCCGACCGCCGATCGACGCCCCGGTCGAGGGCGGCACGAGGCTGCCCGGCGGCGCCTCCATGCACGCCCGGAGCGCGTCGGCGACCACACGGTGACCCTCGGCACTCCAGTGCCCGTCGAACACCAGGTAGGTACCGTCGCCGGCCTCGAGGGCAGCCTCCAGATCACAGGTGTCGATCCCGGCGCGGTGCAGGATCTCCAGCGCGGTCTGGCGAGGTCCGTCCAGCTGCGCGCCGCTTGGATCCAGATCCACCATCTCGAAGGTGCCGCCCGCTCGCGACTCTTCCACCGCGAAGCTCGGCGGCGCCAAGGCCACCAGCAGCCGATCCCCGCGCTGCCTGGCAGCAGCGGCCAGCTCCTCGAGGGCCTCACCGCTGATGGCACCGAGGGCGGCCAGCCGCTTGGCCCCCTCGCTGTGGAAGAGCGAGAGCTCGAGCTGCCACCGGTAGCGATCGCCCACCGCGACCGTCGCCAGCTCCTTGCGTCGCTTCAGGACGCGCCACTGGCCGTAGAGGTAGCTCTGTTCCATGAGCCAGCGGATCGTCGGGGGCACTCCGGGACCGGCCCGGTAGGGCGGGAAGGAGCGGGTCAGGTTGTCGGTGAAGTCGTTGCCCGTGAAGAAGGTCAGGAGCACCCCGTCGGCGGCCAGGGCATCGTCCAGCTCCTGGTAGCGGAGGCTGGCCTGCCAGGTGGAGAAGTTGTCCACGCCCGCGTTGAGCACCTGACGGCCTGGGTCGCCGTCCAGCAAGCCCACGAAGGTGTCGGCGTGGTCGACCTGGACCGCCGCCGTGAAGGAGTCGCCGACCGCCAGCCAGCGCACGCCGTCGCGCGCCGCCACACCGTTCCGGATGCTGTGCGCGTCGTAGGAGACCTCCACGTCGAAACCCAGTGCTCGAAGCCTGCCCGACCAGTTCGGCGTCGGCACGTGTCCGTGCTTCGGGTGGACGGTGAACATGTCGGGCGGAGCCAGCTCGGCGGCGGCGAACAGGAGATCGGCGCCGGCCGGCTTCACCACACGCGCCAGCCCTTCGGCGAGCACGAGGCCCATGACCAGACCACCCACCAGGAGCCCCAGCCGGGCCAGCCACCTCACGCTTCGACGGGTGGCAGGGCCGCTGCGTCGACCTCGACGTCCTCGTCGTCGCCCCGGCGACCTTCGAGGAACAGGTAGTGGAACAAGATCAGGCCCACCCCGAGGTTGATGCAGATGTCGGCCACGTTGAAGATCGGCCACACGTTCGTGCGGAAGGTCTCGATCAACCACTCCTTCCACGGCTCATAGTCGGTGTAGGCCTTGAACATGTCGACCACGTACCCCTGGCGAACCCGGTCGATCAGGTTGCCGATCACGCCGGCCATCAACACCCCGAGCGAGGTGGCCTGGAACTTCTCGTCGTCGTCGAGCTGCACGAGCATCCCCCCGAGCACCACGATCGCGACCACTGTGAAGCCGACGAAGAAGTGCATCCGGTAGGGGTTGTCGGCCATGAACGAGAAGGCAGCACCGGGGTTCTCGGCGTACACCAAGGAAAACCAGCCATCGATCCAGTGAATCTCGTCGCGCCGACCGATGTGTTGCACCGTCCAGTGCTTCGACCACTGATCGAGGGCCACGAGGGCCGTCGTGAAGAAGCCGAACAGTCCGTACTTGCGCAACATCTGCCGCCTCCGGGCACCGATACCCGGAGGACCCCAGGCGTCATCCCATTATCCTGTGCCCCATGACTGTCCTGTGCTTGCTCGCCTGTGGCTGGTTCGACGACCTCGAGCCTGAGCTCTCCACGCCCTCCGGGACCTGGACGGCCACGCCGGGCGCCGACACCGCGAGCGGCACCGAGGACACCTCAGCCACCGAGACCGCCGACCCGGAGATCGGGGGCGACTCCGGGAAGGGCGAGACCGGTGACAGCGGGTCGGACGACGGGTGCCACCCCGACATGACTGGGGACAGCCCCGCCGAAGGCACCACCCGCATCGCGCTCATCGGCGACTACGGCGACGCGGGCAGCAGCTACTGCAGCTCGTCGGACTACACCTACCGGGTGGCGCGCCTCGTCACGGTCTTCGACCCCACCCTGATCGTCACCGGCGGCGACAACAACTACGACAACGGTGAAGCCGAGACCATCGATCAGAACGTTGGCCAGTACTACTGGCCCTTCATCGAGCCGTACCTCGGCGATTACCCCGCGGGCCCACCCCCCGAAGACACCGCCGACACCGCCAGCGACACAGCGCCCACGAGCAGCGACACCTCGACCGACACCGGCGAGGCCGCCAAGAAGAGGAGCGCGCTGGGGGCGAAGCCCAAGCTCAACCGCTTCTGGCCATCGCTCGGCAACCACGACTGGTACACCAACAGCGTCGAGCCGTACACCGACTACTTCTCGCTCCCGGGCAACGAGCGCTACTACGTCCAGGAGCTGAGCGCCGACATCACCCTCTTCGTCGTGGACTCCGACGGGCACGAGCCCGACGGCATCGGGGCCGACAGCCCGCAGGCGCTCTGGCTGCAGGAAGAGCTGGCCAAGTCCGAGGCCACCTGGAAGCTGGTCGCCTTCCACCACCCGAGCTTCTCCTCCGGTCTTCACGGCGACACCTGGGAGCTCCAGTGGCCCTTCGCCGAGTGGGGGGCCGACCTGGTCGTGGCCGGCCACGACCACACCTTCGAGCGCATGGTGCGGGACGGGCTGACCTACGTCATCGACGGGCGCGGCGGCCGCAGCCTCTACTACGTGGGCACTCCGGTGGCCGGAAGCCGCGTCCAGTACAACGGCAGCTACGGCGCCTCCGTGATGGACTTCGACGGCGAGTGGATGCACCTGCGGGCGCTCACGGTCGACGGCGCGCTCATCGACGAGTTCCGGATGCACGTCGACGCGGCGACCCTCGAGACCAGCCTCACTGCGGGCACGGCCGACTGGACCCTGAGCGACCACGACGCCGCGGAGGAGAGTGGCTGGACGACGGCCGCGTTCGACGACAGCGCCTGGAAGCAAGGCAACCCACCCTTCGGCTACGGACTGGCCGACCTCGTGACCCAGGTGAGCTGGGGTGAAGAGGCCGTCGACGACGACACCGGCGACACCGCCGTGCCCGAGCCCGAGCGCGCCATCACCTCCTGGTACCGGCGCACCTTCGTGGTCGCCGACGCGAGCGTGTACGCCACCTCAGAGCTGCAGATGGCCTGCGACGACGGTTGCATCGCCTACATCAACGGCAGCGAGGTCGCACGCTTCAACATGCCGACGGGCAGCGTCGACGAGGAAACCGCCGCCACCACCACGGTGTACAGCGACGCACGCACCAAGTGGAGCTTCGCGCTGGATCCGACCGTGCTGCAGGATGGTCCCAACCTCCTCGCGATCGAGCTGCACCAGGCCGACACCGCGTCCAACGACGCATGGCTCGACGCCGACCTGGTCGCCTACCCGGGCACGCCCCTGCTGGAGACCGGCGCCGCGTGGACCTGGGCGTTGAGCCCGGGCGCAGGCTTCGAGGTGGGCACCTTCGACGACAGCGCCTGGTCGACGGGCACGACACCCATCGGAGCGGCCTTGTCGGACCTCTCGACCGAGATCGAGCTGGGCAAGAAGCCACCCATCAGCTCGGGCTACCGCACCACCGTCTCCGTCACGTCCGAGCCCGACGCCTGGTTGGTGCGCATGCGGCGCGACGATGGCGCGCGGCTGTTCGTCGACGGCACCGAGGTCTGGCGCTCCAACCTGGCGTACGCCGGCCTCGTGATCGACCAGGCGGCGCCGTGGGCGATCAGCGGCGACGCCGAGAGCGGGTACATCGACACGTGGTGGCCCGGTGATGCGCTGGCCGTGGGCGAGCACGTGCTCGCCGTGGAGTTGCACCAGGCGACCGGTGGCGAGGAGGACTCCGTCATGGACCTGCAGATCTTCGCGGTGGACCTGCCCGAGTAGGCCGGCCTCAGTCCAGCGCGGGGCGGAGCCAGCGCTCGGCCTTCTCGACGCTCCAGCCCTTCCGGGCTGCGTAGTCCGCGAGCTGATCCGGACCGATCTTGCCCACCCCGAAGTACACCGCCTCGGGGTGGCCGAAGTAGAGGCCCGACACGCTGGCCGCGGGGAGCATGGCCATCGACTCGGTGAGCTCCACACCCGCGGTCCCGCCCAGGAGCGCAAACACCTTCTGCTTCTCGGTGTGGTCGGGCTGGGCCGGGTAGCCGGGCGCAGGCCGGATGCCTGCGTAGTCTTCGGCGATGAGCGCGTGGTGGTCGAGAGCCTCGTCGGCCCCGTAGCCCCACAGCTCGGTCCGCACGAGCTGGTGCAGCCGCTCGGCGAAGGCCTCGGCGAGGCGGTCGGCGAGCGCCTTCAGCAGGATGGACGAGTAGTCGTCGTGGTCCTCCGCGAAGCGTGCGAGGTGCTCCTCGATGCCGTGACCGGTAGAGACGGCGAAGGCCCCCACCCAGTCGGCCACGCCCTCGGGAGCGACGTAGTCCGACAGGGCCCGGTTGGGGCCGCGGGTCTTCTGGGCCTGCTGCCGGAGCGTGTTCAGCGTGAGCAGCTCGACGTCGCGCGCTTCGCTCGTGAACACCCGGATGTCGTCACCGGACCGGTTGGCCGGATGGATCGCCACGACGGCGCGCGCCGTGAGCCACTTCTCCGTCACGATCCGGTCGAGCATCGCGCAAGCGTCCTCATACAGCTTTGTCGCAGCTTCACCCTTCTTCGGGTCGTCGAGGATCGCGGGAAAGCGACCACGGAGCTCCCAGGTCGCGAAGAAGGGCGACCAGTCGATGAAGGGCACCAGCTCCGCAAGGTCCCAGTCGTCGAAGCTGCGCTGGCCGGTCCACGCGGGTGCCGTGGGCGGCTGGACCGCGAAGTCGATGGCGACCGCGTTCGCGCGAGCTTCGCCGATCGTGGCCCGCTTGCGCCCACCGGTGGCGGCCCGGCGAACCCGGATGGCTTCGTAGCGCTGGGCCGTCTCATCCCGCAGAGCGCCGCGCTGCTCGCCGAGCAACCTCGAAGCCACGCCGACGGCGCGGCTGGCGTCCAACACGTACACCGCCTCGTGATCGTAGTTCGGAGCGATCTTCACCGCGGTGTGCACCTCGCTGGTGGTGGCGCCGCCGATCAACAACGGCAGCTCGAAGCCCTGGCGCTTCATCTCCGATGCCACGTGCACCATCTCGTCCAGCGACGGCGTGATGAGGCCGGACAGGCCAATGATGTGACAGCCTTCCTCGCGAGCCTTGCGCAGGATGGTCTCTGCGGGAACCATCACGCCCAGGTCCACGACCTCGTAGCCGTTGCACTGGAGCACCACGCCGACGATGTTCTTGCCGATGTCGTGCACGTCCCCCTTCACCGTGGCCATGAGGATGCGCCCCTTCGACTGGCCCTCGACGCGCTCGGCCTCGAGGTAGGGCTCCAGCCAGGCGACCGACTTCTTCATCACCCGTGCGGACTTCACCACCTGGGGCAGGAACATCTTGCCGGCGCCGAAGAGGTCGCCGACCACGTTCATGCCCGCCATCAGCGGCCCCTCGATCACGAGGAGCGGGCGCTCGTACGTGGCGAGCGCTTCCGCCGTGTCCTGATCGATGAAGTCCGTGATGCCCTTGACCAGGCTGTGGGACAGCCGTTCCTCGATCGTGCCCTCGCGCCAGGTCAGATCGGGTCCCGAGTCGCGCGCGGTGCTCTGGGCCGAGTCCGCGATGGCCAGCAGGCGCTCGGTGGCGTCCGGGCGCCGGTTCAGCACCAGGTCCTCGCAGCGCTCGCGCAGGTCGGAGTCCAGGTCGTCGTACAGGGACAGCTGCCCCGCGTTGACGATGCCCATGTCCATGCCCGCCTGGATGGCGTGGTACAGGAACACGGTGTGGATGGCCTCGCGGACCGGGTTGTTGCCTCGGAACGCGAAGCTCAGGTTCGACACCCCGCCGCTCACCTTCGCACCCGGGCAGACCTCCTTGATCTGCCGGGTGGCCTCGAGGAAGGCGAGCCCGTAGTCGGCGTGCTCCTCCAGACCCGTGCCCACCGCGAAGATGTTCGGGTCGAACACGATGTCCTCGGGCGGAAAGCCGACCTGGTTCACGAGGATGTCGTAGCTCCGCCGGCAGATCGCGACCTTCCGCTCCACGGTGTCGGCCTGTCCCGCCTCGTCGAAGGCCATGACGACCACGGCTGCGCCATACCGACGCACCGTGCGGGCCTGGTGCACGAAGGGCTGCTCCCCCTCCTTGAGCGAGATCGAGTTCACGATGCCCTTGCCCTGCAGGCAGCGCAGCCCGGCCTCCAGCACCGTCCACTTGCTCGAGTCGATCATCACCGGCACGCGGGCGATGTCGGGCTCACTCGCCAGCAGGTTCACGAAGGTCGTCATGGCGGCCTCCGAGTCCAGCAGGCCCTCGTCCATGTTCACGTCGAGGATCTGGGCGCCGTTCTCCACCTGCCGCCGGGCGATGGCCAGGCCGCGCTCGTAGTTGCCGTTCTCGATGATGCGGCGGAAGCGCGCCGAGCCGGTCACGTTGCAGCGTTCGCCCACGTTGACGAAGAGGCTGCGCTTGTCGATCTCCACCGGCTCCAGACCCGACAGACGCATGGTCGCGGGGAGCGCCGGCAGGGCGCGGGGGGTGACACCCTCCACCGCTTCGCGCATCGCGGCGATGTGGGGCGGCTGCGTGCCACAGCAGCCGCCGACGATGTTGAGCAGGCCCGTCTCCGCCCACTCACGGATGTGCTCGGCCATCAACCCCGGGCTGTCGTCGTACTCACCCATCTCGTTGGGCAGCCCGGCGTTGGGGTGCGCGGAGACGGCGGACTCCGACACCCGTCCTAGACGGTCGACGTACTGGCGCATCTCGTCGGCACCCAGCGCACAGTTCAGGCCGATGGCGATGGGGCGGGCGTGCCGCAGGCTGTACCAGAACGCCTCGGTGGTCTGGCCCGACAAGGTGCGGCCGGATGCATCGGTGATCGTGCCCGAGATCATCACGGGCAAGGTGAAGCCTTCGGCGGCGAAGAGCTCGTCGATCGCGTAGAGCGCGGCCTTGGCGTTGAGCGTGTCGAAGATGGTCTCGACCAGCAGGATGTCGGCGCCACCCGCGACCTGGCCACGAGCGGCGTCGAGGTAGGCCTCCCGCAACGCTTCGAAGGTGACGTTGCGGAAGCCGGGGTCGTTCACATCTGGGGAGAGGCTGCAGGTGCGCGAGGTCGGGCCGAGCACCCCCGCCACGAAGCGGGGACGTCCCGTGAGCTGGAAGCTGGCGTCGGCGGCCTCGCGGGCAAGCCTGGCCGACGCTTCGTTGAGCTCGAACGCCAGGCGCGACAGGCCGTACTCGGCCTGGCTGATCGTGGTGGCGTTGAAGCTGTTGGTCTCGATGATGTCGGCGCCCGCGTCGAGGTAGGCGTCGTGCACCTCGCGAACCACGTCGGGCCGCGTGAGGCAGAGCAGATCGTTGTTGCCCTTCAGCAGCTGCTCGACGTCGGCGAAGCGCTTGCCCCGGTAGTCCTGCTCTTCGAGGCCATAGGTCTGGATCTGGGTGCCGGTGGCGCCATCGAGCAACAGGATGCGCTCGCTCAAGAGCCTGCGCAGCAGCTCGGTCTGGTCGGGGCGGACGGTCATGGTGACTTCCTGGCGTGGAAGGTGAGGGTCTCGAGGTTCGGGCGACGCCGCTCGCGCGCGGTGGGCGCGCAGGTGCGCACCACGAAGCCGGCGGCGTCGAGCAGGCTCTGGAGCTCGTCGGGGGAGAAGCCCAGGTTCTGGTGGTCGTAGGGCTCGACGGCGTCTCGGTGGTCGTGCCGGGACAGCACGGTGCCGACCACCGCACCGCCACCGCGGAGCACGCGCCCGGCTTCGACGAGCACCTCGCCCGGTCGCCGCGTGAACGAGAGCGAGGTCATCAACAGCGCGTGGTCGAAGCTGGCGTCTTCGAAGGGGAGCGCATGCATGTCCCCACGGACGAAGCGCACGTTCTCGAGCTGAGCGAGCCGCTCGGAGCCGCTCGCCACCAGCTGCGGCGACTGATCGAGGCAGGTGACATGCTCGGCATGGGGCGCGATCAGCTCGGCCACGCCGCCGTCGCCGCTGGCGATGTCGACGACACGCCCGAGGTCGAGCAGACCGAGCAGTCCGCGGGTCAGGCTCTCCCACGTTCGGCCAGGGCTGTAGTGCCTCGCCATGCGGCCCGCGACGCGCTCGGCCCACGTGGCCTGCGCGTGGCGATCCGCGATGACCCGTCCGGCACGCGCCGCGTCCGCGCCGAGCTGGCGGTCTTCGCCCAGACGTCGGCGGATCAGCTCCCACGTCGAAGCCGCTCCAGGGGGCATGCGCGCGTCCAGCCGGTGGTAGCGGGAGCTTCCATCCTGGCGATCCTGGACGAGGCCCGCCTCGCGAAGCTTGCCCAGGTGGGTGGACACGCGGCTCTGGGGTGCCTCGAGCACCGCCACGAGCTCGGCCACGGTGAGCTCATGGTCCTCCAGGAGCGCCAGCAGACGCAGCCGTGTCGGGTCGCTCAAGAGCTTGAAGAGCTCGGTCTCGCTGGTGAGAGAGTCCATCCGGACATCAGGATAACCTGATTGCTTGCCATGCCAAGGCCAGCGAGGCAACCTCGTGCAGTCGGGTACGAGTGAGGACGCATGCGGAGGTTGTGGAGTGGGGCGCTGCTCGCCCTGGCTGGGACGGCGTGCGTGCCGATCGTGGCACCTGCAGACCACCTCGACACCCTGCCGGCGAGTGCGGCGGCCGAGCAGTCGGAGACGAACGTCGACGTCGGCTGTTGCTTCTGGCCTGCGGTCTCCGCGAGCCACACCATCGCGCCCACCGGAAGCCAGCACCTGCTCGTGGATGTGGGCGGCCAGGCCTCTCCAGCCGCCGGAACGGCTGCGGCGGGCCTGTGGTGGAGGACCGCCGCCCAAGGAGGAGCCTACGTGGGGGGCCGGCTGGGCGGCTTCGGTGGGCTCGGCGACGCGATGGGCTTCGCCTCGTGGGCGATGCCCTACGCTGGCTTCTCCCTCCATGGCCAGGTCGCCGGACGCAGCCCGGACGAGCGGCGACGTTGGGCCTTCACCTTCGGTGGCGGCTACTCGATGCCGATCACCGACGAGCTCTACTGGGTCGAGGATCTCACGGTGGAACACAGCGACGGAACCACCACCCAGGGCGGCTACGGCCTTCCGCTCCCGCAGGGCTTCGCGGACATCGAGGGTCGTCTCGAGCTGGGCGAAGGTGAAGCGTTCACCCTCGGAGCCGCGGTGCGCTTGTCGGTGTACGGCACCGTCATCCCGCGCGGCTCGCTCGGCGTGCGCTTCTGACTACGCCATCGCGCGGGCCAACGCCGCGTGGGCGTCGTGTTCGGCGTCCGCGAGCTCGTCGACCCGCCCGGCGAGCTCGGCGAGGAAGTCCTCGCGCTCATCCTGCGTGAGCGGGAACTCCACATCGAGCTGCCTCGCATGGCTTCGGAGCGTGCCGTCGATCTCGGAAGCCTGCGCCAGCGCATCGCCTCCCCGCTCCCGAACGGCGGCGTGGCGTGCGTCGAGCAGCTGCCGAGCCGCGTGGAGAGCGGCCACGTCCTCGGGAAGCGCCGCCTTGCCGAGGTCTTGCCACATCCACGACAGCTCGCGGTACATGAGCGCCACGTCCTGCAACATCGGCCTGCGGAGCAGCAGGGCGCACTCCTCGAGGGCATCGGCGTAGAGCCCCCGCAGGCTCCCCTGTCCGGGCTCGCCGGCCAGCTCGATCGCGCCGTAGAGCGACGCGAGGGTGCCGAACAGTCCAGTGCCGTGCTCGAAGATGCGCCCCCATCCACGGGGGTGGCGTGGGTCACGCATGCGACCGGCCCACCGGGACAGTGCGGCCAGGCCGAAGCTCTCGGAATCGCTGGACAGGTGCACGACCTGGGCCCGCAGTCCCGCATCGAGAGCCGCCACCACGTCGCACTCCCCGACCTCGGTGATCACCATCAGCCGGTGCTTGAAGCTCGGGATGCGCGCCCGGGCGGCCGCCAGGCGCGCCTCGTCGAGCTCGAAGTCCAGCGCCGCCAGGTCGTCGATGCCGTAAGCGCGGCCCACCTTCCCGCGGATCCGCACCACGTGCGAGATGCAGCCCTCGGCCGCATCGCCGAGGAAGTGCCAGGGCAGGTGCCAGGCGTCCACCCAGGCCAGCGGGGTGTGCCCGCGGGCGAGGCACGCGTCGAGGTGCCGCACCGCCGCCGTCTCGCTCTGGGTCTCCAGCCACTCGACCTGCGCACCAAGCCGGTCACAGAGAGGCTCCAGGAAGCGGCGTGGGTAGTGCCAGTCCTTGCGGAACCCGAGGGTGAGGAAGGTGGTCTTGTGCCGCTCGAACTCCCAGAGCACGCAGCCCACGCCCAGCCCCCCGGCGATCGCCAGCAGCGTGGCTTCGTCCCACGGCTCACCGGTGTGAGCGGCGACCTCCCCGCGGTCGATCAAGGCGTTGCGCACCCCCGCGGTGTACGGGTGCAGGCCGCCATAGGTCCAGTCCGACACCTGCGCAGGCTACCACCCACGAACGGTGGGCCACACGGCCTCGATGCGACCGCCCCGGTGGCCGTGCAGCCTGTCGTGGCAGGCCGCGGTGAGGCAGCTGTGCTGGGGCCAGACGAGGACCTTCTGACCAACTCGCAGACCACCACCGACGATCTTGCCGTGTTCCTGCGACAGCCCGGTCAAGGCGGCCTCGAGCGGGGCTCCCTCCAGATCCGTCACGCGACCGAAGCCCGTGGCGCCGAGGTGCTCCGCCCCTCGGTCCTTCGAGAGCGCCAGACCGCCGGCGTCGATCACGGCCGCGTTCCGCCATGGGTAGGCGCCCACCACGGTGCTCACCACCGCGAGGGCTTCTTCGTCGCGTCCACAAGAACCGAGATCGGTCTGGCAGCCGTCGAAGAACACGTAGTTTCCGGGCCGGATCTCGTCGATGCCCGCCAGGTGGTCCACGTGCCGCATCGTCGGGGTGGACCCCACGCTCACGCAGTCGACCGCCAGCCCCTCCGCGCGAAGCGAGTCGGCCAGCGTGCCGAGCAGGTCGCGCTCGCTCCTCGCGATGTCCTGCACCTCGTTCACCGAGCGTGCGCCGTAGCTGTGGCCGGCGTGGGTCAAGAGGCCTGCGAAGTGCCCGCGTTCGGCGAGCCGCCTTGCAAGGGGGGCCGCCGCTCGGGGAGGTACCCCCGCCCGGCGGTAGCCGCAGTCGATCTTCAACATCGCGGGCTGCGCGACCGCTTCCACCGCTTCCGGGCTGTCGACCAGGACCGTCAGGCCTCGGATCGCCGCCGCCTCGGCGCGCCTCTCGGGTGCGAGCGGCACCGCGTAGAGCACGTCCGAGAACACCGACGAGAACGCCCGAGCCTCCGCCAAGGTGGACACGGTGACCTGCTGACCCTCGGTCTGCATCTGGGCGATCGCCACGCACTTGTGGGTCTTGACGTGCGGACGGAGCCGCACGCCCAGTGCCGAGGCACGGCGCTTCATCCAGGCGCAGTTCCGCTCGACCCGGTCGAGGTCGAAGACGGCAGCGGGGGTCGTCAGATCGGCGAGGTGCATGGGCCGTAGTAACAACAGGGTAACCAGGACATCCCCACAAGCGCCGCGCGCTTGGCTACGATGAGGGGGTAGCGCTCCGGTCCTGCAGGGAGGGGGCGACGTCCCCACGCGTGGCGGCGAGGGCGCGAGTGCTGCGCCTCTCCGGACACAGGTCCGGGGAGGCGCACCCACCTCCTGCCAAGATGGCGTGGATGTTCGCAGCCATCGAAGCCGGCGGAACCACCTTCGTCGTCGCAGCGGGCGCGCGCCGGGCCCATCTCGTCCCCGTCGTGCTCCCCACCTCGGATCCGACGACCACGCTCGACGCTGTCGTCGCCTGGCTCCGCGAGCGCGGCCCCTTCGACGGCCTCGGCATCGCCGCGTTCGGCCCGGTGGAGGTGGACCCATCGAGTGATCGCTACGGCGTGATCGGCGCCACCCCCAAGCTCGGCTGGCGCGGGGTCCCGATCGGCCCACAGCTCGGCGAAGCCCTGGACTGCCCCTGGGCGCTGGACACCGACGTGAACGCCGCCGCCCTCGCCGAAGGGCGCTGGGGTGCTTGCCGGGGACTCGACGACTTCGTGTACGTCACGATCGGCACCGGGATCGGAGGCGGCGCCGTGTCGAGCGGACGCCTCGTGCAGGGGCTGTTGCACCCGGAGATGGGCCATGTGCCGATGCAGCGAGCGGACGACGACACCTTCGAGGGCAGCTGCCCGTTCCACGGAGACTGCTTCGAAGGCCTCGCGTCAGGTCGTGCTCTGGAGGCTCGCTGGGGCCGCGCTGCCGAAGACCTCCCGCCGGATCACCCCGCCTGGGACCTTGAGGCGAGGTACCTCGCGTCAGGGCTCCACACGATCACCTGCGTGCTGGCACCTCAGCGCATAGCGCTCGGTGGCGGCGTGATGGCGGCAGCAGGACTCCTGGATCGCACCCGCCACCACCTGCGCGAGCGGCTGGCTGGCTACCTGCGGTTGCCCGAATCGTTCTTGGTGGCTCCCGCTCTCGGCGCGGTGTCGGGGCTCCATGGCGCCTTCGCGCTGGCAGAGCGGGCTCAGTCCTCGAGGGGCTGATCCATCACGAGACCGTCGTCGTGCTCGCCACCACGCTCGGTGGCGCCCTGCGTGGTTCGGTGGCCGATCCACACAAAGCCATCTTCGTCCTTGACCGCCCAGCACCCAACCTGCCGACCCGGGTGGGTGAGGCACTCACCCGTGGACAACTCGAAGCGCCAGTCGTGGTACGGGCAAGCGATCACGCCGCCCTCGCGGACCTCCGACTCCCCGAGGGGCCCGTCCTCGTGGGTGCAGGCGGAGTCGATGGCGTAGAGCACGCCGTCGTAGCGGTACACGGCAACCTGCGCGTCGTGCACGTCGTAGGTGCCCGAGCGATCGGCGTTGATCCAGTCCGTGGGGGCCACGGCGATGAAGCCATCGGCATCGGGCTCGGTCGGCACATCCTTGAAGGTCTCGCGCATCGCCTCGGGCGACACGGCCTCGTCCTTCTCGCCGCTGGCGTAGCCGCGACCTCCAGACACCATGCGTCCGGGCTTGGAGGCGACGGCCTTGGCGAGCCCGGCCGGGCCGCCGTGCTTGTCGAGCTTGCCCTTCAGAAACGACTTGAAGCCCACGCTGACTCCTGGTCCGCGGCGAGGTTGCCGCGGGGCACCACGATTAGCCGCCCTCCTCGGGTTCCGCCACGTCTGGCGGCGTTGCGGGACACACCTGAGCCACGGTGAAGCTGCCGACGCCGGGGCACGTGAAGCCGAGGGGATCGTCCTGCACGCTCTCGCACCCCAGGCCACAGAAGTCCACACACTCCTGGCAGGCGGTCTCCACGCACGCATCGCCGGCGGCCAGCGTGGCGCAGGGCAAGACCCCGAGCGCGTCGGCAGGGTCGGCGGGCGGGGCGCGCTTGCACGCCAGGGCGAGAAACAGCCAGGTCACGTCAGATGGTCGCCGCGTAGTCCAGGACCGAGGGTTCGGTCTCCGTCTGCCCTCCGTAGCGCGCTCGCGTGCGCTCAACACGGTCCGCCGTGAAGCGATCCCAGGCGCGCTGCAGGTCCCCATCGGACAGGTGCTCCAGCCGAAGCACCGAGCGGTGGTGGACCGCGGGTCGCTCTTCCCAGTCCTCGGGCAGCAGCCCGCGGTCGCGGCACGTGACGAAGAGCGGCGTGCCCGGGTACGGGTAGAAGACGAAGTAGCCGAACGCGTCGGGGTCCAGGCGCTGGTGCAGCGCGAAGGTGGCGTCCAGGTCGTCGGGTGTCTCGGTGGGCAGGCCGAGCATGTAGTTGGCCGTCACCCGGATGCCTGCCGCGCGGGTAGCCTCGAACACCGCCACGATGCGCTCGTTGTTCACGGGTCGCTTCATCACCTCGCGACGGACCCGCTCGCTCCCGGACTCGACCCCGTAGGTGATCTGGTCGCAGCCGGCCTCGGCCAGGAGGTCGAGCAGGGCCTCCGTCATCGTCTCGACCCGCGCGTGCAGCGAGAACCGGAGCCCGACGCGGTCGCGATGGCGCGGGAGGTAGTCGCGCAGCCACGGCGGGTTCAGCGTGAAGGTGTCGTCGAGGAACACCACGTAGCAGGCGCCCGCGTCTCGGAGCACCTCCAGCTCCCGGAGAACGTGCTCGACCGTGCGTCGCCGGCCGTACCGAGCGTCGTCGTAGAGCGCGTCCAGCATGTTCGCCGCGCAGTAGGTGCACGGAAACGGACACCCGCGCTGGGTCGACACGTGCACCACGCCGGTGGGCTCCGCGAGCAGGTCGCGCGCCATCCACGGCAGCCGGTCGAGCGGACGGACCGGGGGGCGCAGCTTCGCAGGGGCCGGGCCCGTCCGCACGTTGTCGATTCCAGAGAGGGAGCGCCCCGATTCCAGCGCCTGCACGACCTCGAGCAGCGCCTCCTCCCCTTCCCCGAGGCAGACCATGTCGAAGCCCGGTGCGGCGAGCACCGCGTCGGGCCGGAAGGTCGGGTGGAGGCCGCCGGCGATGAGCGGAACGCCACTGCCGGCCAGGGCTCCCACGACCTCACGGCCGCGAAGCCACTGGCGCGTGGTCAGGGACACCGCCAGCAGATCCGGGTCCAGCCTGAGCGCCAGCGCCCGGGCCTCCGGCAGCGGCAGATCCCTGGGCACCGAGACGAGCCGTGCCTCGTGACCACGCTCGCGCAACCAGGCGCCCAGGCAGCTCGGGCCCACCGCCGAGAGCGCCCAGTCGCGGTCCGCCTCGATCTCGAGGAAGACCACCCTCATCAGAAGCGGTACCCGGCGGTCCCCGTGAGCTTGAAGAAGCGCCCGGGTTCTTCGCCATCCATGGTGATGGCCTCGCCTCGTCGCGCCACACCAGCGCTCGCGCCGAGGAAGACCCGCTCGTGCGGAGCCGAGGTGGCGCCCACGCTCGCCTGAGGCTGCAGACCGGTGAGCGCCCACAGGGTGTCGTCGTACATCACGTAGAGCTTCTCCTGCACCAGGGCGCCACCGACGCGGACCCACGGGGTCAGCCAGGATGCGATCCGGTAGCTCACCGCCAGCTGCACGCTGGTGTCGGCCACGGTGAAGGTGTCCACGCAACCTCCCGCGGGCACGCAGACCGCCTCGTAGGTCTCGGCCTTGAGGTTGTTCTCGAAGTCACCGGACTCGTACTGTTCCTCGGTGGCCGTGATCGGCGCGCGCGCTCGTGCGTAGGTGAAGGCCGCATCCAGTCCACCGCGCAGCGGGCCATCGCCGAACGCCACGCCCCCGTCGAGGCCCACGATCAAGGCGGACGCGCCGTTGACCGGCACGGGCGGAAGGACCGAGAGCCCCAGGCCTGCATCGGTGGGACCGGGGGCACCCCGCCAGGCCGCCTCGAAGCGCGGCAACACGGGGGAGAACTCGGTGTTCTCCTCCTTGCCCGCGAGGTTGGAGCGGGGCGGCGACAGGGGAAAGGTGTCGAGCGTGGCGCCCACGAACAGGCCCTCGTCGTGGTTCAAGGTGGGGCTGGCCATCAAGCCGTGGCGCTGGAAGGTGAAGCCCTGCTCCGCCATGGACTGAGACAGGAAGCGGTAGAAGCGATCCTCACAGCTGCCCTCCTCCCCCGCGTCGTCGTTGTCGAGGCAGCCCTCCTCGAACTCGGGGCTGCCCTCGAGCAGGTAGGCGGTGTCCTGGGCGAAGGCGGTCGCAGCGAGCCAGAGCATGGGCGTTCTCCGAGGTCGGGCGAAGGTTACTCCCTGCGGCGGAGGACACGATGGACGACACGGATCTGTACGAGCTGGTGGCGGACGCCGTGCGGCACGCCCTGGACGAGCGAGAAGGCGACCGGAACGTGCGGCTCAGCCGGCGCATGGTGGAGGGCAAGGTCGTGTTCCTGGACGACCAGGACCGTGTGGTGAAGGAGGTCCCGGTGCAAGCGCTCTTCAAGAAGGTGACCTCGGTGCGCGAGAAGCTGCGGGTGCTGGAGCAGAAGCTCAACAGCCATCCGGGGCTCAGCGAGAAGGAGCGCGGCGAGCTCCAGGCGTACCTGACCCGCTGCTACGGCAGCCTGACCACCTTCAACTTCCTCTTCCTCGAGTCCACGCAGCAGTTCCGCGGCACGGGCGGATGACGATCCCCTACCGAAGGGCTGGGTAACTCCTTGGTAAGCCCGTTGAATGCTTTGTGAAATCAACCAAGAATGGCTGGGCACGACCACAACCTGGAGGTGTCTGTGCTCACCCTGTTGATGTCGATGTCCTTCGCCCAGGACCAGCCGACGTTCCGGTACAAGGCCCGCACCGAGATCGACTTCGAGGAGGTCCACGTGGAGGCCGACCTGGTCAAGCCGGACGGTTGGTGGATTCCTGGGGATCCCCCGCGCCACCACGACCCGCTGATCCGCATCCGCGCGGACTTCAGCGATCGCATGGCTCGCTCTGTGGACCAGCTCGAGTAGCCTTGGGAGGTGCCCTCCCCCTCGCTCCTCGTGATCGGCGCCGGCCCCTCGGGGCTGGCGGCCGCCTGGGCCGCTCGCCGCGCGGGCGTGCCGGCGGAGGTCGTCGACATGGCGGGAGCGGTCGGCGGCCAGGCGCGGACGTGGTCGTTCCGCGAAGACGTCGGCACCTTTCGGGTCGATGCCGCGCCTCAGGACTGCAGCCATGCCCTGTCGGAGGAGCTGCTGGGCGCCCGCCTGCTCACCGTGCGAACGGCGGCCAGGTCCACGCTCCAGGTCGACCCGGGGGCCACCTCGGGGCAGCCCGGCGTGAAGAAGGTCTGGGGCACCACGGAGTTGACCACCGACACACGCTGGCCCTGGCGCGTGGCGGCCCCTCGGTTCCGCTACCCCGCACACGGCGCCGGGGAGCTGATGGAGGCCCTGTCCACCCACCTCGCGGTGGGGGGCGTGCGCCTCACCCTGGAGACCCAGGTGGTGCGGCTGTCCACCGATCGGGACCGGGTGGTAGAGGTCGTGCTCGCGGACGGGCGCCACCTGCAGCCCGCCTGGATCACCTGCTCCGCCTCGCTTCCCGACCTGGTTCGCCTGGTCAGGCCCCGCCCGCCTCGCGAGGTCCTGGACGCGGCGACGCGCCTGGCCTACCGCAACCAGGTCGGCTGCCTGTTGACCCTGGCCGGAGAGGCCGTGGGCAGCGCACAGTGGACTGCGTGGCCCGACCCCGCCGTGCCCTTCGCACGCACCACCGAGCCGGCGAACCTGTCGCGTTCCCTCTCACCGCCCGGCTTCACGTCGTTGCTGGTCGACAACTGGTGCGGCCCCGAGGACGAGCTCTGGACCCTGGGCACCGACGAGTTGGTCGCGCGCACGACCCGCACGCTGGGTCGGCTGGGTGTGCTCGACCCTGGTCGCGTCCGACGCGGCTACCGGATCGCCACCCGCCACGCCCTGCCCGTGCCCGCGGCCGGCCACGAGCGCGCGCTGGCGACCGTCCAGCGTTGGATGGCGAGCTTCCGAAACCTGCTCCCCCTGGGCCAGGGCGCGACCTTCCGACCGCTCACGTTGCCGATGGCGTTCGATCAGGGGCTCGGCGCCCTCACCGCGCTGCGCCGCAACGCCATCCGCCGAACGGCGTCAGAACGCTAGCTCCTCTCCCAGGTCAGCACCCGCGCCCGCCGCCACGCACTCGGCGGCCTGCCACGCCGCGGGGGTCCACGTCCCGATCACGTCGCCGCTCCAGGTCATGGAGGCCGCGTAGCCCTGTTCCACCGCGTGGAGCAGTGCCGCGACCTGGTCCGACGCCAACCACACCAGCGCCTCGGAGTCGGGCCGCGCGTGCACGTACCGTCGGAACACCGCTCGCAGCCCGATCTCACTCGACGGCGCGCCGCTCACCACGGGCTCCACCCGCACCTGCCTCACACGCGGGTCGATGCAGACCGCCCAGGACTCGGTGGGCGCAGCTTCCCGATCGGCGACCACCAGGGTCCAGCTCACAGCTTCCGTGCCGCCAGGAACGCCATCATGCCCACCAGCCGGAAGTCCACGATCGCGAGCCCGGCGGCGTCCAGGGCGCCCTCCAGCTCCTCGCGCGGCAGGAAGTTCATGGCGGTGGCGCGCGCGATGAGCGGCTGGAACAGCCGATAGCGGCGCGAGGTGGCCCGCGCCCCGGACAGGTTGGTGAAGCTCCCTCCCGGCGCGAGCACCCGACCGACCTCGGCGATGGCTTCAGCGGGGTCGGGAAAGAGGTGCAGCGACCCGCTCGAGTTCACGGCGGACAGGCTCTCGTCGCCGAACGGCAGCGACATCGCGTCACCGCGAACGAACAGCAGCGAGGGCGCGTCGACGCTGGCGCGCACGACCATCGCCTGGCTCAGGTCGAGGCCGATGACATCGCTGCCGTGGGTGCGGGCCAGGAAACGTGTGTAGCGACCTGTCCCGCACGCGAGGTCGAGGATGGGGCCACCGGCGTCGCCGAGCCGCAGGTGTTCGCGCAGCCACGCCTCCTCCTCGGCCGGCTTGATGCCGCTCACGAGCCGGGTGAGCGCCGGGCGCAGCACCGCCTCGTACTTCGTCACCAGCACCCGGGACTCCATCGCGGCCTGCCCCAGGCCACGGTGTTCGGGAGGCGGCCCATAGTCCAACACACCTTCGACAACGGGGAAGGTGGAACCGCAAGCCGGGCACTGTGAGGGGTCCGACAGGCTCACCCGACACCGGGGGCAGGCGAGCGCGGACAGGTGACTGGGCTTCGGTGCGGCCATGCCTTGGAGTAGCCTGGACCGCATGATCTGGCTGTGGCTTTCCTGCGACGCGGACCCGGTGCCAGACACCGCTACCGACACCTCGCCCCCCGAGTCGTCCGCGCCCTTCGCCCCCCTCTTCTCCTTCGCCGCGATCGCCGATCCACACATCTCCGCCAAGAGCGGGGACGCCAACGAGCGCCTGCTCGCAGCCCTGGACTGGATCGACCTGGAGGCGGAGGCGCGCGGCATCGAGCTCCTGCTGGTGCTCGGCGACATCGGATGGGGCGACGGCCTGGAGCCGAGCCGCGCGCTGTTGGACACCTCGACCGTGCCTTACGTCCCGGTCATCGGTGACAACGAAGGCCACGCGGGCGACGGGGAGCGCTTCGACACGGTGTTCGCCGACGCCAGGGAGCGCCTCGCCGACACCTACACCGACTATGTCGAGGAGGCCATTCCGGTCTGGGACGAAGGGCTCGGACGCGACATCTGGCTCCAGAACTTCGCCTTCACCCACCCATCGGGAATCCGCTTCGTGGTGCTGGACTGGGCGAGCCGTGACCCGGATCTCGTGGCGGGCGAGATGGGCGACCTGCACGACATCGAGGGCGGCACCTGGTCCTTCTTCTCCACCCAGATCGGTCGCTGGGAGGGCCCCGACGAGAGCCTGATCATGGCCAGCCACAACCCGATGGTCGTGGTGCCCGGCGGCTTCTACGAAGACGACGACGCCCGCATCTCGGCGCTCACGGGTCTGCACAGCCTGCGCGTGGCCGACAACTACGCCGGTCACCTGCACGGCAACCACAGCGAGACCCGCGAGGCCGGCTACGACGTGACCATCCTGGACGCGACCTGGGACGATGAGGTCACGGTGCTCGTGGTCGAGGTGTCCGGAAATGGCAGTGGCTTCCTGCACACCCGCGAGCTCGTGGTGGTGCAGTAGACCTACAGGTTGTCGTCGATCCAGGTGTCCAGGCTCTCGGCGTCGCCGGCCCAGTTGCTGATCAGCGTGTTGGCGGCGCCCTCCGAGGCATCCCCGGTCGACATGTCCATGGTCAACCAGCTCGCGTGCACGCGGGTGGTGCCGTTGCCGGCGGGCAGGTTGACGCCGACGTAGTACTGGTCGCCGATCTCGAGGTCGAGCTTGGTGCCTGTGGACGGCTCGGTGAGCCACCACCGCTGCAGGAAGCTCCAGCCCGCACCGGTCTCGACCCAGCGGTACTCGATCCGTCGGTCCGCGGTGACCTCACCGAGCAAGCCCCAATCGGCCACCGAGTGCACGCTGCCCTCCGCCCAGAGGCAGCTCCGATCGACGATGCACCCCTCCCCCTCGTCCCAGGTGCGCTCGTAGGTCAGGTACACGTCCGGCGCGATGTCCTTCCAGTCGTACTGGGTCAGGGCCTCCATCAACGGACCGGCCCCGTGGGGGCTGGGGGTCAAGAGGCTCACGCCCGCCAGCCCGTCCACCCCGTGCTCGTGCCCCGCCAGGTCGCTCACCGCCTCGGTCCCGAGCTGCGAGAGCGTGACGCCCTCTTCGGCGAGGGTCGCGTTCTCCCCGACCCCCAGCCACGCCGACAGGTTGTCGAGGCCGGCCACGAGGTAGGCCTCGTCGTCGGTGGCGGTGTGCTCGAAGAGGTACGCGACGAGGGCCTCGTAGTCCTCCGGCGCCTCGGGGGGGGCGCACGCCAGCAGCGCGACGAGGATCAGACCCTCGCTTCGCTCGAGATGGCTGGCGCCTTCAGCGCAGGTCCCGTGAAGTGCCGGACGCCCTGTCGCACCAGATCGACGATCAGGTCCACCTCTGCCCGGGTCACGCCGAAGTGCGGGGTGAAGCGAAGAGAGTTCTCGCCGCCATGGATCACCCCGAGACCGTGTTTGCGAAGCCACGTCTCGATGCCGTCCCAGCCTACGACCGCGATGCCTTCCAGCTCCGCCGAGAAGAGCAGACCCGTGCCCTGCACCTTGGTCACCACGCCCGGGAACTCGTTCATCAGGCCAGCGAGCCCGTCGAGGAAGTCCTGCCCGCGATCCCGGATGTTGGCGCGGATCTCGGGGGTGAGACCATCGAGCACCGCGCAGCCGACCTCGAGCGCCCGGGGGTTCGTGGTCATGGTGTTGCCATAGATGCCGCGTACGTAGAGCGCGGACGCGCGGCTCGTGAGGCCGAGCACGCTCAGGGGGTACTGGCCCGCGTTGAGGGCCTTCGACCAGGTCTCGAGGTCGGGCGCCGCCGCGTCCTCGAAGCCGGGGTAGTCGACGAACGACAGGTAGCCGGTGCCGCGGAGCCCGGCCTGGATGCTGTCGACGAGCAGGAGCGAGCCGTGGGCCAGGGTGAGCTCGCGCGCGACGTCGTAGAACGGCCGGGAACAGGCGAGCCCCGGGTCCCCTTCGCCCATCACCGGCTCGATCAACATCATCTCGATGAACACGCCCTCACGCTCGGCCTGCGCAAACGCCGCCCGGAGCGCCTCGACGTCGTTGGGCGGCACCGTGATGAGGTTGTTGTTGTCGCGGTGGGTGCGGAGGTGCTTCCGGTAGGTGCCGAGGCACGAGTCCGAGGCCTGGGCGGGCCGGTCGGTCCGCCCGTGGAAGCTGCCCTCCAACGAGAGGATCTTCACCGGACGTCCGGCGTGGCTGGCGCCGGGCGCAGTGTGCCGCGCAGCGTTGACGTCGGCGATGCGGAACGCGACCGTCACGGCCTCCGAGCCCGAGTTCATGCAGATGAACTTGTCGAACGGGCAGCCGCCGCGGGTCTGGCCGACCTCGCGCTGCAGGCGGTCGGTGAAGCGCTTGTGCGTGAGGCTCGCGGTCATCACGTTCGCCATCACGTGGCTCTCGCCCATCACCGCCATGATGCCGCTGGGCCCATGCCCCATGCCCAGCATGCCGTACCCGCCGTTGTCGTGGAGGACCGCGCCGTGGGTCGTGACCACCCAGGGTCCCGCCGCCGCCAGCGCCACGTAGGGGTTGACGGTCTCGGCCGGGTAGAAGTTCACGATCTCGGTCTGGAGCGCCGCGACCAGCTCGGCTTCGGACCCGGCAAGCAGGGTGCCCAGCTCGCCCTGCAGCGACTGGTGTCGAGCCCAGGCCTCCTCGATGGCGCGCCCGAGCGTGGTGTCGCTCGCCAGGAAGTCCGAGAGCACCGCGTCGGTGAGCCCCTCGGTCTGGCGGGTTCCGCCGAAGTCGCGGAGGGCGTGGAGGGTCGACAGAGCCGTCATGGAAACCTCGGAGCTGGTCCCGCCAAGCTAACCGGCGATCGCGGGTGCGCGCGCCCCGAGCGGCTACGCCACGGTCTCCACCCGGGGCAGCGCGAGCAGGTCGAGCAGATCCCCGACGAAGCCTCCGAAGCCGCCGGACTCGGCGCTGCCCAGGTAGGCGTCGATGAGTGCGAGGGGTTCGTTGCGAGCGAGCTGCGACAGCTTGTAGACGCTCACCTCGCCCGTAGCGCCCTCCAGGAAGGTGTTGAGCCCCGTGCTGCGGTGGGTGCGCCAGGCGCGGATCTCACGGTTGGTTCCGCGAGCGTCGACGAGCCGGCTGAGCTGCTCGTCGAGCTCGACCACCGCCGAGGCCACCGCCTTGGCCGTGTCCTTGTCGAGCTCCGTGTCCGGGGCGTAGGTGCCCGGCTCGACGCCGAGCGCCGCCCACAGCCCTGTGCGGTCGTCCTCGAGCGTGACGGCGGTTGCCGACTCGATCACCACAGCGTCCGCCGCCGTGTCGTAGCGCGCCGACACTCCCGTCTCCGCCATCCAGTCGAGCACGTCCTGCAGGCTGTCGGTCGTCGGGTCGATCGCGATGACGTGCCCGTTCACGCTGACGGTGCCCGGCTCCACGGGCAGGACCTCCGCCATGGGCGCCTCGAGGTCCGAGACCCGAGCCACGCTCTCGGTCACCTCCTCGGGCTCCTGGGCCAGCAGCTCGGCCGCATCGTCCGCCGCCGTGAGGGTCAGCTCGAAGGTCTCGCCGTAGCTGATCTTGCCCTCGCCCAGGGTGATCGAGAAGCCCCACTCGGTCTCGAAGGGCGTCCCAGGGGCCGCGCCCCAGTCCCACTCCAGCATGCCGAGCTCCTCGCCATCGGCGTCGAAGACGTCCAGCTTGACCTGGTGGTCGGGGTCGCCCACCTCACGGCTGCGATGCGCCATGAAGGTCATGGTCGTGCTGTGCTCGCCGTTGTAGCTGCCCGAGATCGTGACGGCCGACGTGGCCCGCACCAGGCTCCGGCCGCTGCGTGGGGCCCACTCGGGCTCCGTCGGGGTGACCGTGCCCTCCGGGTCGGGCGGCTCGGTGACGGTGACGACCTCGTCGACCTCGCTCAGGTCCAGGCCCAGGACCGCACCCGTGATGCTGGTTCCCTCGCCGGCGATCTGGTCCCGAAGCCCCAACAAGGTGCTGGTCGCGACGTCCACGGCAGCCGCTGCGCGCTCCTGGCGCCCCTCGTCGATCACGCGCCGCCCCGTGGCCGAGGCCGTCTGCAGGCTCAGGGTCGCCGTCACCGAGGCGGCTGCATCGACCGGGTACAACGGACCCCTCCTCGCGCGTGCTGTTCTCCCCCGCTTCGGCCCGCTCCGTGCACCCTTGAGGGCAGGAGCCACAATGCCTTCCCACCTGATTCCGCTCGTCGCGCTCGCGTGCACGTGCTCGCCAGCCCCCGACGGCGAGACGGCCAGTGCCCCGGACAGCTCCTCGGACACTGCGACCGAGACCGCCGACACGGGCGACACGGCGCCACCGCACACCGGCCTGATCGGCGACACCGACACGGGCGCCGCCGTACCGGAACCCGGACCTTGGACGTGGGCCGCCACGATGACGTCCGAGGAGGACGACTGGACGGGCCGCGCGCTCGCGGGGCTGGGCGACCGGGACGGCGACGGCCACGAGGATCTGGCCGTCGGGGCCCCCAACGCCGAGGCCGGAGCGGTGTGGGTCTTCTCGGGGCTCTCCGAGCCCTCCCAGGTGTCCGGAGAGTCGCCCTACGATCTCGCGGGCTACGCGGTCGCCGGCGCGGGAAGCTGGCTGGTGGTCGGCGCGCCCGGGCAGGACGCGGAGGCCGAGAGCGGCGGAGCCGCCTACTTCACGGCGGGGGGGGATCTTGCGGGTGCGGCCGGGAAGCTCACCGGGAGGGAACAGGGGGGCTCCGTCGGCGCTGTGCTCGCTCCCATCGGCGCGCGCATGGCGGTCTCCGCGAGCGGCGAGGGCGTGGGCGGCCGAGCCTACGTGGTCCCTGCGGGCTCGGGCCGCTTCTCCATCGGCGACGTGGCGCAGCTCGTGGTCGAGGCGGACCAGGCCGGCATGCAGCTGAGCGTGGGCCTCGCGGCTGGCGACCTGGACGGCGACGGACTGGACGAGCTCGTGGTCGGTGCCCCCGCCGAGGGCGACCACGAGACCGGCAGCGGGTTCGTGGTGGTGGTCTCCGGAGAGGCGAGCGGCACCGTGCTCAGCTCCGACGCCGACCTCGTCTTCACCGGCGATCCGGAGGTCCACCTCGGTCGCTCGGTGGCCACCGGCGATCTCGATGGCGACGGCTCGCCGGAGCTCGCGAGCGGCGCGTACTGGGGGGGCGAGAAGCGCGCCGGGGAGGTGTGGGTGTGGAGCGGTCAGCCCGAAGCGTCGGACGAGCCGGTGGCCGTGCTGACCGGCGACGGCGACTACGCCTACGGCGGCATCGCGGTGGCGGTCTTCGATGGGGGCCTGGCCGTCGGCGAGTACGGGCTCGACGAGGTGGGTGCGGTGCGCTGGTTCGAGGGCCCGCTGAGTGGTTCCGTCCGGCTGGAGGACGCCGACGAGACCCTCTGGGGCGAGACGAAGGGCGGGGCCTTCGGGTACACGCTCGCAGGTGTCGGCGACTTCACGGGCGGCGGCTTCGAGGACCTCGCGGTGGGGGCCTACGTGGCGGGGGAGGCGCACCTCTTCAGCCGGGACCCGTGAGCGCTCGGCGACGGTGAAGGCACCACCACGACACAGGGCGCATCGACCAGTGTCTAATACACGAGTTCGTCCCACAGATCGCGGTCGCCCAGGATCTCTATGGCGCTGGCCTCGAAGGAAGCCCATCCCGTCATCGCCGCCGGATCCGGGGCGCTTCCCGAACGTTCACTCTCCGCCAACCAGGCATCTCGGGCGTCGAGCAGGGCGCGGTGCGCAGACAACATCTCCTCGCGTTGCTGTCTTGAGACACGATCGCCCATGCGACCATCCAAGAGGATGCTGAACTCCAGCTCAATGGCTGTCCGGTTCTCCATGGCTCCAGCAAAGACTTGTTCCCACATGCGCTCGACAAGGAGTTGTCGGCCCTCGTCGTCCAGCGCCTGGAGCGCAGCAATCTCCGCGCCGCTCCGTTCGATGCGAAGGCACACGATGGTCAGTCCACGTAGCCCAAGGCGCGCAACGCCTCGATGTCGAGTCCCTCGGTGAGCGGCCCCTCCCCGGCCTCGTCGGGCCAGGTGATGCCCGTGGCCGCCAACCACGCCTGCTCCGCGAGCAACAGGCCGGGATCCGGCTCCAGCGCGCTCACCTCCTCCGGGTCCTCGTGGAGGTCGTGCTCCACCGCGCCCGAGGCGCTCGTCCGGAGCTTCAGCGAGCCCACCCTCACGCTCCTGCGCCGCACCGCGAAGCCGTCCAGATCCCCCACCAGCGCCTCGCCCTCGCCGCTGACCAGGTACGGCGTGTACTGCTCGGCCACCACGGCATGGCCGACCTCCCGGGTCCGCGCGTCCCGTCCGTGGCTCTCGAAGCCGGTCACGCCGGTGAGCGCGAACAGCGTGGGCGCCACGTCCACCAGCTGCGCAGGCCCGGGCTGTGGCCCCCTCGGCACGCCGGGTCCGGCCATCACGAAGGGCACCGACAACACCGGCTCGTAGAGCCCGTGCAGGTGACCCCAGAGATCGTGCTCGCCGAGGTACTCGCCATGATCGGCGATGACGAGCACCACGGTGTCGTCGATCAGCCCGCGCTCGGTCAGCGCCTTCAGGTGCATGCCCAGCACGGCGTCTGCGGCCTGGATCGCGCCGTCGTAGAGATCGACGTTCCAGCCCAGCTCCGGGCCCTCGGGCGCACCCGTCGCCTTCAGGTGGTGGGACAAGACCTGCTCGCCGAGCGCCACGGCGTCGGCATCCGCGAGGGTGTCCGGCAGGAAGGCGCGACGGTGCACGGCCGGTACCTGCTGGTAGGGCACGTGGGCCTCGATCACGTTGACCAGGGCGAAGAACGGACGGTCGGGCTCCGGTCGAGCGTCCAGCCACGCCCCCAGACGTCCTGCCCCCCACGCCCCGCCCTTGTCCTCGTCGGTGCCGAGCCAGAGGGCCTTGGTCCTCCGCAACACGGCGAAGCTGGACGGCACGAGCAGGCGCCCCCACGCCTCGAGGTGCGTGCCGAAGCCCGCCGCCAGCCCGTTCTCCTGGTTCAGCCACGGGTTGGCCGTCACGCAGAGGGTGTCGTAGCCGGCGTCGCCGAAGGCATCCGGCAGGGTCGGCACGTCGTCGAGGGTGCCGTCCTCGTAGTGCGCGCCGTGTCCACCGCTGTAGAGGCCGGTGAGCACAGTCGCGTGGGAGGGCAGGCTCCAGGTCGCGTTGGAGAAGCCGTCCCAACGCGCCCCCCGATCCGCGAGCGCGTCGAGGTGAGGCGACGTGTTCCGGGGGTACCCATACGTGGAGAGGTGGTCCCTCCGCACCGTGTCGAGCACGACCACCAGCACGTTCGGCCCTTCCACATACGGCCCCGTCGTGTAGTGCGGACGCCCGAGAGCCGTCACCGCATAGACGACGAAGCCCACCAGCAAGCCCCCGAAGAAGCCCCAGCGCACCAGGCTGCGCGCCCGAGACGCCTGGCCCGGGAAGCGCCATCGGGACCAGGCGAAGATCCCCCCGACGATCGCGAACACCGCGCCCGGCTCACCGAAGGCCAGGCCCGTGAAGAGCATTCCCAGCAGCGCACAGGCCAAGGGCGGGCGACCGGCCACCGCGGGCAGCCGGTCGAGCACGGCGCCGGCGACCGCACCCACCAGCGCGTTGGCCAGCGTCGCCACGCCCACCCACCCCAACGCCGACCAGCCGGTCTGCGCCACACCGAACACCCCCACGCTCGCCAGCAGCTCCAGCACCACCACCCAACCGGACACGCGGAGGCCGTGGATCACGCAGGAGACCGGTGCAGGAGCAGGGGGTAGCGCCACGGATCCTTTCTATCCGCTGCACCCTTGCTTTTAGTATTTTCACTTTTAGGGTGTAGGCATGCGCCTCACCCTCGAACTCGCCGACGACCTCGTGCCGGCCCAGCTGGTGCTGGTCGAAGACCAGTGGATCCACCTGTCCACGGCCATCTTCGCCCCGATCGGCGACACGCTGATCCTGCGCTTCGCAATGCCCGGACGGCGCGTGCAGGCGCGTCTGGAAGTGGTCGTGCAGGCCTTCACGCCCTCGTGCAGCGGCCCCGACATGGTGTACCGCACGCTCATCCGGCACGGTGATCCGCAGCAGGTCGACGTGCTCGCCGGGCGCTTCCGCCCGAACACCACCCCAGAACGAAGCCCCACCGACCCCGTGGTCGCGGCGCGGTTCCCGGGCGCGCCGCTGACGCTGAGCCTGACCGATGCCCAGGCCTACGTGCACGCCTGGACCACCGGGATGAAGAACGGCCTGCTCCACATCCAGACCCCCGGGAGCATCGGCGAGTCCACCGAGCTCCGCCTGCTGTTGTTCGACGGCCACGTGGTACGCATCCCGGCGACCATCGTGGGCGACGGGCTGGTGAAGCTCCACATGAAGCGGGTGCTGAAGCGGAAGCTCGAGGCACTCGCCGCCGATGCCTTCGACGACGTGGCCCCGGCGGCGGAGATTCCGCAGCTCGACGAACACGGCGAGGTCTTCGCCATGCCGGAGGACGACGAGGTCACCGAGAGCGTGTTCCCGCTGCCCGACGCCGAGATCTACGAGCTGCACCCGGAGGCCGACGACGTCTTCGCGATGCCCGCGTTCGAGGACGAAGAAGACGACATCGAGACGGAGATCCCCGCGTAGGGACTCAGCGGCGACGGCTCGAGAAGTCCCCGAAGAGCAGGCTGAGCTGGGTGCCCACCTGCGGCGATCCCCAGGTCGGTGCGTCGACGGCTTCCTGGTAGAGCGGCAGGGGCAGCATCACGTAGCCGGCGACCTCCACCGCACCGAAGCCGAGCGGCACGCCCAGCGCGGCGGTCGGGCGTGCATAGACGAACACCTGGTCGGCGCGCCCATCGTGTTGCCAGCCGTCGTGCTCCACGCCCATCCAGCCCATGCCGAAGCCGCTGCGCAGGGAACCGTACAACCAGGACATCGGGAGGTCGTAGCCCAGCACCCCGCCGCCCCAGACGCTGGCGTAGCCGGCCTCGCTTCCGCAGATGGCGCCCTCGCCGCCCGTTCGACGCTGGCCGCCGATCACGCTGAAGCCCTCGCCGCCCACGCAGAAGGTCTCCCCCGGCGCCTGCAGTTCAGAGCTCCCGGACCAGTGATCGGCCTCGCCCTGCGCGACGAAGACGCCGCCGCCGCCGTAGGTTCCGACACGCCCGGCCCGGTGCGTCACGATGATCTCGGTGGCCTGTGCGGGCGCAGAGGCCAGAAACAGCAACAGGGTCGACATGCGCACTCCGAACTCGGTCGGCTCTTGGACACCGCGGGCGCGTCGGAGCGCTATGGTGAGCGATCCCAGAAGACCATCGAGCCGTGGCGCTCGAAGCCCTGCCGGTCGACGATCGGCGCCGACGTCGTGGTGACCGCGTACAGCCCCACGCGTGTCAACCCCAGCTCCGCCGCCCAGCGAACGCGCTCCGCTACCACGCTCGAGTACACGCCGCGCCCGCGTGCGGACTCGATGGTGGCGCCCGACCAGAAGAAGCCGAGGCGCATCCCTGCGAAGCTGGTCATGCTGCCGCAGCTCACGGGCTCGCCGTCGAGGTAGCCCACCACCCGGTGCACCCGAGCGCCAGGCCCGGTGCACTGCGCAAGCTCGAGCTCGAGCTCCGCTTCGGTCTTCATCAGGTCGCGCCAGAAGGCCCGCTGGTTGACCGAGACCCACGCGCGGAGCCCGTCGAGGTCTTCGACACGGCGGGTCTCACCCGACCCCCGAGCTCGAAAGCCGGCCACTTCCACCGAGTAGCCCCAGTGGTCGACCGTCGGCTCGTAGCCACCGCTTGCGAGCGCGACCTCGAGCGCACGACCGCCCGACCGCGGGCCCACCATCCAGCGGGACCTCACGCCCGCGTGGAGCCGCGAGACCTCGGCCACAGCGCCCGCCAGGTCGCCGCCCCGCGTGCGGACCACGGCGTTCAGGTAGCTGACGTCACGCGGTGATGCGAGGACCTTGAGCTCCGGTCGATCGACGACGCGGCAGTCGTCGGGCACCCAGAAGGTGTCCCACTGGGTGCGCTCCAGCAGCTCGTCCGGGTCCATCGGGCCTCCCAGGGTCGGCGCGCAGCATAGGATCGGCGGGCATGCCGTCCTTGCTGTTGCTCCTGTCCTGTGCCAAGCATCCGGCCTCCAGCTGCGACCCGATCGCCTTCACGAGCCCGTGGGAGACCGGCGGGTACGCACTGGTGGAGGGCGCCGCCAAGCTGAGCGACGAACGCGAGCTCGTGCCCTTCGGCATCGTGTCGACACCGGACAAGCCGCGCATCGCGCGCTGGCCCGACCTGAGCTGGGAGAACGCGCTCGACACCGCGCGGCGTTCGATGTCCGAGTTCACCGTGGACAGCGGAGGCTCCGCGCTGGTCTTCGACGCCTTGTTCGAGCTCGACCGGCGAGAACGCGACGTCATGGTCGCCCAGATCGTGCGGCACGACGCGGTCACCCCCAGCATCCTGGTGCAACCGTACCGGCCCCGAAAGGCCTTCCGTCGTTTCAAGCTGGAGGGCCCCCCGAAGGTGCTCGAAGGCAACGACAGGCCCCGTGACCTGATGCTTCACGAGGTCCGGCAGCTCGAGACCGGGGCGGCATGCCACGCTCGCTACGCGGAGCTGGGTCCCTTGCGGTGAAGCGCCCCAAACGGGGATACGCGGAGCCCTCGACCCGGAGGCCGCGTGCGCGCCACGCTCATCACCCTGCTGCTCACGGCCGCGCCTGCGCACGCCAGGAAGAACAAGAAGCTCGACGAGGGTCCACCCCCCGACGATCTCGCCACGCTCGACGAAGCGGGACAGCGCCCGGTGGAGGCCGCTCCGACCCTGGCCGCACCGGAGGTGATGCTGGTGGGCGGCACGGTCCTGACCGCGGCCGGGTCCACCTTCGAAGGCGGCTGGGTCCACCTGGTCGACGGCCTCATCGCGGGTGTGGGCGACGGGCCCGCCCCCGACGCCCCCGACGCCCACCGGATCGAGCTGGAAGGCGCGTGGGTCACACCGGGCCTCATCGACACCCACAGCCACCTGGGCGTGTACCCATCGCCGGGCGCGCGTGCTCACAGCGACGGCAACGAGGCCACGTCCCCGTCGACCCCGGGGGTGTGGGCGGAACACAGCTTCTGGCCCCAGGACCCCGGGTTGCAGCGGGCCCTCGAAGGCGGCGTCACCACGATCCAGGTGCTCCCCGGCAGCGCCAACCTGGTCGGCGGCCGCGGCGTGGTGATCCACCTGGTGCCCACCCGCGGAAGCCGCGCCATGCGGCTCGAGGGTGCCCCGGAGACCCTGAAGATGGCCTGCGGCGAGAACCCCAAGCGGGTCTACGGCGACAAGGGCGGCCCGAGCACGCGCATGGGGAACCTGCGTGGTCAGCGCCAGGCCTACCTCGATGCCATCGCCTACAAGAAGAGCTGGGACGACTACCTGGCCAAGGCTGACGACGACCCCGAGGCGAAGGCTCCCGACCGCGATCTCGACAAGGAGACCCTGGTCGGCGTGCTGGAAGGCCGGGTGCTGCCGCAGATCCACTGCTACCGCGCCGACGACATGCTCTCGATGGTGCAGCTCTCCGACGAGATGGGCTTCTCGATCCGCTCGTTCCACCACGCGCTCGAGGCCTACAAGATCCGCGACGTGCTGGCCGAGCACGGCATCGCGAGCTCCACCTGGGCCGACTGGTGGGGCTTCAAGCTGGAGGCCTTCGACGGCATTCCGGAGAACGCCGGCCTGCTCACCGAAGCTGGAGCGCGCGCCATCATCCACAGCGACTCCTCCGAAGGCATCCAGCGCCTGAACCAGGAAGCGTCGAAGGCCTACTGGTCGGCCCGTCATGCCGGCCTCGCGCTCACCGAGGAGCAGGCGCTCCAGTGGGTCACGCTGAACCCGGCCTGGGCGCTCGGCGTCGACGACCAGGTCGGCACGCTGGAGGTCGGCAAGCGCGCCGACGTGGTGGTGTGGGACCAGCACCCGTTCAGCGTCTACGCCTCCACGCAGCTCGTCTTCGTGGACGGTGCGTTGGTGCACGACGCGGCCCAGGACAGGGTCAGCTGGTCGGACTTCGAGCTCGGGTGGGAGGTGAACCGATGATCGCGCTGTTGTTGAGCACGGCCCTGGCGGACTGCACCGCCTACGTGGGCGGCACCGTCTACCTGCCACAGGGCCCGGCGGCCGACACCACGCTCGTGGTCGACGGCGCCACGATCGGCACCTCGCCCGAAGGCTGCGACGAGGTCGACGTGAGCGGAAAGGTGCTCACCCCCGGCCTGGTCGCCGTGGGCGGCCAGATCGGCCTGGTCGAGGTCGGGCTGGAGCCGCAGACCGTGGACGGCGACGCCGGCG
Organism: uncultured Enterobacterales bacterium; assembly: GCA_964604675.1. Classification (GTDB taxonomy): domain Bacteria; phylum Myxococcota_A; class UBA796; order UBA796; family CAJQPC01; genus CAZSAT01. The sequence goes on from CAZSAT010000034.1 coordinate 52,914, forward strand.
GCGATCCAGTCCGGGCCGCCTTCGAGGTGGCTGCGGCCTACAACCCCCGCTCCTCCATCGTTCCGGTGCAACGCATCGAGGGCGTCACGAGCGCGGTCATCAAGCCCTCCGGCGGGCTGGTGTCGGGACAAGGCGCGTGGGTGGACCTGGCGGGCACCGAGATCGAGGACCGCCAGGTGGCCATGTTCGCGAACCTCGGAGCTCGGGGCGACGGGTCCCGAGCCCAGGGCTTCCTGGAGCTGTCCGAGCTCCTGGACGACGCCCGCGCCTACGGACGGCGAAAGGCCGACTTCGAACGCGACCAGTACGCCTCGCTGTCCACGGCGTCCCGTCGCGACCTCGAGGCGCTGCAGGCCGTCGTGGCGGGCGACCTGCCCCTCGTGGTCTCCCTGGACCGCGCGAGCGACATCAGCACCCTGATCGACTTCGCAGCGGACGAGCGGGTCGAGGTGGTGCTCTTCGGAGCCGCCGAAGGGTGGCTCGTCGCCGATGCGCTCGCCGACGCCGGCATCCCGGTCTTCGTGAACCCCTTGACCTACGGACCGGGAAGCTTCGACCAGGTCCATGCTCGCGCCGACAACGCGGCCCTGTTGGTCGAAGCCGGCGTGCAGGTGGGCCTCCTGGCGGACTGGACGCACAACCTGCGCAAGGCGCGCCAGCTCGGTGGCAACGCCGTGCGCGGTGGCCTGGACCACCTCGACGCGGTGCGGGCCCTCACCGAAGTGCCCGCCGAGGTGTTCGGCCTCCCCGGCCACGGCGCGCTCTCGCCCGGCGCGGTCGCCAACGTGGTCATCTGGTCCGGCGACCCGCTGGAGATCGCCAGCCGTGCCGAGCTCGTGCTCATCCACGGCGAGGACGTGCCCCTTCGGAGCCGCCAGACGGCGCTTCTCGAGCGCTACCGGGAGCTGCCGGGGAGTCCGCTCGAGTCGTTGCCGCTCCCCTGAGCGATCGGCGCGTACAGCCCGAGCGGCTCGGACACGCGCCACCAACCGGACTCACCGACCGCCGTGAAGGTGTAGTCTGACACCACCGCCCTCACCCGTTGCGGGCGATGGAGCGGCACCTCTTCGAAGAGCGCCTCGACCTCCGGCGAGCCCTCGACGAGCCGGTCCATGGCGCTCACCAGCCACCGATTGCGCTCCACGGACCCGAGTGCGGCGAACCACATCTGCCAGTCGAGTCGCGGCATGTGCAGGCCGGCGAACGCGGGGCGTCGATCGGCCGCGTCCGGCTTGTAGGGGAAGCGGTACGGTTGCCACGCCGACCCGTCCCAGGCCTCGAGCCGGATCTCCCGTCGCTCCTCGGTCATGTTGGCGAAGAGTCCGTAGCCGTTGAAGCTGCGCAGTGCGCCGACACGGCGAGCGAGCTCCGCGGTGACCTCGTGGGAGCTGCCGAGTCGCTGGTCGATGCGCGTGCCGGCCATGAACAGCGCGACGCCCAACAGGGGAAGCGCAGGCACCTCGCGCCACCAGGCGCCGTGTGGAGCGCGGTCCCAGGCCACCACGCACAGCACCACGGTGAGCAGGTTGAAGAAGCCGTAGTTGCCGGTGGCCGAGATCGCGACCATGAGCGCGACGATGGCCGCCGCCCCCAGCCGCCGGGTGGCCGGCCAGATCAGTAACAGCGGGGCTAGCAGCTCGATCGCGAACATCGCCGCGCAGCCCGACGACAAGAGCCCCGCGGGCAGCTGGTGCGCCCACCACGCGGTCCAGGTCGGCAGGGGTTGCGTCCAGAAGTGGACCTCGAGCGCCGTCAGGCTCCGCCAGGTGGCGTCCCCGCTGGCGAGCTTCACCACCCCGGACCAGAACACGAGCCGCGCCAGCAGCCACAGCGTGAGCCAGCGGCCGATGCGGCCACCCTGCCGCCAGAAGACCGCGATGAGCCCTGCTTCGAGGAGCAGCGCGTCCCACTGGAAGCTGAGGAAGGGGCGCCCCACCACCACCAGGCTCAGGTACGACGACCAGCACGCGAGGAGCGCCAACCGCCACCCGGTGATCAGCGAGACGGCGCCCGCCGCAAGCCCGACCGAGGTGACCGAACGCAGCATGACGTCGTCGGCACGCCACCAGAACACGGTGGGAACACGGGCCAAGCCCTCGCCTGGCACCCCTGGACCGAAGTGCGCCCGGAGGTTGGCCATGGTGTCGACGAGCGGCACGATGCCCTGCGCACCGAAGAGTCCGAGCACCTGTCGGTGCAGGCTCCAGAAGGCCACCAGGAACACGAAGCCGAGGGCTCGCAGGTAGAAGAGGCGCACGTCCACACCTCATGCTCACACGCGCTGCGCCGATGAGCGGACCATGGACGTGCTCGTCGTCGATCCCAGCTTCAGCTTCCCCGACCTCTTCGAGCGCTTGCTGCCCGAGGCGCACGTTCGGCACGTCGATCACCCCGAGGCGGCCCTCGACGCGGTGCTCGCGTATCGTCCGAAGGTGGTCATCGTCGACGAGAACCTGCCGCACAGGAGCGGCACGTGGCTCCTGGCACGCCTGAGGGAGGTCGCGTCTGGGCTACCAGCGATCCTCACGAGCATCACCCCGGAGGACGACAGGCTGCTCGACAGCCTCGACGAGCTGGGGGTCGACTGGTTCCAGCCGAAGCCCTACGCTCTGTTCGAGCTGCTCGAGGCCGTCGCGGAGCTCACGGGGCCGGGTCCGCAAACGAAGCGCTGAACGAGCCGGATGGCTCGGTCGCAGTCGCCACCTCGAGCACCCGCCCGAGCAGCGCGACGAAGCTTCCAGCGAGGAGCACCACCGTGTTCACGCCCACCTGGCCCTCCACCACCGGGCCGCCGAAGCGGAAGGAGAGCCCCCCGAGGATGGCGAAGGCGATCATCAGGCCGCCCACGCGGGTGATCTGGTGGAAGGCCCGCGTGTCGAGGAAGCGGCCCGCCTGGTAGTGCCACAGGAGCTTGTCGGCCGACTGGAGCGCGGCGCTGTACAGCATGAGCGCGAACACCTCCGCCATCACGGCGACCACGAAGCTCGCCCCACCTGCGGCATGCACCGCGTAGCTCGGTCCGAGCCCGACGAGGCGCGCGACCACGAGCACGGGGATGGCCATCCAGCCGCCGAGGATCAAGAACCCCACAGGGATGCGTGCACGACGGCACGTGCGACGGAGATCGTCCATGTCTCCTCGTCGGTCGGCCTCGGGAGCCCTTGAGCGCATGTCAGTACAGGAACGCGTCGTCTCCCTCGGTGACCGTGACCACCAGGGTGGCCGCACCCAGGGTGGCCTCGTCCAGCTCGTCGAGGGCGGTGCGCAGGCTCTCCGCGTGGTCGGGCGTGTAGGCGAGCACGTGCAGGGCGCGGGCATCGAAGCGGTGCGTGTCGTCCACGTTCTGCTCGATGTCCTGGAGATCACTCAGCTTGTCCACCAACAGGTCGGTCGCCTGCTCGACGGTGTAGGGATCGTCGGGGGGGTAGCCGTAGGCGCGGGTGACGCTGACGCCCACCTGCAGCCCGGCCAGGTCGACCAGGAGATCGATCTTCTTGCCGCCGTCGTCGATGTACTCCACCTCGGTCTCGGTCGCGAGCAGCGCCGCACCCTCACAGCGGTAGAGCACGTCGAAGGCGATGGCTTCGCTCTCCAGGCTCGAGCCACCGGCGTTGCCGTCTGCGATGATCTCCTGACCGCCCTCCGACAGCAGGCTCGGGTCGTAGGTCGTGTCGCCGAAGTCCAGCGTGTTCCACACCGACGAGAAGCCGCCGGAGAGGGCCACGCTGTCCAGCCCACCACAGTCGCCGCTGAGCTCACCGAAGCCGTCTTCAGGGCCCAGGTCGGGCTCACCGGTGTCGTCGCTCGGAGCCGCTGTGTCGTCGACGGCCGTCGAAGCCGTGTCGACCGCCGCAGGACCCGAGTCGGCGGAGTCGCCCGTGCAGGCGAGGATCAAGAGCCACATTGCTGACCTCCAGACCCGCCGATCTCGCCCGACGGGAGGGGCTTGTCAAGCGGCTTCAGCCCGCTGCGAGGGCCCTGAGCGCCGCCCGTCCCCCGGTGAAGACGTGCCACCCGTCACCCACCAGGACCGCGTCCACGTCGAGCGCCGCGAGGCGCGAGACGCTGGCGAGCGCGGCCTGCTTGTCGACGAGCTTCGGATCGGGGAGCAGGTTGAGCCGGCCGCCGACGTGGCCACGGACGAGATCGCCGCACACCAGCGTGTCGCCGATCACGAGCGCCACCTCGCCGGGCGTCTTGCTGCCGTCCAGGGTCACGACCCGTGCGCCGAGCACCTCGTCGCCGTCGGCCAGCCACCGGTCGATCGCGATCGGGAACGCGGCCTGTTCCGCACCCGGCCCGGCAACCTCGGCTCCGAAGCGCTCGGCGAGCTCCGCCACCGCCCGGGTGTGATCGGAGTTGGTGCAGACGATCCAGTGCACGCCGCCGAGGGCGTCGAGGTGCGCCAGATCGTGCGCCGTCATCGGCATGGGATCGACCAGCACGTTGCCCCTTGGACCCTGCCAGCACAGCCCGTGGAAGTCCAGGTTCCGGGCCTCGTCGAAGACCGACCACCCGAAGAGGTCGCTGCGGTGGAGCTGCTTCATGTCGTCCTCGATCTACGGCGTTAGCGCTGGGGGATGCTCGCCCTGTTCCTCGGCTGTCTCAAGCTCCTGCCGCCTTCGCTGGAGCCGGCGGAGACGCCCACCTACACCACCGACGACGGCTGGGAGAACCAGCTGCGTCACTACCCCGGCGACGGCCCACCGGTCGTGCTCGTGCACGGCATGGGTGCCAACCACTACAACTACGACTTCCGCGAAGAGGTGAGCCTGGCGGCCTGGCTGCAGGCCGAGGGGTGGGACGTCTGGGTCGTGGGGCTCCGGGGGGACCCGGGGTCGCGGCCCGCGGAGCGCGGGCAGCAAAGGAGCTACACCTTCGACGCGTTCGCCGAGCAGGACGTACCCGCCGCCATCGACCGGGTGCTGGAGCTGACCGACGCCGAGCAGGTGGAGTGGGTGGGGCACTCCATGGGCGGCATGCTGCTCTACGCCTACCTCCGCCAGCACCCGGAGAAGGTGGCGGCCGGTGTCGCGGTGTCGAGTCCGGTGCAGTTCGGCGAGCAGCCTCCGCTGCATTCGATCGTGCGCAAGACGGGCTGGACCACTCCCGGCGAGGGGCGCCTCCGGCAGGATCTCGCCGCCCAGGCCTTCGCGCCGCTCGCCTACAACAACCCCGTCATCCGCAAGCTGACCTGGCGCGAGAACATGGACCCGGCGATCACGCGGGGGCTGGCGAAGGTCGCCGTCGAGGACATGCCGCACGCCTTCAAGCGCCAGGTGGTCACCTGGCTGGACGGGCGGGCCTTCGTCGACGACGACGGCCGCTCCTGGGTCGAGCCCCACACCGGTGTGCCCCTCCTGGTCATGGGCGGCGACAAGGATCTGGTCGCTCCTTGGGCCAACGTCTCGCCAGCGTGCTCGGTGTACAGCCCCTGCGATCTCGTGCACCTGGCGCCGGAAGGCGGCTTCGACCGCCACTACGGCCACCTCGACCCCATGCTGGGCGTCACCGCGGCGCGCGATGTCTACCCCCTCATCGGTGACTTCCTATCGCGGACAGTTTCTGTCCAGGGTGCGCCCGCGGAGTGAGCTAAGACGGGTGCATGCGCATCCTGCACACCAGCGACTGGCACCTGGGAAAGCCGCTCGAAGGGCGCAGCCGGCGGGACGAGCAGCAGGCCTTCCTCGAAGAGCTCGTGCGGCTGGTGGACGAAGCGAGCATCGACCTCGTCCTGCTCGCTGGCGACGTGTTCGACGTCTACAACCCCCCCGCGTGGGCCGAGGAGCTGTTCTACCAGGCGGTGGCCGAGCTGGGGGCCTATGGCCAGCGCGGGGTGGTCGTCATCGCCGGCAACCACGACTCGCCGGACCGCCTGGCGGCGCCCCACCAGCTCGCCAAGACCCACGGCGTCTTCATCCTCGGTCGCCCTGACGACACGGTCAGCCGCTACCGGCGGCTCGCCGGGCAGGTCGTCGAGGTCCAGCACACCGCGCCGAGCTTCCTGAAGTTGCGTGTCCCACGAACCGGCGAGGTCGCGAGCATCGCCGCGCTGCCCTACCCGTCCGAGTCACGGCTCGGCCGCTTGCTCGTGGACCACGAAGCCACCCGACAACGCGACTACGCCGCAGGCCTGGCGCGCGTCTTCGACCAGCTCTCCGAAGGCTTCGACAAGAAGACGGTGAACCTGGCCATGTCGCACCTCTACGTCGACGAGGCGCGGGCGTCCGAGTCCGAGCGCGAGCTGGTCGGCGGCGCGGACCGCGTCCAGGCAGCGGTGTTGCCCAAGCGGGCCCAGTACACCGCGCTGGGGCACCTCCACGAACCCCAGGACGTGTGGCTGCCTCCCGGTGGGGCGAAGGGTCGGAGGGCACGATACTCCGGTGCCCCCCTCGCCTTCCGCATGTCCGAACGAGACAGCAGGAAGTCCGTCACCATCGTCGACGTGGTCCCCGGCAAGGGCCCCGAGGTCGAGCTCGTGCCGATCGCCGCCGGCCGACCCATGGTGGTCTGGGAGGCCGAGAGCCTCGCCGAGGTGCACCAGGGGCTGGAGCAGGGCCGCCACGTGGGCGCCTGGTGCGAGCTCGTCGTTCGCCTCGACGAGCGCCCGTCCCATGCAGACATCGTGGCCTTGCGCAAGGCGCGCGATTTCCTGCGCGTGCGCGTCGTGCTCCCGCCCGCCGGCGCCACCACCTCCGACCTCGGGCGTCGCCGCGAGCTGCCCATGGACGAGCTCTTCCGGCGCTTCGCACGGAGCAAGGAGGTCGAGCCCACGTCGGAGCTCGTCAAGCTCTTCGAGGAGCTGGCCGAAGGCGCGGGCCTCGACGCGCTCTTGGAAGAGGGGCCCACGCTCAGCGTGCAGACGGACGGGACCGGGCAGGAGACCGTTCCGGGGGCTGCAAAGTGAGGCCGCTGTACCTGAGGGTCGAGGGCCTGCACAGCTACCGCGACAAGGTCGAGCTCGACTTCGAGGAGCTGGGCGCCTTCGGGCTCTTCGGCGTCTTCGGCCGCACCGGGTCGGGCAAGTCCACCCTGCTCGACGCCATCACCCTGGCGCTCTACGGCGAGGTCGACCGGGCACGCGGTCGGCGCACCGGCATCGTGAACCACCACGTCGACAAGGT
>CAZSAT010000035.1:0-7872 GCA_964604675.1 uncultured Enterobacterales bacterium
AGGTCGCTCTCCTCGCCCTTGAGCTCGCCGTGGTAGTGCACGTACATCCGCTTGACCTTGACCTCGCCCTCGAACTCGACGGGGCCGGCCTCGATCTCGGTGTAGGCGCCCACGGCCACGCCGCGGTCGGTGACGTGCATGCCGTGGGGGTGGTGGCCGTCGTGGGGCACCGAGCTGTTCTTCCAGATCTTGTTGCCGGTGGTCTTGTTGATGTTGTCGAGCTGCTCGGTGAGCCAGCGCGCCGCGTCCTCGCTCGAGGCGAAGGCCACCTTCACGAAGTCGCCCTCGAGCTCGATCACGCCACCGACCGACGCGATGCCGAGGAAGTTCACGCCCAGCTTCCCCGCAAGCTCGAGGTCGACCTCGAGGATGTGCAGGTTCTGGTCGTCCATCGAGTACTGGAAGGTGAGGTCGCCCTCGCCTTCGATCTCGGCGTTCACCGCGCCGGTGCCGATCTTGCCCTCGAGGCCCAGGATGAAGTCGATGTAGCCGCGCTCGCCGGGCTCGTTGGCCACCCCGCGGAGCACGGTGCGCATGATGTCGACGCTGGGGCCGTTCTGGAACAGGCTCCTGGCGTCGACCGCGACCTTGCCGGAGTCGGCGTGGTGGCCGTCGTCGTGCACGTCTTCGCTGTGGGAGGTGTCGACGTGGTGGTCGGCCCCTTGCACGCCGCCACCGCTGTGGTCGCCCACCGCGTGCTTCAGATCCACGACCGCCGAGCAGTCGGCGGTGCCGCAGGGGGTGTTGGCGCCGCCGCCTGCGAGCGCGAGGCCGAGGAAGAGGATCACGAGCCCTCCTCGTCGAAGCGGGGCTGGTAGCTCATCTCGTAGATGTAGTCCTCGAGATCGAAGAGCAGCGGGAAGCCGCGCCCGTTCACCTCGGTGACCATCGCCGAGATGTAGTCCCCGTTCTGAAGCCGGTCGTTGATCTGGAGCAGGAGGGCGGGGGACGCCTCGGCCACGACGAACACCGGCTCGTGGGCCACGAACATCATCAGCGACATGTCGTCGAGGTCGTAGCTGGCCCAGCCGCCCTTGCGGAACTTGAAGAGGTCGGCGCGGTCCAGCGCGAGGCGGAGCTTCAGCTCGGTGATGACGCCGCCGCGCCGCTCGGCGCTGACCAGCACGTTCAGGCCCTCGACCAGGTCGAGGTCGTTCACGCGCAGCAGAGTGGTGTTGGGGACCTCGAAGGCCTCGGTGCCGTCGGGCACGATGTCGACCGCCACGCCGGGCTCCGCGAGGGCGCTCACGGACAGCCCGCCGCCGAGGGCGAGGAGCGCTGCGAGAGCGATGAAGTGTCGGGACAGAGCACACCTCCTGCTCATCTCGAGCCGACCGTGCCTGGGCAGGCTACCGGTCGTCAGGGCGCGAGGCAAGGGGTTCCACGGGTTGCGCCGGACTACGATGGCTTGTCCGATCTGGATCACCGGCTCGGGACGAGCGGCTGAGGGCCACGCGGAGCCCTCAGCCTTCTGCGGGCACCGCCTCCGGCGCGGGCCGCCGCTCCAGCAACGAGGCCGGCAGGTTCGGGTCGGTCCGAGCGCCCTCGAGGTACTGATAGACCGCGCTGAACGCGTGGTAGACGTAGTCGATGCGGACCTTGGTCTCGTTCAAGGCGTAGCGGGTTCCGCCGCGCACCACCTCGCCCCTGGGGAACGGGTAGAGCTGGTCGTCGTCGAACTGCATCTGCAGGGCCATCCGTGCCGACGCCCGGGTGGCTTCCTCGAAGTAGCTCACCTCGTCGGAACCCTGACGCAGGGCCAGCTGGTAGGCCGCAGCCGTGCCCTCGGCGTAGCAGAAGGCCTGCATGGCCGGCAGCTCGCCCGGCATCTTGTAGTAGCCGCCCACGAAGTCCGGCCAGGGGGCCCGGTCCACGCTCCACATGTAGTGGTCGATCATCCAGCGGGCGACCTCCAGGCCGAAGGCGGCCGCGTCTTCGTCGCCCGTTCGCCGGTGGTAGGCGTTCGCCGCCATGACCGACCAGGGGCCGAACTGGACCAGCTCGAGGCGGTCGTCGTTTGTGTACTGGAAGGCCGGCCAGGCGCCGCCCTCCTTCTTGCGGGCCACCCGCTCGCGCCACCAGGGCTTGTAGTAGGCGAAGTACTTCGGCAGGGGCGCGAGGTACTGGTCGTCGTCGAAGTACTCGGCCAGCATCACCAGGGCGAGGGCCGCCTCGCCGGGCACGATGTCGTTGGTCTCGTTGGCGTAGGGGTGGTCGTCGTCCACGTAGTAGGGGTCGAACTTCCCGTTGTCCTCCTGCATGAACATCGTGAACGCGCCGAAGCGGCGCATCAGCTCGTCCCACCGGTGGTCGTCGGTGGCCTCGGCCAGCTCGATCAGCCCCATGAGCTGGACCACCACGCTGCCCAGCTTCACGTTGTCGTTGTAGCGGATGAAGGACATGTCGCCTTCGTCGACCCGGTGCTGCAGCGTCCAGTCCAGGGCGCGCTCGGCCCCTTCCAGGAACTCGGGGCGCGGCTCGATGCGCCAGGCCTGCGTGAGGTTCCAGGTGGCCAGCGTGTGCCGCACGAGGTTGTACTCGCTCGAGTAGCGGTTCTCCGAGGGCCAGAACTTGTAGGTGACCTGGCCCGGCTCGTAGTGCATGTTCGGAGGGAGGAAGGCCTCCGGCGCCATGTTGTCGAGGTACCACTCCCCCGCGAGCACCAGGCTCTCCTCGAGGTCCTGCAGGGTGAGGGTCTCGAAGGGAACGGGCGGCACCCCCCGGTAGAGCGGGAGCACCTCGTGGGTGCCCGGCCGGTTCAGGTAGTGCACGCCCCGCCACTTCTCGAGCCGGGCGTCGGGGTCGCGCCACGGGCGCACCGAGCTCATCGACGCCTGCTTCGCGGCGTGGCGCAGGAAGCGGTCGGCGCTCTTGAAGCTGCGCCCGTAGGCCACGGCCCCCGGGAAGATGGCCACCTTCCTGGTCTCGGCCTCGAGGATGATGGCGCCGTCGATGCCGAGCTCCCAGACCCCTGCGAGGGCCTGCTCGTCGCGGTAGTCGCGCACCAGCGCTCGCTCGGTGACCCGGTGGATCTCCACGATGAGGCTGTCGATCTCCTCCGCCAGCGGCGGGAAGCCCAGGTACTCCGCCCAGCGCCGGTGCTCGCGCTCGAGGTCGCGGGCCAGCTCGGCGACGCAGAGGTTGAAGTCGTCGTTCAGGCACATGCCGAAGGCCAGCTCCTGGCCACCGTCGCGCCGCACGCTCGCGACCAGGTTCCACTTCTTGCCATCCTGGGGGTCCAGGGGCGGCACGAGGGGCACCTGGCGGCCGGCGACCCGAGCGCGGAGCTGGAGGCTGGCCAGCTTGGCGAGGGTGGGCGCGAAGCCCCGCGGTGTGGCGAGGGGCCGGTACAGCAGGAAGTGCTCGTCGACCGCGAGGAGCTCGAACATGAGCCGGTAGTCGTCGTGGTACAGGCGCTCGGCGACCAGCCCCCCCATGTCCACGCTCGGCGCCACGTCGCGCCGGAGCAGGAGGTAGTCCGCGCCCTTGGCCAACAGGGCGGCGGCGAGGGGCTGCCCATCGCGCGTGTCGAGGAAGAGGGGGCGCAGCTCGGGGTCGTCGAGCACCGACGGCCCGAGCTTGTCGGCGTCGAGCCCCTTCACTGCACCGGCCCGGTCGACCGCGACGGTGCCGTCCCAGCGAGCCATCAGGCGCAGGAGCTCGGCGTCGGGCTTGCGAGCCGTGGTGGCCAGCGCCGCATCCAGGTGATCGGCGACGCGGGTGCCGACCGCCACGATGCCGTCCTCCACGGACGCGACGCCAGCCGGCTGGCACCCGGACAGGACGGCGAGAAGAAGCGCGGCTGCGGTCACGGGGCATCCTCCGGGCGGCGCTGCCTATCACGATCGCGCCCTCAAACCGCGGCCCGATGGTCCGAAACGAGAGGTGCCCCCTCCCGTTCCGGAGCCCCCATGGCTGATCACGACGAGTCTGCCCTCCACGACGTCCAGGCCCTCCCGCAAGGCCTCTCCAACCTCCGCCGGGAGCGCGACGACTACCGCGCGAAGAGCATCAAGCTCGAGGGACGGGCCAACGAGCTGTGGGACCTGCTGCAGTCCGGCAAGGGCTTCTCCGAGATCGGCAAGGTCGACCCGCTGCTCGACGCGTTCATGCAGGTGTGCCGGGAGAAGACGGGCGCGGAGACCTCGGCGGTGCTCTTGAAGGACGGGCTCTTCGACGCCGACGTGCCTCACTACCGCGTGAAGGCCTTCCACGGCCTCGACCCGGTCTACGTGGCCCGAGACGGGAAGCCGGAAGAGCTGACGATGTACAACATTCCCCAGGACCAGGGGCTGCTCTGGCAGATCATCGGTCGAGGCGACCCCTTCAACGTGCTCGACATGCAGCTCCAGCCGCGCTTCGAGACCGCGTTCCGGCGCTGGAACCTCGGCGTGCTCCAGTCCGACGTGTGGGTGCCGCTGCTGGTCGGGCGCGAGGTGCTCGGTGTGTTGACCCTGGGCATGCGCTGGGACCGCTCGCGCATTCCGGAGAGCGAGCACCTGTTCCTCCAGCGCATGGCGCAGATCGCGTCGATCAACATCAACAGCGCCAAGGAACTCGAGCGCGTGAGCACCATGCTCCGCAACGTCGAGATCCTGATGGACATCAACCTCGCACTCGCGAACGTGAACAACTTCAAGCAGCTGGTGGTGCGCACCCTGGAGGACGCCTGCCTCGCGATGGGCGCCCAGAAGGCCAACCTGGCCCTGCTCAACGAGGAGACGGGGGAGCTGGAGATCAAGGTGGTGGCCGGCGACTGCATCCCCAAGCCGGTGCGCGACGCGATCAACGAGGGTCGGCAGCAGCCGCGCACGGTCGCGGTCGGGGAGGGCCTGGCGGGCAAGGCGGCCGAGACCAAGGAACCTCAGCGCCAGAACGATCGCTCGAAGATCCCGCAGTTCGGCCAGTTCACCGCCCACTGCATGCTCGCGGTCCCCCTGCTCCACGGCGAGGAGAAGAAGGTCGTGGGTGTGATGACCATGACGAACAAGGTGCTGGGGCACGAGCGCAACGCCGAAGAGCCCTTCGCGGTCGATCCGCTGGGTCGCTACTCGCCCGAAGACCAGGCCATGGCGATGCAGCTCTCGAACACCGCCGCGGTCAACCTGGCGCGGGCGCGCAACCACCAGAAGGCCATCACCGACGCGATGACCGGCATGTGGAACAAGCGCTGCTTCGAGGACACCATCCAGGAGTACATCGCGGAGGGCCGGCGCTTCGCCATCGCGGTGTCCGACATCGACAAGTTCAAGCGCTTCAACGACACCTACGGACACGCCGCAGGCGACTTCGTGTTGATCGAGACCGCCAAGAAGATGCAGGCCTTCGCGCGCCCGGCCACCGAAGACGGGGCGTACCGCTACGGCGGCGAGGAGTTCGTGCTGCTCTTCCCGGACACCGGCGCCGAGGAGGCCGCCGAGATCGTGGAGGAATACCGGGCCGCCATGGAGTTCTCGACCCACGACTACGACGGCCAGACGATGAACGTCACCGTGTCGGTCGGACTGGCGGAATACCCCCGCGACGGGCGCTCCTACAAGGAGGTCTTCGAACACGCCGACAAGGCGCTCTACGCCGCGAAGGAAGGGGGGCGGAACCAGGTCCGGATCCACGAGGCAGACGGCGAAGCGCGCCGGGTGGGTGTGGCGGCGAAGTAGCGGTGGGCAGACGCCGGATGTGCACGGCGACGCGATCGTCGTGCCTCGGCGCCCACACGACTTGTCCTCGACCCCCAAAGCTGGGATCCTGGGGTCGTGTCAGATCCCAAGGACAAGCTCGACCTCGACGCCCTCGACGGCGTGGTGGATCCCGAGCACACGCATCCCCAGGCCGGCGAGGTCGGCGGCGTGGCCGCGGTCTCCGTGGGTGGCGAGAAGCTACCGCCCATCGAGGTGCCCGAAGACGTGAGCGACGACGAGTCCGCCGGCGCGCGCGTCGGCGTGGGGGTGCAGGTTCGCGTCGACGCCAACCCGGTCATCCTCAAGGCCGATCCTCCGAGCGAGCCCGACAGCGTGGCGAGCCCCGGCACGCGCGTGCAGCTCGAACCCCCCGTGGCGCACCCGCCCGAGGCGATCGACGCCGGCTCGGCGGCGGCCGACGCCCTCGACCCCGCCGAGTTCACCGACGCCGAGGACACCGAGGTCACCACCGCCGCGGAGCTGATGGATCGGGTGGGCGAGATCCGCGGCGCGACGCGCCGGATCGGACCCGGGCAGAACCTGGAGTTCGTGCCCCCGAGCCCCGACGAGGAGGTCTCCGAGATCCTGGCGGCCGCCGAGGACTCCGAGCTGCCTCCCGCGTTCTTCGACGACGAAGGCGTGGCGCTCGAGACCGGCCCGGCCCAGGTCCGCGTCCAGCTCCCGGCGTCGGCGCCCGCTCACGTGCCGGACGAGACCGTCGAGGCCAGCTGGTCCGAAGCCGACGACACCCAGGTCCTCGGCGCCCTCGAGGCGGACGAGGACGAGGACTGGGACGAGTGGGAAGACGACGACGACGACGACTCCGGCATGGGCCTCGGCCTGCGGATCGCCGTGGCGCGCCGTCCCGAGGACGAGGACACCCTGCGGCTGCGCCGTGACGAGATCCCGCTCTCGGCCTTCGACGTGCCCCTGCCGAAGCACGTGGGTCCGGCCGCGGTCGTGATGCCCACGGGGTCCACGGCACAGGGTGACGAGGTCTTGCCCGGCGCCGGCGAGCCGGCGCTCCAGCCGCAGCGGGGGGCCTCGCTCACCGCGGACGATCTGCGCACCGCCCCCACGCTCTCGCCCGAAGACGAGCACGGGCCGCCCCCCCTGCAGAGCGCGGCCGACGACGAGGCCGCCGTGCGGCGCTCGATCCTCTCCAACGCCCCCTCGGCCGACGGTGACCTGTTCACCGCCAGCCCGACCCTCGCCCCGGACGACGACCCCGCCGGCGAGCTGGAGGCCGTGGAGGCGCCCGACGGGTTCCCCGGAACGGTCGCCACCGAGGACGAGGAGAGCGACACCACGGCGCTGTTGGTCGGTGGCGTGGCCGCAGCCGTCGTGAGCGCGGTGGCCACCCTGGGCGACGATGCAGGCCCCGAGGGCAGCTCGTCCGAGGAGGAAGCGCTCGAAGCTGGAGAGGCCGACGACGAGGCGCTGGAGGCGGCAGAGGCCGACGACGAGGCGCTCGAGGCGGCGGAGGCCGACGACGAGGCGCTCGAGGCGGCGGAGGCCGACGAGGAGGCGTTGGAAGCCGGTGAGGCCGACGAGGAGGCGTTGGAAGCCGGTGAGGCCGACGAGGAGGCGTTGGAAGCCGGTGAGGCCGACGAGGAGGCCCTGGACGCCGACGAGGCCGACGACGAGGCGTTGGAGGCTGGCGTCGGAGGAGAGGTACCAGACGCCATGGACGAGGCGGACGAGGCGGACGAGCCCGCCCGCGCCGCCGTCCCGCCGGCACCCGGAGCGCCCACCCCACCGGTGGCGGCCGCCGACGGTGGCGGCGGCAAGGGCGCGATGATCGGCGGCGCCCTCGCGCTCGCGGCCGCGGCCCTGTTGTTCGTGTGGTCCCCCTGGTCGAGCGACGAGAGCGCTGGCGGCGGATCGCTGGCCGAGGCGCCGGCCGTCGCGCCGGCGGTCGTGGAGCCCCCGTCGAAGGCGAAGGCCGAGCCGAAGCCGGCCATCGAGCCCGCGGCGGAGGCCGCCGGCGAGGTCGCGGAAGGCGAAGCCGAAGCACGGGCCGCGGCGGAGGCCGAAGCCGAGGCGAAGGCGGAAAACGAGGCCAAGGCCAAGGCGGAAGCCGAGGCGAAGGCGGAAAACGAGGCCAAGGCCAAGGCGGAAGCCGAGGCGAAGGCGGAAGCCGAGGCCAAGGCGGCGGCCGAGGCCAAGGCGGCGGCCGAGGCCAAGGCGGCGG
>CAZSAT010000035.1:7972-58919 GCA_964604675.1 uncultured Enterobacterales bacterium
CCGAGGCCAAGGCGGCGGCCGAGGCCAAGGCGGCGGCCGAGGCCAAGGCGGCGGCCGAGGCCAAGGCGGCGGCCGAGGCCAAGGCGGCGGCCGAGGCCAAGGCGGCGGCGGAGGCCAAGGCGGCGGCCGAGGCCAAGGCAGCGGCCGAGGCCAAGGCGGCGGCCGAGGCCAAGGCCCAGGCGGCCCGGTCGTCTGGCAAGACCGACCTGACGTTGACCTTCCTCTTCGACGACATCGAAGCGGTCGACACGGCGGGCGTGGCGGAGCTCGCGCGGAACGCGCGCTCGAAGGGCCAGAAGGTCACGGTGACCGGCCACACCGACAGCGCCGGCGTCGAGGCCTACAACGTCCACCTCTCCGAGCAGCGCGCCCACGGCGTGAAGCTGATGCTCGTCAATGCGGGGCTCGCATGGGACGACGTGATCGTCGTCGCGGCGGGCTCCAGCCAACCCAAAGCGGACAATGGGACCGAGGATGGTCGGGCCGCAAACCGACGCGTCGAGCTCCGAATCGGAGGCTGAGTGCCGATCGACCAACAGCTGACCCACCTCCGCGAGGTCGCGCGGCAGGTGGCGGTCATTCCCGCCGGGAACACCGAGCGCAGCCGGATGGAGGCCGACTTCGATCAGCGGCTCCGCGCGATCGTGCGCACCATCGCCAAGCGCGACGGGGTGGCGGCCTGCTTCGCCGTGCGCGACGGTCACGTGGTGCAGTCCGCCGGCGGCATGCTCGACTACGACGCCCTCGGAGACGGCTGCTGGACCCTCGTGCAGACCTGCGCCACCCTCGCGGAGCAGCTCGGACTGGGCACGCCCCAGCAGGAGCTCCTGCTCGGCGACGTGCGCAAGCTCGCCATCATCCGCGTCGGGCCCGTGATGTTGGGCATCGTGGCCGGCGCCAAGACCTCCCTGCACGCGGCGCTCTACGGCTAGCGCACCAATCAGGTGATCTCGGCGCTCCAGCGCGCTCCTTTCGGGGCTCGGCGACGTATGCTGGCCCCATGAGCACCACCCTCCTCCTCTGCCTGCTCGCCTGTCGGTCCGACGAGGTGAAGCCCGACCAGGACACCGGCGCCATCTCCGTGGAGACGGGGCTGCCACCCGTCGACACCGGCTCCGTCGACGGTGACACCGACCCACCCGTCGACACCGCCCCCGTCGACACTTCCGAGCCGACCGACACGCACGATCCCGGCGACACCTCGTCCGGTCCGTTGGACGAGGACCAGGATGGCTTCGACACGGATCGCGACTGCGACGACTCCAACTCCGCCATCCACCCCGACGCGACGGAGGTCTGCGACGGCGTGGACAACGACTGCGACGCGCTCGTCGACGACGAGGACGAGGTCGAGGGTGGTGTGACGTGGTGGGCCGACCTCGACGGCGACGGCTGGGGGGACCCCGAGAGCGCGGTGCAGGCCTGCGACGCACCCTCGAGCTACGTCGACACCAGCGACGACTGCGACGACGGCGACGCGGCCGTGCACCCCGACGCCACCGAGGTGTGCAACGGTGTGGACGACGAGTGCGACGGGCTCGTGGACGACGACGACCCGGACGTGAGCGGCATCTCGGTGTGGTACCTGGACGCCGACGGCGACGGCGTGGGAGGCAGCGCCTACGAGACCCAGGCCTGCACCGCACCTTCGGGCTTCGCCGAGGCCGACGGCGACTGCGACGACGGCGACAGCAGCGTCTTTCCGGGCGCCAACGAGGCCTGCGACGGGCTCGACAACGACTGCAACGGCAGCGTGGACGAAGCCGGCGCCAGCGGAGAGGCCACCTGGTACGTCGACGCGGACGGCGACGGCTACGGCGATGCGAGCACCTCGAGCACCTCGTGCGACGGCGCCAGCGGCTTCGTGGCCGACGCCACCGACTGCGACGACGGCGACAGCGAGGTCTCGCCGGCGGCCGACGAGCGCTGCAACGGGATCGACGACGACTGCGACGGCCTGATCGACGACGACGACGACGACGCGATCGATCCGTCGACGGCCTACGCCGACGCCGACGGCGACGGCTTCGGCGACGCGGGCAGCAGCCTGACCGCATGCGACGTGCCCAGCGGCTACGTCGAGGACGACACCGACTGCGACGACGCCGACGCCGCGGCCCACCCCGACGCCAGCGAGACCTGCGACGCGGTCGACAACGACTGCGACGCGCTGGTGGACGACGAGGACCCCGATCTGAGCGGTGCGAGCACCTGGTACCTCGACTACGACGGCGACAGCTACGGCAACAGCGCGTATGCCACCGACGCGTGCGAGGCCCCGAGCTCGTACGTCGACAACGACGACGACTGCGACGACACGGACCCCGCGCTGAGCCCGGAGACGACCTGGTACGGCGACGGCGACGGCGACGGCTTCGGCGATGCCGCCAGCGCCAGCGCCGCGTGCGAAGCGCCGAGCGGTGCGACCGCCGACGCGAGCGACTGCGACGACGGCGACGCCGCCGTGAACCCGGACGCCGACGAGGTGTGCGACGGCTTCGACAACGACTGCGACGGGCTGGTCGACGACGACGACAGCGGGGTGGCGGGCACCAGCACCTGGTCCATCGACCACGACGGCGACGGCTACGGCACCTCGGACTACACCCTGGACGCCTGCGACCAGCCCTCGGGCTACGTGGCCGACAGCAGCGACTGCGACGACCTCGACGCCAGCCTGAACCCCGACACGGTCTGGTACGCCGACGGCGACGGCGACGGCTTCGGCGACGCCACCGACACGGCGTCCGCCTGCGAGGCTCCGAGCGGACACCTGTCCGACGCCTCCGACTGCGACGACGCCGACGCGGCCGTGAACCCCGACGCCGACGAGCTCTGCAACGGGATCGACGACGACTGCGACGGCGCCATCGACGACGAGACGGCGCTCGACCAGGGCACCTGGTACGAGGACGCCGACGGCGACGGCTTCGGAGATCCCGACGTGTCCACCGACGCTTGCGACGCGCCGAGCGGGCATGTGGCCGACACCACCGACTGCGACGACACCGACTTCGACGTGAACCCGGAAGCCGAGGAGACCTGCGACGGCGTGGACACCGACTGCGACGGGGTCCTGATGTCGGGTGGCGACGATCCGGACGGCGACGGCATCCACAGCTGCGAGGACGACGAACCCTACGCCGTGGACTGGGACACCGGCTGGGAGGGATGGACGACCGTGGACCTGGGTGGCTCCAACACACCGGCGTGGGGCTGGTCGGGGGGCGCGATCTACGAAGCCTCCAACGCGGCCGACTCCTTCGCCGTGTCGCCCGACCTGGGCGAGCTGGACACCTACACGATCACCGTCGACGTGTGGAGCTCCACCAGCGCGTGCAACGAGGCGGGGATCGTGTTCGACTACGACGGCGCCGACTACTGGCTGGCCAGCTGGACCGATCCCACCGGCTACTACGGCACCAGCGGCGAGATCCTGCTCTCACAGTGCACGGGCACGGCCTGCAGCACCGTCGCGAGCGACGCGAGCGCCGACTACACCAACGGCGGCGCGTCGGCGTGGACGGAGCTGGCCGTCAGCGTCGACGGCGACGACCTGAGCGTGTGGTGGGGCGGGAGCGAGGTGCTGACGTGGACCGAGAGCGGCGCGAGCCCGATCGGCCTGGACCAGATCGGCGTCTACACGTGGGACAACGACGGCGGGGTGTACTACGACACCCTGGTCGTGACGAATCCCTGAAGTCGGACCCATGCCTGCCTACATCACCCCGAGGGGCCACCAGGCCCTGCTCGACGAATACACCTTCCTGATGAAGGACGAGCGCCCGCGCATCACCCGCGAGGTGCAGTACGCCGCCTCGCTCGGCGACCGCTCCGAGAACGCGGAGTACCAGTACGGCAAGAAGCGGCTGCGCGAGATCGACCGCCGGCTGCGCTACCTCCAGAAGCGGCTCGAGGGCGTGGAGGTGGTCGACCCCACGCAGTACCACGGGCTCGACGTCGTACGCTTCGGCGCCACCGTGGTCGTCGAGGACGAGGCCGGCGACGAGAAGACCTACGAGATCGTCGGCAAGGACGAGATCGACGCCAACGCCGGCCGGATCTCCTACCAGTCGCCCCTGGGCAAGGCCCTGATCGGCTGTGGAGAGGGCGACGAGGTGCGCTTCACGGCGCCCGGCGGAAGCCGCATGCTCGCGCTCGTGGCCGTGAGCTACCCGGTGCGCACCCGTGGCTGAGGTCCGCCTGGTCGATCACGTTCGGGCCACCCGGGGTCTGAGCTCCCGTGCCGCGCGGCTCGCCATGGGCACGGGCAAGGTCTGGTACGGCGGCGTGCCCACGGCGGACGCGGGCCGGATGGTGGATCCGAGCGGCGTGAGCTTCCGCGAGAACGCCCCACGGATCCGTGTGGGCCGGGACCTGGTGCTCGTGCACGTCGACGACCACCTGGCGGTCGTGTGGAAGCCCGCCGGGCTCCTGAGCGTGGCCGCGCCGGGGCGGGGGGACGACGACAACGTGGTGACCGCCGTGTCCCGCCTCTTGGGCCGCGCGATGCCCGTGCACCGGCTGGACGAGCCCACCTCGGGCCTGATGCTCGTGGCGCGCGACCCCATCGCCCGCGCCGGCCTGATCGAGCAGATCTCCGCGCACGCCATCGAGCGCCGCTACCTGGCGCTGGTCCAGCAGACCTTCCGCGAGGGCGAGGTGAGGTGGGAGAGCGAGCTGCCCCAGGGCACGGCGGTGAGCCACTTCCGGCGGCTGCAGGTCTTGCGGCGGGACGCCACGCTCGTGGAAGCGCGCCTGGAGACCGGCCGGAAGCACCAGATCCGCCTGCACCTCGCCGACCTCGGGCACCCCGTGCTCGGCGACGAGCGCTACGCCCCCAAGCCGGTGGTGCGCCGCGCCCCACGGCTCGCGCTGCACGCCTGGCGGCTGGGCTTCGAACACCCCCGCACCGGCAAGCGCCTGCGCTTCCAGGTGCCGCTGGCTGACGACCTCGAGCGGCTTCGGCGGGAGCTCGACACCAGCGCGGAGGAGCGCCCTCCCGGTCCGCGGAAGCGTCCGGACCGCAAGCCGAAGACGCGGAGGAAGAAGCGTTGAGGGCGCTGATCACCGGCGGCGCGGTCCGATTGGGGCGAGCGGTGGCCACCGCGTTGCACGAGGCCGGGTTCTCGGTCGCGCTCCACTACCGGGCGAGCTCGGGCGCCGCGCGCAGCCTGGCGGAGGAGTTCGGCGGTGCCCTGCTGGTGCAGGCGGATCTCTCCACGGTCGAGGGCTGCGCGAGCGTGGTCGACGCCGTGAACCGCTGGGGGGGCGTGGACGTGCTGGTGAACAGCGCGGCGGCCTGGGAGGCCTGCCCGGTCGAACAGATCGACCCGGTGCGTTGGGACGCGATGCAGGCCCTGAACGTTCGGGCGCCCTTCCTGCTCACCCAGGGCTTGCTGGCCTCGCTCCGAGCGTCCGAGCTCCCGGGCGGGGGGCTCGTGCTCAACATCACCGACATCGCCGGCGAGCGGCCGGCACGCGGCTACGCCCACTACAACGTGTCGAAGGCCGGGCTGACCATGCTCACCCGCACCCTGGCGCTGGAGCTCGCGCCGCAGGTCCGGGTCAACGGCATCGCCCCGGGCACCGTGCTCCCCCCCGAAGAGCTTCCCGACGAGCAGCTCATCGCGATCCGCGACACCATCCCCGCAGGCCGCTTCGGCACGGCGCGCGACATCGCGCGGGCCGCGATCTACTTCGCGCTGCACGCGCCGTACGTCACCGGCCAGGTGCTCGCGGTCGACGGCGGCCGCAGCGTGGGCGGCCCGATGGAGGCCGGATGATCACGCGGGTGCGGGTCGACGACCTCCGCGTGAGCTGCCTCATCGGCTGCCTGGACCCCGAGCGGGTGCGGCCTCAGGAGGTGCGGCTCGATGCCGAGGTGCAGCTCGACACCCACGCCGCCGCCGACGGCGACGACCTGCGCCGCACCTGGGACTACGCGGCGTTCGCGGGCAGAATGTCCTTCGTGCTGGAGGAGGCCGGCTTCCACCTGCTGGAGACCGCCGTGCGCTTCCTGGTGCGCAGCCTCCTGCTGCCGCCGGTCACAGGCTCCCAGCGACCGCCGGTGACCGCCGCGCGGGTCTGCCTCACCAAGTTCGGGGCCCTTCCGGGCGACGCGCTCGCGCAGGTGGAGCTCTCCGCCCGACGGGAGGAGGTGCAGTTCCGGCAGGAAGCCAAGCCGTGGGGCACGGTCGACGTCGTGGACGAGTGCCGTCGGCTCGGGCTGTACCGGCTCAACCTCGCGCCGGGCGCCACGATCCCGAACCACCTCCACCGCGTGATGAACGAGTCGGAGCTGGTGCTCCACCCCGGCCTGGTCGGCTGGCAGGTGGGGCACGCGCCGCGAGCGCTCGAGGTCGGGGAGCGCTTCCAGTGGCCCCACCACCACGCTCACGGCTACCAGAACAGCGGCGAGCGGCCCGCGAGCCTGCTCTGCATCGACAGCCCCACCTTCGATCCCACCGACGAGGTGCTGGCGTGAGGGTGCTGGTCACGGGAGGCGGCACCGGGCTGGGTCGCGGCATCGCGGAGGCCCTGATCGAGCGCGGCGACGAGGTGGTGCTGGTCGGGCGTCGGAAGGGTCCGCTGGCCGAGACGGCCGAGGCGATCGGCGCCTCCTGGATGACGGGCGACGTGACCGGCGACCCGGACGCCCTGATCGCGGCCGCGGGACCTCTCGACGGGCTGGTCAACAACGCGGGCAGCCTGGTGACCGGTCCAATGGACGGTGAAGGCCTCGACGCGATGTTCGCCGTGCACGCCCGCGCCCCGGCGCTCTTGACCCGGGCGTTCGCCGCGCAGGCTCGGCAGGGGTCGGTGGTCAACGTGGCCTCCAACCTGGTGCTGCGTCCGATCGTGGGTGCTGGCGCCTACACCGCCGCGAAGGCCGCCTTGTGCAGCCTCACCCGCACCCTGGCGCTCGAGCTCGCTCCGCACGTTCGGGTCAATGCGGTGCTCCCGGGGGTCGTCCCCACCGCGATGACCGACCGCGGCGACGCCTGGCTCGACGAGGTGGCGAAGCTGCACCCGCTGGGACTCGGCCGGCCGGCGGACGTGGGCGAGGCGGTGGCGTACCTGCTGCACGCGCGCTGGGTGACCGGCGCCGAGCTGGTGGTCGACGGCGGGCTCACGGCGGGTGCGTCGTAGCTCAGGAGTCGGTGAAGACCTTCGTGAAGTCGAGCTGCTTCCGCTTCACGACCCAGACCGGGGGGTTCGCCGAGAGCACCGACAGCGCCGACATCGCGAGCGAGGCCCGAAGCGCCGAGCCCAGGGAGTACCAGCGGTACCCGAGCCCGATGGACACGGTGGGGTTCTGCACCCGGTGCCACCACAGCGGCGGGTTGTAGAGCACGTCGCCGGGCTTCAGGGTGAAGCGGTAGCCGCGCAGGTGGCGGCAGGCGGGCATGGCCTCGTAGTCGGGAACGAGCGGGTCGAAGTCCGAGAAGAAGTAGGGCGCGCGGGTCATCGGCGGTCGGAGCACGGGGGCCCAGGACGGCGCGTACAGGATCCAGGTCTTCTCGCCGTGGAGCTGCACGAACAGGTTGTTGCCGATGGCGCAGTGCAGAGCGGTGTCGGTGTTCGCGCCGCCGATGAAGAGCTGGAGCGACGAGGGGCCCGAGAGCGGTCCCTTCCGGGCGCCGAGCCACGCGCGATCGATCTCCGCCAGGCGCTCGGGCGAGCGCTCCAGGAAGGTGAGGAAGCGGCAGTACGCCCGGTTGCCGTCACCCAGGCCGGCCAGCGCTTCTCCCAGGGTGCTGTGGGTGGCGCCCTGATCGCGGAGCACCATCTCGGCCCCCGCCATCTTCATCAGGATGATGGGCTCGTGGCCATGGGCCTCGGCCAGGAACTCCGGGCTCCAGCCGGCCGCGCCCCAGGCCTTGGCGGCCCCCTCGAGGATCACGGGGCGGCCGCGCCTCACGTAGCGGTGCACGAAGTCGGCCGCCGAGATGGCCTGCACGCGCTCGAGCGGCTGCAGGAAGCCTTCGTGGTCCGCCAGCGCCCCCTCGATCCGAGCCGCGGCCCGCTGGCGGGAGGCCTCCAGGCGCGCCTCCAACCCGAGCGCGCCCAGGCAGTGCTGCAGCACCCAACGCCGACCGTAGCGCTGGAGCAGGGGCGCCGGAACCGGGGGGGTGACCTCCACGGCGTGGCTAGTCGGCTGCGGGCTGCGGAGCGTGGACCAGGGCTCGGTCCATGAGGTGGCTCGGCCGCACGTTCCGCAGCGCGGCGAGCATGTTGCCCTTGACCTTGGGGTTCTTGTCGTTGAGCTCGCCGAGGAGCCGCTTGATCTGCTTCCGCTGGAGGTTCTCCTGCGAGCCACAGAGGTCGCAGGGAATGATCGGGAAGGCCATCTCCTCGGCGAAGGCCGCGATCTCCTCCTCGGGGCAGTACACCAGGGGCCGGATGACCACGTTGCGCCCATCGTCGCTGACCAGGCGCGGCGCCATGCTCTTGAGCTGCCCCGAGTAGAACAGGTTCAGCATCAGCGTTTCGATGAAGTCTTCGCGGTGGTGGCCGAGCGCGATCTTCGTGCAGCCCAGGTCGACGGCCGCGTTGTACAGGATTCCGCGGCGCATCCTGCTGCACAGCGAGCAATAGGTCTTGCCCGCAGGCACCTTGTCGATGACCACGCTGTAGGTGTCCTGCTCCAGGATCCTGTAGGGCACCCCGATGGACTCGAAGTAGTTCGGCAGCACGTGGGCGGGGAAGCCGGGCTGCTTCTGGTCGAGGTTGACCGCGACGATCTCGAAGTCGAAGGGCGCCTTGCGCTGCATGAGGCGGAGCAGGTGCAGCAGGGTGTAGCTGTCCTTGCCGCCCGAGACGCAGACCATCACCTTGTCGCCGGGCTCGACGAGCTCGAAGTCGCGCACGGCGGCGGTCACGTGGCGGTGCAGCACCTTCTCCAGCCGGCTGGCCATGGTCACCTCGAAGCGAAGCCGCGTGTTTAACGCACTGGAGCGCGGCTCCGACGCAGAGGGACGTTAAGCGCGGCGCCATGGCTGACGATGGTCCAGAGCTGCGCGTAGTGAACGAGGACGAGCCGGGCCGGGGGGGCTGCCTCCCGATGGTCGGTGGACTCGGGCTGATGGCCTACGGGCTGCTCATCGTGGGCATGGGCACGGTCGGCTTGATCGGCATCACCTGGGTCATCTACACCACCCGGGTCATGGCCCAGCAAGCCGGCAGCGTGCTGATGGGCGGAGCGACCGTGGATGGCTGGCGGCTGCAGGAGCTGCGGGCCTGGGGCGTGCTCGGCGAGGACGTGACGCCGGCGCTCTACCACGACCACTCCAACGCCGGCGACGGCTCCGCGGGGTGCATGGTGGCCGACGACCACGTGCTGGTCTGGGCAGAGCAGAGCCTCACCCAGCGCGTTCCGCTCGCGGGTGCGACGGTGAGCGGCGTGGACGAGGGCCTGGTCACCGTGACGATCGTCAACGGTGGAGACGAGGCCGTGTGCTGGTTCCGCCCCGACGAGGGCGGCGACCGCTTCCTCGCCATGCTGGAGGTCGAGACCCGATGATCCATCTCTCCATCCAGACCGAAGGCGGCGACGCGCGCCCAGGGACGGGAACCTTCACCGCGATCGACGACACCGCACGCATCGGCAAGTCGGTCGCGTGGTTGGTGGGCGGCTTCGTGGGCGCCGCGCTCTGCATCGTGGTGCCGATCCTGCACCTCATCACCACGTGGGCGCTGCCCCTGGCCGGGATCGTGGCCTTCGTGGTCACCCTGCGGACGCGGAGCACGCTCACCGACATCGCGGGCAGCTGCCCGGGGTGCGGGGCCGACATCGCGCTGCGCGGTGGGCAGGCGACCTTCCCGCTCCGGGACGCCTGCCCGGAGTGCCACCGACCGCTGCTGGTGCACCGCACCGAGGAGACCTGATGGCCAAGGGACGCGACAAGCACGACGCTCACCAGGCGGCGCTCGCCGCCCTCGGTCGGGACCTGAGCCGCCGGGCACGCAGCGCCTGCGAGCTCTGCGAGGACCGGACCTCGCTGAAGGTGGTGGAGGTGGCCGGCGGCCCCTCGGACCCCGAGGTGGACTGGGCGCTGATGCTCTGCGAGCGCTGCATCCTGGCGGTGGAGGACAACCGGCGGGCGCCGAGCGCGAACGAGCTGCGCTTCGTGGAAGGCACCGCCTGGTCCGAGATCCGGCCGGTGCAGATCACCGCGGTGCGCCTGGCGCGCAGGCTCGCCGCCGACGACGTGGGCTGGGCACGCGACCTCCTCGACGGGCTGTACCTGGACGAGGCGGTCGAAGCGCTGTTGTGAGCTGCTTCCGGCGGGCGGTCCCGTGAGGCCGCTGCGCGGGGACGCGCTCGCCGAGCGCTTCGTGACCCTCTCGCGGTGGCTGCACCGGTGGCGGCCGCTCTGGACGCACCGACCCTTCGTCGACCGGCCGGCGCCGTGGGAGCCGGATCTGCCGGGGCTCTCACGCACGCTCCGTGGGCTGAGCCTCGAGGAGGCCGAGCGGCTGCACGTCCTGTTGGGGGGACCCGATCCGGAGTGCGGGGTCGCGCCGCTTCCAGCCTGGCTCCAGCGGGCGATTCCGGGGCGGAAGTGGTCGCAGATCGAGGCCTTCGTGGGCGCGGTGGCCGACGCGCCGGTCACCAACTGGGTGGACTGGTGCTCGGGCAAGGGGCACCTCGGGCGCACGCTCGTGCGGACCACCGGGCGACCGGGTCTCGGGCTGGAGCTCGATCCAGCGCTCTGCCGGGCCGCCGACGGGCTCGCGGACACCGTGCGGGCCGACTACCGCACCGTGCCGTGCGACGTGATGGTGGACGGGCCGGCCCTCCCAGCCGACGCGGGCCTCGTGGCGCTCCACGCCTGCGGGGCCTTGCACGATCGGGCCCTGGCTCGCGGACCGGAGGTCGCGTTCGTGGCGGTGGCGCCGTGCTGCTACCACCGACATGCTGGCGAGCGGGTTCCGGCGCGCTCGTCCCTGGGCCAGGCCCACGACCTGTCCCTCGGGCCGTCCGCGCTGCGCTTCGCGACCGCCGAGGAGGTGGCGGCTCCGGAGCGCATCCGCCGCTTCCGACGGCGCCGGTCGGCGTTCCGGCAGGGGCTGGACCTGCTGCTGCGGCAGGCCACCGGGGTCGACGCCTACACCCCGCTGGGCGGCTTTCCCACCCCTTGGCTCCAGCAGGACTTCGAGCACTTCGTGCGCAGTGCCTCGGAGCACCATGGTCTGGCGCTCCCGGCGCGGTGGGATCCGGCGGCCGCCGAGGCGGAGGGATGGGCGGCGTTTGCCGAGATCACGCAGCTCTCCATTGCGCGCACGGTGTTCCGACGGCCGGTCGAGCTGTGGTTCGTGCTCGACCGCGCGCTGTGGCTGCAGGAGCTGGGGATGGAGGTCGAGGTGCGGCGGTTCTGCCAGCGGGCGCGGACGCCGCGGAACCTGCTCATCGTGGGGCGGCGAGGCTGACACCAGGTCGTGGTCAGGGACCTGGACCTCCCAGGAGCACGTACCCCGCTCCTCGGTAGTCCCCTTCCTCGTCGTCCCCAACGGCCAGCTCGTCGAGCCCGTCGCCGTTCCAATCCCCGATGCACGCGGCCGAGTCGGCGCTCCCTCCGGCGGTCTCGGAGATCGCCCACGCCGACGCTGCGTCTTCCACGTCGTCGACCCCGGAGACATCGGCCGGGATCACGAAGACGCGTCCGGTGTTGGAGTCGCTGTGCATCTCCGCGCCGATGATGACCTCGTCTACACCGTCACCGTCCATGTCACCGCAGCGCCCCACGCTCACACCCACCCTGTCGTAGCGCCCGCTGCCCTGCACGACGGCCTCCGCCACGACGTGGGCGCCGACGGGCCTCGTCGGAAGCTCGCGGATTGCATAGGCCTGACCCGCCTTGGCCTCGTCGAGGTGGGCATTGCTCGCGCCGAACAGGAGGTCGGGCCTGCCATCTGCGTTGCCGTCCGAGACGATCGCCACCGCCCCGCCGAGCCGCTCGTGGTCGTGGCCACGCCACCAGAACTCGGCGTCTGTGTGCACCGTAGACCCGCTGATCGGCCCGAGAAACAGGAAGACCTCACCACCCGACCCGGTCTGGCCCGCGCCGGGCGCCCCCACGAGCAGGTCGTCCAGGCCGTCTCCGTCGACGTCGACGCCGCCGTCCACTGCGGCTCCGAACTCGCGGGTGTCGGTCGCGTACAGGCCGCCATCGAAGTCGGACACGTCCCGGGTGCCAGCCACGAGCTCGTCGAAGAGGTAGATGTCGTCCGTGGTCGGGACCGGGATCACCAGCTCGTCGACCCCGTCGCCGTCCAGGTCGGTGCCCCGCGCCAGCGTGTTCCCGGCCTTCCCCGACCCCCCCACCACGACGAACTCGGCAAGCTGGAGAAACACCTGCCCGGTCAGCGGGCCGAGGACGGCGTACACGGCTCCGGCGCTGTCCCCGTAGTAGCCGGGGGCGCCCACGAGCACGTCGGGCCAGCCGTCTCCGTCCCAGTCGCCCGAGGCAACGGCAGCTCCGGCGAGGTCCGCTGATCCCGAGCCGAGCAGGATGGCCCGCCCCGCCGTGAGGGTCGGGGACGAGGCGTCCAGCAGATACGCGGCGCCCGCGGCGTCGCCCATGGTGTCGTTGTAAATCGCGCCCAGGAGCAGCTCGGTCAGACCGTCACCGTCGTGGTCCCCACCCCACGCCACCTGCGCGCCCGCCCGGTCCCCGGGAGCCTCACCCGACCAGGCCAGCTCGAAGTCCCCGACGCTCGAGCCCCCGATGAGTCCGCACCCCGGCGCCGACCCGTCGCAGTCGTTGTCGGTGGCATCCCCGCAGACCTCCTCAGCCTCTGGGTGCACGCTGGGATCGTCGTCGTCGCAGTCGTCGGCCTCGTCGACGTAGCCGGAGGGGGCCACGCATGCCGTCAGGGTGTCGTCCCCGGTCCCGTGTCCATCGCCGTCGGCGTCGGCGTACCAGGTGAGCTCGCCCGGGGCGTCACCGTCGGCGCAGTCGTTGTCGACCCCGTCCGCGCAGCGCTCCATGCTGTCCGGGCTGACCGCCGCGTGGGCGTCGTCGCAGTCCTGGTCGTCATCGACATACCCAGGTGGCTCGGAGCAGGACTGGAGCGCCACGGATGCGTCACCTCGGCCGTCGCCGTCGCTGTCGCGGTACCACCACGTGCCGGCGTCATCGACGCCGTCGCAGTCGTCGTCCACGCCGTCGCCGCAGAGCTCCGTGGCGCCGGGGTGCACGTCGGCGTCCTCGTCGTCGCAGTCGTGGTGGCCACCGGGCAGCCGGTCGTCGAAGCGGTCGCAGGCCTGCTCGGCACGCGTCAGGTCGGCGTAGCCATCGCCGTCCTCGTCTGCGTACCACCACGGACCCGCATCGCTGTCGCCGTCGCAGTCGTTGTCGATCCCGTCGCCGCAGACCTCGTCCGCGCCGGGGGAGACGGCGTCGTCGGAGTCGTCGCAGTCCGTGCCCGAGGTGAAGGCACCGTCCGGCAGCTCGCACTCCGAGACCCCGACGGTGCCGGGGTATCCGTCGCCGTCCTCGTCGTAGTGGCGGGTCTCCCACTCCGCGTCGGCGCCGTTGCAGTCCTGGTCGAGGCCGTCCGCACAGATCTCCTCGGCTCCGGGATGGACGGTCTCGTCGCCGTCGTCACAGTCCCAGAGGTTGTTCCCGCGGTCATCTTCGGGAGCGATGTACCCAACCGGTGGGGTCACGGCCACGACCCAGTCGTCCCGAAGGGCCCAGCCGTCGGCGTCGGCGTCGGCGTGGAACCTGGACGTCTGCTCATCGCCGTCGACGGACGGTGCGCCGTCCTCGGGCGCCACCACGCACGCCACGAGCCCGACGAGAGCAGGGAGTGGGAGCATGGGGCACTGTAGCTGAGCCGCTGCCAGGCGGGTGGAGCGCGAGGTCCGGCATCTCAGCGCCAAATGCGTGCATTGAGCTGCCGGACCGGGAGCCCGAAGCGGTCATCGAGCCGAGCTGATCCCCGCTCGGGAGGCACCGGAACCCACGTTTTGCGGCTGGGAAGGCCAGGGAAGCCACGTTTCTCTTGCTCGAGACGCCGTCCACGCCCTCTTCGGGCCCTGTTTCGCGCAGATCTGGCCCCGCGAGGGCCCGAAACGTGGTTTCCCGACCGCTCCGGGCTCGCCAACGTGGGTTGCGGGCCGCTCCCACCCGCTGAACCCCCGCGACCTGTGGAGGCCGTAGGAGGGGTAGGACGGGGTGTTCCGACGGACGGTGGAGCTGTGGTTCGTGCTCGACCGCGCGCTGTGGCTCGAGGAGCTGGGGATGGAGGTTGAGGTGCGTCGGTTCTGCCGGCGGGCGCGGACGCCGCGGAGCCCGCTCATCGTGGGGCGGCGGAGCTGAGGCCGGGGGCCGGCTTCTTCAGCAGCCTGCTGCCTTGTCCGCCGCGAGCGTGAGTCGTACCCAGCGGACCTCGTTGCGCTCGGACACGCTTTCGTCGGGCTTGTGCTCGCCGGTGTCGACCCCTTGGCCGGTCGGTGATCCCCTGGCGTTCCGCGACGTTTTCTCCCTCCCGCCTTCGTCATCACGATCGGTCGGTTCGCTGCCTCGATGTCTGGCGCGGTAGGCTCGCGCCAGCTCTGTCGGAGTCCAGCCGACTGGGCGCGTTGTCTTGGAGTCGCCGTGCTCGTGTCTGACGTCCTACGCTCGGTTTCGAGCGCCCGTGTCACACCCTAGATCGGCTTCCCACGCGCCTGCCGGTTCCACGGCGTGATGAAGTGCTCCCACAACAGGGTGCTCTGGTCGGCCGGGTCGAGCTGCAGCAGCTCCCCGTCGAGCTTGCGGAGCTGGAGGAGGTTGTGGATCTCGAGCGACGCCGCGCGCAGCTCCGTGAGCGGGAGCCGCCACAGCTCGCGCTCGCCTTCGTGCACGCTCAGCGCCTCGGCGGACAGCCGCAGGAGGCCCTCGGCCACCAGCTCGGTGGTGGTGGTGTCCCCCACCCGCCCGATCCGGGCGCGCCCCTCGAGCACGACGCCGGTGCACTCGAAGACCGCGCGGTCGAGCACCGGCGGCCTCCCGTAGCGCGCCTCCAGCCGGTCGTAGGCCTGGGAGACCGTGAGGTCCTCGGTCTGGGGGTTCGCAGCCACCAGGCGGTTGGTGATCTCCAGGGTCCAGGCCGCTCCGCACGCCCGACAGGCCACGCCGTTCCCGTCCTCGGTCACCCGGAGGCCTTCTGGCTCCAGGCAGGCGGGGCACGCCCAGAGATAAGCGGGCAGGCCCTCGGCCAGCCGCCGACCCCAGGTCCACGTGTCGAAGCCCTCGCGGGCGAAGCGGTCGCCGTCGATCACGATCTGCTGGCGCACCACGGCCACGATCTCCTCGTCGGTGGAGCCCGAGAAGTCGAAGGGCTCGGAGTACTCGAGGTGCACCGGGACGAGCCGCGTGCTGGTGGCCCAGCGCGGGCGCCAGAGGTGGCCGGACGCGACCCGGCAGAACACCACCGGCGGGTAGCCCAGCTCGCGCACGAAGCGGCCGATGCCGTCGCGCACGTGCTCGTTGCGCCCGTCGAAGGTGCGGCTGCCCTCCGGGAAGATGACGACCGGCTGGCCGTTGTCGACGAGCTCCTTGACCCGGTCGGCCGACGCGTCGTCGCGCACGAACTTCTGCTTGGGGAAGGCGCCCTGCAGCCCGATGAACCAGCCGAGGAAGCGCATGCGGAAGAGCTGCGCCGAGGCCATGTACCAGGCGGGCCGGCGGCACTGGTACCCCACCCACCAGGGGTCCAGAGCCGAGGTGTGGTTGGGGAGGATGAGCACCGGGCCGCGGCGGGGGAGGTTCTCGGCCCCGCGGACCCGCAGCCGGAACCACGGCGTGACGAAGAGCGGCATGAGCAGGTGTCGGATGAAGACGTACATGCAGAGTCGCTGGACACCGGCAAAGCGCGCGTACTGCCACCACATTGCTCGGGCTTAGCCGGCTCGCCACGCGCTGTCAGCGGTCGGGATCCACCCCACACGGGCCGTTCTCTGGGCATGGCGCCTGCTCGCCCTCGCCGGTAGCAAGGAGCGATGCAGATCGAACGCTCGGAGCTCTGGATCGTGACCCGCTTCGCCGAGGCCCAGGAGGTGCTCTCGTGGGCCGTGGTCGGCGGGGGACGCCGCCGCGCGACCACCGTGGCCAACCGCTACGTGAGGCGCGCCGACCTGCCCGAGCACGTGGACCCGGAGGGCAAGCTGGTCGCGTGGATGGCCGAGGCCGGCCTCCAGGACGCCGTGGGCATGATGACCGCTACCCGGCTCGACGGGCTGCAGGACGTGACCCGCACGGTCGACGGGGTGACCGCACGCGCCCTGGTCACCGCGGGCCTGGGCAACCGGCTGCGAGCCGGCGACCCGCCGACCATGGCGGTGACCGGCACCATCAACACGCTGGTGCACGTGGACCAGCCGCTCTCGGAGGCGGCGCTGGTCGAGGCCCTCGGCCTGGTGGTCGAGGCGAAGACCGTGGCGGTGCTGGAGGCCGGGCTCCGGAGCGCGGTCTCCGACGGCGTGGCCAGCGGGACCGGCACCGACTGCGTGGTGGTGGCCTGTCCCCCGGGCGGCCGCGAGCCGTACGCCGGCAAGCACACGGCGATCGGCGCAGCGGTGGGGGCGGCCGTTCTGGAGGCCACGCGCGCGGCCGTGGCGCGCTGGATGGCGCTCCATTGACGCTCGCGCTGGCGGCTGGGGCGGCGCTCGTGCTCGACCTGCTCCTGGGCGAGCCACCGGCCGCCGCCCACCCGGTGGTGTGGATGGGTCGGGCGATCCGAACCCTGCGCGACCGGGCGCCGAAGCGCGGCCGCTTCCTGTGGGGGCTGCTCGTTGCGCTCGTGCTGCCCGCGGCGTTTGCGGGCCTGGCCTGGGGCAGCACGCAGCTGCCGTGGGTGGGGCCCGTGTTCGCGGTCTGGTGGATCTGGAGCGGCTTCTCCATCCGGGTGCTCGGCGAGGCGGGGCTGCGCGTGGGCGAGGCGGTGAACGGGAACGACCTCGAGGGCGCGCGGGCCGGGCTCGCGTGGCTCTGTTCCCGCGATCCGAGCGGGCTCGACGGTCCAGCCCTCGCGGCGTCGGCCATCGAGAGCGTGGCCGAGAACGCCTCGGACAGCGCGGTGGCGCCCGCCTTCTGGCTCGCGGTCGCCGGCGTGCCGGGCCTGGTCGCGTACCGGTGCATCAACACCCTCGACGCCATGGTCGGCTACCGCGACCGCTACCCCTGGCTGGGCAAGGCGAGCGCGCGGATCGACGACGTGCTGAACCTGGTGCCGGCGCGGCTGACCGCGCTCTTGATGGTGGTGTTGGGCGGCGGCGCTCCGGCCGCGCGCGCGGCCCTGCGCGACGCGGGCCAGACCGACTCCCCGAACGCGGGGTGGCCGATGGCGGCCATGGCCGGCCACCTCGGGGTGCGCCTCGAGAAGCGCGGACAGTACGCGCTCTGGCCGGAGGGTCGGGAGGCGCGAGGCGACGACGTCGCCACCGCCTGGACCCTCGCCCGGCGCGCGATGGTGGTGAGCTGGCTCCTGGCGATCGGCGTGTGCGTGCTGCGGCAGGTCCAGTAGACTGGGGCCCATGTGGTGGCTGCTCGCATGCTCGACGACCGGGGGCGACACCGGCATCGACACCGACTTCTGCCTCACCCACGCCTGGCAGGACCTCGACGGCGACGGCTGGGGCAGCGAGACCGAGGCGTCGACCAGCTGCGACGTGCCCGTGGGCTTCGTGACCCAGGCCGGGGACTGCGACGACCTCGCCGCCAACGTGAACCCGGGCGCGGTGGAGGTCTGCGACGACGGCATCGACAACGACTGCGACGGGCGCGGGTGCCCTCCGAGCGGGCAGCACACGGTGAGCGACGCGGCCTGGATCGGGCACGGCTACGCCGCGAACCACTTCGCGGGCACCTCGGTGGCCGGCGGCCGCGACGTGGACGGCGACGGCTTCGCCGACCTGCTGATCGGTGCCCCGCAGGCGAGCGACGGCGGCACGGCC
This sequence comes from uncultured Enterobacterales bacterium, assembly GCA_964604675.1. GTDB lineage: Bacteria > Myxococcota_A > UBA796 > UBA796 > CAJQPC01 > CAZSAT01. The sequence continues at coordinate 25,923 of CAZSAT010000035.1, forward strand.
TACCTGATGCTGGGCCCGGTCTCCGGCAGCACCGACCTGGTGGACGCCGACGCCAAGATCCGGGCGCCCGACGGCGGCTGGGGAGGGGGCGCCACGGCCTTCGTCGACGACTTCGACGGGGACGGGCTGCCCGACGTGGTGACGGGCGCGCCCTACACCGACGCCGACTTCCGCTCGTCTGCGGGTGCGCTGCTGCTCACCTCAGGCGCCCAGCGGAACACGGTGGTCGACGAGGAGAGCATCGTGCTCCGTGGCGTGAACACGACCTACCTGGGCCACAAGGTGGCCGCTGCGGCCGATCGGAACGGCGACGGCCGGGGAGACGTGTGGGCCTCGTCCGCGCCCGACACCGTGTTCCTGGTGCGAGGGGGGCTCGACGGCGAGCTGGACGAGCTGGTGCTCGGCTCCATCACGCACACGCTCGGGTACGTGACCAGCCTCGTGCCGGTGCCGCTGGAGGCCGACTTCGACGGCGACGGCCTGCCGGACCTGGCCCTGGGCTTCCCGAGCACGTCCCAGGTGGCCGTGTACCACGACGTGACGGTGGGGCAGCTCACCGAGGCCGACGCCGACGTGCTGTACACCGACCACGGCGACCTCGGCAGCTCCGTGGCCGCCGGCGACCTGGACGGCGACGGCCAGACCGACCTGGTCGTGGGGGCCCCCGCCGCACGTCGGCCGTCCGTGTTCGTGGTGCGGGGTCCACCGACCGGTGAGGGCCCGATCGCGGATCATGCGAGCGCCCACGCGCGCGGCGAGCCCGGCGACGAGCTCGGCCACGCGGTGGCGAGCCTTCCCGACCTCGATGGGGACGGCCGCGACGAGCTGGTGGCCAGCGCGCCGTACCGGGACAGCGTGAGCACGAACACCGGCGAGGTGTTCCTGTTCTACGCGGCCAGCGAAGGCACGCTGGAGCTGCCGGCCGCCGACATGAGCGTGATCGGCGCGAACGGAGACCTGGCCGGGTACAGCCTGGCCGCCGCGGGCGACGTGAACGGCGAGGGGTGCTCGGCTCTGTTGGTCGGAGTGTACGCCTGGGACGCCGAGAGCGGCAGCAACGCCGGCGCGGGGGCGCTGTTCGGATGCTCGCCCTTCTGACCGTTCAGATGCCGGGCACCTCGGTGCCGAGCTCGCGGGCGACGCGCTTGGCAGCCGACCAGCCGCTCGACATCGCCCCCACGATGCCGTGGCCGGCGCGGGTGCTGGCCCCGCAGAGGTACATGCCCGCCACCGGGCCGCGGTAGCCGGGGCGCGCGTTCAGGAACTGGTCGGGGCTGGCGGCGAGCCCGTAGCCGCTGCCGCCGGAGGCCCGGGTGTAGCGGGTCTGGGTGACGGGTGACGCCGACTCCTGGAAGACGATGGTGTCCTTGGTGCCGGGGAAGAGGCTCTCCAGGCGGTTGACGAGGTCCTGCTCGACCAGGCCCTTCTTGGACTGGTACGCCTGCTGACGCCGGTAGTTCCCCGTCAAGGCCTCCTGGTGGGTGAGGCCCCAGGCCGCCGCGTTGCCCGGGACCACGGTCATCACCTCGATGTTGGTGACGCCGGCCGGCGCGTGGTGGGTGGTGGCCGGGTCCTTCAGGGTCGCGCTCGTGACGTAGCAGCCCCGCGGGACCGGCTCCTGGCGCTCGCGCGCCTCGAGGTAGAAGCCCTCCATGTCGTAGCCGTCGAACTGCCAGTAGTTCGTGGCCCGCATGCCCTTCTCGCGCATGTCGGCCGTGACGCCCAGGCAGGTGAGGAAGATCGCGCCCGCCATCTGCCAGCCGTCCACCTTCTGCCGATCCTTCGCCGAGAGGTGCTCGGGGTCGAGCAGGTCCTTGTAGGTGGCGATGATGTCGGCGTTGGACAACACGATCTTCGCCGACACGTCGTGCTGCTCGCCCTTGCGGGGCTCGGTGCGCACGCCGACCGCGCGGCCGTTCTCGACCAGGATCTTCTCGATGCCGCGGGTGAGGCAGATGGTGCCGCCGGCGGCCTCGATGCTGGCGCAGAGGTTGTCGGCCAGCATCTGGCCACCACCCCGCGGGTAGTAGGCGCCCTGGAAGTAGTGGTTGGCGAGCCCGGCGTGCAGCAGGCAGGCGACCTCGCTCGGCGGCAGGCCGTAGTCGCCGTTCTGGCCGAGCAGCACCGCGCGGAGCTTGGGGTCGATGGTGCAGCTGTCCAGGAACTCGGCGACCGACTTCGTGGCGTAGCGGGCCATCATCCGGCGGCGGAGCACCACGTCGACCGCATCGCCGAAGCCGGGCCTGGCGGCCTCGCCGCTGGCCTCGACACGCCGGAGGTAGCCCCGGAGCTGGTGGAGCAGCTTCATGTAGCGATCGATGCCCTTCTTCTCGGCGGGGAACAGCTCGAGCAGGCGCGACCGGTAGAGCTCGGGATCCGCCGGGATGCGGAACTCGAAGTCGGGGAAGACCAGGGTGTCGAAGCCATCCTGGTCCATGGGCAGCCACTCCACGTCGGCCTCGAGCGCGCGGAGCAGGCTGGGCACGCGGCCCGCGGGGCCGCAGTCGCCCACGTAGTGGAGGCCGATGTCGAAGGCGTAGAGCGAGCCCTCCCGCTTCCGCCCGAACATGGTGGCGCAGCCGCCCGCCACGTAGTGGCTGTCGAAGACCGCGACGGAATGCCCGAGGCGCGCCAGGAAGCCCGCCGCCGTGAGCCCGCCCAGCCCGGCCCCGACGATGGCCACGTCGACCTGCTCGGGCGGCTCGTTGTTCACCCGCGCCCGGGTGGCTTCCGTGGGGGTCCAGGTCATCGTGCGCTCCGCGTGTTACTTTACATCATGTAGCTTACTGAACAGAGTGTCGTCAAGTGAACGATCCGCGCCAGATCCGCACCCGGGCAGCCCTCCGCGAGGCGCTGCTCGACCTGCTTGAGGACGAGGGCGTGGAGCACGTGAGCGTGTCGGCCCTCACCCGGCGCGCCGGGGTCTCGCGACCCACCTTCTACGCGCACTTCGAGGACGTCGGCTCGGTGTTGTTCGAGGAGCTGGACACCCTGCTCACCGAGGAGGAGGAGGCCTTCCGCGCGGCGGTCGAGGGGCTGTACGGCGCGGCGGCCGGCCACGCCCTCCGCCCGGTGCTGACCGCGCTCACCCACCGCATCGGCCGGCAGGAGCGCATGTTCCGCTCGGTGCTGAGCGGCCGCGCGGGCGCCGCCGCCCGCGATCGGGTGTGGCGTCACCAGGTCACGGTGAACCGCTACTACCTGGACACCCAGCCCCACCACGCCCTGCCCGACCACGAGCTGGAGCTGGTGGCGAGCTTCTGCGCCGGGGGCATCCTCGACCTCCACCTGCGCTGGCTCCAGGGTGACCTGCCCGTGCCGGCCGAGCGGGTGGCCGAGCTCGAGATGCAGATGGTGGGCGGCGCGCTCTACATGGCGGTGCCCAGGAGCTGAGGCTCGGGCCGAGCCCGCCGAGTTCAGCGACCCAGCGCCCGAGCCACCGCCAGGGTGACCCCCGCCTCACCGAGCGCTTCGGTGTCGAGCTTCTGGTGGGCGCGCGCGTAGGCGGCGCTTCGGCTGTCGAGGAGGCCGCGCAGCTCGCCGAGGGGATCGCTCCGGGCGCGCATCGGGCGCAGGTCGCCCTGCTCCCGGACGCGCCGCAGGTGCTCCTCGGGGCTGGCCTGCAGCCACACCACGTGGGCGTGGTCCAGCAACATGCCGTAGCTCGCCTCGTCGGCCACCAGGCTCCCACCCGTCTCGATCACCGCGTCGCCCGGCTCGGAGAGCACCGCCTCCAGAGCGGCGCGCGAGGCCGCACGGTAGCCCTCGACACCGTGGAACGCGAAGACCTCCGCCAGGCTCATGCCCAGGCGGCGCTCGACCTCCCGGTCCACCTCCACGAAGCGGCAGCGGAGCCTGCGCGCCAGGCGCCCGCCCACCGTGGACTTTCCAGCTCCTCGGAGGCCCACGAGGGCGACCTTGCGGCGCTGACCACGGGCCACGTCCAAGGCCAGGGCGCGCTGCTCGGCCTGCGGGCGCTGCCTCACGGCGTCGGCCACCTGGTCCACCGGGTCGGAGATCGCCCCCAGCCCGGCGACCACGCTCGCGAGCGAGAGCGACAAGGCACCGGCCAGATCCGCGACCCGCTCCAGCGTCAGGTTCGCGGTGCCCTGCTCCACCTGGACCAGGTACCGCACGCTGACCCCAGCGCGCGCCGCGAGCTCCTTCTGGCTCCACCCCAGACCGAGCCGGGCCGCGCGCACACGCGCCCCCACGCCGGACAGCAAGGTCGAGGTCGCTTCCACGTCGCGCGTCCCGGCCCTGTCCCGTGCCACATCGTACCTCGCAGTTGGTGAACTATAATGCACATCAGGAAGCCTTGCGAATGCACTTCAGTGCAGATAGGCTGCGCCACGTCACGAAAGGAGCACCTCATGGCCGACGTCGCCCACGAGCCCAGGGTCGAGTTCGACACCACGCCCTATGACTGGAAGCACTGGCGGCTCTCGGTGGACGGGGGCGTGGCCACCCTCGCGATGGACGTTCAGGAGGACCATGGCTTCCGTCCCGGCTACGAGCTCAAGCTCAACAGCTACGACGTGGGCGTGGACATCGAGCTGTACGACGCCGTGCAGCGGCTCCGGTTCGAGCAGCCGCAGGTGCGGGCCGTGGTGGTGACCTCGGCCAAGGACCGCGTGTTCTGCGCCGGCGCCAACATCCGCATGCTCGCGGGGTCGAGCCACCCCTTCAAGGTGAACTTCTGCAAGTACACCAACGAGACGCGCTGCAGCATCGAGGACGCGACGGACCACAGCGACATGACCTTCGTGTGCGCGGTCGGCGGGGCCTGCGCCGGCGGCGGCTACGAGCTCGCGCTCGCCTGCGAGGAGATCTACCTGATCGACGACGGCAGCTCGGCGGTGAGCCTCCCCGAGGTGCCGCTGCTCGGCGTGCTCCCGGGCACCGGCGGCCTCACCCGCCTGGTCGACAAGCGCCGCATCCGGCGCGACATCGCCGACGTGTTCTGCACGAAGGCCGAGGGCTTCAAGGCCCGCGACGCCAGGAAGTACCGCTTCGTCGACCAGACCTGGCCACGCAGCAAGTGGCAGGCGGGCGTGGACGCGCGCGTGCAGGAGATCGTGACGGCCCACGGCGGCCCGGGCTCCGAGACCGGCATCGAGCTCACGAAGGTCACGCCCACGCAGAGCGACGAGGGCTTCGCCTGGGAGCACGTGGTCCTGACCATCGATCCCGCCGACCGCACGGCCACCCTCACGGTCACCGGGCCCACGTCGGCGCCCCCGACCACCCACGAGGCGCTCCACGCCCTGGGCGACGCGAGCTGGGCGCTCCAGGCCTTCCGCGAGCTGGAGGCGGCGGTGCACGAGCTGCGCTTCAACCACCAGGACATCGGGCTCATCCTGCTGCACGCCCGCGGCGACGCGGAGCACACCCTGGCGTGGGACGCCGCGATCCAGTCCCTGCGGGACGGCGGCTCCTGGCTGGCGCGCGAGATCCAGCTCTTCCAGAAGCGCACGCTGCGCAAGGTCGACAACATGGCGAAGTCGCTCTTCGCCGTGATCGACGAGCACAGCGCCTTCTCGGGCGTGCTCTTCGAGCTCGCGCTCACCAGCGACCGCAGCTTCATGTTCCTCGACGAGGACCTCGAGAACGGCCTCTGGGTGGGCGCGGCGAGCTTCGGCGCCTTCCCGATGTCCACCGGGATGACCCGGCTGGAGGCCCGCTTCTACGGCGAGCCCGAGCAGATCGGCGCGGTGAAGGAGCGCCTCGGCGAGCGCATCGATCCGGAAGAGGCCGAGGAGCTCGGCCTGGTCACCGCCAGCCCCGACGACATCGACTGGGACGACGAGCTGCGCATCGCGATCGAGGAGCGCATCAGCCTCTCCCCCGACGGGCTGACCGGCATGGAGCAGAACCTCCGCTTCGTGGGCCGCGAGACCTGCGAGTCCCGCATCTTCGGGCGCCTGAGCGCCTGGCAGAACTGGATCTTCCAGCGCCCCAACGCGGTCGGGCCGCACGGAGCCCTGACCCTCTACGGCGCCCCCGAGCGTCCCGTCTTCGACTTCCGCCGCGTCTGACAGGAGCCCTCCCATGGCATCGATCGACTACGACTCCCTGATCCCCAACAACGTCGACCTGGCGAGCGACCGCAAGCTCAAGCGCGCGCTCGAGAAGTGGCAGCCCGCCTACCTCGAGTGGTGGAACAGCGTGGGGCCGCAGGTCTTCTCCAAGAACGACATCTACCTGCGCACCGCGGTCTCCACCGAGCCCGGTGGCTGGGCCCACTTCGGCCACGTGAAGATGCCGGACTACCGCTGGGGGATCTTCCTCGCCGACAAGGAGAAGGACCGCGTGATCCCCGGCGGCGACCACGCCGGCCAGCCGGTCTGGGACAAGGTGCCCGGCGAGTACCGCAACATCCTGAAGCGGATCATCGTGGTGCAGGCCGACACCGAGCCCGCGAGCGTGGAGCAGCAGCGCTGGCTGGCCGACAGCGCCCCGAGCCTGATGGACGCGCGCAACCTGTTCCAGGTCAACGTGGAAGAGGGCCGCCACCTCTGGGCGATGGTCTACCTGCTGCACGCCTACTTCGGGCGTGACGGCCGGGACGAGGCCGACGACCTGCTCGCGCGCCGCGCGGGCGACGAGGACAAGCCGCGCATCCTCGACGCCTTCAACCAGCCCTGCGAGGACTGGCTGACCTTCTTCGCCTTCACGATGTTCACCGACCGGGACGGCAAGTACCAGCTCGGCAGCCTGGCCGAGTCAGCCTTCGACCCCCTGAGCCGCACCTGCCGCTTCATGCTCACCGAGGAGGCCCACCACCTCTCCGTGGGCGAGAAGGGCCTGGAGCGCATCATCCGCCGCGCGTGCCAGCTGATGAAGCAGGACCCCAACGAGGACGTGCGCAACCAGGGCGGCATCGACCTGCCCACCATCCAGAAGTGGATCAACCACTGGTACGCCTACAGCCTCGACCTGTTCGGAGCCGAGGTGTCGAGCAACGCCGCGGACTACTTCGCGGCGGGACTGAAGGGGCGCTGGCGCGAGGCCAAGGCCTACACCGAGCACAGCGCGCTCGGACAGACGCGCAACATCCCCGACGTGGTCGACGGCAAGCTGGTGAACCGCGAGGTGCCCTTGCGGAACGCGATGAACGAGAGCCTGCGCGGCGACTACGCCAAGGACTGCCACCGGGTGCTCAAGCGCTGGAACAAGGCCATCGAGGAGGAGGGCCTGGACTGGAAGATGTCGCTGCCCAGCACCCGCTTCTACCGCCGCCAGGGGCACTACGCCCAGCACCACTTCGACCGCGAAGGCCACCCGATCACCGAGGCGGCCTTCGAGGCGAAGCGCGCCGAGTGGCTGCCGACCGACGAGGACCGCGCGTACGTGAAGAACCTGATGAAGCCGGTGCACGAGCCCGGCAAGGTCGCCGCCTGGACCTCTGCGCCGCCCCGAGGGATCAACGGCAAGCCCTTCGCGTTCGAGTACGTGCGCACCGACGGCTGATCGAAAGCAGAACAGCCCGATCTATTTTGAATCAGTCCTGACGGCCCGCGCTCCCTGCGTGGGCCGTCTCTGTGCGTGGCACGCCCCTTGCTTCGAGTGCAGCGGAGAGCTCGTTCCACCCAAGCAAGGACACGTCATGCGCATCCGATTCTGGGGCGTCCGCGGCAGCATCGCTGTCTCCGGAGCCCGCTACAACGCCACGGGGGGCAACACCAGCTGCGTCGAGCTGGAACACCGGGGCCATCGGCTGGTGCTGGACGCCGGCACCGGGCTGCGAGCCCTGGGCGAAGCGCTGGGCTTCAGCGCGCAGAAGCTGGCGATCTGCTTCTCGCATGTGCACTGGGACCACATCCAGGGCTTCCCCTTCTTCGCCCCCGGCTTCCACCCCGACAGCGAGCTGACCCTGATCGGTGCGAGCACCCGCGCCGGCGACCTGCGGGTGGCGTTGGAGCAGCAGATGCTGCCGCCGCAGTTCCCCATCACCCTGCGGCAGCTTCAGGCGCGGCTCGACTTCGTCGACGCCATCCCCGGTGTGCCCCTCCAGCACGGACCCTTCAGCATCCTGCCGCTGTGGCTGGAGCACCCGGATCCGGTCCTCGCGTTCCGGGTCGAAGCCGGTGGACGGAGCGTGGTCTACGCCACCGACCACGAGCACGCGGGGTCCATCACCCCGGGGCTGGTCGAGCTCGCGCGCGACGCCGACCTGCTGATCCACGACGCCCAGTACACCCCCGAGGAGGCACCGAACCGGAGGGGCTGGGGCCACTCGAGCTGGGACGAGGCGACCGAGGTCGCCGCGCTCGCCGGTGTGGGTCGCCTGGCGCTCTTCCACCACGACCCGGGCCGGGACGACGGTGGGGTGGACGCCATCGAGGCCGCCGCCCGCGGCCAGTTCGCGCACAGCTTCGCGGCGCGCGAGGGCCGCGAGGTCGTGCTCGGTTGAAGGAAGGGGAGCGGGCGCCCGGCGGGATAGGCTCCGGCCATGCTGTCGCTCCTGTTGTCCACGGCCCTCGCGTCCGAGATCGCTGTCACGCTCTCCACGCCCGTCAAGATCAAGGTCAACGGGCGCACCGTGCACTTCGACCTGGCCGAGGGCCAGGCGGTCGATCGGCAGCTCGAGGCCGGCACCTACGACGTCGAGGTCTTCACCCTGCTCGGCGGCAAGCTCGCCACCCTGGACGTGGACCTCGGCGACGGCGAGCGGGTCGAGCTTCGCTACAGCGCCCGGCAGCTCACGCTGGTCGATCGCGTGGCCGAGCGGGGCACGACCGCGGTGCAGGACTTCGAGAGCGACCTGCAGAGCGCGGCCGACGATCTGGGCCAGGGCGTGAAGAACCTGCTCGGAGGCGACGACACCGGCAACGCGCACGCGGCGGCGGCCACGAACCCGACCACGCCGGTTTCGTCGGCGGCTGCGTCGACCCAGCCGGCCGCCGCGGCCACCAACCCCGCCGCCAGCACCCAGCCGCCGGCCGCCGCCACGACCTCCCCGGCTGTCGGGGAGTCGGCCCATGCCAGCGGCCCCGTGCTGAAGACCCTGGGCCCCGCCGAGGCGGTCGACCTGAGCACCCTCGCCGTGCTCGTGCTCGATGGTCTCGACCAGCAGGCCGCAGCGAACATCGACGGAGCGGGGCTGCCCTACGAGGGCGACGCGTGGCAGCTCGCCGGGCTCCCCCCGGGGGTCTACGCGCTCTCGTTCGAGGTGGAGGGCAGCGAGCAGCTGTTCCCGGTCACCCTGGCGGCCGGCCGCACCACGCGCTGCACCTGGCAGGGCGGCGGGCTCGGGTGCGCCTTCGAGTAGGCAGCGGGTAGCATCGGCCCATGCTGTGGCTCCTGCCGATCGCCCTCGCCTCCCCCGACGATCTGGCCATCGCCGAGGCCGACCGCGGCCTGGTGATCGGCCGGGGCAACCTCGCCGCCGGCGCCGACGCGGGGGTCTTCCTGGCGGGCGATGCCCTGGTGCCTCAGCTGGCCGTCCCGGTGCGGTACGGAGTGACCGACGGCCTGGAGGTGTTCGCGGGCCCCCAGCTCCAGACCGAGGAGCCGAGGCTCCGCGACCCCGCCCTCGGCGCGGCCCTCCGCTTCACCGACGGCACGGTGGAGGCCGGCCTGCGGTTGTCGTCCGACCTGGCGGTGTTCGGTGCCGACAAGGTGGCCTCGGTCGAGGTCGGCTTGCCCGCGCGGGTTCACGTGGGTCGGGTGGCGGTCGACACGGGCTTCTTCGCGCGCTTCGGGGTGGTGGGCGACGAGGTGGCGACCTACCGGGCGCCGGTCGACCTCCGCGTGAGCGCGGCCGACCGCATGGCGGTGACGGTCGGCTCGGGGATCGTGGTGGCGGGCACCCCCGAGGCCGGCGCGAGCGCACCGCTCCGAGCCGGGGGCAGCCTCACGCTCGCGCGGCACGACGAGCCCTGGCTCGAGCTCGGTGCGGCCGCAGCGTGGTCCGACGTACAGGCGCTGGACGCGCTCGGCGTGGCGGCGACGGCGCGCTGGTACCTCGCCCGCAGCTGACGCCCACCGCGTAGGATGCACCCATGTTCTGGCTCGCCTGCACCTCGACCGACGCGGGCACCGATCCACCGGACCTGAGCGCGGTCCTGGTCGACGAGGCCCGCGCCGGCGTGATCCACGATCCGGCCGTGCTCTTCGCGGGGATCTCGGCCGACGGGCGCGAGGGCGACATCCTGCTCTACAACGACCGGGTGCGCTTCGTGGTGCGCGGCGTGCGCGAAGGCGACTTCTACATCCAGCAGGGCGGCGGCATCACCGACGCGGACATCGTGCGACCGGACGGGCAGCTCGGCCGGGAGGCCGTGGACGCCTGGCGCGAGATGATCGGGCTGGGGCACCTGCTCGAGGCCGAGAGCGTGACGGTGATGGAGGACGGGCGCGCCGGCGGCCCCGCGGTGGTGCGGGTCGAGGGCTACGACACCGCGATGGAGCTGGCCACGGGCTCCCTCGAAGCGCCCGAGCTGATCCCCGACGAGGGCCTGGCCATGCGCACCGACTACGTGCTCGAGCCGGGCTCGTCGCTCTTGAAGGTGATCACCACGGTGACCGCGACCGACCACGACGTGCGCTTCGGGATCGGCGACATCCTGCAGGCCTCCCTCGACGCCGGCACGCTCTACGCGCCCGGGGAGGGCTACGAGGTCGGCGGCTCGACCTCGCTCGACTGGATCGGCTGGATCGCCGACCGCGACGACCTGGCCTACGGCATCTTCGCCACCCCGGACAGCACGCTGAACGTGGGCGGGCTCGCGCAGATCCTCCAGGGCGCGGCCGAGCTGGTGGCCGGCTTCTCCGAGACCCTCGACATCGCCGAGGGCGAGAGCGCGACCTGGACGCGGTACTACGGGGTGGGCGCGTCGCTCGGCGAGCTGTCCGATGCGTGGATGGCGCTCGACGGTGAGCACACCACGCTCGAGGTCGACGCCGGCGCCCCCGGGGTGCGCGTGTCGGTCACTGCCGACGGGCTGCCGTTCACGGTCGGGCTCTCTGGAGACGACGGACGGGTGACGCTCACCGTGCCCGTCGACGCCGCGATCGACCACGTGCTGGACGGGCGAGGCCGAGGGCTCTACTTCGACCTGCCCGCCGGACACGGGAGCTGGTCGGGCTACGCGTCCGAGCCCGTGCAGGCGCGGGTGCTCGAGAGCCTGGCGAGCGGTGCGGTCCCGGTGCTCCAGGCCCAGGGGCGCGGCTGGTCGGCCACCAGCCTGCCCGAGCCGGCGAGCCTCGTGGTCTCCGGGGAGCACAGCTTCGAGATCCGCCTGTACAGCACGGCGAAGGACGACGCCGACCCCGCGCTGGTGCGCGACACCCCGGGAGGCGGCGCGACCGCCATCGGCTGGGCGCCCGACGGCGACGTCACCGTGGCGCTCGCGCCCGGTGAGTACAGCTGGGTCGCCTGGGCCGGGCTGCGCAACGAGCTCGACACCGGCACCCTCACGGTCTCGGCCGGGGAGGACGCCACGCTGACGGTCGACACGCCGCTGGCCTACGGCAGCGACTGGTCGGCCGCAGACCTGCACGTGCACGCGGCGCCCTCCGGAGACGGCGGCATCCCGCTGGAGGAGCGGGTGGTGGTGATGGCCTCGCTGGGCCTCGACATCTTCGTGGCCACCGACCACGACCACGTCACCGACTACAGCCCCCTGGTCGAGGTGCTGGGCCTGGACATCGCCAGCGTCGTCGGGGTCGAGGTGAGCCCGGTGCTCGGCGGCCACGTGAACGCGTGGCCCGTGGTGCGCGACCCCGAGGCCACCAACGGCGGGGCCTGGCTCTGGTGGGCCAACATCCCGGACAGCGCGGAGGCCTGGTTCAGCGGCATGCGCGACCGGTGGCCCGACGCGCTGCTCCAGATCAACCACCCCACCGACGGCGGCTTCGCCGACATGGCGCAGTGGACGCCCGGCAGCATCGGCGCGCCCGAGCGCTGGTCCGAGGACTTCGACGCGGTGGAGGTGCTCAACTCGGGCGACTGGAGCTACGCGGACTTCTGGTGGGACTGCTTCGCACGGGGCGTGCTGGCGGCCCCGGTGGGGGTCTCCGACAGCCACACGCACACCTCGGGGTCGCCGGGCCTGAACGTCACGCTCTACAAGGACGACCTCGCCGCGTCGGTGAGCGGCCTCTCGACCGTGGTGAGCCTCGGCCCCACGATCGAGCAGGACCCGCCCCCCGGCACCGTCATCGGTCCGACCACCCTGTCGGTGCAGGCGCTCTCCCCGAGCTGGATCGCCGTCGACACCCTCACGCTCTACCGCGACGGCGAGGCCATCGAGAGCGTGGCGGGCACGACCGCGAGCTTCGAGCTGTCGCCCGACGAGGACGCCGCGTACACGGTCGTGGCCACGGGGACCGAGCCGATGACCCCGCTCTTCGGCGACCTGCCCTTCGCGATGAGCGCGCCGGTGATGATCGACGTGGACGACGACGGCTGGGATCCCCCGCTTCCGGCCTTCACCTACGAGGCGCGCTGAGTGGCGCGGAGCCGCCGATCCCGGAGGCGGCGCCCCTCCCGCTGGCAGAGACTCCCGCTCGCGGTGCGCGCCAGCGTGCTGCTCGGTAGCCTGGTGGTCGGCCTCGGCCTGATCGAACTGGGCGCGCGGGACACCGTGGGCGAGCTGCCGGTGTGGTCGGTCGACGACCCGGACACCGTGGTGATGACCGGCCACGCGACCCGGCTCTGGGGCATGCGCGAGGGGGTGAAGGACAACGCGGGCGCGCAGGCGACCATCGGGCCGCTCGGCCTGCGGGAGCCCGTTCCGCCCGTGCCGCGACCGGCCGGAACCGAGCGGGTGCTCGTCCTGGGCGACTCCTCCTTCTTCGGCCACGGCGTGGCCGACGACGAGACCCTCACCGAGCAGCTGGTGGTGGCCCTGCGCGACCGGGGCGTGACCGCCGACGCCGTCAACGGCGCCGTGAGCGGCTACAGCGTGGCCCAGTCGCTCCTGCTCATGGAGGACGTGGGCTGGTCGACCGAGCCGACGCTCGTGGTCTCGGCCAACCTCTGGAGCGACAACACCTGGGACGCCTTCCACGACGAGGACCTGCTCCGCTCGCGGAAGCTGGCGCGGGGGAACCCCCTGGTGCACTCGGCGGCGTTCCGCCTCTTCGCCACCTGGGCGGCGAGCCGCCTGGGCGGTGGGCGCCTGGTCGCGGTCCGCCCGAGCGAGGGCTGGCCCGTCGACAAGGTGAGGCGCGTGCCGCCGCGGCGCTTTGCGGAGCTCCTGGACCAGCTCGCCCGCGAGGCCGCCGAACGCGGCGTGGGCTTCGCACTCCTGAAGCCGACCAACCGCTTCCTGGTCGACACGCCCAGCGCCTCGAGCGCGCCTGCGTGGGGGGTGTACTACCAGGCCCAGGAGATCGTGGCGGCCCACCACGGCACCGTGGTCGCCGACATGACGCCGGCCTTCACCGCCGCCTTCGCCGAGGGCGCGGCGGCCGACGACCTGTTCATGGATCTGATGCACCCCCGGGCGATCGGTCAGCGCTTGATGGCGGAGGCCCTTGCGGACGCGCTGGTGGCCGCGGGCTGGCCGAAGCGCTCGCTGATCGGCGTGGACACGCCGGCCGACGTCTCCGCGCTGGTCGAGCAGGAGACCACCCCTCGGATCGACGACGGCGGGGTCGGCTCGCCCCAGCGCAACCTGTTTGCGGGCGTGGCGGCGTCGCGCAGCGAGGACGCGACCTCGGGCTGCGTGCCGTGGACCGTGGAGGGCACCGTGGACGCCGACGGCCCCGCGACCGTGAACGTGGGCGACCCGGCCGGGCGGTCCCTGGGCCAGGCCGTCCTGGACCGAGGGGGGACCTTCCGCATCGAGGTGTGCACGTCGCTCTCGACGCTGCTCCTCACGGCCACGCACGGCGAGGAGCGCGTGCAGCAGACCCTCGCGCCCGGCGAGCACGCGGCCTTGAACTTCCGATGAGCCGGTCGAAGCTCCTGGGGCCGAGGGGCGCACCCGGAGTCGGTCGGGGCACGACCTGGAGTAGCGTGAGGCGATGAGGAGCACGACCGACCTCGCACGAACGTGGCTCGTCCCGCTGGGCGCGCTGGTCGTCGTGACCGGCCTGCTCCTGCTCGGCGCCCTGGTCCTGGACGCGGGCTTGGCCGGCACCACCGACGTCTTCACCCTGCTCTTGTTCCCCAACGCGCAGTCCGCCGCGGACACCTTGTCCAGCGCCGGCGAGATCGCAGCGGGCGTGTTGGCGGTCGCCGTGACCGTGGTGGCCATCATCGTGGAGCTCGCTGCGACACGCTACACCCACCGGGCCACCGACCTGTTCCTCGAAGAGCCCGTGAACTTCGTGGTGATGGGGCTCTTCGTGGTCGCCGCCCTGGTGGCGATCTGGGTGAGCAGCGTGTTCGACCCCGCGAGCGGCTTCGTGCCCCGCGCCGGGGTGTTCCTCTCCATGCTGCTGCTCACCCTGAGCCTGCTGCTCCTGTTGCCCTACTTCGCCTACGTGTTCGCGTTCCTCTCGCCCGTCGCCCTGGTGGGCCGGATGCGCCAGGCGACGCTGCGCTCCATGCTCGAGGGACGCCGAGCGGCCACCGGGCGGCGCCAGGTGCTTCGCGGCATCGACCAGCTCACCGACATCGGCCAGAACGCGCTGGATCACCACGACCGCGAGGTGGTGCTGGCGAGCGCGGAGGCCCTCCACACCCTCGCGCTCCGCTACCTGGAGGACCGCCGGGACTTCGCTCCGCCCTGGTTCGCGATCGACGGTGCGCTCAGGCACGACGCCGACTTCGCGAGCCTCGACCCCGACGCGCTGCAGAACCTGGAGCGCGACGGAACCTGGTTCGAGTGGAAGCTGCTGCGGCAGTGCCAGAGCCTGTTTCGGCGCAGCCTGGGCACGATGCCCGACCTGCCGGGCGTGCTGGCCATCCAGCTCCGTCGTCAGGCCCAGGCGGCCTACCGCGGCGATCACGAGGCCGGCGCCGAGCTCGTGCTGCGCTTCTTCAACAGCCTGCTCCGCGACGCGATCGAGGGGCGCGATCCGGCGGCCGCCTCGGCGGTGCTGCACCAGTACCGCACCCTGGCCGAACGCTGCCTGACGGCGGGGCAACACGCGACCAGCCTGGCCATCGCCCGCTACCTGACCCTGTACGGCCTGGTCGCCTTCGAGGCCGGCTTGCCCGCGGTGCTGGAGACGGTGGCCAACGACCTCGAGCAGCTCAACGAGCTCGCGTTCGAGCGGCGCAGCCCGGCCGCCAGGGAGCTCTTGCGCGCCTTCCTCCAGGTCGACGAGAACGCTCGGAGCGAGGTGCAGGAGACCAGCCTGCGCGGCGTGCGCAAGGCCCAGGTCCGGCTGGCCACGTACTTCCTCGCCACCGGCAACACCTGGGCGGCGAAGGAGGTGTTCCGAGACATGGAGGGCGAACGGCCGGAACGGCTCGCGCTCATCCGCGACGAGCTGCTCCGCGTGGGCTCCGCGGTGCACTGGGAGGTCGGCGTGCGCGGCCGCAACCCGGACTGGCTGCCCCCCGCACGGCGGGCGCACCTGGGCGAGTTCTTCGGCTGGTTCGAGGGCCGCCTGCCGGCCCCGCCCACTGCGGGACGCCCCACCTGGCTCAAGACCATCGCGCTCGAGCCGGGCGAGGAGCCCCCGCCCGCGTGAAGGCTCAGATGGCGATGTAGACGAAGGGCGCGACGTACTCGAACATCTGGAGCACCACGAGCACCGCGCCCAGCAGCAAGAGCACGATCACGAGCGGGAGCATCCACCAGCGCCCACCACGGGCCAACAGGGCGAGCAGCTCGCCCGCCGTGCCCATGCCCATCAACATCGCTTCGAGGCGACCCGGCTCGTAGTCGGGCTGTTCGTCGGCGTTCTGCATGCCCTACACGTACAGGAAAGGCAGCACAACCTCAAGGGCCTGCAGCACCATCAGCACCCCTCCCCCGATCAAGATCAGGACCACGGCCAACAACAGCCACCAGCGCCCACCGCGAGCGATCAACGCCATCAGCTCGCCCACGGTGCCGAAGCGCATCAGCGCGAGCTCCAGCCGAGACAGCTCGGGCTCGCTCACCGCGGACGGTCCATGCGGAAGCCTTCCACGTACAGCACGTCGAGCTCCGAGCGCAGGAGCGTGGCCACCGCGTCGACCGGCGAGCTCACGATGGGCTCGCCCTTCAGGTTGAAGCTCGTGTTGAGCACCACCGGCGTGCCCGTGCGCTCGCCCACGCCCTCGACGATGCGGTGGAAGGCGGGCGTGCGGTCCCGCTCCACGACCTGCACCCGCGAGCTGCCGTCCACGTGGGTGGTCGCGGCGGTCTTGTCGGGCTGCAACGAGCGGGCCGTGGTGAGCATCCAGGGCGCCAACAGCTCGGCGGCCGGGGGGACGTCGAACCAGGCGCTCGCCGCCTCGGCGGTGACGGCGGGCGCGAAGGGACGAAAGGCCTCGCGGAACTTGATGCGAGCGTTCACCGTGTCGCGCATGCCCTCCTCGGCCGCGTTGGCGAGGATGCTCCGGTGGCCCAGCGCCCGTGGGCCCCACTCGAAGCCGCCTTCCACCCAGCCGATGACCTTGCCCGCCGCGATGTCGTCGGCGGCCTGGTCGGGCGCGGCGTCGCCCGCGTCGCTGTAGTCGAAGCCCAGGTCGCCCAGGATGGTGTCGACCCGCGACCGCTCCCACCTGCGGCCGAGCGCCGGCCCCGCCAGCCGACCTGCGCGCTCTCCGCCCAGCACCCGATGCCAGGCCCACAGCGCCGCACCGAGCGCGCCGCCCGCGTCGCCGGCCGCCGGCTGCACGAACAGGCGCTCGAAGGGCCCGTCGCGGCCGAGGCGCTCGTTCGCTACCGAGTTCAGGGCCACGCCGCCCGCGAGGCAGAGGTTGGGGCTGTCGACGGTCTGGCGCGCGTGCTCGGCGAGGCGCAGCACCGCCCCCTCGGTGACCTTCTGCACACTCGCCGCGACGTCGGCGAAGCGCTGGTCGTCGCCGGTTCCCGGCGTGAAGGGCGTGCCGGGGAAGCGCGGAGGCCCGAGGAGCTGGACCAGCTTGTCGCTGTAGGCCTGCTCGGGGTGCCAGTGGAAGGTGAAGTAGGACAGATCGAGGGAGAAGCCCCCCTCGCTCCACTGCAACAGCTCGGAGAGCTCCGGCTCGAAGCGCGGCTCGCCGTAGGGCGCCATGCCCATGACCTTGTACTCGCCGTTGTTCACCGCGAAGCCGAGGTAGGCGGTGAAGGCGGAGTAGAAGAGGCCGAGGCTGTGCGGGTACCGGATCTCCGCCACGGGCTGGAGGTCGTTGCCGACCCCGCGCCAGAGGGCTGTGGAGCAGTGTTCCCCGACCCCATCGATGGTGAGCACCGCGGCGTGGTCGAAGGGCGAGCAGTAGTAGGCGCTGGCGGCGTGGGAGAGGTGGTGCTCGGAGAAGAAGAGCCTCTCGGGCCGCAGCCCGAAGGTCTTCACGAGCTGGTTCTTGAGCCAGAGCCGGTCACCCAGCCAGCCGTGCATCGAGCGGTTGAAGGCCCGCCACGATCTCGGAAAGGTGGCCACGGCGGTCGCCACGATGCGCTCGAACTTGCGGAGCGGCTTCTCGTAGAAGACCAGCCCCTCGAGGTCGCCGATCCCGATGCCTTCGTGGTCCAGGCACCACCGCACGGCGCGCATCGGCAGGGAGCGGTCGTGCTTCACCCGGCTGAAGCGCTCCTCCTGGGCGCAGCAGACGATCTCCCCGTCGCGGAGCAGAGCTGCGGCGGAGTCGTGGAACAGGGCGCTGACACCCAGGACGTAGCGCGGCATCAGCCCGCTGAGCGTGCGGTGACGGCACGCGGTCGAGCATCGATCCGAGGGGCGGACCAGCCGCCCCGCTCGAGGCGCGCGAAGACCGCGAAGGGCGCCACGGCGAGCACGTAGAGCACGGTGAGCCAGAGCTGACCGACCACGGAGCCGAGGTGGCGGCTGCCGCGCAGCCAGGCCTCCTTGAGCCGGTTCCAGCGCACCTTGCGCATGGCCTTGTCGACGGCGGCACCCTCGCCTCGCTGCCGGTAGAGCTCGAGGGCCTGCCGGCTGTAGGTGACGTGGAAGACCTCGTCCTTGAGGATGCGGTGCAGCGCCGCTTCGGCCTCGGCCGACAGCACCCCGGCGTCGAGGTAGCAGTGGAACTGTTCGACCGCGTCGGCCTCGGCCACGTGCACGAAGGCGAGGAAGTCGCGCTCGCCCAGGGTGGCGAACAGGCTCTCGGAGCCCACGATGCCGTGGTCGCGGAGGAAGGCCGCGTCGGCCACCACCGCCTCGGTGCGATCGACCGCGCCCAACGCACGCACCAGGCCGAGGAAGATCCCCTCGTGGGTGCCCTCCTGCAGGGCGTGCTCCAGGTACTTTCGGCGCAGTTCCCCGCGCTCGGTGAGCTCGGCGGCGGCCAGCATGTCGTAGTAGCTGCCGCGCTCGGCGCGGCTGAAGGCCGACAGCATGCGCTTGGGGCCCCACGGCAGGCGCCAGACCACGTGGCCCAGGGCGGTGTGCACGAACCTGCGAACGGCGCTCAAGCTGGCCTCCGACAGCGATCCTGTCCGCTGACGTGCCCCAACGCAAGCCGGCCTCATGCGAAGGGGCCCCGCAGCCGATCCAGATCCCATGGCCCGACCTGCGATCGTGCTCACCGATTCCCCGGACGACACCGGCACGGTCGAGTTCCTCCGAGACCTCCACGACCCCGGCTGGCGCTTCGCCCACCGGGACCCCAAGCTCGTGGACCTCCTGCACCGACTTGGCCGGGTGCTCGACCGCGAGACCGACGTGGAGGTGGGCTTCGAGCCGCGTCCCACGCCCACCTTCCGCATGACCCGCGGCCGCCGCGAGCTCCGCGTGCGCGTGCAGGGCGGCGGCCTGCACCTGCGACGGGGCAGCTCGGGGGAAGAAGAGCTCGTGGCGACCGAGCTGAGCTGGAGCGACGCTGCCGGTGCCTACGAGGGCGATCCCATGCTGGCGATCATGAAGGCGCTGGCCCCCATCCTGTGGCCCGAGCGCTACCGCGACACGGGCGAGGCGACGAGCGGCAACGAACCGGCGTAGCCGCCCGAGCGCGGGGCCCCCGTCCCGGAGTATGGTCGGGCATGCCTGCCGACGTCGTCCTCGTCAATCCCAGCTACGTCTACCCGCCGATGTCCGCCGTCGAGACGGAACGGCTGCGCGACGACCCCCTCTGGATGGACCTCCCCTCCGCGGAGTTCCTGTACCCACCGATGGGGCTCCTGTACGTGGCCGATGCGCTGGTGCAGGCCGGCTTCTCGGTCGAGCTGATCGACTCGAACCTCACGCCCTCGAGCCTCGACGCCCTCGCGCGACGGTGCGAAGGCGCGAAGGTCGTGGGCATCAGCCTGCTGGTCGCCAACCTGCGCTCGACCTACCAGATGGTCCGTCACATGAAGGGGCGCGGCTTCGAGATCGTGGTCGGCGGCGCCTACCCGAGCGTGACGCCGGAGGTCGTGGAGCAGCTGGGCATCCGCTACGGCATCTCCGGCGAGGGCGAGGTCCCCTTCGTCGACCTGGTGCGCTCCATCGTGCACGGCGAGGGCAAGCCGGAGGACATCCCCGGCATCATCATCCACCGGCCCGGCAAGCCGCTCTACACCACCCACCCCGACCTGCTCCGCGACCTGGACAGGTACCGCCCGTACCGCCGAGCCGTGCGCCGGAAGGTCGAGCTCCGCGCCCCCAAGTACAAGCTGCCCTTCGCCGGCGGCATCGAGGTGGCCCTCACCAGCCGCGGCTGCCCCTACAAGTGCACCTTCTGCTACTGCAGCTCGGCCTCGCCCAACTCGATGTTCAACACCTCGAGGTGGGTGTCGATCGAGACCGCGGTGGACGACTTCCGCAGCGTGGTGGACGCCTACGGTCCCAGCTACATCGAGATGGTCGACGAGACCTTCACGGTGAAGCGCGGCTTCGTCGAGGACTTCTGCCACGCCCTGATCGACACCGGCCTCGCCAACAAGGTGCAGTGGGGTGCGAAGACCCGGGTGGACCTGATGGACACCGACCTGCTCGAGCTGATGAAGCGGGCTGGGCTGCGCAAGATCGGCTTCGGCCTCGAGAGCGGCGTGTACGACCACCGCAAGGCGATGCAGAAGGACTTCGGCAACGACAAGGTGCGCGAGGTCTTCGGCGCGTGCAACGAGCTCAACGTGGACAGCGCGTGCACGATCATCTTCGGCCACCCCGACGAGACCCGCGCCGACATGCAGACGAGCGTGGACCTGGTCAAGGAGATCCAGGCCGCCTACGTCGAGTTCCACATCATGGTGCTCATCCCGAAGACCAAGCTCTTCGACACCGCCGTGGCCGAAGGCAAGGTCACCCACGACGTGTTCGAGCGGTTCATGCGCGGCGAGTGCGAGTACCCGGAGTACGCCCCCGGCGACATCACGCCCGAAGAGATGCGGGCCATCCACCGGAAGGCGATCCGCGAGTTCTACTTCCGCCCCGCCTACATCCGCGAGCAGCTCGGCCGGGTGCGCGAGATCCGCGACGTGTACCAGTACGCGAAGGCGGCGCGGGCCCTGTTCGACATGACCGACCTGCGCCGCCCCGTGTGGGCGGTGGGACGGGCAGCGCTGGGCGCGTAGCGAAGCTTGCAGGACGCGTCCGCTTCAGGTGGTAGGTTCAGGCTCCATGAAGGTCCTCCTGCTCAACCCCAGCATCCGACCCGAGCAGTTCGGCCGCTTCGCGTCGCTGCTCGAGGCGATGCCCTGCATCGGCGTGACCTACATCGCCACCTTCCTGGCGCGGGATGGCCACCAGGTCCGGGTGTACGACGACTTCGCGCTGCGAGGGGGCGAGACCGGGTTCTTCCGGGAGGTGGAGCGCTTCCGGCCCGACGTGATCGGCATCTCCGTGCTCACGCCGGTGGCCACCTACGTGCGCGAGATGATGGACCACATCCGTCACCGCTGGCCCCAGGTGCGCTTCCTGTTGGGCAACATCCACGCGGACCTGTTCCCCGAGGAGTTCCTGCAGCCCGGCGACGCGGTGGTGCACGAGGAAGGCGAACAGGCCTCGGTCGACGTGTTGCGGGCCTGGGGACGCGGCGAGAGCGGCGTGGGCGTCGCCGGCGTGACCGTGATCGAGCACGACGACCTGGTGCGCGGGCCCCACCGTCCGCTCGAGGCCGACCTCGACAGCTTCCCCTTCCCGGACTGGGGGCTCCTGCCGTACACGCGCTTCTCGCTGCTGCCGCTGGGCACGATCGCGAAGCCGATCGTGGCGGTGGCCGCCAGCCGCGGCTGCCCCTTCAAGTGCACCTACTGCGCCTTGGAGAACCAGGGCAAGGTGTACCGGAAGCGCAGCGTGGAGAGCGTGGTCGACGAGATCGAGTTCGACGTGACCCGCTTCGGCGTGAAGCAGATCGGGTTCATGGACCCGATCTTCCCCATGGGGCGCAAGCACGCGATCGAGTTCTCGGAAGCGATGATCCGGCGCGGCCTGCACGAGCGGGTGGTGTGGCTCTCGGAGCTGCGCACCGACGTGGTGGACCGCGAAGCGCTCGTCTGGCTCCACCGGAGCGGGGCACGGCGCCTGGTGTTCGGCATCGAGTCCGGCGTCGACAGCCTGCTCAAGACCGTGGGCAAGCAGAACTCGATCGATCGCAGCCGCCAGACCATCGAGCACTGCCGCGAGCTGGGCATCACCACGGTCGGGCTCTTCATGATCGGCATGCCCGGCGAGACCCCCGAACAGACGCGCGCCACGATCGACTACGCCTGCAGCCTGCCGCTGGACTTCGCGAAGTTCGCCATCACCGTGCCCTTCCCCGGCAGCGAGCTGTACACGCAGATGGTGAGGGACGGGAAGCTCTCCCGGAAGGACTGGGAGAACTACACGACCTTCAACCCCGACCAGAGCCAGATCGTGATCGCGAGCGAGGTGCAGAGCCCCGAGCAGCTGCTCGACTCGCTGCGCGAAGCCACCCGCCGCTTCTACATGAGGCCGCGGGTCATCGGTCGGCAGCTCTTCAAGATCCGCAGCATCGACGCGCGCCAGATGGCCGCGGGCCTGTGGAGCATCGTGCCCGACCTCCGCCAGCGAGGCGCGCCGTCGGTCCTGCAGGCCGCCAAGTAGGCGAGAGCGCTCAGATCAAGGTGACGTAGTTCGCCGTGCGCTTCTTCGGGTCGCCCACGTGCCGGAAGAAGCGCAGCCCGTCGACCAGCCCGATGTTCCCGATCCGCCCCTCCTCCCAGGGAATGAGCAGCCGGAGCGGATCGAGCGCGCGCGCGCTCGGGAGCCGGGTGGCCAGCCTGCGCACCATGCCCTCGGTCCAGGGCCAGTGCACCGCGATGCGGAGCAGGTAGTACAGGTTCTCGAAGGCCTGGTCGTCGCCGCTGGAGAAGCTCACGTAGGGGCGCCCGAGATCGTCGAGCCGCACGTCGGCCGGCTGGTCGGTCTCCCACGAGGTGAAGGGGATCGGCACGGCGAGCGCGACGCGCACGTGATCGGTGCCGATCTCCTGGTTCAGCTTGATCGTGGACCAGGCGTCCTCCAGCGTCTCGCCGGGGCTGGCGAGCATGTTGAAGGTCGTCAGCTCCATGCCCTGGCCCTTGATGAGGCGCGCGGCCCGGCGCACGTCGTCGTTGGCGACCCGCTTGTTGAGGATCCGGGAGCGGAGGGCCTCGTTGCCGGTCTCGATCCCGATGGCCACGCCACGGCACCCCGCGCGCCCGAGGGCCGACGCGGTGCGCTCGCTCACCAGCTCCACGCTCGAGTTGGCCGTGAAGGGCACCCCGACGCGCTCGGGGTAGAGCTCCGCGAAGCGGTCGAGCCAGCTGGGCTGGTGGGTGAACAGGTCGTCGGAGAAGTGCACGTTCTGAAGCGGCCAGCGCTCCGCGACCGCCGCGATCTCGTCGACCGTGCGCTCCGGCGACTTCCGCCGGGTGAAGGGGACCTTGCCGCCGACCATGGTCTTCAGGTGAGGGTTCCAGCAGAACGCGCAGCTGTGCACGCAGCCGCGGCCGCTCGAGAACTTCTTCCAGCCGAAGCGCCCCATGAAGGGGTAGCGGAAGTAGAGCGACCGGTCCGGCAGGGGCAGCTGGTCGAGATCGTGCAACAGAGGCGCGAGCGGGTTCTGGACCACCTCGCCGTGGCGCAGGAAGCACAGGCTCTGGATGTGCTCGTAGCCGCCGTGATCGCCCAGCGCGGTCAAGAGCTGGGTGAGCGGGGCTTCCGCCTCGCCGCGCACCGCGAAGTCCACCTCGTCGCGGCGCACGACGTCGGGATCGAAGGTGGCGTGGGTGCCGCCGAGGACCGTGACGGCGCTGCTCACCGCCTTCGACATGGCCGCCAACCGGTACGCCGTGGTGTGACCAGCGATGTGGCAGGGCACGACGACCACGTCGGGGTCGAAGGCCTGGATGGCGGAGGGGAGCGCTTCGCCCTCCTCCTCCTCGAGCAGCAGGTGGGTGTGGTGACCCTCGCGCGTGAGCCACGCGCTCAGCTCGGTCACCGCGAGCGACTCGTTGATGCCGCTGTCCTGGAGGAAGAGAACCCGTGCCACAGCCCGATACTAGCCCGTGTTTCGCCCGCTGGCGTAGGAGAGCGCCGCATAGGTGCCGAAAGAGAGGCCGTTCACCACACCGAACACCTCGTAGAGCGCGTGGGGCCAGAGCAGCAGGCCGGGCAGCGCCAGCAGGTAGACCGCCCCGGCCACCACCGACATCCGATCGTGCACGCCCCCGGCTGTGATGAGGATGGCGCCGGCCAGCACCGCGCTCAGGGTCATGGTGGTGTGGATGGACGCGCCCAGCCACCAGCCGGTCACCCAGTGCACCCACACCGCCGCGGCGATGCCCGCGGTCACCAGCACGTGCATCCGGCCGAACACGTTGTTCTCGCGGAGCAGGCTGACGAGGCAGCCGAAGAGCGCCACCACCGAGAACACCGACACGCCGACGAGGACGTGGGGCCACGTGATGCCGTGCGCGCGGTCCCACCAGCCCATGCCGAACAACATGGCGGCCGTGAGCACGCCCAACAGGGCACCGAGGACCATGCGGCTGCGCGCCGAGAGCCCGGGAGCCTCGTCCAACAGGCGTCGCTCGAGCTCTCCGGCCGCCTGTTCCCGCGACGACTGGGCGGCGCGGAGCGCGTCGAGCTCCGACTGCAGCTCCCGGTCGCCGCCGATCGCGTCGAGCAGGTCGGCGGCGGCGTCGGCGTTTCCGGAGAACAGCTCGTAGCGCACCATGGTCTTCTGCAGCAGCACGAGGCCGAGCTGGGCGCGGCCGTGCTCGGGCCACTCGCTCAGGCCCTGGCGGTACCCGAAGCGCGCCTCTGCGGCGAGGGTCCGCACCTCGCCGGACGGTTCGCCGGACGCCACGGCCTCGGCCACGAGGTCGCGCACCCGCTTCATGCGCTGCTCGGCGCCCTCGACCACCCGGGCGGCACCACGGTGCCGGAGGAAGTCCGCGAGCGCGATGCGCACCTCGTCGACCGTGGCGAGCCGATCCGCGGGCTCCGGTCGGGTGCAGCGCTCGACGAGCCGGGCGAGCTCCGCGGGCACCCCGGCCACGGGTCGTTGGAGCCCTGCGCGGGCGGCCGCCAGCGCATCGGCGACCGTGGCGCCCTCGTGGTAGGGGCGGCCGGTGAGCACGTAGAAGAGCGTGGTGCCGACCAGGTAGACGTCGCTGCGCTCGGTGAGCGCAGGACCGTCGCCCCGCGCCATCTCGGGCGCCATGAAGGCCGGGCTTCCGGCCGGCTGGCGCTGGTGCGCCGCGAGCGGAAGGCCCAGGCCCTCCCGCAGCCCGACGGCGATGCCCCAGTCGAGCAGGTACACCTCGCCGTGGCCGCCGATCATCACGTTGGACGGCTTCACGTCGCGGTGGAGCACGCCCCGCCGGTGGGCGAAGGAGAGCGCGCGGCACACGCCGCCGAGCACCCCGAGGTGGAAGGCGAGCACGTCGTCGCCCTCGAGGTGGGCGGCGCACCGCTGCGGGTGGTCGATGAGATCGATCCAGAGGTCCCCGGCGATCTGCTTCATCACCATCCAGGGACCGTCGCTGCCCTCGCGGAGATCGTGCACCGGCACGATGTTGGGGTGCTCGAGGAGCCCCGTGGCGCGCGCCTCGAGGCGGAGCTGCGTGGCGCACCACCCCGAGGGGTCGTCGTGGGCGCGCTTGACCGCCACGTGGCGGCTCAGCAGGGGCTGGAACGCGGTGAGCACCTCCCCCATCGCGCCCCGCCCGAGCACGCCACCGATCTCCAGCGTGTCGGTGGCGGGCTTGTCCGGGGGCTCGAAGGGCTCGAGCTGGATGGTCGCGCGCGGGTCGTCCACGGCCCGCAGTCTGCCAGAGCCAGTAGACTGGCGGGGTGAAGTCCCTCGAGATCACGCACGGGTCCGTCGCCGAGCTCACCCTGGTCGGGCCCGGAAGGGGCAACGCCATGGGGCCGGACTTCTGGCGCGAGCTGCCCGAGGCCATGGCCTCGCTCGACGCGGATCCGGAGGTGCGCGCCGTCGTGATCGCCGGACGCGGTCGCTCGTTCAGCTACGGACTCGACCTGATGGGCATGGCCGGCACCCTCATGCCCCTCCTGCAGGGGAAGCAGAAGGCCGTGGGCCGCCGGAGGCTGCTGACCTTCATCCGGCGCCTGCAGGCCGCCATCGACGCGGTGGCCAACGCGCGCATGCCGGTGGTGGCGGCCCTGCACGGGTGGTGCATCGGCGGCGGGCTGGACCTCGCCAGCGCCTGCGACGTGCGGCTCGCTTCCGCCGACGCGCGCATCAGCCTGCGCGAGGCCAAGGTGGCGATCGTGGCCGATCTGGGCAGCCTGCAGCGCCTGCCGCGCATCATCGGCGAGGGCCACACCCGCGAGCTCGCGTACACGGGCGGCGACGTCAACGCCCGCGATGCCGAGCGCATGGGCCTGGTCAACCGGGTCTACGCCGACAAGGAGGCGCTGCTGGTCGGTGCTCGCGCGCTCGGGGCTGCCATCGCCGAGAACCCGCCGGTGGTCGTCGAGGGCATCAAGGAAGTGATGAACCACGGCGCGAACGTGCAGGCCGGGCTCGACCACGTGGCGGTGTGGAACGCGGCCTTCCTGCAGTCCGACGCGCTGGACGAGGCCCTCTCGGCCTTCCTGCAGGGGCGCAAGCCCAAGTTCTGAGAGGTGCCCATGCTGTGGTTCGTGCTGGCTTGCGGCGACGAGGATCCCGCGCCGGTGGAGGGCGACGACACCGCCGACTACGCGCTCGCCGAGCACGAGCACGCCTCGGAGGGACCCTACGCCGCCGAGGACCACGATCACGAGGCCGCCGACCGCTACACCGACGAGGAAGCGGTGGCCGCCGTGCAGAACGACGACCCCTGGCACGACCGGGACCGCGCCAACCTGCAGAACCTCTGGCACGACCACGAGCGCGGCTACATGTGGCTCGACGCCAACCGCTGGACGATGGACAACCGGACCGACCCGGCCGCGGTGGGCGATCGGCACGAGCTGGTGCAGATGTTCCACGAGACGCTCGAGTGCGACGACACCATGGCCTTCGCGGACTGCAACTCGACCTCGGCGCTGAAGGTGTACGTGAACGGCCCCCGGATCACCGACAACGACTGGTCGGAGACCGGCTGGGCGAACGCCGCGGTGCGCCGGTACAACACCCACGCCAGCGGGATGTACCTGGTGAGCTTCGGCCAGAACTTCACGCCCACCGACTACGGCTACGGCGTGATCGCACCGAGCGGCCTCCACCTCGAACCGCACGGCGCCCACCAGGCCATCCGCGTCGACGGCACCGGGAACGCGGGCGAGAACGTGCGCATCGACGTGATGGCGGGCGCCACGGGGCTCGCGATCTACGGCTCCGAGACCGAGGCGCTCTACTGCGAGGAGCTCGGCTTCGCCTGCGAAGACACCCGCGTCGCCACCTTCCGTGGCGGCATCCTGCGGCTCGAGGATCTGACGGTGGAGCAGTCCGCCACCGACGCGCGGAACGCCGGCGTGGTCACCGTGTCCAGCACCTCGGTGGGCGTGGAGCACTTCTACACCTGGCACACCGACAGCGAGACGGACCTGCCGGTGCACTGCACCTGGAACGACACCGTGACCGACGACAGCCTGGTGAAGCTCACGCCCTACAGCACGAGCCCGGACCTCTTGACCGCCCACAGCTACGCGATCGTCGCGGTGTGGGGCCCTGGCAACGCGCCGGTCGCCTGCACCGACGGGCAGAACATCAAGACCGACGCAGCCGGCGTGTACGGCTACGACGCGGGGGCCACGGTGGAGGCCGGTGGCGGCTTCTCCGTGGCCATCCTGGGCAGCGACGAGGAGCCCCTGTGGCCGGGGGACTGGCAGGAGGCCGACCGTCCGAGCTTCCTCTACGAGGTCATCGAGCCGCTTTGAGGGCGCGGTGAGGTACGCCCTCGGCATCGGCCTGTCGGCGTTCCTGCTCTTCCAGGTGCAGCCGCTCTCCGCGGCGAGCATCCTGCCGTGGTTCGGCGGGGCCTCCAGCGTGTGGACCACGTGCCTGCTGTTCTTCCAGAGCGTGCTGCTGGCCGGCTACGCCTACGCCTTCTGGCTCGGCGAGCGGAGCGTGCGCACCCAGCGGCTGGTGCACGGTGCGGTGCTCCTCGGAAGCCTGGTGGTGCTCCCCATCCTGCCGGATCCTTCGCTCGCGCCGCTGGACGCCACGCGACCCGTGCAGCGGGTGCTCGTGGTGCTCGCGCTCACGGTCGGGCTGCCTTACTTCCTGCTCTCGACCACGGGGCCGCTGCTGCAGCACTGGTTCGCGGCCCGCTACCCCGACCGGGACCCTTACCGGCTGTACGCGTTGTCGAACGCGGCCTCCCTCGCCGGGCTCTTGACCTATCCCCTGCTCGTGCAGCCCTTCTTCGAGCTGGAGAGCCAGGCGTGGGCCTGGTCGGCTGGCTACGCGCTCTACGCCGTGGCCGTGCTCTGGGTCCTGCGGGAGCTGCGCGTGTCCGCACCCTCCGAGCTCGCCGAGGTCGAGCCTCCAGGTGCGGTGGCCCTGGTGCGCTGGGTGCTCCTGGCGGGCACCGGCACGGCGCTCTTGATGGCCACCACCAACCAGCTCACCCAGGACGTGGCCTCGGTGCCCTTCCTCTGGGTGCTGCCGCTGGCGATCTACCTGGGCTCGCTCATCGTCGCCTTCGATCGGCCGAGCTGGTACCACCGCGTGGGCTGGATGGGGGCGCTCTTCGCCGCGACCGTGCCCCTGGGTCCCTGGGCCGAGGTGCTGGGCTGGGACGGCCTGTTCGTTCAGGCGCCCGCGCTGTGCCTCCTCCTCGCGGCGGGCTGCATGATGGTGCACGGCGAGCTCGTGCGGGGGAAGCCCGCGGCTCGTCACCTGACGCGCTTCTACCTGGCGATGAGCCTGGGTGGAGCGCTCGGCGGGCTCTGCGTGGCGGTGCTGGCGCCGCTCGCGTTCCCGACCTTCTTCGAGTTCCCCCTGGCCGTCACGGCCGCCTTCGTGCTCTGGGCGTGGCGACCCGGGGTCGACGAGCAGCTGCGCCCCGTCCAGACCATCGCGATGACGGTGGGCTTCTGGTACCTGCCGGTCGGCCTGGGCGGCGCTCAGGTGCTGGCGCTCATGGGCTCCGCAGCCACCGAGCGCAGCTTCTACGGGGTGCTGAAGGTGGTCGACGACGAGGTCGACGGCGTGGCCGTGCGCAAGATGAGGCACGGGCGCATCCTGCACGGCCTGCAACTGCGGGACGACCCCCGCGCGCCGACCACCTACTACGGTCCGGACAGCGGGGTGGGGCTGTCCATGGCACGGGTGCAGGCCCAGGGGCCCGCGCACGTGGGGCTGGTCGGGCTCGGCGCGGGCACGCTGGCCACCTACGGCCGCTCCGAGGACGCGCTGGTCTTCTACGAGCTGGACCCCCACGGGGTGGAGATGGCGCAGACCTGGTTCACCTACCTGGAGGACTCGCCCGCGAGCATCGAGCTGCGGCTGGGCGACGCCCGGCTGGCGCTGGAGCGTGAGGCGCCCGACCCCTACGATCTGCTGGTGGTCGACGCGTTCAGCGGCGACGCCATCCCGGTGCACCTGCTCACCGAGGAGGCCTTCGCGCTGTACGCGGCACGGCTCGCCGAGGACGGGCTGTTGGCGCTGCACGTGTCCAACATGTTCCTGGAGCTGGAGATCGTCGCAGCGGCGGGGGCGGCGTCCGCCGGGCTGAGCTGGGTGGTCGTGCGCGGCGAGGAGCAGGAGCCCGCGATCCAGCCCTCGCGGTGGCTCGTGGCGGCCCGGGATCCGGAGCTCCTCGCGGGGTTGCCGAGCATGGACCTGCCGGAGCGTCGCGTGCTCTGGACCGACAGCTACTCGAGCCTGGTGAGCGTGCTGCGCTGATCGCGCGCACGGCGCCTACTGCCGCGCCAGGTTCCCCGACCCGCTCATCGACAGGGAGAACGCCGAGTCGCTCACCGACAGGGTGAGCGCTTCGAAGCTCGACCACCCCGCCTGGGCTTCCCCTTCGGTGTCGAAGGCTTCGCTGGCCATGCTGAGCCAGCCGCTCCAGCTCTCGCCGGTCACGTCCTCGTCGCCCGGGTAGGGCGACAGCACGATGGTCTGACCCACCAGCTCGTCCTGGACCGCCACGCGGCTGCCCGACGAGGTGGGTGTGCAGGTGACCGTGAAGTCGACGAGGGCCGCTTCGCGGGAGAGCTCGGCGGGGCAGCTCATGTTGGTCCAGCTGTAGGACACCCCTTCCTTCACGGCCGTGATCGACACGCTCAGGGTCCCGGCGTAGCTCCCGTCGCCGTCGATCTGCCCGTCGCAGTCGTCGTCTACGTCGTTCCAGCTCTCCGTGGCACCGGGGTACACGGTGGCGTCGTCGTCGTCGCAGTCGTCCGGGGTGTAGACCCCATCACCGTCCGCGTCGAAGCTCGTGACCTCGGGGCCGGTGTCCTCGGGCCAGCTCGTCCAGTCCGAGGTGTCGAGCGTCTGCGAGGTGTCGACGTAGGCGTCGCGCCCGGAGTCGATCGGATCCGCGGTGCAGGCGAGCAGGAGCAGCATCGCGGCGAGGGTAGCCGACGCGTGGCCGGGTCATCGGTCAACGAAGGATCCGCGTGGGCGTCGTGCCCGCCGGGGCGGCCGTCGGCCCTTCCCGACACGCGCTGAGGAGGCACACCCCGGCCCGGACACACATTCCGGAGCCTGCGACGGCGACCCCGACGGGCCTCGGTTAGGGTGCGCGGCCTATGCCTTCCGAGCTGATCCTCGACCTGAACGTCAACAGCGACCGCAAGCGCCTGTTGATCCCCGCCAACAAGAGCCTCTTGGACCTCCTCCGGGAGGACCTGGGGCTCACGGGCAGCAAGCACGGCTGCGACGTGGGGGACTGCGGCGCCTGCACCGTGCTGGTCGACGGGGTGGCGCGGCTGAGCTGCATCACCCTCGCCGCCGAAGCCGACGGCGCCGAGATCACCACGGTGGAGGGCGTGCACCAGGGCAGGGAGCTGCACCCGGTGCAGATCGCCTTCGACGACCAGGTGGCGGCCCAGTGCGGCTACTGCACCCCCGGCTTCATCGTGGCGCTCAAGGCGCTGTTCGACGACGAACCCGACCCCAGCGACCAGGCCATCAAGGACACCCTCGGCTCGAACATCTGCCGCTGCACCGGCTACACCAAGATCCTCGCGGCGGCCCACCAGGCCCGCGAGGTCCTGAACGGGAGGTCGTGATGGCTCTCGGCCAGGGCGGGCGCAAGATCGACGGGCTGCCCAAGATCACCGGCGCCGCCACCTTCACCGACGACATCAGCCTGCCGGGCATGCTGCACGGTGCCTTCCACCGCTCCCCCCACGCGCACGCCAACCTCGTGAGCATCGACGTGTCGGCGGCGCTGGCCCTCGAAGGGGTGCACGCCGTCCTGACCGGCGCGGACCTGCCCACCAGGTACGGTGTGATCCCGGTCGCGCAGGACGAGACCGCCCTCGCGGTCGACAAGGTGCGCTTCGTCGGCGAGGAGATCGCGTGCGTGGCGGCCGTCGACCGCGCCACCGCGGTGGCGGCCGCGAAGCTGATCCAGGTCGAGTACGAGCTGCTCGAGCCGGTCCTGTCGATCGAGGACGCGCTCGATCCCGACAAGCCCTTCGTGCACGTGAACGAGCGGCGACCGAAGCGCTCCAGCAACGTGCTCCGGCGGGTGTTCCAGAAGTACGGCGACCCCGACGCGGGCTTCGAGAAGGCCGACGTGGTGCTCGAGGCCGCCTACGACTACCCGGGCAGCACGCACGTGCCGCTGGAGACCCAGGTGGCGGTCGCCCGGCCCGAGCCCGACGGCAAGCTCACCCTGTGGACCTCCACGCAGATCCCCCACTACGTGCACCGCTGGGTGGCCAAGGTCATCGGCCTGCGGCTGCAGGACGTGCGCGTGATCAAGCCCGACGTCGGCGCGGGCTACGGCGGCAAGTCCGACCCCTTCGCGAACGAGTTCTGCGCGGCCAAGCTCGCCCTGGTCACCGGGCGCCCCGTCAAGATCCTCTTCGACCGCGAAGAGGTCTTCTACGCCCACCGCGGCCGGCACCGCACCAAGATGAGCCTGAAGATGGGCATCACGAACGCGGGCAAGATCACCGCCGCCGACTTCAAGGCCAACGCCGAGGGCGGCGCCTACGCCAGCTACGGGGTGGTCACCGCGTACTACTTCGGCGTGTTCCTGCCGCTGCCCTACGTGCTCGACGACTGGAAGTTCGAGTCCAAGCGCTGCTACACCAACCACCCGCCCTGCGGCCCCAAGCGCGGGCACGGCGCCATCCAGCCGCGCTTCGCGCTGGAGCTGCACATCGACAAGCTGGCCCACGCCATCGGCATGGACCCGGTGGAGGTGCGGCGGCTCAACTGCGTGGAGCCCGACACCGAGACCTCCAACGGGCTGCGCATCACGTCGGTGGCGCTCGAGGAGTGCCTCGACGCGGTCATCGCAGCCAGCGGGTACCACGAGAAGAAGGGCAAGCTGCCCGCGAACCGTGGGATCGGCCTGGCCACCAGCGCCTACATGTGCGGCGCCTTGCACCCCATCTACCAGAACGAGATGCCGCAGTCCGCGGTGCAGCTGCTCGTGGACCGCGGCGGACGCGTGGCCTGCTACAGCGGCACGGCCGACATCGGGCAGGGCTCCAACCACATGCTCGCGGCGGTGGTCGGCGAGGTGCTCGGCATTCCCGCCAGCGACGTGCTCGTGCTCGAGGCGGACACCGGGCTGACCCCGGTCGACCTGGGCAGCTACTCGAGCCGCGTCACCTTCTTCGCGGGCAACGCCGCGAAGCAGGCTGCCGAGAAGGTCTGGGAGCTCGTCGCCTCGGCGGCCGCCGACAAGCTCGACTGTGCTCCAGAGGAGCTCGAGGCGGTCGACGGCCAGGTGCGGCACAAGAACGAGCACGAGCGGTCGCTCCCCTGGAGGCAGGCCGTGATCCTCGGGGAGGAGAAGCACGGCACGTTGAGCGTGGTCGGGCACTACAAGCCCCCCAAGATCGGCAACCGCTTCAAGCGCCAGTCGGTGGGTCCGTCGCCGGCCTACAGCTTCACCGCCCAGGTGGCCGAGGTGGAGGTCGACCCCGAGACCGGCATCGTGAGGATCGACAAGATCTGGGCGGCCCACGACTGCGGCAAGGCCATCAACCCCACCGTGGTCGAGGGCCAGATCGAGGGCTGCGTGTACATGGGCGTGGGCGAGGCGATGCTCGAGGAGCACGTGTTCGCCGCCAGCGGGCCCGGCAAGGGCGCGCTGCACCGGAACACCTCGCTCTTGGAGTACAAGATCCCCACGGTGCACGACACCCCGGAGATCGAGGTGCTCATCGTCGAGTCCAACGACGCCGAGGGCCCCTTCGGCGCCAAGGAAGCCGGCGAGGGACCGCAGCTCTCCACCGTGCCGGCGATCGCCAACGCCATCCACGATGCCTGCGGGGTGTGGCTCGACGCTGCGCCCTTCACCCCCGACCGGGTGCTCCGAGCGATCGAGCGCAAGGCCCGGCAAGAGCGCAAGGCGGCGAAGTAACCATGCTTCCTCTTCCCGAGTTCGAGCTGCACCGCCCCGAGACCGTGCACGCTGC
>CAZSAT010000036.1:0-18457 GCA_964604675.1 uncultured Enterobacterales bacterium
GCGACGAGGGCTGCGCCCCCAGCGAGCAGCTCGCGGCGTGCGAGTGCCTGGATTCGGACGCGGCGGAAGGGCATGAGGTCGAGGATAGCCGCTGGAACGTGGCAGCATGCGCCATGCCCGGTGCGCTCGACCGATTCCGACTCTGGCTGTGGTGCGCCGTCACCTTCGTCGCCGCTGGAAGCGCGCTCTTCTACCTGCCGATGAGCACGCAGCCGCGCTTCGAGCAGCTCTCGGAGCAGCCGGCGCCACTCACGGCCTTGTTCTGGACCTGCACGGTGCTCTCGACCGGCCTCTGGGCCACGGCCACCGGGAGAGCCTGGCGGCAGGTGAGGCGGCTGATGGCGAGCGGCGTGGTGGCCGGCTGGCTCGTCACGGGCTTCTACACCTTCTACGTCTACCACCTGTCCAGCACGCTGGCGTCGGGGCAGAGCGCGCTCGAGGTCGGTGAGCTCGCGCCGGACTTTGCCGTGACCGATCCCACCGGCCGGACCTGGACGCTCTCGGAGTTCCGCGGTCGCACGGTGCTGCTGGTCTTCTACCGTGGCGACTGGTGACCCTTCTGCACCCGGGAGCTGGAGGGTCTCCGCTCCATCGCAGATGAGATCCGACGACGCGGCGGGGCCGTGATCGGCGTGTCGACCGACCGCTTCGACCAGATGCAGTTCTGGGAGGCCACCTTCGCCAGCGGTGTGTTGATGCTCGAGGATCCTTCGATGCGCATCATCGGGGCCTACGGCCTGGAGGACAGCACGCTCGGCAAGGAGGTCGCGCGGCCGGCTTCCTACGTGGTGAACCCCGAAGGGCGCGTGGTGTGGAGGCACCTGCCGGAGGACTGGCGGCTGCGCCTGGACGCCGAGACCTACCTGGCGGTCTTCGAGGAGCACGCGCCATGAAGCGCTGGTTCGACCTCCCGCTGACCGTGCTGGGCGTGGCGATGATGCTGCACGGCTTCTCGTTCTGGATCCTGGTGACCCTGGCGGGGGCGCCCTGGGTGCCTTGGATCGGCTTCGGGCTCGGGGTGTACGGAGCCTGGCTGGCGGTCGGCCGGCACGTGATCAGCCGGCGGCGAGGAGCGCCTTGACGGTCTCGTAGTCCGTGTCCGACACCGCGCTCATGTAGACGCAGGCGATCTCCTGCTTCTGGTCGAGCAGGAAGTGGAGGGGGAGCACCGCGGCGGCGCCGTCCACACCGTTCTTCGCCAGCCAGGGGTCCATGGTCTCGGCGTCGGCGATGCGTGGGCCCAGGGGCAGATCGGGGTGCTGCTCGGCAAAGCGTGTCACCTCGCTCGCTCCGGCATCGAGCGACAGGAAGCGAAGTCCGCCTTCGCCGACGTCGGCCTGGAGCTTCTCTTCCCACTCCACGAGCATGGGCATCTCGGCGATGCAGGGCTTGCACCAGGTGGCCCAGGCGTTGACCCAGGTCCACGCCCCGCCGGCCGCGGGCTGGTCGCCGTCGAGCTCCGGCCACACGAAGGGCCTGCGCTCGCCGGCGGGTGCGTAGTGATCGCACCAGGTCTCGGGCGGCTCGACCTTGGCTTCCCTCTTCACCGTCACGACGGCGTCCACCCGGGAGCGGGGCGGCTGGGGGGCGGAGGACGAGGAGGAGGAACCGGAACAGGCGAGCAGGAGCGACAGCATGCGTGCGGACTAACCGACCTCGTCGCCGTGCTCGGTGATCGGCAGGGGTGGTGGACATCGGCTGCTCACGGCAGCTGGGGTGGAGCATACTGTCCGCGCACCCTTGGAGGGATCGTGTCGACAGGGCGGATGAGCTGGCTCGTCGACCTCGTGTGCCTGCTGTCGGATGGACTGCGAACGGTGGTGCGGACCGGTCGCACGCCGGGTCAGCGACTTCGTCACCTGGGCCTGCTGGTGCTCTGGTGCACCTTGCTGCCCGCGCTCGCGCTGGGCCATCGGCTGTGCCTGGCGCTCGACACGCTGTTCTGGCCCGACCTGCGGGGTGCCAGGCCCGAGCGCCCGCTCATCGTGCTCGGCAACCACCGCACGGGGTCCACGTTCCTGCACCGGCTGCTCGCCCGCGACACCGACACCTTCTCGACCGCCCGCCTCTACGACGTGCTCTTCCCGTCGCTGCTGCAGAAGCGCGGCTTCGCGGCCCTCGGCCGTCTCGACGTCCGGCTCGGGCGTCCGTTGGGGCGGGCTCTGGCGTGGCTCGATGCACGGTGGGCCACCGACTACCGGAACGTGCATCCGATGGGCATCGCCCTGCCCGAGGAGGACGAGTACTGGCTGCTCCTGTGGGGACGGTCGGCGGTGCTCTGGGAGCTCTTCCCGCGGGTCGACCGTCTCCGCCGGCACTTCTGGGTGGACACCGAGATGCCCCGGTGGGAGAGCGATCGCGCCCTGGCCGCCTACGCGGCGTGCGCCGCGCGCTGCCACCGCTTCCACGGAGGCGCCACCTGGCTGACCAAGAACCCGCTGTTCACCCCAAAGGCGGCGGCGCTGCGGCGCGCCTTTCCAGACGCGCGCTTCCTCGTGCTGGTGCGGGATCCCCACGCCGTGGTCCCGTCCACGGCCAGCCTGCTCCACGCGGCGTACCGCGGGGTGGGCTCGGTCGGACCGGACGAGACGCGCATGGAGGTGGTGCACGAGATCTGCCACCGTTTCTACGACGAGCCCCTCGCCGCGCTGGAGGGCCTGCCGCCCGATCAGCTCGTGACCGTGCGCTACGAGGACCTGAAGGCCGACCTGGCGGGCGAGCTCGGCCGCGCGCTCGGGCAGCTCGGACTACCGCTCACCGACGCGCTCCGGCAGGCGATCGACGAGAACGACCGACGCAGCTACCGGCGCACCCACGCCTACGACATGGCCGACTGGGGTCTCGACGCCGAAGGTCTCCGCCGAGACTATCGGAGCACCCTGACGGCTTGGGGCTACCCCTTGGGGGCCGAGACGGGGTAGTCTTGACCGGTCCAGAGAAGGAGGACCCATGAATCGTTGGATGCTGATCGGCGCTGTGTTGGCGCTGGGCTGTGGCGAGAAGAAGGCCCCGGAGGCGGCGGTCGAAGCTGCTGCCGAGGAGGCCCCGGCCGCCGAGGAGGCCCCCGCCGCCGAGGAGAGCGCCGAGATCGTCGACGTCGACCGCAAGGCCGAGGAAGGGGAGGAGGGTGCCACCCTCGATCCCGACCCGGAGCGGAAGGACGAAGCGGCCGAGGAGGGCGCCGAGGAGGTGACCCCCGAGCGCAAGGACGAGGCGACCGAGGAAGCCGCCGCCGAGTAGCGGTGGCCTCATCGGGCTACGGGTCGCCTTCGGGCGGCCCGTCGTGCTCTGGGCGGGCCTCGAGGGTCGGCCTCAGAGCTGGCAGTCGATCCAGGCCACGAAGGCGGAGCGGTTGAGATCCGCGGGGGAACACTCGTCCCCCGAGCGGTTCCAGTCGCAGAAGCTCTCGTCGAGCTGCGCGAACTCCTCGCCGAGCCAGAGCAGACCGACCTCCTTGTCGAGGTCCGGGTCGTCGAAGGTCTGACGCAGGTGGCCGAGCACGCTGTCGCCGCGGCGCTGCGACAGCTGCTGGTTGTACACCGCGTTGCCTTCCGGGGACGAGCGCGCGACCACGAAGAAGTAGCTGGCGCCGCGCTGATCGGTGAAGACCGTGTCGAGCAGCCGCTCGTCCGAAGGGTCCAGGACGTCGTCGTCCTGACCGAACTGGATGATGCCCGCGCGGTCGGCCAGGGGCAGGAAGAGGTCGTTGAAGTCGCCGCCGCTCAGCGCGGCCACGTTCTTCGCCTCGAGCGGCTGGCAGCCGCGGCTCTCGCCGGAGCCCAGCAGGCCGCAGCTGGCGAGCACGCGGCGCAGCACCTTCTTCAGGCGCGCGTTGCAGTAGCCCTCGTCGGCGTGGGCGGCGACGGCGACCTGCGGTCCCTCGTCGTCGTAGCTCTCCGACGCTTCGAGCCGGTCGGCGGCGGAGCCCATCCAGGCCCCGACGATGCCGGGGGTGAACAGCCCCAGGATCACGAAGAGCCCCAGGCTCAGCAGGCGGCGTCCTTCAGCGGTCATCAGATCCTCTCCAGCATGCGGCTCAGGGCGTAGTCCAGGCCGAGGTCGGTGTCTTCGTCGCAGAGCTTGTCACCGGCGACGTAGAGCTGCGGGGTGAGCACGGGCAGCTGGTTCTGGACCGCCCAGCGCAGGCTCTTGTTGAGCTTGGAGCGGACCTTGGCGCTGCCGATGCACTTGGACACGCTCGGGAACATGCCCGCGACCAGGGTCTTCGCGCCGCCGGCCGTGGCGGTCTCGGCGGCCATGATGGCGTCCTGGTTCTCGAAGGCCCAGTGCAGGATGTCCCTGGCGCCCGCCGTGTCGGCGCACAGCATCGCCTCGCTGACGGTGCACGCGCCCGGGTGCACCGCCGAGCCGACCATCCAGTTGCAGGTGTTGTCGAGCGGGAAGAGCACCGCGCGTCGGGCCAGCCGGTCGTCGAGGCCGCTGGCTTCCAGGCGGTTCTCCAGGCCCCGGCAGCTCGGGCAGAGCGGGTCGAGCACCTCGATGGCTTCCACCCCGCCCGAGGTGAGCGGGATCATCACGCCGTAGGGGTCGCTGGGCTCGGTGAGCGTGCCGCACTCGCCGATGTAGCGCTCGAAGTCGGGCGACAGCACGATGTAGGCGCCGAGCGCGATGCCCACGAAGATCACGCCACCGAAGAAGGAGATGGCGTGTTCCCGGTTGGTGAGCCCCTCGCCGTAGCCGTCGTCGTCGTCGTCGTCGTCGGTCCACTTGGGCTTGCTGTTGCCGAAGTAGGCGCCGGCCGCTCCCACCAGCACGAGGCCCGAGGCGACGTAGGTGCCGATGCAGAGCTTGCAGGCCGCGTCGAGCTCGACCAGCGAGATGTAGCCCATGCCGACGCTGGCGAGCACGGGCACCAGCGTGGCCGCGAGCAGGAAGCCCTGCGCCCCCTTGTCGTCCTTCCTGTCGCTCACGAGGACCCAGGCGACGTAGGCGAGCAGGAAGGCGAACACCGCCATGCCGGGGACGGCGATGGGGATGCCCCCCCAGACCGTGTCGCGGAGGACGGAGCTGTAGGGCGACATCAGCGTGACGTGGCAGCCCGTCGAGCCGCTCACGTCGGTGCCTTCCAGGCCCGGGATGAAGGAGCAGTGCAGCCCGTGGACCTGGCGGTCGAGGTGTTGCACGAAGTCGTGGGTCGAGAAGCCCAGGAAGAACATCCCGAGCACCGCTCCCACTACGACCAGGTAGATCAAGGCGTCTCCAGCAGGGCTCCCAAGGCATGGAGCCGTCTCCCCAGGGGGGTATCCTGTGGGAGGCCCATCGCGCCCAGGACGCCGTGTGCCAGGTCCCAATCCCGCTGGGCGCGCTGCGCTTCCCCGCGCACATGGAGCACGTGGCCGCGCGCCGTCAGGGCGATGACCAGCTCGGACGCCTCGTCGAGCGCCTGCAGCTCGTCGACCGTCTGCGAGAGGTAGCGGCAGGCCCGCTTGAGGTGCCCGCGCTGGGCCTCGCCGAGGGCCGAGCGACCGCGCACCACGGCTTCTCCTGTGGGGTCCGACATGTTGCCGTACGCCCAGGTGGCTTCGGCGAAGTGGCGCATCGCCTCGTCGGTCTGACGTCGGAAGAGGGCGAGGTCGCCCAGGTGCCGGGCGGCCGTCCCCACGGCCAGCGGTGCGTCGACCTGGCGTGCGGTGAGCAGGGCCTGTCGCAGCACACGCTCGGCCCGTTCGTGCTGGCCGTCGTCGAGCAGGTGTCCACCGATGTCGGCGAGCAGCGCTGCGGTGTCGCCGCTGCGGCCCTGGTCCCGGTAGCCATCGAGCGCTCGATCCAGGCGGGCGAGGGCGCCCGAGAGATCGCCGCGGGCGGCGCTGTGGTTCCCGAGCAGGTGCAGCAGGTTGGCGACCTGGGTGGGCCGGTCGAGGTCACGCTCGAGGTGGAGTGCCTCCCGCATCAGCGCCTCGGCCCGC
Organism: uncultured Enterobacterales bacterium; assembly: GCA_964604675.1. Taxonomy (GTDB): domain Bacteria; phylum Myxococcota_A; class UBA796; order UBA796; family CAJQPC01; genus CAZSAT01. The sequence continues at coordinate 5,928 of CAZSAT010000036.1, forward strand.
TCGAGGCGTCCCGCCCGCTGGTGGAGTGCGGCCAGATCCCGGCACGCGGCGGAGATGCCCGGGCGGTCGCCGAGCTCGCGGTAGATGCGCAGGGCCTGCTCGTGGCGCACCACCGCCTCGCTCGGCTTGCCGGCGGCCGCGAGGCAGCGGCCGAGGGCGCCCACGTGGGCCGCCTCCTGTCGGACGTCGCCCAGCGCCGCCGCGAGGCGCAGCCCGTCGCCGTGCAGGTCGCAGGCCTTCACCAGGTGCCCCCGGTGCCGCTCCACGAAGCCCTCGAAGCGGAGCACGTGCAGCTCCAGGTGGGGATCGCCGTCGGCACGGGCCCAGGCGCCGGCCTCGGCCAACCGACGCTCCGCCTCGTCGATGCGCCCCGCGGCCCACGCGATGGCCGCCTGGTGCCAGCGGAGCCAGGCGAGGGCGCCGGGGTCGTCCAGCGCGAGGGCGAGGTCCAAGCCCTGACCGACCAGCTGCTCGTAGGCCTGGCCTTCACGGTGACGCCATGCGGCGGCTGCGGCGAGGAGGAGGCGCAGGCGAGCGGCGTCGTGAAGCCCTGGATCGGCGATCAGGTGCCGGACCTGGGCTCCGACGCCTTGGAGGCCGCCTCGGAGCTCCTCCGCCTTCAACAGCGCGGCGGTGACGTCGCACGCCTCGCTCAGGCGGCGGGTCTCCAGGGCGTGGTCGAGCGCGGCCTGGAGGTTGGCCGCCTCCCGGAGGACCTGGGCGATGCGCAGGTCGCCGCCCGTCGCGTCCAGGGCCGCCAGGCGGCTGTCGGTTCCCAGGCGCGCGAACCAGGCCAGGTGCCGCGCCTGGATCCTTCCGGGCGCTTGCAGCCGGTCGGCCGCGAAGTCCGCGACCGCTGCGAAGAGGTCCAGGCGCGGGGCGCCCGCGTGGCCCACGCTCGCGCGAACCAGGGACTTCTCGACCAGCACGCCTACCACGTCCACGGCCCACGGGGCCTCGGGCCACGCCGACAGGTCGAGCACCTCGGCCGCCTGGTCGAAGGTGAAGCCGCCCCGGAAGACGCTGCACTGGTGGAGGGCCTCCTGCTCCCAGGGCTCGAGCGTGGCCCAGGACCACAGGATCGTGCGCTCGAGGGTGACGCCGTGCCTCGCCTCGCCGCCCGCGCGCAGGCCCGCGACCTGGTGCGCCTCGACCGCCTCGAGCAGCTCCCGTGCCGACGTGCGACCCAGCCGGGCCGCCGCGAGCTCGAGCGACAAGGGCAGGCCTTCGAGGGTCTTGGCGAGGCGGCCAGCCACCCGGGGATCCAGGGGCCGCTCGCTGCGAGCTTCCAGCAAGGCGATGGCCTCGTCCAGCGGCAGCGCCTCCAGGGCGAGCTCGGCCTCGGAGGGGAGGTGGAGCGCCTCGCGCGCGGTGTAGAGGACCGCGGTCTCCGGCGCCTCGCGGGCGAGGGCGGTCAGCAGGACGCCGGTGGCCGCGCGCACGCGGTCGCAGCGATCGAGCACCACCACGAGCGGGCCTTGGCGAGAGATGGCCTGCGCGAGCTGATCCGCGTCCCGTGGCATCGGCAGGCCCAGGACCTCGGCCACCACCCGGGGCACCGCGGGTGCACCCGGCGCCCTGGACAGGTCGACCCAGTGCCCGGAGCGTCCGTCGCTCCGCGCGAGCTCCAGGGCGAGGCGGCTCTTGCCCACGCCGCCGGGGCCCGTGATGGCGAGCAGGCTTCCGCTGGCGAGCGCCTGCCGTCCGGCCTCGAGCTCCGTCGGTCGTCCGACGAAGGACGCCTCCACCCGAGGGAGGCCTCTCGGCGAGCGCGCGCGGCGGGTGCGGGTCGCCGGGCCGACCCCGAGGCTGGTCCTCACCGCCCGTCGGAGCGCGCCGTAGCCCGAGAGCCGGGCGCGGATGCCATCGAGGGCGTCGACCACCTCGTGCGCGGAGGCTGGGCGGCTGTCGGGGGTGGCGCCCAGCAGCCGCACCGTCAGGGCGCCCAGCCCTGGCGCGAGGCCGTCGAGGGTGGCGCCCACGCGCCGTCGAACGAGGAAGGCATCGGAGTTGCGGATCGCGCGCACCGTCTGGCGCCGCCCGGCTGTCTTGAAGAGACGCTCGCCCGTGGTCGCCTCGTAGAGCACGGATCCCAGCGCGAACAGATCCGAGCGCGCGTCGAGGTCCGTGCCCACCGTCTGCTCCGGGCTCATGTACGGGGGGCTGCCCCAGATCTGGGTGTCGCCCATCGCATCCCGCAAGAGCGCGATGCCGAAGTCGGCGATGAGCGCGTTGCCGCTGCGGTCCAGCAGGACGTTGGCGGGCTTCAGGTCGCGGTGCACGAGTCCTGCGGGCTCGCCCTGCACCTGGAGGTCGTGCGCGGTCGCGAGCCCCAGCGCCAGCTGGCGGCCGAGCTCGACCGCGGCGTCGGCGCCCAGCCGGGTCTGCTTCAGGAGGTCCTTCAGCGTGACCCCATCGACGTACTCCATCACCAGGATGAGGGCACCGTCCAGCTCCTCGAGGTCGTAGGTGTCGACGAGGTTGGGGCCTCGCAGCAGGGCGCCGATGCGTGCCTCGCGGACCAGGCGCCGGCGGCCGTCGTGGTCGTCGACGCGCCCGTGCAGCACCTTGAGGGCGACCGGCTTGCGGAAGCCGCTGGGACCGGCGAGCTCCGCGAGGAAGACCCGACCCATGGCGCCGTGCCCCAGCACGCGCTGGAGCTCGTAGCGTCCGATCGTGAGCGGGAGATCCCGCCCGTCGATGTCGTCGAGCCTCGTCATCGGCGCTGAAGCATCGCACGCTGCCGGACGGTTATGGCTGCGGCCGTGATCGCCCTGCTGCCCCTTTCATTCGTCGCCTGCCTCTCCAACAAGGTCGACCGGCTCACCGTGGACGGCGTGGTCGGCATCGGGCTGACCGTGCCCGACATGGACAAGGCGTGCCAGCTGGGCGCCAGCTTCGCCCACGTGTTGCCGGCGCCCGTTCGTCGTACGCCCCACAAGGCGATGGTGATCACCGAGGTCACCTCGGCCGCCTGTGAGGAGGCCGACGCGTGGGAGGCCGAGCTGGCGGCGGCCCGCGCCCTGGTCTCCCTCGAGGGTGCCTCGCGCACCGCTGCGGTGAAGGACGCGCGGATCCTCGAGGAGCGTCACCACGCCCTCGCCGCCCAGCGCTTCTGGCGCAGCTACCAGGCCCTGAACGAAGCCTTCGGGCCGGTGGGCGAGGGCTGCCCCAGGATCGGCGAGGACGACGAGATCGTGTACCTGCTGGGCCTGTATGCCGGGGTCAACGCGCTCCTGCACGACAAGGCCGCCGGCAACGTGGTGGGTGTCCCGGCCGATGTGGTGGCGCAGGTCTCTCGTGGGGCCACGTGCCTCGATGACGCACGCTGGTGGAGCGTGCCCAGCGCGCTCACGGCGGCCTGCCAGGCCACCATCCCGGGGTCGGCCCCCGAGGGCGTGGACCCCTGGGTGGAGCTCACCGCGGCCGCGGCGGCGGGCGAGGCCGAGGGCGTACGGCTCGCGAGGGCCCTGGAGGTGCTCATCGCGTCGAACGCCGGGCGCGACGAGCACGCCGACACGGCCATCACCGCCCACGCGGCCAGCCTCCTCGCTCACGAACCGGACCCCAACGGTCGCTTGCTCGACGAGTACGCACGCCTCGTGAGCCTGCACGTGGCTGACCTTCGGTGGACCGCCGCCGAGGGGCATCGAGCCCCTGCACTGGGGGTTCCGCCCGCGCCCGAGGACCCCGAGGCCGCGGGCGCAGACCCCTTCGCCGACGATCCCTTCGGCGACCCCTTTGCCGAGCCGGCGCCCGAGAGCGTGCCCGAGCCGGCCCCTCCGGAGGAGACCCCATGAGGACCTTGCTTCTGTGCGTTGCCGCCCTGCTCGTCGCAGGCCAGGCGAAGGCCGCCACCGTCTGCGTCTTCGATCCGGGGGGCAAGTCCGGCGACTACTACCGCATCATGGAGGCGTGGGCGCTGGAGGCGGGCGGCTGGGGCACCGCGGTCGAGCTGAAGGCCTACACCGACGAAGAGACCGCCACCAAGGACTACGACGCGGGCCACTGCGACGGCGTGCTGGCCACGGGGGTGCGCCTCCAGCGCTTCAACCGCTTCCCCACCACCTTGGAGGCCGTGGGTGCGTTGCCCGACTACGACCTGCTCGAGGGCATGCTCAAGACCCTCGCCACGAGCGACGGGGCAGCGTCGAAGCTCTCGAGCGGCGGCCACGCGACGGCCGGCTTCGTGCCGATCGGGGCGGCCTACCTGTTCGTGCGCGATCGGAACGTCGACTCGGTCGCCGAGCTGGCGGGGCAGCGCATCGCCACCTTGGACTACGACAAGGCGAGCGTGGCCATGGTCGATCGCGTGGGCGCCATCATGGTGCCTGCGGACCTGGGCAGCCTGGGCCCCAAGTTCAACAATGGCGACGTCGACGCCTGCTACGCGTCGGCGCCGGCCTACCAGCCCTTCGAGCTCCACCGCGGGCTCGCCAACGGTGGCGGCATCGTGAAGGCGCCGCTCGCCCAGGCCACCCTGCAGCTCCTCATCCACGAGGACAAGTTCGCTGCGGGCTTCGCCAAGGCCAGCCGCCAGGACCTCTACGACCGGTGGAGCGACGCCAAGGCGGTCATCGACGCGGCCGAGTCGGCCATCCCCGCCAGCTCCTGGATCGAGATCTCGGACGCCACCTTCGCGGAGTGGGAGGAGATGTTCCAGGGCGTGCGCATCAAGCTGCGGGACGAGTCCGGCGCGTACGACGGCGCCATGCTCAGCGTGATGCGGAAGCTGCGTTGCTCGACCGACGGGTCCCGCGCCGAGTGCGCCGAGAAGAAGGAGTAGCGCTTGTCTCGCCCATGGACCGCGCTGGCCACGCTGGCGCTCTTCGGAGCGCTGGCCCTGGCGCTGGTCGTGGGCATGGCGCCCAACCTGCACACCGTGGTGGTCTCGCTCGGGGAGCGGACCTGGCCGGGCTACGCGGCCGAGCTGCGGGACGACCCGGTCGCCCCCGAGTGCGACGTCGCGGCGCTCGACGAGCAGCTGGGCACGTGCTCGTCGTCGTCCGAAGGTTCCGCCGCGGACCCTTTCGACGGTCAAGACCCCTTCGCGGACCCGGATCGGGTGGAAGCGGACCCCTTCGCCGGGGAGGACCCCTTCGCGGATCCGGAGCCTGCCGAAGCGGACCCCTTCGCGGACGACGATCCCTTCGCGGACGCCGACCCCTTCGCGGACGACGCCGCACCCGACGGCCCGAGCTGCGAGGCGGTGCAGGCGCTGCGCGACCGCTGCGTGCAGCGCCACGCCGAGTACGAGGACAAGCGCTCCCGCCTGAACGGTCCGGTGATGGTCTTCCGGGCCCTCGAGCGCCGGATCAGCGACTTCGCCCACTTCGGCGGCTGGAAGCACCTCCTGTCCCTGGTGCTCCTCATCGGCGCCTTCAACACCACGTTGCGCCGTCACCACATCGCCCTGCGCGAGGCGGAGAGTCCGCTCGAGCACACCGTGGCGCAGGGCACACAGCTCGTCGCGCACCTGTTGTGGACGGCGAGCTGCATCGCCGACTGGCAGGTGCAGCAGGCCAGCTCAGCGGAGTCCGAGCACGGGGGCCTCCCGCTGATCTGGGCGGTGGGCTTCGCGGTGCTCGCAGCCATCAACGTGCTGCACCTGGTTCGGCGGCCGAAGGGGCTCGATGGCGGCGGGGGCGTGGCTCGCCTGCTGATGGTCGTGCCGCTCTACGCTTGGATGGCCTTGATCGCCGGGGCGTGGTTCCTGCTCGGCGAGCAGCACTTCAGCGGCCAGGCGATCTACGTGCACAAGTTCGTGCAGGTCCCCACCGTGTACCTGGGCATCGGGCTCTACATCTGGGCGGGCATGATGCTCGCCGAGACCACCCTGGCCCAGCGCACCATCGCCGTGCTCACCCCGTGGAAGCTGCCGGTGATGGTGCTCGCGTGGGTGCTGGTGCTGGGCGCGGCGTTGCCCACCGCCTACTCGGGCGCGAGCGGCATCTTCGTCATCGCGGCGGGTGCGGTGCTCTTCAACGAGCTCCGCAGCGCAGGCGCCACGCGGAGGCAGGCCCTGATGGCCACCGCCATGTCGGGGAGCCTCGGCGTGGTGCTGCGCCCGTGCCTGGTCGTGGTGCTCATCGCGGTCCTGAACAAGCAGGTCACCACCGACGAGCTCTTCGGAAAGGGCCTGCAGGTCTTTGCGCTCACGGCGGTGTTGAGCTTCGCGGCGTTCCTCTGGCGCAGCCGGGAGCCCTTCTCGATGGCCCCGGCGTCGGAAGCCCTGCCGAAGTCGGTCGCGGCCATCAAGCGGCTCGTGCCGCACCTGCTGGTGCTCGCCGGCGTGCTGGCCTTCTTCTACTTCGCGCTGGGCACCGTGGTGAACGAACACACCGCGCCCTTCGTGTTGCCGGTGTTGCTGCTCGCGGTCGTGCTCTTCGACAAGCCTGGGCTGCGCTGGAAGAGCCTCGTGAAGGCCACCGACGAGAGCTCCAGCCACGTGGGCGCGCTGCTCACCCTGATGGTGGGCTCGGTCGGCCTCGGTGGGGTCGTGGAACGCGCCGAGGTGATGAGCCTGGTGCCCACCGAGTTCGGCTCCGTCTGGATCACGATGGCCCTGCTGGTCGTGGTGATGGTGCTGGTCGGCATGACCATGGACGCGCTGGGTGCCGTGGTGCTCGTGAGCGTGTCGGTGGCCCCGGTGGCCTACGCAAACGGCATCTCGCCGGTGCACTTCTGGATGATGGTGCTGGTGGCCTTCGAGCTCGGCTACCTCACGCCGCCCGTCGCGCTGAACCACCTGCTCGCGCGGCAGGTCATCGGCGCGGAAGCCAAGGTCGAGCTCTACGCGGTCGAGGGCGGCTGGTTCGAGCGCTACGAGCACATCGTGGTGCCGATGCTCATCATGGGGGCCGCCCTGCTCCTGGTGGCCTTCGTGCCGCTCATGGTGGGCGGATAGACAGCTCCAGGGAGGTGCCCATGGGCATGTTGGTCGAGGGCGTCTGGCACGACGTCTGGTACGAGACGAAGAAGCACGGGGGCCGCTTCGTGCGGAAGGACGCCGCCTTCCGCTGCACCGAACGCTTGATCGCCGAGCCGGACCGCTACCACCTCTACGTCAGCTACGCGTGTCCGTGGGCGCACCGCACGCTGCTCATGCGGGCCTTCAAGGGCCTCGAGTCCATCGTGCCGGCGAGCGTGGTGCACTGGCTCATGCTCGAGAAGGGCTGGACCTTCAGCGCGAAGTTGCCCGACCACCTGTTCGGCAGCTCGTGCATGCACGAGCTCTACACCCGGGCGAAGGGGGACTACACCGGCCGCGTCACGGTGCCCGTGCTCTGGGACAAGAAGCTCGGCACCATCGTGTGCAACGAGTCCAGTGAGATCCTCCGGCTCTTCGATGGCAGCTTCGAGCCCCTGGGCATCGAGCCGGCGCGGTACTACCCCGAGCCGCTGCGCGAAGCGATCGACGATGTGAACGAGCGGGTCTACCACCACGTCAACAACGGTGTGTACAAGGCCGGCTTCGCCACCACCCAGGCGGCCTACGCCGAAGCGGTCACCGCCCTCTTCGACACCCTCGACTGGCTGGAGGCACGGCTCGAAGGGCGCACCTGGCTGGTCGGCGAGCAGCTGACCGAGGCCGACATCCGCCTCTGGACCACGCTCCTGCGCTTCGACCCCGTCTACGTCGGGCACTTCAAGTGCAACCTCCGGCGGCTGTGCGACTACCCGCGGCTGCACGCCTACGCGAAGCGCTTCGCCGATCTGCCCGGCGTCCGGGACACGGTCCACATGGACCACATCAAGCAGCACTACTACGCGAGCCACACGAGCATCAACCCGCACGGTGTGGTGCCGCTCGGCCCGGTCGACGGCCTGATCTGAGCCGGTGGTTCAGGCCTCCGCGAGCGCCTGCAGCACCAGCTGGTTCACGAGCCCGGGGTTGGCCTTGCCGCCGCTGGCCTTCAGCACCTGACCGACGAAGAAGCCCGCCAGGCGCTCGTTGCCTCCCTTGTAGCGTGCGACGTGGTCGGGGTTCGCGGCCAGGGCCTGCGCCACGAGGGGTGCGATGGCGGCGGGGTCGCTGATCTGCACCCACCCGCGCGCCTCCACGATGGCGCGCGGCGAGCCGCCCTCCGCCAGCAGCTCGGCCAGCACCTTCTTGCCGAGCTTCGAGGAGATGGTGCCGTCCTCGACCAGGCCGATGAGCGCGGCGAGCTCTCTCGGCCCGAAGGGCAGCTCGGCCAGGGTGCGGTCCTTCCGGGCGCGCTGGAGCTCGTGCACCAGCCAGTTCGCCGCGCCCTTGGCCGACGCGCCGGCCGCCACCACGCGGCCGTAGTACGCGCCCAGGATGGCGTCGGTGGCGAGCAGCTCGGCCTCGCTGCGGGCCAGGCCGGCGGCTTCGTGGCGCGCGATCGCCGTCTGCTGTTCGTCGGTGAAGCTCCGCTCACCCACCTCGCCCACCGTCACCGCCTTGGTGGGCTGCGCGCTGGCGTCGGGGCTCTTGCCCCAGGTGTCCTTGAGCGGAACCGTGCGGTTGAAGGCCCCGGACGGATCGACCACGAAGTAGCCGGTGCGCTCGAACTGGAAGCGCTGGCCGCTTGCCGCGTCGGCCAGGTAGGGCTCGACCCGGGCGGTCACGACGGTGAGCGCGTCGGGGTTCAGGTCCTCCTCCCAGTCCCGGTCCTTCCCGGGCTGTGCCGCCTGGAACAGGCGGTCGTAGAGCCGGACCTCGCGCTCCACCGACTCGCCGGCGGACACCCAGTGGAGGGTGCCCTTGACCTTGCGCCGGTCCGGGGTGGTGCCCCCGCGACTCGCGGGATCGTGGGTGGCGTGCAGCCGCACCACGCGCCCCTCGCCGTCCTTCTCGACGGCGGTGACGGTGACGAAGTAGCCGTAGCGGAGGCGCACCTCGACGCCGGGCGCGAGCCGCCGCCAGCCCTTCGGCGGCTGCTCGGCGAAGTCGCTGCGCTCCACGTACAGACGACCGGAGAAGGGCAGCTTGCGGCTCCCCTCCCTGGGCACGTCGTGAGGCCACAGCGCGCCGTCGAGCCACTCGGTGCCGCCCTCCCAGCTGTCGATCACCAGCTCGAGCGGATCGAGCACCGCCATCACCCGCGGCGCCTGGTGGTTGAGCGCGTCGCGCACGCAGTGGTCCAGCAGGGCCGGGTCCACGATGTTGGCCGCCTTCGCCACGCCGACGCGCGCGACGAAGTCCCTCAGGGCTTCGGGCGGGACTCCCCGACGGCGCAGGCCGGAGAGCGTGGGCATGCGGGGGTCGTCCCAGCCGTCGACCACGCCGGTCTCCACGAGCTTCAGGAGCTTGCGCTTGCTGGTGATGGTGTAGCCCAGGCTCATGCGCGCGAACTCGTACTGCTTCGGCACGGCGGGCACCGGGCAGCGCTCCACGAACCAGTCGTAGAGCGCGCGGTTGTCCTGGAACTCGAGGCTGCACAGGCTGTGGGTGATGCCCTCGATCGCGTCCGAGAGGCAGTGTGTGTAGTCGTAGAGCGGGTAGATGCACCACGTGTCGCCGGTGTTGTGGTGGTGCTGGTGGCGGATCCGGTAGATGGGCGGGTCGCGCAGCTTCATGTTGGGGTGCGCCATGTCGATCCTGGCGCGCAGCACGCAGGCTCCATCCTCGAACTCGCCGTCGCGCATGCTGCGGAAGCGGCGCAGGTTGTCTTCCGGGCTGCGGTCGCGGAAGGGCGAGGGGGTGCCCGCCTCGTTCACGGTGCCGCGGCCAGCGCGCATGGCTTCTTCGCTGAGGTCGCACACGTAGGCGTGCCCGTTCACGATGAGGTGCTCGGCCCAGGCGTAGAGCTGATCGAAGTAGTCGCTGGCGTAGAGCAGGTTCTTCCACTCGAAGCCCAGCCAGCGGATGTCTTGTTCGATGGCGCGGACGTACTCCTCCGACTCCTTCTCCGGGTTGGTGTCGTCCATGCGCAGGTTGCACCAGCCGCCGTACTTCTGCGCCATGCCGAAGTCGATGCAGATCGCCTTGGCGTGGCCGATGTGCAGGTAGCCGTTGGGCTCGGGCGGAAAGCGGGTCACCACCTGGCTGTGCTTGCCGCTCGCCAGGTCGTCTTCGATGATCTGCTCGATGAAGTTCGTGCCGGTGTCGCTCATGGGCGCCGGCTATCTCGGCCCCGATGCCGGGTCACTCCCCTCCGAGGGGCTCCACACGGGCGAAGTGTCGGGCCAGGTGGCTCACCAGCTCGAGCGGTCCACCATCCTTGTTGACCACGCGGCCCGGCATAGCGGCCACGAAGCGTTGCATCTCGTCGCCGACCGCGCCGCCGGTGAAGAAGACGAAGCGGGGCTCCAGCGCGGGCCACTGGCGGCTGGCGGCTTCGTAGAGCAGGCGGCCGTCCATGCCCGGCATCATCAGGTCACTCACGATCACGTCGTAGGTGTTGGCGGAGAGCAGCTCGAGCGCAGCGCGGCCGCCGTCGGCCTCGTGGACCTCGTGGTCGCGTCGGAGGAGTCGGCCCACCACCTTGCGGACCAGGTGGTCGTCGTCCACGACCAGCACCCGGAGCCGGGGACCCGCGAGCGGTGTGGGGCTTGGTCGACGGGAGCATCGCGGGGCCGGTAGCTGGACGGCCACGCGGGTGCCCTGCCCCGGCGTGCTCCGGATCTCGAGGCTGCCTCCGTGCGCGCTGGTGATCTCCTGGGCCAGCGTGAGGCCGAGGCCAGCATGCCCGCGCTTCGCCGAGAACCACGGCTCGGTGGCCTTCTCGAGCACGGCCTTCGCCATGCCGGCGCCGTCGTCGTGCACGGCCACGGTGATCGCGTCGCTCTTCCGCTCTACGGTGACGGTGACCGTGCGCTCTTCGTGTTCGCCGAGCGGCATGGCCTCGGCGGCGTTGGTGATGAGCGCGATGACCAGCTGGATGAGCTGGCCTCGGTTCGCGTCGATGGCGGGGACGGGCGAGGTGCCGATGACCAGCCGCGCGCGCTGCTGCACGTCGTGCCGGACCAACATGCCGGCGGCGTGGGCGAGGTCCGCCAGGTCGACACGTTCGCGGGTCGCCGGGTCGGCCGAGGCGAAGGCGGAGAAGGTGGCGGCCACCCTCTGCACGTGCCTGGTGGCGGACTCGCACTCCTCGATCACGGCGAGCAGGTGATCGATGGCCTCGACGCCGAGCGGTTGACCCGCCACGTGGGCCTTGAGCGACTGCCGCACGACGGCGAGGTTGCAGCGGAGCGTGAGGGCCGGGCTCGAGATCTCGTTCGCCACGCCCGCGGAGAGCGCACCCAGGGCGTGCACGCGCTGCCGGGCTGCGTGCGACTCGGGCGCTTCGGTGGGCTCGACCTCTTCCTGGGTCTGCTTCATGGGGAGAGCCTACCAGTGGGGCGCAGGGGGTGGCGTGGGAGCGTCAACCCGCCCCGAGGCTCCTGCAGGGCCGGAACCCGAGGTCGTCCAGGCGTTCGTCGGCGCCGATCGCGCGACGCGACGCGCAGCGGACCTCCTGGTCGCGCCAGCTCCCGCCGCGCACCGGGCGCTGTGGCAGGCCGGGATCGTGGCCGGCCCGAAGTGCTCGCCCGCCAGGTCCACAGGGAGGATCCGCCGGGTTGCCAGCGCACCAGGTCCGGACGTTGCCAGCGAGTCCTCGCAGGCCGTACGGGCTCTCGTCGCCGCTGTAGTGGGAGACCGGCGCGGGTCCGCGCACCGCGCGGACGGTGTCCGCCATGCACGCCCAGCTCGGGTCGAGGTGGTCCCCCCACGGGTAGGTGCGCTCGTCCGCACCGCGCGCCGCCTTCTCCCACTCGGTCTCGGTGGGGAGGCGCCATGGCCGACCGGTGCGGTCGGCGAGCCATGTGCAGTAGGCGGTGGCCGCCGCAGCGTCGATGCCGGTGACGGGCACGTCCCCGGTGAGGCCGCCCCGGTGGAAGCCCCCGTCGTCCTGGACGTAGACAGGGCGCTCGAGGTGTGGGGCGTGGCGGAGGGCGCGGGCGCGGTCGCGCTCTCCGCGGCTCCAGAGATCGTTCAGGAACACCAGGTACTCGGCATGGCTCACGGGGTGGCGCTGCATCACCAAGTCGTCGACCCACACCCGCAGCCGGGGCCACGCATCGGTCGCGTCGCGGTCGCCACCGATCACCGTCCAGCCGGCCGGCACGAAGCACGCGTCGGCCCCGACCTCCATCGCGCTCGGGAGCTGCACCGATCGGATCGCGCCGGAGGGGTCGCGCGCCGCCCAGCAGCGGTCCGAACGAGCGATCGCGAGCGGCAAGCGAACCCGCGCGCGTCCGGGTGCATGCAGGTGGACGACGTAGCTTCCGAGCGCGGCGCGGTGCTCCGCGATGGGGGTGACGCCCAGACGGGTCGCGGCGCCTTCGACCAGCCGCCTGCCCCGCTGCTCATAGCGGTACAGCACCGCCTCGGCTTCCACCGCGGTGCGCAAGCTGAGGTTGCGCTGCGGTGCCAGGTAGTCGGCGTGTTCACCGCGGTCGTGCCGGCGAAGGGCCGCCTCGTGGCGGCTGGCGGCGCGGGGGTCCCGGAGCGCCACCGCGCGCTCGTGCTGGGTGCGGTGGTGCCGCGCGAGTGCCGCGTGCGCGACCGGGTGCTCGTC
>CAZSAT010000036.1:18557-58364 GCA_964604675.1 uncultured Enterobacterales bacterium
CGTGCTGGGTGCGGTGGTGCCGCGCGAGTGCCGCGTGCGCGACCGGGTGCTCGTCGTCCTGCATCAGGGCCTGGTGCAGGCTCGTCAGGCTGGCCTCGTGAGCGTCCGCCGCCTCCAACGCGTGCTGTTCGGCGCGGTCCTGGAGCGCCCAGCCCTGGGCCTTGGCCGCGGCCGGGGCCCCCTTCGGCAAGTCGCTCAAGATCGCGGCCGCGTCGTGGTGCAGCCGGGCGGCGCTCTTCCGCAGGGAGGCTGCTCGCTCCCGTGCGGTCTTGGCGGCGATGAGGCACGCTTGCGCCCGCTGGGCGCGATCGCGGCCGCTCAGCCAGTGCGCCAGGCGCTCCGCCACCTCGCCCGCACTCTGCGGGCGGTCGACCGGGTTCAGCTGCGTGCAGGCCACGATCAGGTCGGCCAGGGCTGTGGGAACGGGCTCGCCGCAAGGGGTCAGCCCCGCGCGCAACGACTCCGCCTGCAAGGGGGCCTGGACGCTGCGGAAGGTCCCGGGTCCGGCCAGGCTCTCGAAGAGCAGCCCGCCCAGGCAGAAGACATCGCTCCAGGGTCCCTGTTCGTAGCCCAACCCGGCGGCCTGTTCGGGGGGCATCCACATGCGGGTGCCGGCGACCTGACCGTCGAGGGTGCGGCTGCGACGTCGGGTGCGCTCGGTCTCGATGTTCCGGGACCCCGGGTCCCGCGGTGTGCCCACGCGGGCCAGGCCCCAGTCGAGCACGAGGACCTCGTCGAACGCTCCGACCATCACGTTCTCGGGCTTCAGATCCCGATGGATGACGCCGCGCGCGTGTGCGAAGGCCATCGTTGCGGCGACCCGGTGCAGCACCTCGACCCGTCGTCGCAGGCGGACCTCGCCGTCCCGCAACAGATCCTCGAAGGTCCCGCCGCCGATCTCCTGCATGGCGTACCAGGGGCGCTTCCGCGCATCCACGCCCACGTCGTAGACCTGCACGACGCCGGGGTGGCCCAGCTGCGCCGTGGTCTCGGCCTCCGAGAGGAAGCGGGTGCGCAGGGTGGCGTTGCGCGCCATCGCGGCACGCATCACCTTGAGCGCGACCCGGCGGCCCAGGAGGCGATCCCGCGCGGCGTAGACCGTGCCCATGCCGCCTTCGCCCAACAGTTCGATCACCTCGAACCGATCCAGTTCGGGCGCCGCCTCGGCCGACGCAGCGCGGTGCTTCCGTGCGATGGAGCTGGTCATGCCCCCTTGGACGGCACGAGGGCCGCCGTCCATGAGTGGACAGTCCGCACACCACGTGATTGCTTGTGGCGGTGCTGGTGCTCGTGCTGTCCTGTGCCTCCTCTCCAGTTCCCGATCTGGATCAGCCTCCCTGTGGAGGGGCGGTGGACTGCAGCACGTCGCTGGGCGCTTTCCAGGTGTGGGAGCCGGAGGGCTGGAGCGGTGAAGCCCTCGACGTGCTCGTCTACTTCCACGGCTACGAGGGCGAGCCGGCGCAGTATTCGGGCAGCGAGAGCCGCATGGAGGACTTCTCCGACGCGGGCGTGCTGCTGGTGTTGCCCTACGGCGAAGGGGGCAGCTGGGACCCCAGCGGGGCCTGGGGCGGAGGGGCCGACCGGCGCGACGACATGGATTTCTACCGGGAGATGGTGGAGCACGTGCAGGCGTGGTGGCCCACTGCCCGGCTCTGGGTGTCGGGCTTCTCGCTCGGGGCGTCGATGGCCTACCAGGCCGCTTGCGAGGAGGATCTCGATGCAGCCGTCGGCACCTCGGGCGGCTTCTGGGAACCCCTCCCCACCCGGTGCGACGCGGGCAAGGTGCCCTTCCGCCACGAACACGGCACCGCGGACTCGACCTGGCCGCTGGAAGGTCGCACCTTCTCGGGTGGGGCTACGCAGGGTGCGGCGGTGGACATGGTCGCCTTCTGGAGGGAGCACAACGGCTGCGCCGAGACCGAGGTCGCCTACGACGACGAACCCCTGGCCTGCCTGCGCTGGAGCTGCGACCAGGAGACCGTGGTGGACTACTGCCTGCACGACGAGGGTCACAAGCGTCCGTCAGGCTGGATAGGTCGCCTCACGACCTGGCTGGCCTCGAGGTGAAGGCGATGCGGTGGCTCCTGTTGGTGATGCTCTTCTTCACCCTGCCGGCCCGCGCCGACACCGTCACCCTCCAGCTTCACGACGCGGCCGCGGCGGCCATGCTCAACGAAGCCCTGCGCTCGGAGGCCTTCTGGTCGAACGCTTCGGTCAGCCGCTACAAGGACAAGCAGTACGACGAGATCCGCCTGCGCGAGGTCGACTCCGGCTTCATCTCCATGGTCACCGGGGAGGGGCGACGGGACTTCGATCACGACGTGGTCGCGGACACGGTCTTCCACAACCAGTGGAAGCTCCCCACCTACATGGACGGCGCGAAGGCGGCCGTGCGCCTCGGGCAGGGCGTCGACGGCGTGAACGGCCTCCCCTACACCGACACCTTCTTCTTCCTCGACTTCGGCATCTTCTACGGCACGCTCATCCAGCGGATGTACCGGATCGAGTCCGGCGACCGCACCCTGCTCGCCTTCGAGCGCCTCGACGAGAGCTTCGTCGATGCCGCCACGTGGTCGGGCTACCAGAAGCAGGTCGAGCAGACCGCCGACGGCGTGGACCGTCGCTGGCCACCGTTCAACAGCGTGGTGCCGGTCGCCGAGGTCTTCGGGCTGTTCATCGTCGAGCCCGGTAGCAAGCACCGGACCCGCGTCACGCTCGTCAACAAACTCGGCTTCGCGGCCACGGGGGGAGCCAGCTGGATCGCCGGGCTGGGCAGCGAGATGCCGCCCGTGATTCGATCGGGTCTGAAGGGCGGCTTCAACGGCTGCGTCGCCATCGCCCGACGCGCGCAGCGGAAGCGCGACGAGGAGGCCAAGTGATCTGGATCTTTGCGTGCACGACCCAGACGGTCTGCGACTCGGGCTACGCGCTCGCCAACGACGGTGTCTGCTACGTGGTGGCAGGGGACACGGCCGTGTCCGACGGCGACTCGGGCGAGCCCGCCGAGACCGTGGAGGTCGCGGCCCCGGGCGACGGCGGGGACGGCGACGATGGCGGCGACAGCGGCGGCGACGGCGGCGACAGTCCCGTCAAGGACACGGGCGACCCGGTGAAGAGCGACTACCACGGCGCCTGGGACAAGGGCACGATGACCTTGAACGTGGACGCCGAGTACGGCGATCTCGAGACCGACGTCTGTACCGGCTCGCTCGACTACATGGCGGTCGTCAGCGGCGCCGACCCCGAGGTCACCGGTGAGGTGAGCTGCAGCATGAACGAGGGCAGCGACATCGGCGCCGCGTTCGGCATGGATCAGCACGCCGCCTTCGAAGGGTCGCTCGACGGCGACACGGTGAGCGGTGAGGTGGCGATGTTCGGTGGGGCCCTGTCCGTGCCCATCGACGGCACCTTCAGCTCGGAGAACGCCTTCTCCGGCACGATCGATGCCACCGCGGACGTCGGCTTCAAGGTCCACCTCACGGGCTCGATCGCGGCCTGGCGGTGATCGCGCTGTGGGCCGCGGTGTGGGCCCAGGCCTCGCTGACGGTCAACCGCACGTGGGACGTCCTGGAGCCCGCTGACGAGCGCACGATGCTCTACGCGGCCGGAGAAGCCCTGGCCCTCCAGGAGATCGAGCTCGCGGGCGTGGTGCTCGACGGTCCCCGGTTGATGGCGATGGCGCTGACGTCCCCCGAAGAGCCGCTGTTGCGCGTGGTCCGGGAGGCGGTGCGGCGCCCCGTCGAGCTGCCCGACCTGCTCTATTTCCTCGACGATGTGCTGGCCTCGTCCCGCCCTGACGAGCGCTTCTTCGTGGGCGCCGGGCGCGCGAGGGGCGCTGGGCTGCTGGTGCATCCACGCGAGGTCTGGCGTGGCGAGTCCCGGCTCTACCCGGCCGCCGACACCCTGGCCGTCGATCAGCCGCCTCCCCAGGCCAGCCATCCCCCGGCGGCGGATGGCGACGGTCCGGGTCCCGGCTGGAGCACGCGCTACCTGAACCCGAGCGAGCGTCCGGAGCTCATGGCTGCGCTGGCGGCGGCCAACCCGGACTTCGCAGAGCGCGTCGAGCACCTGCTGGGCCAGCTGGAGGGCGCGGGCGCGGAGGTGTGGGTGACCTCCACCGTGCGCAAGCCCGAGCGCGGCTACCTGATGTGGGGCGCCTACGAGCTGAGCCGCTGCGATGCCCCTTCTTGCGTCGAGGAGGTGGCCCTCGAGCTCGACGATCGCAACGTGGTGTGGGACCTCGCGGTGCCCGTGACCTGGCGCCACGCCGACGGCTGGGAAGCCACCGTGGAGCAGGCCCGGCAGATGGCCGATGCCTACGACGTGGTCTACGCGACGGAGAAGGGAGCGCGCTCCTCCAGCCACTACGGCGGCTCGGCCGTGGACCTGGTGGTCGTGGGGCTGCCGCGCTCGCTGACGCTGGTCGCTCCCAGCGGATCCGCGCGCACCTTCGACCTCTCCGCACCCGAGGAGCCTCGCGATCTGTCGCTCACGCCCGAGGTGGTGCGCTGGGTGGAGACCCAGTACAGCTTCTCGAAGCTGGAGACCGACTACCCCCACTGGAGCGACGCTCGCGCTCGGTGAGTCACACGAGCGTGAGCTTCACGTCGGCGGCTTCGCACGCCCGTCGGAGCGCGCGGTGGTAGGGGGCCCAGCCCTCGGTCGACTCGGGGAGTGCGTCGAAGAGGACCTCGTGCACGCCGAGCAGTGCGGTCGCGAGGCGGGGCACCATGCCGGCCACGTCGTCGTCCGTCATGGCGTGGTCGTACCAGGGGATGGGCATCTGGGCGGGTACGAGGCCCAGGGCTCCCGACAAGAACGCCAGCGGCAGCTGCAGCTCGGCCGCGTCGTCGAGGGCCTGCTCGATCCGTTGGCCCCGGTACCGCTCGCGGGCTGGGAGCAGAGCCCCATCTGGGGCCTTGTCGGCGCTGCACGTGGTGACGTAGAGCACCTCGGGTCTCTGGCTCGGACTCCAGACCCGGGTCGGCCGCCGCTTCCGGTACCAGTCCGCGAAGGTCGGGTCGTGGTAGGCGAGGCCGTCTTCGTCCCGACGCTCGCCGACCACCAGCAGCACGGCGTCGTCCGGCCCGCGGTTCTCGACCGCGTGGAACACCCCGGTGCCCGCCGCGAAGGCCACGAAGGAGCCGGCCCGGAGGGGCTCGCGCACCACGCCTTCGCCCGGGAGCGCCCAGAGCAGGGTGGGGGTGCCGCTCAGCACGTAGACCAGCTCCTCTTCGACCTGGTGGGCGTGCAGGAACCCGGTCCGGTGTCCCGGTGGCAGGCGGTCGTGCCACACCCCCAGCTTCACCGCGCCCGCCGCCTCCGAGAGGTTGCGTCCGCGGCCCAGCGCGATCGTGTCGAAGGGCGCCGGGTAGCGGGCCTCGCCCTCCTCGATCGCGTCGACGTGGGCGACGAAGGGTGTCACGAGAGCAGGGCGTCCCAGCCGCGGAAGCCGGTGGTGAGCGCCACCCCGTCCCGTTCCAGCACCGGCCGCTTCAGGAGCATCGGATCGGCGGCGAAGGCCTCGACCCAGCGAGCGTCGGACCAGCTCTTCTTGTCGCCCGGAAGGGCCCGGTAGCTCCCTCCCGAGGTGTTGCGGAGGGGCTTGCTCCCCAGGGCCTCGACCCACGCCGCCACGCGCTCCCGTGGCGGGGGTGTCTCCCGCACGTCGACCCAGGTGTGCGCGTGCCCTGCGGCGTCGAGCCACTTCCTCGCCTTGCGGCAGCTGTCACAGCTTCCGATGCCATAGACCGTCAACACCATTGCCTCCTCGCCTCCGGCGGGTAACCGTGGGCCCCATGGCACGCGATCTGTACGTGGCGGGGTCCACCGTCGAAGGCAAGGCTGGCTGGGCATGGGTCCTGGTCGAGAACGGCTCCGAGCTCGCGAGAGCCTCGGGCCCCGAGCAGGACAGCTCCTACCGGGCGGGCCTGCGTGCCGCGATCGAAGGCCTGGGCTCGGGTCCGGTCACGGCGGTGCACGTCACCGACCAGACCCTCTTCAAGGCGGCCACCGAGTGGATGGCGGGCTGGGAGAAGAAGAAGTTCAAGAAGGTGAAGCACGCCGACCTGGTGCGTCGCCTGTCGGGCCTGCTGGGCAGCGCGGTGTGGCGACTGGACGATGGCGAGCCCGACATGCGCACGGCGCGGACGCTCGCCAAGGAGGCCGCGAGGAAGCCACGTCGCGAGCCGGAGTCCGTGAAGGCTGCCCCGAGCGCGGCACGGCTGGTGGCCTACACCGACGGCGGGTGCCGTGGGAACCCGGGCGTGGGCGGGTGGGGCTTCCTGCTGATCGACACGACCAGCGGCTCGGCGCTCTCCAAGCGCGGGGGCAGCTCGCCGACCACCAACAACCGCATGGAGATGTCGGCGGCCATCGAGGCGCTGGAGGCTCTGAGCCGGCCCAACCAGGACGTGGAGGTTCGCACGGACTCCAAGTACCTGAAGGACCTCGCCACCAAGTGGATCCCGGGCTGGAAGCGCAAACGCTGGCGGAGACGCGACGGCCAGCTCGTGAAGAACCTCGACCTCGTGCAGCAGGTCGACGAGCTCTGCAAGCTCCACAGCGTGACGTGGACCTGGGTGCCGGGCCATTCGGGCGAGCCCGGCAACGAGCACGCCGACCTGCTCACGAACCTGGCCATGGACGACCTGGAAGAGGGGCGTGACCCAGCCTCGGAGCGGCGCTACGAGCGCAGCCCGGTGCGCGTGCTGCAGCTGGACGAGAGCTACGGCTTCTGACTCACAGGCCGGGGGGCCAGTCGCCCCTCGTCCAGGGGGTCTCCTCCCGCTCCTCTTCCTCGGCGGGGGCAGGCGCCTCGGCTCCGGTGGTCTCGACGTCGTCTTGCAGGTGGTCGCGCATGGGGTCTCCCTGTGCCCTCATCGGACGGCCGTCAACAAGCTTTCGCCTGCATCGACCAGAGGGCCTGCAGCGCCTCGTCCAGGGCGCCTGGATCCGGTGCACCCCAGCGACCGACGATCTCCAGCCCGTCGGGCGTTCGCCGGGCCTCGATGCGACCGACCAGGCGCTCGCCGTGGAGCAGGGGGCACACATAGTAGCCCCAGCGCCGCTTCTCCACGGGCTTGTAGATCTCCCAGACGTAGGGGAAGCCGAAGGCTGCCAGGACCAGCGCGCGGTCCCAGATGAGTGGATCGAGCGGGGCGATCACGCGCATGCGGTCGTCGGGTTCGAAGTGCTCTTCGAGAGTGTCGGCGTGCACGACCCACGTGCGGCGCGAGCCCGTGAGCCGCACCGCCGTGAGCAGGCCGCGGTCCACGAGGTCGTCGAGCGCTGGGCGCATCCATCGAAGCTGGCCCCACCAGGGGCCGCTGGCGATCGGCAGCCAGCCGGCCTGGCGGACACGGTGCAGCAGCACCTCCTCGTCGCTGGGCGCGGGCGCGCCGCAGCGATCGGGCAGCGCGCGCTCGGGGAGGTCGAAGCGGTGGTGACCGTGCTCGTCGCGCTCGCAGACCACCACGTCGCACCGCTGCCAGAGGGTCTCGAGCGCCAGCTTCGCCGCGCTCGAGGTGCCCCGCCAGCCGTGCCAGTCCAGCGGCTCGACGCGGCCGTGGTCGCTGAGGTCACGGGCGGAGACGACGCCGCGCCGCCGGACCTCGGCGAGCACCTCGCTCAACAGCGTCGGCGACAGCCGCTTCATGCGCTCGGTGGCCCGCCACCAGGGCTGCGCGCGGCTCCTGTCGCGGTACCAGGGAAAGAGCCACCCTGGGAGCAGGCACCGCTCCTTCGCGAAGTGCTCGAAGCTGTCGTCCAGCCCGACCCATCCGTGCCGCCGGTAGCCCGGCACCCGCGCGTGGAGCACGAGGTCCTGGCTGCGCCCCACGCGGTCGATCGGGTCGAGCTGGACACAACCGAGGACGTCCAGGGCCCCCCGCGCGCTGGTGGTGGGCGCGAGTCGGGCAGCGGCGAGGACCAGGGGTCGTGCCTCCTGGGGCGTCAGCACGAGGGGCTTCATGGGGGCGAGGGTACTCCTGCTGTCACCGTCCGACCGTGGAGCTGCCCGCGCCATGATCGACAATGGGGCCATGGTCATCCTGCTCGGGCACCGACGGGTCGATCTCGACGCCCGCCTCGTGTCCTGGGAGGGCGGTCAGGATCGACTGACGCCGACGGAGGCGAAGCTCCTGGGCTACCTCCACGATCGGCTCGGCCAGGCGGTGTCGCGCGACGAGCTGTTGGAGCAGGTGTGGGGCTACGCGCCGAGCGTGCGCAGCCGCACCGTGGACACCACCGTGCGACGGCTGCGCAACAAGATCGAGGACGACCCCATCACGCCCGTGCACCTGTTGACCGCCTACGGCGTGGGCTACCAGCTGGCCGTCACCGAGGTGCCCGACGAGCAGCCCGACGCGCCGACCCACGCGGCCCTCGGACCCTTCGACCTCCTCGAGCTCCTCGGTCGTGGCGGCTCCGGCGAGGTGTGGCGCGCCGTGCACCGTCGCTCTGGTGGTGCCGTGGCGGTCAAGCTCCTCACCGAGCGGCACACGCGGACCACGTCGGTGCAGCGCGCCTTCCAGCGGGAAGCCCGGGCGGCGGCGCGACTCGACCACCCCCACGTGGTGCGTCTGCTGGACCTCGGCGCCGTGGACGACTCGGCGGCCCGCGCCACGGGGCTCCCCGAGGGCACGCCGTGGCTGGCGATGGAGCTCGGAACCGGCTCGCTGTCGCGGCTTCGGGGGCGGCTGGCCTGGGAGGAGCTGCGCACGGTGCTCCTGCACACGCTGGATGCGCTTGCCCACGCCCACGCCCGGGGCCTGGTCCACCTCGACGTCAAGCCCGCCAACCTCGTGGTCGGGTGCGGCACGAGCGAGGGCAGGGTGTCGGGGTTCCGGCTCACCGACTTCGGCATCGCGCGCGCTGTCACGGCCAGCACCCGCGGCGAGCTCGGGGGCACGCCCAGCTACATGGCCCCGGAGCAGGTGCGTGGGGCTTGGCGCGACATCGGCCCGGCGACCGACCTGTTCGGCCTGGGCTGCACCGCGTGGGCGCTGGCCACTGGGCAACCGCCGTTCCGTCACCGCGGTTCGCGAAAGCGCCTGGCCCGTGGTTGGGAGGCGCTGCCGGAGCTGCGACCCACCGTGCCGGTGCCCGACGGGTTCCGCGACTGGCTCGGAAAGCTGCTGGAGCGGGAGTCGCACGATCGCTTTCAGCGGGCGGCGGAGGCCGCCCAGGCGCTGCGTGAGCTGGGCGAAGCCGGCAGGCCGGCCGCGGCGGCGGAAGGCGAAGCCTCCACCGCGGCGCACACCGAGCTGCCCACCGAGCTCTTCACCGACGTGGCGCTCTCGGCGGTGCAGCCCGAGATGGCCCCTCGCACGCGCACCCTGAGCGTGGAGGCGCTGCCCGCCGATCAGGTCTGGTGGCGCCGGGAACCACCTCCGACGCCGATCCAGCTGGCCGATGCCGGACTGGCGCTCCTCCCCTTGCGCGAGGCGATGTTCGTCGGGCGGGAGCGGGCCCGCAAGGAGCTGTGGGAGCGCCTGCTGCAGGTTCGCGACGGGCAAGGGCCCCAGGTGCTGGAGATCGCGGGGGACGGCGGGCTCGGCGTGAGCCGGCTCGGGCGCTGGCTGGCCGAGCGCGCCCACGAGCTGGGCATCGCGGAGGTCGTCGTCTGCGGTGCCGACCAGGGCGGTGTGCGCGAGGCCATCCGGAACTGGCTGCGCTGCGATGGACTCGACCGCGAAGCGACCCACGAACGGGTGCGGCGGTTCCTGGCACGTCATGGCGCTCGCCAGCGCTACCTGCCCAGCCTGGTGACCGCGGCGCTCGAGGGCCGCGCGGGTCGCGACGGTCCACGCATCCTGGCGCGCCTGCTCGAACAAGCGGCGTCGCGGCGCACGGTGCTGCTCCTGCTCGACGACGCGCACCGGCTCGACGATGGACTGGCCGTCGTGTTGGCCCTGCTGGAGCGCGGTCCCAGCCGCGTGGCGACCGTCCTCACGGTCGCCGAGGATCAGGCGCACGCGGGCGACGCCGCCCGCACCCTGCGGTCGCTGCGCGCGCGGCCCGAACACCTCCGGTGCGCCCTCGGGCCCCTCGACGCCGCGGAACAGGCGGCGCTCGTCCGGCGCGTCATCACCCTCGAGGCGGGTGTCGAGGCCAGGCTCCTGGAGCTGGCCGGCGGCAACCCCTCCCTCCTGCTCCAGCAGGTCGCGGACTGGTCGGAGCGCGAGATGCTCGTGCCTGGCGACCAGGGCTTCCGGCTCGGCCCGGGCGCCGTGACCTCGTCGGAGTCGGGTGCCCTCTGGCTCGACCGCGTGGACCGCGTCGGCGCCTCCGAGCCGCTGGAGCTGGCGGCGGCGCTCGGAAGGCGCTTCGACCGCTCGACGTGGAAGGCGGTGGCTCGGACCGACGCGCTCCTCCCCTTCGAGGCGGCTGGGCTGGTGACCGAGTCGGGTGGGCAGTACGCCCTCGCCAGCGAGGCCTTGCGCGCGGGGCTCGAAGAGCGCGCCCGGGCGGGGGGCCGGTGGAAGGCCCACCACGCTCACTGTGTGTCGCGCACCGATCGACGCCGTGGGTGGCACCTGCTGGAGGCGGGGCGTGCCGAGGAGGCGGTGGCCCACCTGCTGGCGTCGGCGGTCGAGGACCTGGAAGCGATGCGCACGCGGGAGGCTGGCGCCCACCTGGATCTGGTGGAGCGCGCCCTCGACGCCGCGGGCGTGGACGTGGGGGACCGTCGTCGAGGGGAGGCCGCCGCGGTGCGCCTCCGGGTGCTCGACCAGACCGCGTCGCGGAAGGAGCTGCATGCGGCCGCCGCCACCCTGGCCACCCGCGCGCGGGCCTTCGACTGGCCGGTGGTGGGTGTGGCGCTCCGCGTGGCGGGGCGCGCCTTGCTGGGGCACTCCGACGCGTCGCTCGGCGAAGCCAGCCTGCGCGAGGCCGTGAGCTGGTGCGAGGACCACGGCGATCTCGAGGAGGGCGTGCGAGCCCTCGCGAGCCTCGCCAGCCACCTCGCCTACCGAGGGCAGCCCCAGGCCGGGGTCGACGAGGCCCGCACTGCGGTGGCCCGGGCAGATGCGCTCGGCGAAGACGAGGCTCGGGTGTCCGCCCGCCTGGCTCTGTCGCTGGCGCTCCAGCTTGCGAGGCAGCCCTGCCTCGAGCCGGCTCGTGAGGCGGTCGAGCTGGCCGACGCCTCCGGTCGCACGCTGTGGTGGCTCAACGCCACCGAGCGCCTGATGGACGCCCAGATGGGCACCGGAGACGACGCCACCGACACCGCCCACCGGCTCCTCGGCGTGAGCCGAGAGCGCGGTTGGCTCCGGCAGGCGTCCCACGCGTTGAACGCGTTGGGCGAGATGGCGCGCAAGCGCGGCGATCGTGTCGACGCCGAGCTGGCGTACCGACAGGTCATCGAGCTCTCCGACGTGTCCACGTGGTCACGGCAGGGGGACTATTCGCGGCTCAACCTCGCCCTGTTGCTCCTCGGGGAAGGCTCGAGCGTGGAGGTGCGTGAGCTGGCGGGTCCGGTCGCCGAGCGCGGCGCCGCCCAGAAGCATCCGCCCATCGAGGGCGCCGCCCGGGCGGTGCTGGCCGCCGCCGCCGCGCAGGGTCAGCACTTCGATCAGCTCCAGGCCGAGCTCACGCGCTACCGCGCGATCGACGCCGAGGTGCGGCTCGCGGACCGGGACCTGGCCCTGGCGTGGTCCTTCGCGGCCGAGGCTTGCGAGGCCCATGAGCAGCGCGAACGCGCACGGGCTTGCTGGGAAGAAGCGGCCGCGCAGCACCTGCGGACCGGCCACCCCGATCGAGCGCATGCAGCCCGAGAGCGGCTACGCGAGCTCTGATCCGAGCGCGGCGAGGCCCTGCTCGGTCGTGAGCTCCGGGCGGTAGCCCAGCTCCTCCCGGGCCCGCGCGTCCGACAGGGTGATGGTGGCCGACATCATGAAGATCGCGAAGCGCGTCAGCGGAGGCGTGCCCTGCAGGCCGAGCAGGGTCCACGTGCCCTCGACCAGCACCGAGAGCGGCCTCATCAGCCAGCCGGGCACCGAGCGGGTGGGCAGGGTCACGCCGCGCGTGGCGGCGAGCGCTGTCAGGACCTCCCTTCGAGCTCGAGGTGAAGCGGTGGGAGGGCCGCGCCAAGATGCCGCCGGGGGAGCTGCGCTGAGCCCGTCACAGGGCCTGTCACAGCTGTGACGCCTGCCTGAACCGCGGGGGCATCGAGTCCGGGGCTGGCGCTCGGTAGCTTCTCGCCATGCTCGCCCTGTTCGTCTCCCTGGCCTTCGCGACCTCGACCTGTGGCGGTGCCGACGTGAACGTCGCGACCGACCTTGCGGCGGTGGCGCGGGCCCGTCCAGGCCGCGGGCCGCGTCGCGGCTTCGGCCGCCCGGGGGGCGGGTGGGGCCCCAGGACGGTCGTGACGGAGGACACGAGCACGTCGCAGGACACGGGCACGTCCGACGAAACGAGCGCCACCGAGGGCACGGACACCGCAGCGCAGGCCGAGCCCACCGGGGCTTCGGCGACCGCGACCAACCGCTACGGGGTGGACTTCCTCGCCCTGTCCGGCAGCGAG
Source organism: uncultured Enterobacterales bacterium (assembly GCA_964604675.1). Classification (GTDB taxonomy): domain Bacteria; phylum Myxococcota_A; class UBA796; order UBA796; family CAJQPC01; genus CAZSAT01. The sequence continues at coordinate 31,084 of CAZSAT010000036.1, forward strand.
GCGGCGGCCTACAGCCCGCAGCTGCGCGCCTTCGTGCGGGCCATCACCTACATCGAAGGCGTGGAGTCCTCGGCGGGGTACTACACCGAGGTCGGCGGCACCACCTACCCGTCGACCACACGGGTGCATCCGGGCGCCGAGGACGTGTACCGGTACAGCCGCACCGGCTACAACAGCGACGCCTTCGGTCGCTACCAGATGTTGTCGAGCACGTGGGCGGCCTGGGCGGCGGCGGCCGGCATCCCGACCGCGCGCAGCGGCGAAAACAGCTACGGCGAGGCCTACTACGACATCCGTGCGGCCCACCAGGACCGAGCGGTGCTCGCGTTCCTGCAGCGCGAGGGCGTCGAGAAGTTCCTGAAGGCGGGCAACGTGTCCGGAGCGGCCGCGACCAGCGCCGCGCAGAACTGGGCGAGCATGCCCGGCGCGAGCCAGCACAACAGCCGCACCAACAGCTTCTACGCCGTCTACGACGCACTCCTGGCGGAGGAGCGGGCCCGATGATGATGCTCAGTGCCCTGGTGCTGGCGTCGGTGTGCGGTCCGGACCAAAGCGTGGTCGCCGACCTGCAGCTCGCCTCCGCCGCCGTCGGGTCGGCGCCGGCTGCCCCCGCGTCCGTGCCCTACTTCTACCAGTACGCCAACCGCTACAGCCCGTCCCGGACCTGCCAGAACACCTCGGTGGCCATGCTGTTGAAGCACTACGGCGTCAGCATCACCCCGGACGCCATCACGGCGCGGTTCGGCAAGGATCTGGCCCAGTCGCCGGAAGGACTCGCCCGGGTGTTCAACCACTACGCTTCCCAGGCCGGCATCGACGAGCGCCTCGAGCCCACCCGCGCGGGCAGCCTCGAGGCGTTCCGCCGGCTGGCGCAGGGAGACGACCCGGTCATCGTGCACGGCTTCATGACCAGCTACGGCCACGTGGTCGTGACCACGGGCTACGACGGCCGCGCCTACACGGTCAACGACCCCGCCGGGACCTGGTCGCAGCGCTTCAAGGGCGGCTACCCTCGCGCCGCCGGCGAGTCGTCGTCGAGCGGCCAGGGCGTTCGCTACGGCAAGGCGGCCTTCGAGCAGGCCATCTCCACCTACAGCGGCTCCGGCTTCGCGCCGCTCTGGTACCACCGCGTCGTGCGGTAGGTGTCACAACTGCAACCGTGGCCGGCCCCCGGTCACTCCTTAGGCTCTGGCCAGCATCGACCGGAGCGTTTCATGACGTGGTGGCTCGTCGCGTGTGCGACCGAGGCGGACCGGGGTGCGCGCACCCTGCTGGACGTCCAAGGAGGGGAGGACTCGGCCGTCGTGTCCGAGGTGGAGGCGCTCCATCAACAGGTGCCTCTGGTGGCGATCGCGTCGCCCGGAGAAGGCGCCGTGCTGCAGAACCCGGTGACCTTCGCCCTCGACGCCGAGGACGTCACGGGGTTTCGACTCGACGCGGACGGTTGGGTGCTGGGTAGCTGGGAGGGCACCGGAAGCCCGGAGCTCACCCACACCTTCAGCGGCGTGGGCTACCCGCGCGTCATCGCGCTCGAGGGGTACGCCGACGGCGGCGCGGTCGTGGCCCGGGACGAGGTGACCATCACCGTCGAGCCGCCAGCCTCCGGCTCCCTCGACGTGCCCTACTACCTGCAGTACGACAACGCCTACGAGCCGTCCGGGACGTGCGGCGTGACCTCGGCCGCCATGGTCTTGAGCCACTTCGGCGCGTCCGTCACCCCCGACCAGCTCTACCTGGCTCATGGCAAGGCCCAGGCTCAGTCGCCGGGCGGTCTCCAGGCGCTCTACGGCTGGTACGGCCTCTACGGGAAGTCCGGCTACTCGGCGACGCGCGCGGACCTCAAGGGGCACCTCGATGCCGGTCGTCCGGTGGTGGTGCACGGCTCCTGGACGAGCGCCGGGCACATCGCCGTGCTCGTCGGCTACGACGCGTCGGGCTGGATCGTGCACGACCCCGCCGGCGATTGGTACGTCGGCTACGGAGGCACGAGCTGGGGGGAGGCCGTGCACTACCCCTTCGACGGCAGCTGGGACGCTGCGATGTCGTGGGACGGCGACGTGTGGTGGTCGGCTGCCGCCCCGTCGAGCTTCTGAGGCGGCGGGTCGCGGTTGACCTCGGCCGCCGGGTGCGCGAGGCTCGCTGTCCAGGAAGGCCGTGGACCCGGACAGCTCCAGCACCTCTGTGACCCGCGTCGACCGTGGAACGCGCAAGGTGCGCGAGGAGCAGGCCTACCTGTCGCTGGCCCACGGTCGCGGCCGGGCGGCCACCGTGCACGAGGAGGAGGCGCGCCGAACGGTCGGCTGGTGCCTCGTGGTGGTGATGCTCACGACCTTCGTCACCTGCTGGGTGCCCTCTCTCGGCGGCGCGCGGTGGCTGCAGATCGCCATGTTGGCGAGCCTCGCTTACCTCGGCGTGGCGTGCGCGGTCGTCGGGATCCGGGCTCGCGACCCGGCGCGCTTCTCCACCGCGACCTTCCGCTTCCTCTCGGTCTCGGCGGTCGTCTGCTCCCTGGTCTACATGTACTACCTGGGCTTCTTCAGCCCCACGCCGCTGGTCGTGACCTTCGGCATCGCCTACTTCGGGCAGGGGAGCGACCGGGTCACCGCCTTCGGCACCGCGGTGGCGTCGGCGGTCGCCTACGTCTGCATCGCGTCGTCGCTCACGCTGGGGTGGCTCCCGGACCTGAGCATCTTCCCGGCCACCCTCTCGAGCCCCACCGCCAAGTGGTTCATGGTCGCCACGGTGCCCGCCGTCTACGTCGTGGTGCTGATCCATGCGCGGGTCGCGCACCGCGCTGCCATCACGTCGATCGAACGCACCGGGGAGGTGGCGCGCACGGCGCTCCAGCGGCTGGGCCAGCTCGAGGAGATGAGGGACCAGCTCGACGACGCCTTGCATGCGGGGGTGGGCATGGCTGGCCACTACACCTCGCAGCTGGCAGGGCACTACCTGCTGAAGGGCCTGCTGGGTCGAGGCGGCATGGGTGAGGTCTACGTCGGTGAGTCGCTCGACGGCTCGGAGCAGGTGGCCGTGAAGTTGATCGTGCCTCACCTGGCCGACGAGGCGGCGCTCGCCCGCTTCGAGCGTGAGGCGGCCATCACCGAGGCCCTGGACCACCCCCACATCGTGTCGGTGCTCGAGACCGGCCGGCTCGCCGATGGCTCGCGCTTCCTGGTCATGGAGCGGCTGCAGGGCCGGGTGCTCTCCGAGCTGCTCCGTGTGGACCCCCTCGAGCTCGGGGAGATCCGGACGCTGGTGCGCCAGCTCGCCGGCGCGCTCGACCACGCCCACGCGGCCGGCGTCGTGCACCGCGATCTCAAGCCCGCCAACCTGTTCCGCACCTCGCGGGCCGGGGCGGTCCGCTGGGTCGTGCTCGACTTCGGCATCGGCAAGCTCGGCGACTCCGACGCCACGCTGACGCGCGGTCAGGTGCTCGGCACCGTGGACTACATGGCCCCGGAGCAGGCCCAGGGGGTCGACGTGACCGCTGCGGCCGACCTCTACGCCTTCGGCGCGCTGTTGTACCGGCTGCTCGTCGGGCAGTCCCCGGTCCGCGGTCGCGGCTCGGCGCAGAAGCTCTACAACCTGCTCCACGAACGCCCGTTGCGACCGCGCGCCATGAAGCCCGACCTCCCTGCCGATCTCGAGCGCGTGCTCGCCTGGTCGCTGGCGCCCTACCGGGACGACCGCCCGTCGACGGCGGGCGAGCTGGCGGTGGCCTTCGAGGCCGCGGTCGAGCAGGCCCTGTCGCCGGAGCTCCGCCGCCACGTGGACGAGCTCCTGGAAGACTTCCCGTGGGCCGTCGTCAGCCCGACAGCAGCTCCTCCTCGCTGAGCTCGGGGGCGGCCTTTCCGCTGGCGTACTGCAGGATGCCGAGGGCGGCGTAGTGCTTCTGCACGCGGTCGCTCAACAGCCCGATGCGTCGCAGGTTGGGCAGGATCCGTTGGAAGGTGCGCACCCGGAAGCGGGCCAGGAAGTCGCTGTCGAGCACGATGCGATCCCAGGAGCGGCGGGACATCGCGTGGGCGTAGTACTGCTCGTAGTAGGCGTGGGCGAGGAAGCGGTTGCGGAGCAGCAGGCACATCTCGTAGGCCCAGTCCTCGCGCATCCGGCGTTCGTTCTCCGGCATGCGGGCGTAGGCGACCTCGAGCGCCACCACCCCGAAGTGCACGTGCCGCGCCTCGTCCTGGATGACGAGCTCCAGGAGCCGCCGGAGCAGCGGTTCCGGGGTGCTCTCGTGCATCAGCCCGAAGGCTCCGAGCGCGAGCCCCTCCACCAGGATCTGCATGCCCAGGAACTTCAGGTCCCAGCGCCCGTCCCGCATCAGGGCGTCGAGCACCACGAAGAGGTTGTCGTCGACCGCGAAGCGCTGCCCGAGCTTGTCGAGGTAGCGCTCGAACACGTCCACGTGCCGCCCCTCGTCACCCACCTGGACCGCGGCGTAGAGCTTGGCGTCGGTGGTGCCAACGGCTTCGGCGATCTGGCAAGCGGCGAAGAGCGCGCCCTGTTCCCCGTGCAGGAACTGGGAGAGCAGCCACGCGGCCACGGCGTGCCGCTGCTCGGCCTGTTGACGCGCGGGGAGCTTGCGGTAGCTCGGGATCTCGCGCAGGAAGAGCACCTCGTCGGGCAACACCGTGGTGCGGTGAGGGTCGATCTCGATCGACCAGTCGAGGTCCAGGTCGGGGTGCCACTGGCGCGCGCGCGCCCGGTGGGTGAGCCGCTCGATGCGCGGATCCTCCCGGTGGTACTGCCAGTCGAACACGGCGTCGTGTCGGGCGGGTGAGCGCGTGTGCTCCGCCTTCCTGCCACGGCCGAGCACGAGCCCGCGCAGGGCGGGGCCGGCCAGGTTGGCGAACACCTCCGGGTTCCGCGTGTGCGGTTGCCGCAGCACCCCGGCGTTGGCTCGGAGTGCGCGGAGCTTGGAGCTGTAGTCGGCCACGGGCGCAGTCTACGTCGCTCGCGGCGGCCCTCAGAAGCTCGTGTTGAGCACCTCGGCCAGGTCGTCGCGGCTTCGCACCCGGCTGAACGCCTCGAGGGCATCGCGCAGCACGCTGTCCACGCCGCGCGCACGGGCCTTGGTCAGCACGTTGCCCGCGAGGTGCGCGACGATCTTCGCGTCGCCGTACGCGGCGGCGATCAGCACGGCCTCCACGCCGTACCCCACGTCCTGGGTGCTCGGGCTCGTGCTGGTGAGCAGGGTCTCGAGCGGGGCGGCGACCGAGAGGGCCGCGGCGGTCGAGAAGACCGTGTCGTAGTCGGGCCACTCCTCGTGTGCGTCGACGACAGCGTCGAGCACGAGCGCGAGGTCCGCGCTGGCGGCCAGGGTGGTCGCGCAGTCGGCCTGGGAGGGAGCGACGAGGACGGAGAGGAGCAGGAGGGTCATGGTGCGGTTGTACGGCCGCCCGGGGCGCGGGTCGATTCCGTCCCGCTGGCGGGGCCTGTGACAGCTGTGACGAGCGTGGCGTGGGAAGATCGGCGCATGAGCGAACGCACCGCCACGCGGGATGCAGCGTCGGCGTTGATGGCCGACGAGATCCTGCGTACCCGCTCCTTCCTGATGCTCAGTGGTGCGCTGGGTGTCTGCGGTGCCGCGTCGAGCTTCCTGGTCGATGGGGACCCGCTGATCCGCCTGGTGTTCGTGGTGTGGGTCATCGGGATGCTCACGAGCTACGTCGGGCTCTACGTGTCGATCCGCCGACCGGAGCAGTACACCCCTGAGAAGGCCTTGGTGGTGGTGGCCTTCGCGAACACGGCCGGCACCTTCGCCGCGCTCTACTTCGGCGTGTTCTCACCGGCTCCGATGGTGCTGATGGTGCCGATCGCCTTCTTCGGCATGAGCCGAGGGGAGCGCGCGGCCGTGGTGGCCCACGGCATCGCAGCGGGTTCGATGGCACTCGTCATGGGCCTGGTGGTGATCGGCGCGGTCGACGACCCGGGCGTGGTCACGGCCGAGGGGCTCGGGCCCTGGCAGCAAGCGCTCTACGCCGCCCTCGTGCAAGCCGTGTACGCGGCGGCCTTCCTGCTCGCGCGCGCCACGCGACGGGCGACGGCGCTGGTGCTCGCTCACCTGGCCCAGGCCCAGGAAGACGTGCTGCAGAAGGACGCCCAGCTCGCCGCGGCCAAGGAACAGCTGGCCCGTGCGGACACGCGCGTCTTGGACGGCCACTGAGCTGCTTCAGGCGGCGTTGTGAGCGTACCGCTGGAGCAGATCGACGAGCGCGTCTTCCAGGCGGCCATCCTGGAGCATCTCGGGCCGCTCGGTGGCGGCGGCGTGGATGAGGCCCTCGACCGTGTGCACGATCACGAAGCTCGCCACCTCGAAGTCTGTCACTCGGAGCTCGGAGCGCCGGTGCTCCAGGAAGCGGAGCAGCAGCTCGTTGGCCGCATCGATCTCGGCGCCCAGGTGCTGGATGTCGCGCCCGCGCGGCACCTGTTCGTTGAGCACGCTGTGCAGCGCAGGGTCGACGGCGTGGGCCTTGACCATCGTGCGCACGATCGCGCGGGCGACCTCGGGCAGGGGTGCGTCGAGCAGGTCGAGCAGGCCCGCCTTCATCACGTCGAGCATCTCGGCGGCGTGACGCTCCGCGAGCGCGGTGACCAGGGCCTCCTTGCCTCCGAAGTACTGGTACACGCTCCCGATGCTCACGCCGGCGACCTTGGCGATGCGGTTGGTGCTGGCCTTGTCGTAGCCATCGGCCACCAGAACCTGAGCGGTGGCCTCGAGGATCGCCTCCACGGTGGCCTTGCTCCTCCCCTGCTTCGGCTTGCGGCGGCGATCCGTGTCGGATGGGGCAGCCATGTCGAGGCTCCTTGGAAAGCGAGTGGATGTGAGCGGTGACTCAGATAATACTTGAGTAGTCACTCATATTCAAGGAGGTCCACGATGTCGTTCTTCTCGCTGCTGCGCGGGCTGGCTGCCTGGCTCAAGGTGGTGAAGAACCCCGATCGGCTCGACGAGGTCATCGTGCTGGCCGACGAGCTCGCCACGCCCGAAGACCTCGGCCAGATGGTCGCCGCGTTCGAGAGGGACCCGCGGGGTGCCTCGGCGCTGCAGTGCCGTCCCCGGCTCGGGCGGGTCGAGCTCGATCAGCTGGCCGCGCTGCCGGTCGGCAGCCTCGGCCGGGCCTTCGCGGAGCATTGCCGCGCTGCCGGGATCGACCCGGCCGACCTGCCCAGCCGCGAAGCGCACGATCCGGGCAGCTTCGTGCTCGCGCACCTCTATGAAAGCCACGACGTGTGGCACGTGGTGACGGGCTTTCAGACCGACGTCGCGGGCGAGCTGGGCCTGTTGGCCTTCTACATGGGCCAGTTCCCCGGTCACCTCTCGCCGCTCTTGCTGGCCGCCGGGCTGCTGAACACCGCGCTGTTCTCGTTCGACGACCGCGATCGCCGCATGTCGGCCATGGTGCGCGGGTGGTTGCTGGGCCAGCGCTCCGCGAAGCTCTTCGGCGTGGACTGGGCCTCATGGTGGGAACGCCCGCTCATCGAGGTGCAGCGCGAGCTCGACCTCGTCGTGCCGGAGGTCGAGCAGGTGGTGCTCCTGCAGCCCGTGGCCGCTTGAGCGAGGCCCCTGGTGGTCCAGCTCGGCTGAGGGCCCTCATTGCGGGAGGCTGAGCCACGCGGCCAGCCCCAGCAGCAGAGACGCGGCGAGCAACCCCCCCAGGGTGAGCGCGATCGTCAGGTCACGCTTCCGCGGCTCCACGGCGGCCTCGTTGAGGTCCAGGCTGGTGGCGGTCTCCGCGCCCAGGTCGGGGCGGTTCGGAGGTGGCTCCGGGGCGTCGAAGTCCAGCAGGCGGCTGGCGGGGTCGCCCTGGAGCCGCAGCACACCCTCTTCGTTTCTCTCGGCCCACAGCGTGAGGCCGACGGTGGCATCCAGCGGCTTCACCCCAGCGGGGAGGCTGTCGCGCACCCGGACGGCCCAGTGGCGGAGGGCTTCGCCGTCGATGTCACGGAGCAGTGCGCGGCAGGTGTCCTCCACGCCGCGGGGGGAGGGCCGGTCGGTGGGGCTCCAGGCCAGCATCGACGCCACGAGCTGGATCACGCGCTCGTCCACGCCGGTCTCGCTGCGCAGGTAGCCGAGCGCGGCCCGCACCTTGGCGCGGTGGTAGGCCTCGTCCGGGCGGGTCTGGCCGAAGCGGCGACGGGTCAGGGCCTCGAAGGCCACGGTGCCCAGCGAGTACACGTCGCTGGTGGGTGTGTCCTCGAAGCGGAAGCGCTCAGGCGCCATGTACGGGGGGCTGCCCATGGCCTTCGTGCCGGTGATCGCCTCGCGTGAGTCGAAGTCGGCGTGCGCGATGCCGAAGTCCAGCACCTTCACGTCGCCCCAGCCCGTGAGCCGGATGTTGGAGGGCTTGAGGTCGCGGTGCATCAGCCGGAGGGGCTGCCCCCGAGGTCCTGGGCGCTCCCAGGCGGCGTCGATGGCGCTGGCCACCTCGACGAGGATCTCGAGCAGGGCCACCGCGGGCACGCGGGCGGCGCGGAGGGCGTTGTGCAGATCGAAGCCGTCGACGTACTCCATCACCACGACCCAGTTCTCGCCGAACTTGATCAGGCGGTCCACCTGCACGATGGCCCGGTGGCGGAGCAGCCCCAGCAGGCGAGCCTCGTCGCGGAGGCGCGCGGCGAAGTCCTCGTCGTTGCGCTGGGCGAGGTGGAGCACCTTGAGCGCGACCTCCTTCTCGAAGCCCCCGTCGCCCTCGAAGCGCGCGTGGAAGACCTTGCCGAAGCCGCCTCGTCCGACCACGCCGAGCAGCTGGAACCTGTCGCGCACAGCCGACGGTACCGCAGGCCGCGGAGCGGATGTCACATCAACGACGTTGCGGGGCTGTGGGGGACGGGCGACTCCAAGGCAGCGGAGGTGGCCGATGGAACGCAGGGACTTTCTTCACCTGGCCGGCCTCGCGGCTGGAGGGGTCGCGGCCGGTTGCCAGGGCGTTCCCGGCAACGGCCCCCGCGCGCCTCGTCCCTCGGTGGACACGGGCCACGTGGGCGGTGGTGACACGGCCTGGCCCGACACCGCCGGCCAGGACACGGCCGTGGATCCGACCCTCGCGGAGACGGGCCCGGAGCTCGAGGACCGCATTCCCCGCTCGCTGATGTCGAGCGAGGGCCTCGAGCTGGACATCGATCTGACGGTGCTCGCCGGGGAGCTGCCGGACGACCTCGCCGGCCACGCCTTCCTCGTGCACCCGATCCCGCTCGGAGGTGGGAGCCCGCTGTTCGTCGGCGAGGGGGTGGTCGTGCGGCTGGACTTCGAGCCCGACCGGGTGGCCCTGAAGAGCCGCATGCTCCGCTCGCCCTGCTACTACGCGGACCAGGCCACCCTGGGCGGCAGCGACGGCTTCAGCACCGTGAGCTTCTCGCGGATGAGCTGGAGCCTGGGCATGCGGGCGTTCCTGAACACCGCGCTCCAGCCCATGGGCGAGCGCCTCGTGGTCACCTCGGACGCCAGCCGTCCCTGGGAGCTCGATCCGGTCCGACTGGAGCTGGTGACCCCCGTCGGTCGGCAGGACGAGTGGGCGACGGCCTTGCCGAGCTGGATCGAGAGCTTCACGAGCTGGCCGTTCCCGCTGGTGATGTCCACGGCGCACCCTGCTTGGGACCACGAGGCCGAAGCGCTCTACAGCGTGGCCTATGGCATGAGCGTGCTCGGGAGCGCCACCTACACCCACCTGGTGCGCTGGGACGGGAGCTCGGATCTGGACGTGTTCGAGCTGGTCGACGAAGACGGCGCGGTGGTGGAGATCACCCAGGCGGTGCACCAGATCGGCGTGTCGCGGAACTTCGTGGTGCTCGACGACACGGCCTTCGTGGTGGAGCTGGAGAAGGCCTGGGACGACACGGCGATGCGGGAGCAGTCGCCCGACACCATCCTCTACGTCGTGAAGAAGTCGGACCTCACCGGCGGCGGCACCGTGAAGGCGCACACCCTGCTCATCCCCCGCGAGTCGGTGCACTTCCTGGTGGACTTCGACGACAGCGACGGCCTGGTGATCCACCTGGCACACAACCCCGGCGCCGACGCCTCCGAGGTCGTGCAGGACGGGGACGAGCGCGCGGACACCGGGGACGCGGTGAGCTCGGAGCTCCATGGCTTGCCGGTGGCCCCGACGGACCTGGGGTGCGTGGGCCGGTACGTGGTGGACACCGCGTCGATGACCCTGCGCGAGTCCACGGTGTCGTACGACGAGGCCTTCTGGGGCGGGCCCGCCCTCGTCACCTGGCGGGGGTCCGAGACGCCGGAACGCCACGAGAAGCTGTGGTGGGCGTCGGTGGGGCTGCACGGAGAGAACCGCGTCCAGCGGATCGAGGACGCCTACGCGGACCACCCGTACCGGGAGGTCGCGCTGTCCGACCTGCCCTCAGCCCCGGCCGGCCTCTGCTGCGTGGACACCACCACGCTCGAGGTGGTGGACCGCTACGAGGCGCCGGTCGGTCGCCAGCTCCTGTCGCCGGTGTTCGTGCCACGGGTCGGCAGCACGGAGAGCGACGACGGCTACCTCGTGGTGACGATGATCTCGGACGACGGCGACACCGAGGGGTCCAGCGGCGACGAGTTCTGGATCTTCGACGCCCGGGACCTCGCGCAAGGTCCCCTCGCTCGTCTGGGCCACGCCGCCCTGGACCTGCCGTTCACGCTGCACACCACGTGGATGCCCACGATCGCGGAGCGCTCGGCTTCCTACAAGGTGTCGGTGCGCGACGACCTCTGGCCGCAGGTCAGCGAGCTCGACCTGGAGCTGCAGACGCTCTTCGAGCTGCACGTGTACCCGCCGTTCGAGTAGCGACCTGCCCGTCCAGGAACGCCGCCAGCGCGTCCATCGCCTCGGCGCGCGTCTCGTCGGTGGGCCGGGTGGCGACCGTGCCCTGTTTCTCCAGCTCCTTGTCGGTCACGTCGTCGCACCAGTCGTAGTGGGTCATGCCCTCCACCACGTGGGTGGTGAGGTTCGTGAAGCGGGCGGTGTTCTCCTGGAACAGCTCCAGCGGTTCACCGTCTTGGGTGCCGACGATCAGGAGCGATCGCTCGTCGCGTGACTCGACCTCCAGCTTCTCGGCGGGCCAGCTCGCCAGGAGCACCAGCTCGGCGTAGTCCTCCGGGTGCTCGACCCACTGGTACGCCCCGACCGCGCCTCCGAGGCTGTGTCCGACCAGCACCGCCGGTCCCGGAGCCACCAGATCCTGCGCCCGCGCGTCCTCCAGGGCTCGGTGGGTGCGCTCCATGCCCAGGATCGCCAGGTCGCGCGGGTACTGGGGAACCAGCACGGTGTAGCCCCAGGCTCCCAGCTCGTCGGCCAGCCAGTGGTAGCGCTCGCGCGCCACCTTCCCGCCCTGGATGAGCACCACGGGCGGCCCGCCCACCTCGCCCACCACGTCGTAGTCGGGCACACAAGCCAAGAGCCAGAACATGCCCAGCACCTAACGGGCCTGGGGCCATGTCCATCGAACACAGGCGCGTTGTGACAGCTGTGACGGCCCTTGAAGACCTGCCGGAATCGGCAGGGTGCGGCGGGCTGCGTAGCTTGGGGTCGCGATGTTGCTCTCCCTGCTCGTCCTGCTTCCCACACCGGCTCGGGCCGAGGCCTGCCAGCCCGGCGGCACCGACCTGGTCGCCATGCTCGGCGACCTCGAGCAGGCGTGGGAAGCAGGTCAGCAGGGCGACGGGTCGCAGCCGCCGCCGCCCCCACCGATCCGACCCACCCTCGTGGCCGCGGCGCCTGCGTCTGCTCCCGCCTCGGAACCAGCAGCCGACGACATGGCCTGGTTCCGGGCGGTCGAGCGCCAGGAGGGGAGCACCCGGTCGCACATGAGCTTCCTCGACCGTGGCCTGCAAGGCTCGCGCTGGGCGGACGACGTCGTCGCGATCACGTCGCGCCTCGCGTCCCGTCCGCGCGGATCCACCTACCGCTCCGACGATGCGCCGATGCCGGCGACTGGAGCGCTTCCCGACCAGGTCGACGGGCTCTTGTGGCTGCACGAGGACGTCACCCATGCCAGCTTGGCCGTGATGACGTGGTCGCCTTCCGGGGCGGTCCATGCCCGGTGGTACGGTCGCGCCGATCGGGAGCAGGAGCAGTACTGGAGCGCGACCAAGCACCTCCAGGCCCTGACCGCGGCCACCAAGGTGCCCGGCGCCGACCTCGGCGAGCTGCGGCTTCGCGACCGGGACGGCTCCTCGAGCACCTCGGTCCAGGAGCTGCTGCAGGACATCGTGAGCTACGACGCCGGCGTGGGCCGTTCGAACGGGGGCGCGAAGACCCTGTCGGCCTTCACCGGCCCTCTGGAGCGAGAAGGCCTCGTCGAGGCCTGGACGGGAGGCGACGTCACCTTCCGCGGTGGCTACGGCTTCGGGCCGATCTACCCCGAGCCCGAGCTGGCCAGCGCCGACGGGGAGCTGCTGGCCCCTGCGTTCCCGGGGGCGTGGTCGGCGGGGCCGAACCAGCTCACGGCCTACGATCTCACCCGCGTGATGGCGATGGCCGCGTGGAACCGCCAGCTCGAGCCTGGCCAGCAGCTCGATAGGCTGTCGCAGGCCAGCGTGGACAGCGTGCTCGAGGCGATGGGCGAGGACTCGGCGCGCTACGTCGACGCCGCCTTGGAGCGGGCTGGGCTGTCGGAGCGGGTGTCCGAGGTGGTCGTGGTCAGCAAGCTCGGGCACGGCGTGCGCAGCGCGACGGGGCTCTCGGAGACGACCTACACCGGCGCGCTGCAGTTCACCGACACCGAGACGGGCCTGCGGCATGCGGTGGCCTTCACCTTCCGGGGCGTGCACGCCGATCCCGTCGAGCTCGACGCGCGCCTCGCCGCCGAGACGACGGGTCTCGTCCGTCGCCTCGTGGCAGGGCAGCTCTGATCGGCGATAGACCCCGATCATGCGTGCAGCCGCCCTGGCCGTCCTGAGCGGTGTCCTGTACTTCTCGAGCTACACCGGCTTCGACCTCTGGCCGCTGACCTGGGTCGCCTTCGTGCCCGTCGTCATCGCCATCGACGGCGGGAGTGGGCGGCGCGGGTTCCTGCTCGGCTGGCTCTTCGGCGCGGTCATGCACCTCGGGGGCTTCACCTGGGTCAGCCACATGCTGGCCACCTTCGGGGGGTTGCCCGAGCCGCTGGCGTTCGTGGGGTACGTGCTCTTCTGCATCGGGCACGGGCTGGTGTACGCGGTGTTCGGCGGCTTCGTCGCGCGGCTGTCCCGCTTCCCGCTGTGGGCGACCGTGCCTCTGTCGATCGTGGCGGCGGAGCAGCTGGTGCCACGTGTCTTCCGCCACTACACGGCGGCCGCCCAGCTGCCTTGGCTCGAGGTCGTGCAGATCACCGAGGTGGGCGGCATCCACGCCGTCGGCGCGCTGGTCGGGTTGGTGAACGGTGCGCTGGCCACGCTGTGGCTGGGCCGGGGTCGGCTCCCGCTGCTCGTAGCCTCGGCCACCGTCGCCTTGTGCGCGGGCTGGGGAAGCTGGCGCATGGCCGACGTGGCCGACGAGCCGGGCGACACCCTCCTGGTGGGTGTCGCGCAGAACAACCGCGGTGGTTGGGACAAGCACCGGCATCCGCTGGAGGCCGTGCAGGAGCTCCAGGTGCAGACCAGTGAGCTCGCGGCCCAGGGTGCCGAGCTGGTGGTCTGGCCGGAGGCGGCCTGGTCGCAGCCCATCCCCCACGACGCGGCCCAGATGCCCCAGGCGGTGGTCGGCGACGCCGGGGTGCCGCTGGTCGTCGGCGCGCTCAGCCGGGAGAGTCGCGCCACGCCGATCGCCAACACCGCCCTGCTCGTGGACGAGCACCGCCGCATCCTGGGCAGCTACGAGAAGCGCGCGCTCCTGATCTTCGGCGAGTACCTGCCCTTCGGCGACGTGTTCCCGAAGCTCTACGACCTGGTCCCCACGTCGCGGCTGTTGCGGGGCACCTCCACGGCCTCGCTGGTGCTGGACGGGCACAAGCTCGGCGTCTTCATCTGCTACGAGGCGATCCTCCCCGAGTACGTGCACGACATCATGCGCGACCCGTCCGGGCCGCCGGACCTGCTCGTCAACCTCACGAACGACAGCTGGTACGGCCAGGGCCCCGAGCAGGTCCAGCACCTCGCCCTGGCGCGGCTGCGCTCGGTCGAGCTGCGGCGCGCGCTGGTCCGCTCCACGAACACCGGCATCTCCGCGATCGTCGACGCCACGGGCGCGCTGGTGGCCGAGACCGAGAACTGGGCCGCCGACACCGCCCTCGCTCCGGTGACCCTGCGCTCGGACCTCACCCTGGCCCTGCGGCTGGGGGCGTGGCCCGGCTGGCTGGCGGTGTTCTTGGCGCTGGTCGGGTCGGTGCGGAGGCGGTCGTGACCCAGGTCGAGCGGATCCTCACCAGCTCGCGCACGGTGGTGGTGCTCGGCGCCCGCGACAAGCGCCACAAGGCGGGCTTCTACGTGGGCGAGTACCTCTTCGAGCGTGGCTACCACGTGATCGGCGTGAACCCGCGCCTCGCCGGACGCAGCCTGTGGAGTGGACCGGTGCGGGCCACCCTCGACGAGATCGCGGAGCCGGTCGACCTGCTCGACGTGTTCCGTCGCCCGGAGGACCTCCCGGGCCACCTCGACGCGATGATCGCGCTCCGCCCCAAGGTGGTGTGGTTCCAGCTGGGCATCCGGCACGACGCTGTCGCGGGTGCCCTCGAGGCCGCCGGTATCGAGGTGGTGCAGGACCGCTGCACCCTCGCCGACCACCAGATGCTCGGGCTCTGACGGTGCGCCGCGGTGTCTGAAGCACGACGGTGCGTCCCCAAGCTCCCCCAGCCCCAGGCGTGGGTTGCGCATCCGTGGTGCGGCTCCGATAGGCCGGACGGGGAGGTGCCGCCGTGCGCGTTCACGAACCGGAAGTCGGCCATGCCAGCCTCGAGGCCCGAGGACTCCGCTTCGCCTACCTGGAGGAGGGCGAGGGCCCGGCCGTCCTCCTGGTGCACGGGTTCCCGGACACCGCGCACACCTGGGATGCGTTCCGGCCGGCACTCGCCGCGGCGGGCTACCGCGCGGTGAGCCCGTGGACGCGGGGGATCGCGCCCACCGAAGCCCCGGATCGCGACACCGCTGGCGACGATCTCGGGCGCGACGTGCTCGGCTGGATGGACGCCCTCGGCGTGGAGCGCGCGGTGTTGATCGGGCACGACTGGGGTGCCAGCGCCGTGTACTCCGCGGCCGGACTCGCCCCCGAGCGGGTGGACAAGCTCGTGGCGATGGCCATCCCCCACCCGGCGGCCATCCGCTTTCGGCCTGTCGATGCGTGGCGGGCTCGCCACTTCGTGACGCTTCGCTTGCCGGGGGCGGCGGCCCGCTTTCGGGCCGGCGACTACGCCGGCGTGGACGCGCTGATCCGCCGGTGGGCCCCGAGCTGGGCCTGGCCCGAGGGCGAGCTGCAGGCGGTGAAGAACGCCTACGCAGCGCCCGGCTGCCTGGACGCCGCCTTGGGCTACTACCGGGGCTTCTCGCCCTCGCTGCCCGAGGGGCTCCGCGCGAAGATTCCCGTGCCCACCCTGGCCATCGCGGGCACCGAGGACATCACCCCGCTCGACGCCTTCGAGCAGGCCCGCCGACGCTTCACCGGGCCCTACGAGGTGCTGCAGATCGGGTGTGGGCACTTCCCTCACCGTGAGCGACAGCGCGAGGTGCTGGACGCCGTGCTGACCTTCCTCGCCGACTGAAGGCCTGCTGGGGTGGCCAGGAGCTCCCGCGCGCGTCGCTCGGACACCTCGCCCTCCAGGTAGAGCCCACACCCCCGGTGCAGCCGCTCGACGCGGTGAGCGACCACGAGCTCGTCCACCAGGTCTCCGACGCGTTCCTCGAGCGCCGCGTCGGCCACCACCGTCGCCAGCGTCAGGTGGGTGCAGCCGCCTCGCCGGAGCCACAGGGCCGCCTGCACCAGCGTGGAGGCCGCGAGCTCGCCGTCGTCGACCAGCACGACCGGCTTCCGGCCGACGTTCGGTGCCCCCAGCAGGCTGGTGGTGTCGCAGGGCCGCTCCCAGCGCAGCAGGCCGTCGGTGTAGAGCGCCCAGGTGTGTCCGATCGGCACGGCACCTGCGGAGAGGGCCACGACGATGGGAGGGTGCTGACGCTTCGGCCGGTGCGTGTAGAGGGCGTCGGCGGCCTCGGCTCGCGTGGCGTGGAAGAGCACCGCGGACCGCAGCGCCGGGCGGCGGCCCACCCGAACGTCGTGGCTCGCCGGCAGCACCGAGTCGATGGCGTGCGCGGGGCTCATGGCGTCGCCTCGAGCTGCGGGTGGGCGCTCAGGAAGTCGTCCAGGGAGCGGCCGGCCCCGTCGTCCATCGCCGCGTCGACCGCCAGGACCAGCTCTTCTCCGACCGCCTCGCGGATCGTGGACGTGGCGCCGGGCTCGGGCCTCAGCAGGTCTTCCAGGACGCGGAGCTCGGCGAGGGTCTCGGCCGGGGTCTGGCGGCGGAGCAGGTGGCGCACGGCGCGCACCTGGTTGCGACGTGTCCAGGCCCTCGCCAGCACCTTGCCGGCTCGGAGGTTGCCGACGAAGCGGCCGTCCCCGCGGAAGGAGTCGTGCTCCACCAGGCCGTACTGGGCCAGGCGGCTCTCGGCCGCGCCCGCGGTGCGTCCGAGCAGCTCGCCGAGTCCTTCGCTGGGTGTGCCACTGTCGAAGGCGTGCAGCAGCACGATCTCGTCCTCCACGGTCCATGGCAGCCCGGTCCGGTGCAGTCGTCGGGGCCGCCTCGGTGGGCTGACGTCGTCGGTCGGCTGGTTGACGTCGTCGAGCCAGGCCTGGGCCTCGCGGGCGGTGGTGGGCGCTTCCGCGAAGGCGTTCGCTCCCTCCTGGAGGTGGTGCACCTCCCGCCCGACCATCAGGTGATCGACCTGGTTCGCCAGCAGCTCGGCCAGGCGGCCGTCCGCGACGGCCACCGCGACCACCAGGCGGTGGGGAGCGCCGCGACGGACCCACGTGACCGCGGCGGCGAGCTCCTCGACCCGGCTGCTGCCGTCGTCGACGATCAGCACGTCGAGGTCCTCGACGTCGTCGCACACGTCCAGCAGCGAGCATCGGGACAGCTCGACGCGCCTCAGCTCGCGGCCCTGGAGGTAGGCCCAGGGGTACCCGAACGCCACGCTCCCATCGTTGAGCGCGATAACCACCGGATCGACCAGCCCGTGCTTGCGTCGATCGCGGTGGAAGAACAGGAGGTGTTCGCCGGCCTCGAAGCGGGAGCCGAAGAGCGCGATGGGGGGGTGGGGCCAGGGGCCCGGCAAGACCTGCATGAAGGTGTCCTCGTGGTGGGCGAGGCCCGGAGCAGGAGCCGTGCCAGGGGAGCACGTCAGTCATTTCAAGTGGTTGTGCGTCACGCGGTGCCAGGCGTTCGGCAGCGCTGACGGGCGCTCGCTACCGATGTCGTGCGCTCAGAAGCGCGGGATCTCGCTGCCGTCGGGCCGGACCAGCGGGGCGTGGTCGAGGTCGTAGTGCCCGACCGAACGGTCGGCGAGCTCGCCCACGTGGAGGAGGAGCTCGTCCAGGCGGCTGACGGCGAAGCGCAGCACGAGCTCGTCCGGCACGAGGCCGCCGACCGAGGTGCGAGCCTGGTACACCACCAGGGTGCCGTCGCCGTCGGGGAGGAAGCTCCAGCCCCCCTCGTTGACCGGGGTGTACACGCCGTCCGCGCGCTGCGCGCTCGTGAGGAAGTCGGCTGGCACGGCATCCAGCGCGCTCTCCGGGGCCAGCTCCCACACCCGCTCCCACAGCGCCCCGCTCGTGCGCGTGTAGACGCCGTTCGGGTTCCACAGCCGGATCACCCAGATCCGCGTATCGAAGGGGCGCGGAAGGCTGAGCTCCTGGAAGAGCGTCAGGTCGTTCGGCCCACGGGACGACAGCGTCAGCTCCCGGAGGCCCGACGTCAGGTCGTCGTGTTCGTTGTCCACGATCCCGACCCAGATCGCGTCCATCGGGTGCGGAAGCCAGGCCAGGCCCACCGCCCAGTCCGAGCCGGACTCGCGGCGTCGCTGCTTCACGACCTCGCCGCGTGCCAGCTCACGCAGATCGCCACTGGACAGGGCGGGCACCGGGAGGGACCCGGCGGTGGTCATGCGCTCGCTGCCCGCCGCCCACACGCGCCCGACCCGCGCCGCGGGCGTCTCGGCGAGGGCCACACCGATGGTCAGAGCCAGCACGCCCGGAACGGTAGCAGCCGGAGCAGGCTCCCGCAGGGCCCTCGTCGCTCTCCCACTCCCCGAGCATCGCAGCCGTGGTCGGACACGCGCCGCCGACACGGAGTGCCTGCACAACAACCACCACGCGCGCCCGGGGCTCGCGGGGCTCGCGGGCTCTCCCGGGGAGCTCGATCCCGCCTGGGGGCTGCTCGTGCTGTTCGAGCGTGCCGGTCTTGTGACGCACCTCGTGCGCTCGGACAAAGGGCTCGCGCCCCCCGGAACCGATGGACTATTCGGCGGTCCATGACACTCCTCTTCCTCGCTGCGTGCAGCAGCACCGCCGAAGACACGGCCCCGGTCGTCCCCACGCTCGATCCCCCCGCCGACGGCGACGGCTTCCAGCTCGCCATCGAGGGCACCGTGGGTCCCTACGAGGAGGCCTGGCTCTGCGAGGTCTACCCGATGCCGATCGACGAGACGTCTGCGGTCCAGTCCATCGAGTACCTGCAGAACGAGGGCACGCACCACATGACCCTGTCGACCCCGGGCTGGACCCGCGATCACGGCATCGCGTACGGCCAGTACGACTGCGAGGAGCTCTACACGGAGTCCACCTTGATGGAAGAAGCCACCATGTTCTACGGCAACCAGGGAGCCGCCACTGGCGAGCTCTCCCTGCCGGCGGGCACGGTGGCCAACATGCCCTCGGCCATCGATGTCGTTCACGAGATCCACTACGTGAACCCGACCGACCAGGAGGTGCCGCTCTACTCGGTGGTCAACGCCTACACGATCCCGCAGGACGCGATCGAGAACATGATCTACGGCGGCTCGGTGCGCGACGAGCACATCAACATCCCCGCTGACGACTCCGCGACCGAGTGGACCCGGTGCGTGTTCAACGAAGACGTCGAGGTGCTCTTCCTCGCGAGCCACACCCACGAGCTCGGCAAGCGCTTCACCATCGCCGAGTACGACGGCGAGACGGTGGGCGAGCCCTTCTACGAGAACGACGACTGGCACGACCCCAAGATCATCCAGTACGAGACCCCGATCGCGCGCCCCGCCGGCACTGGCTTCGAGTTCGCCTGCACCTGGGACAACCCCCACGACGTCGAGAAGAACTACGGGCTGTCGTCCGAGGACGAGATGTGCAACATGGCCGTGGTCTTCACGCCCTTCTCGCTGACCGCGGCGTGCGAGGTGGTCGAGTCGAGCGACGGGGTGCTCTGGGAGGGCTGAGCGCCTACCCCCCGATCGCCCAGGCCTCCATGTCCTCGGCCGACGAGACCATGCCGTTGATCCAGAGCTGCAGGACCACGTCGTAGTCGAGGTCGGCGGCCAGGATGGTGGCCTCGACCCAGCCGGCCTGCATCGAACGAACGGTGCCGCCG
The DNA here is from genome assembly GCA_964604675.1 of uncultured Enterobacterales bacterium. Classification (GTDB taxonomy): domain Bacteria; phylum Myxococcota_A; class UBA796; order UBA796; family CAJQPC01; genus CAZSAT01. The sequence continues at coordinate 50,602 of CAZSAT010000036.1, forward strand.
GCGTCGGGCACGAAGCCCCAGAGGAAGTAGCTCTGTTCGATCGCCAGCAGGTCCGTGGTCCACTCGGGGGGCTCGGCGGCCCAGGCGCGGTAGATCACCCCCGGGCCGTTGGCCGTGTCGAGCCTGCGGTACTGCAGCCTCATGTGGCTGGTCTCGACCACGCCGAGTCCGAGCTCCTTGGTCGACCAGGTCTCGGTCGCCAGGTAGTCGCAGCTGCCGTCGGTGAAGCACGCCTCGCTCCCGGCGGTGACCTCGCGGGTGTAGGACGTGAAGTTGTCCCGTCGCTCGGTCGGGGGGACGAGCAGGGCCTCGACATAGTCCTGGGTGGTGCCGGCGTGCTCGAAGCCGAGTGAGACCCCGACCAGGTCTTCGTTGTCCTGGTCGAGCTCCGTGGACGCGATCTGGTCCGGCGTGAGGGTGTCGATCGCGTAGCCCTCGCTGGTCTCCTCCACCCGCTCCGACATCCAGTCCGCCAGCTTCGCCGCGCCGTCGTCGAGCTCGGTGGTGTCGTCGTCCGGCACACGCTCGAAGAGGAAGCCCAGCAGCGACTCGAGTCGGGCGGGGGCGGGGGTCGGCGCTTGGCAGGCGAGGAGCCAGAACATGGGGCACGGTAACGTCCGTAGGTGCAGCTACGCGGTGTCCTGGCGCTCGGCGCGCTCTTCGCCCTCGCCCTGGCCCTGCGGCTGGAGGGTCTGGACCGTTTCCGGCTCACGGGCGACGTGCTCCATCCCTACATCGAGGCGCTTCGCTGGTTGCGCGGCGTGCGCGAACCGTGGGATCTGACCGGCACCGGGTCGAGCGTGCGCTTTGGCTACGGCACGTGGCTCGGCGTGGTCCCGCTGGTGGCCTGGGCCGATGGCCTGCGCGAGCTGCTCACCGCGAACGTGGTCGTGCACACCAGCGGTGTGCTGGCGTGCGGCCTGGCCGGTCGAGCGCTGCGAGGGTGGGGGGCCGGGCTCGTGGCCGCGGGGCTCTTCGCCGTCTGCCCCTTGTTGATCGACCAGCCGCGGCAAGGGGCGTGGACCTACCAGGCACCGGTCGCGGTGGCCTTCGCGGCGTGGACGGCCGCTCGGTTGCCGCGCTGGCGGGCACGCTTCGGCGTGTTGCTCGCGGCTGGGGTGCTGCTCCATCCCTACGCCGGGGCCGTGGTGCTCGGCGCCCTGGCGTTCCTGCCCTCCGCCGGTCGGCGGGCTGTGCTCGCGGGCACGCTCGTGCTGTCCCCGATGGTCGTCGACAACGTGCACAACGCCTGGCTGCGCCTCCAGATGGGGGAGGGCGCGCCCGGCGAGGTGGCCTCGATCGGGTTGTGGGAGGCGGGGCCGGCGGTGTGGGACGCCTGGTGGCAGGGGCTGTCGCCGATCCGCGGCGACGCGGCGTGGGCCGCGACGGGTGCCATGGCGCTCGGCTTGTTCGCCTTCCGCACGCGGCCGCGCTTCGCAGCGTGGACGGTGGCGAGCGTGATCGGCCTCGTCGGGGTGGCCGCCGTGCTCGGCTACGTGCAGCCCTACCACGTGGCCGTCGTGCTCCCGTTGGTGTTCGTGGCCGTGGGCGTTGGGCTCGCCTCGTTGCCGACCGCGCTGCGTTGGCTGGCCTACGCGGCGGCTGCCGGTGCGCTGGTGTGGGCGGTGCAGCTCGAGCGCGAGGAGGTGCGGCTGGCACGTGCTTCGGCCGCCACGCTCGGGGCCGTGGAGCGCCTCTCGGCGGAGATCCAACGCGACGCGGGCAGCGGCCCCCGCGTCCTGGCTGGGCTCGCCGATCGCCAGACGGCGGAGGTGTGCACGAAGGCGGTGCTCCTGGACCAGTGGCTGGCTGGCGTGCCCGACGCGGCCTTTGTCGTGGCGGGTGAGGCGCGGGCCTACGTCGTTGCGGGGCTGCCGGCGTCGGACTGGCCCGAGCGTCCCACCCCGCTGTACGCCTGGAGTGCGGGTGCGCACTACGAGCTGTTGGCCTTCGACGACCTCGCGCAGGGCGCGGCCTGGTGGGCGGAACTCTGCGACCGGCCCGGCACCTACCGCGAGTCGTCGTCCGAGGGGGCGGGCGGTGTCGCGGCTGGACGGGCGCCGCTCACCGGGCCGGTGGCGACGTGGTCCCGCTGCCCTCAGGACTGAGGGCGAAGAGGGCCCGGACCCTGTCGAGGTCGTGGGTCAGCGGCCGACCGTGGCCGAACGACCAGAGCGCGGGCGGCCGCTCCTCCAGCTGCTCGAGGAACCAGGCTGACAGAGCTGCCTGATCGGAGCCCATCACCCAGCGCAGACCGAAGGTGTTCACGCTCAGGCCCACACGGAACCCGAGCGCGTGGAGCAGCCACGACAGGGGCCCCAGCGCTCCCCAGTCGGTAGTAGGCGTCAGGCATCGAAGGCGCCGAGGCGCGTCCAGCCGCTCAGAGCCCGAGTGCCGTCAGCGTGTTCGCGACCCGACCGAGCACCTCGGTGAGGATCGGGTGGTCGGCTTCGAGGCGTTCGATGAGGTCGCGGCTGCCGGCGTTCACGCGCTGGCCGGTGTCGCCCTGCAGCTCCTCGGTGGCCTCCAGCGCCCGCTCGATGTCCTCGTGGAGGTCGGCGAGCGCTCGACGCTGCTCGACGTCGAGGGCGTGAGGTTCGTCCAGGGTCTCCTGGATGGCGCTGAGGGCCTGCTGCAGGGTGGGCTTGGGCACGGCCACCTCCTGGGCGATCTTGCCATGGGCGATGGCGCTCAGTCGTCGTCTTCGTGCTCGTCTTCGCCCTCGCCCTCGCCCTCGTCTTCGTCTTCGTCCTCGTCCTCGTCCTCGTCCTCGTCCTCGTCTTCGTCCTCGTCTTCTTCCTCGGGCTCGTCTTCGGGCGCGTCGACGACGACCACGTCACCCGTGTCCTCCTCCGGCTCGACATCGTCGACAATGGGGGCGTCTTCCGGGGCGTCGTCCTCGGGCGCGTCTCCTTCGGGCTCCTCGTCCTCCGGCTCGCCCGGGTCGGTGCCCTCGTCCGGAGCGGCGGTGTCGGCGTCCGCGGGCCCTTCGTCGTTGCCGGCTTCGCCTCCACCGGTGTCGTCGCCGAGCCCGGAGTCCTCCGGCGGGGCGTCGGGCTCGGCGCGCTCGGCGTCATCGACCGCGCCGCCGGTGTCGACCGACGCGTCCTGCTGCTCGGTGAGGACCTCGTCGCTGGCGATGCTGCCGCTGGATTCGGCCAGGCCGGGGAAGCAGGCCAGGCAGAGAAGGGTCAACATGCGCGCTCCGAGGCCCCCACCCTTCCTCTCCTGCGACCCTGGCGCAAGGGCTGTTCGGGGCGGAAGGCTCAAGCCGGGCGGGTGTACACGCTCGCGGCACGGGTGAGCAGCCCCGCGCCGACCAGCTCGCGCCGGAGGGTGGCCGCGTCGGGATGGTGGCGCTTGATCAAGCGGTTCAGCTCCAGCTCACCCAGGGGGCGTTCGGTCGGAAGTTGCTCCACGAGCCAGGCCAGGATGACCTCGCGCTTGCGCCGGCTGGCGGGGATCGCGGTGAGGCGCGCGCCGTCGACGAAGCTCCGGAGCACCTTGGTCCGCCACGCCTCGGTGTCTCCGGTGGACGCGGCGGAGGCCAGCACTCCGGGCGCGAGCACGCGCTTGGCGAGGCGCTCCAGCTCGTCGGTCACGAGGCGGTGGTGGCGGTGGGTCCCTTCGCGCCGCACCTCCACGAGCCCCAGGTCGCGCAGGCGCGCCAGGTGGTGGGAGACCGTGGGCTCCTTGAGCGACAGGAGCGCCGCGAGCTCGCTGGTGGTGAGCTCCTCGTGGGTCGACAGGAGGCCCACGACACGCAGCCGGCTCTCGTCGGCGAGGGTCTTGAAGAAGCGGAGCAGGGTGTCGAGGTCGGCGCGGGTCATGGTCGTGCGCTCACACTCATCCAGTCGTTTGAATAGACACACATCTAATTCGATACTCATCGAAGTCAAGAGCGATCTACCCTCTCGCCTCCGCTCGAGGACAGAACCGTGCTGCTCGTGACCCTCTTCGCATGCCAGAAGCAGGCCCCGGAGGCTGCCGTGCAGGAGCCTTCGTGTGCCGTCCCCACCGCGCCAGGCTTCCTCAACTCCGGTGGCGTGGCGACCTGGACTGGCGATCTGAACGGCGACGGGCGCGGGGATCGCATCGTTCGTGGAGCGGTGCAGACCTGGCAGGGCGGCCTGACCGACGTCGTGCTCAGCTGCCGGGATGGCGACCGGAAGCTGCTGGAGCTGAAGGCGAAGGAGATCAACGTGCTGGACCAGCGCTTCTACGGCTGGCTGGTGCTCGACGTGGTGAAGGGCGTCGACAGCGACGAGGTGCGCGTGTCGGGGCCCCACGCCTTCTCGTCCTCGGCCGGTGCCTACGTCCCGGGGTTGCAGGCGGCACGGGCCGCGGGGTGCCCGGTCTGGGGGCACGGGGTCGAGTCCCTGGTCGTGGAAGGAGCCGCCGCCACCCTTGGCGACGTCGAGCACGACGTGGCCTGGACCGGCGACCTCGACGGCAACGCCCACATGGACTGGATCCTCACCGAGTCGGGCAGCTTCTCACCGACGGGCACGCAGTACCGCGTGATCGCCGGCTGCCCGGACGGCCACGGTGCCGTGGTCCTCGAGGGCGAGTTCGTGGACCTCGTTCCGGACTACGACTCCGCCGACACCTTCGCGCGCCTGCTCGGCAAGCAGTCCGACGGTGCGGGCGGCGTGGTCGAGAGCGTGCTGGCCATGACGTCGGAGGCCGAAGGGGTCTACCAGACCATCGAGGAATGACGCTCTCCAGGCGCCAGGTGTTGGGCGGCGGTGCGCTCTTCGTGGGCGCGGCGGCGTTGGGTGTGATCCTGCGCCCGGGCCGTTCCGGCGGTGGCCGGGTCCTCGGCGCGCGGAGTGCCGTGCTGGAGTCGGTGTCGGAGGTCTTCCTGCCGGAGGGCGAGGCAGCTGCCGTGGTGGCCGCCGTCGACCGCTTCCTGGCCGATCGGGGCGACCCGGTCCTGGTCTCCGAGCTGTTGTTGGGGCTGGCGGTGGTGGAGCACCTCGGCGGCGGCTGGACCCGTCGCTTCTCGGCCCGTCCCCTCGACGAGCGTCGCTCGGTGATGCAGGCCTGGAGCGTCTCGGGCCTCGGCGTGAAGCGCCAGCTGTTCCAGGCGCTGCGTCGGCTGGCGCTGTTCTCGTTCTACGCCGACCCTCGGACGTGGTCGAGCAGTGGCTACGACGGCCCTTGGGTGAGCCCGTGATCCGTTCGGCCCGGGAGGTCGCGGGGGGCTTCGAGCGCCGTGCCGAGGTGTGCGTGATCGGCTCGGGGGCCGGCGGTGCGGTGTCGGCGGCGTTGATGGCCGAGGCGGGGCACGACGTCATCGTGCTGGAGGAGGGTGCCCACGTGCCGCGCACGCTCATGACGCAGCGCGAGGAGGAGATGTACCCGCTGCTCTACCGGGATCAGGCGCAGCAGTACACGAAGGACGGCGCGGTGGCCGTGCTCCAGGGGCGGGTCCTCGGCGGCAGCACCGTGGTGAACATGGCCGATTGCGTGCCGATCGAGGACGCGGTGCTCGAGCACTGGCGTCAGCAGTTCGGATGCGACGGCTTCACCACCGCCCAGGTGCACGACGCGGCCGCGACGGTGCAGTCGGTGATCGGTGCGAACCCCATCGCCGAGCACAACCGCAACAACGCGCTGTTGCTGGAAGGCGGCCAGAAGATCGGCCTGACCGGGCGCGCCTTCGAGCACAACCGCGTGGGCTGTGTGAACAGCGGCTACTGCCTGATTGGGTGTGCCTACGACGCCAAGCGGTCGGCGGCGCTCACCTGGCTTCCCCGTGCGTCCGATGCGGGCGCATTGCTGCAGACCGAGGCGCGGGTGGAGCGCCTCGAGCACGACGGACGCCGGGTGCGGGCGGCGGTCGGGCACCTCGTCGACCCGGTGACCGGGGTGCCCGGGGCGCCGTTTCGGGTCGCCGCGGAGCGCTTCGTGCTCGCGGGCGGTGCCATCCACAGCCCGCTCATCCTGCTCGCGTCGAAGGTCGGTGGATCGGCTGTGGGTCGGCACCTGAGCCTCCAGCCGCAGGCGCCCGTGGCGGCCCTGTTCGAAGACGAGGTCCGGCAGTGGCGCGGCGTGCCGCAGTCCGGGTGGCTGGAGGGCACCGGCACCGTCACCGCCGAAGCAGGGCTCGACGGCTTCTGGCTCGAGGGTGTCGCGGGCGGTCCGGGTCAGGCGGCTTCGTCCATCCCGGTAGGTGACCCGTGGGAGATGATGCGTCGCTACGGCGACGTCGCGGCCCTGTTGTGCCTGGTGCCCGACCGCCCCGGAGGGCGTGTGAAGCGCCGGCGGAACGGCCGTCCGGCCATCCAGTACGCCTTCCAGGATCGGTGGAAGCACCACCTGCGCGAGGCGCTGCGCACGGCGGGTCGCGCCTACCTCGCGGCTGGCGCCCAGCAGGTCCTGCTCCCGCTTGCTGGTGCGGTGCCGGTCACTCGGGAGCGGGATCTCGATCAGCTCGACGCGCTCCCCATCCGTCCGAACGCCGGCCCCGTCTTGTCGGCGCATCCGCAGGGAAGCTGCCGCATGGGCCCGTCGTCCCAGCACGCGGTGGTCGACCTCGACCTCAAGGTGCACGGCTCCGACAACCTCTGGGTGATGGACGCGTCGGTCTTTCCGACGACCAGCAGCACCCACACGATGGTGCCGGTGATGAGCTTTGCGTGGTTGGCCACGGAGCGTCTGCTGGGCTGAGGCGGGCTGTCGAAGGTGTCGATCGGGACCGCATCGCGACTGACAGTCGACACGTCAACGGCCTGCACCCTCACGTCCGCGTCGGACTTATTGACTCGTCAAGACTCGGGGCCGATCCCGCTGTCGAGCGCTCGACAGCCCAGTCGTGTGATTTCAGCCACTTGTGGATGGCACGGTGGGTGCAGACGCCGGCGGCGACCCAAGGAGCTTCCATGCCGCGTCCCGTCCTTCGTTTTCAGCGCGCGCCCCAGCGCGACGCTGAGCTCTGGTTCGCGTTGTCGGGTCCGTGGGCCGGTCTCACGCTCGAGGTGGTGGAGGACGCCTTGTGCCCGGCGTTCGGGTTCGAGGTCGACGACCTGCTGGAGCGTCGCCGAGGGCGTTCCACGTCTCAGCTCCGAGCGGTCGTGGCGGCGCTCGTCCACGATCTGTTGAGCGTGTCGGTCACGGAGCTGTCCTGGCGCTACCGCGTCGACCGGCGCACGGCGGCGCGCGACGTGTACTTCGGTCGCGAGCTGCTCACGGCCAGCGAGGACGCCCGGGAGCTGGTGCGGCAGGCGCTGCCGGCGTACGCGCACAAGCTCGCGGATCCGGCCTACACGCCGCGCCCTCCCAGGTTCGAGCGTCCCGCGCCGCCGGAACCTCGGGGCTGGCACTACACCGCGCCGGCCCCCTCACAGGATCGCTTCGGCGACGCCTGGTGGGGTGAGCACGCCCATGCGTTGCCGCGGTCGCCGCCGCCGTCGGTGCCGCAACCGGGCTTGTTGGGAAATGAGGACCCCACGGGACCGCTGTGCCGCACCGGGAGCGACACGTCGTGTGTCGCCGACACATGGATCCTGCCGGACGACGAGAAAGAGCGGGAGTCCGAGGGATAGTGGGGGCGCATGCCCCCGTAGCTCAGTTGGATAGAGCATCGGCCTTCTAAGCCGACGGTCCCAGGTTCGAGTCCTGGCGGGGGTGCCCCTTATTTAGTAGGCTTAGAGGCATCAAGCCTGGCTCCATCCCGAGCCTGGCTCCATCCTGGCACCATCAAGGAGGCCCGGAGATGCCCGTCACCGGCAAGCCCCGCAAGCACGGCAAGCGCTGGA